>NZ_JCAXEL010000014.1:0-183953 GCF_059759055.1 Paenibacillus sp. GQ49
TTTGTTCTAAGGCGTCCCCGTTTGGATGTAACAGGTTCTAAACTCATTCCCTGTTTCGTTTTCGCTGCCCATATCCAATGGCCACCCAAGAAAAATGCTTACCAAGAGCAACGTATTAAGCCGACTTTTGGCACCTTTATCCAAGGCATAGATCTTTGTCTGATTTGAAATTTGCGCCTGAACACCCCAGTCTAACAATCTGATTCCAAAACCAAACCAATAAGTGTATTGCCACTGCAAGTAAATCACGCAAAAGAAAATCCAATAATCAGAATTATAAAATCAATGATCCATTTAGCCTTGAAACGTTCGGTAAGAAAGTCAATCCAAGGTGCCCATAATGCTCCTGATACACTAATTGAAGCAATGGCCATCGTCAGCAATAGTCGTGTACTTAATACTGGTTGATCACTTTTCATCAAAGAGATCGGAATTTTCTCGTATTTGGCATCGGCAACTTCTCGTTCTTATTCAGCAATGCAATTCTGTTCATTTCGTCTTCAGTCAAAACAAAATCAAAGATAGAGATATTTTCAACAAGACTTTTTGCATTAAATGATTTTGGAATAGTAACAAAACTGCTTTAGATGTCCAACGTAATATGGACTTGTGCAGGAATAATCTCGGCCTCCGTCAGCAAAACCTCAAGATTTGCAATTTGATAATTACTCACTCCGATGGCCCTGATTCTTTGCTGCGTATAAAGATGCTCGAGTGCTCTCCAGGTATCAAGTGACTTCCCCTTCACCGGCCAATGAATCAAGTACAGATCCAAGTAATCGAGCTGCAGCTTTTCCAAACTGGTTTCAAAAGCACGAAGAGTAGCATCATACCCCTGATCTCCATTTGCCACTTTTGTTATTATGAATGATTCCCCCCCCCTTGAAGTATCCGACTCTGCAATGGCCCTGCTCACTTGTTCTTCATTCGTATATGCTGAATGTCATCTGCCTTAACGTTGCCGGCAACCTGCTCAGGGCCTTTTGCCATCAAGAATCACTGAATCAATTCCCGTCTGTGCTAACAGCCAAGCAAGAACAAAATCAGAAAGCTGAATTTGCTTGGAAGAAGCGATTACTTTAAGCTTATCTGCTTTTTGCAGATTGTTGGAGCGAACTTTATCCGCGAATAAAAGGGTTTCCTTTACAGCAGTCTCCATTCTCAGGTTTGAAATCCTCAGAGTACTTGCCTCCAAGAATTCCGTAAGCCAGAGGGCATAAGAGATAAAGGAAATACTATGGGCAACACAATAAGGAAGAAGTTCCCTCCCAGCTGTACGCTGTAGCATATTATAAGGAGATTGACTCACCTCATATACTGCCTCGCTAACATCACGGGCTAGATGATATGGTGCTTCGAGTGACTTCCACTGAACATCTTTATGCCAATCAATCCGTTCATCGCGAAAAACTCGTGGATTCAGATGATTAAATTTATGGTATTGACCACATAGTTCATCTTCTCCAGCATGTTTAACAATCGATAAGCTGTAGTTTTATTCAGTGACAATTCCCGCATGATAGCACTCACTGTCAGTGAGTGCTTCTTTCACAATAAATCTAAAATCATGAGTCCTTTTTGGAGCGTTATTACTTCATAAGTGTCTACTTCGATTACCTCCTGTCGCACCTTAGAGCTATTAGCTCACATTATCGATACTGCTCCATTATTTAATAACGTAGTAAATATACATGGTATAACACATAATTATCCTTAACATAAAAGCCGTCCCTAATTAAAGGACGGCCTTTATATCTGTTAAATATTAATCTAAATCAGATCCATTTGATGCAATCACCTTTTTATACCAAGAAAAACTTTTCTTTTTTTATCCTTCTTAAGCTTCCTTCACCGGCATTATCTTTATCGACGTAAATATATCCGTAACGTTTTTTCATTTCTCCAGTAGATGCACTGATCAAGTCGATTGGTCCCCAACTTGTGTATCCGATTAAATCAACTCCATCTTGGATAGCTTTGGCGACCTCAGATAAGTGCTCCCGCAAATAATTGATGCGGTAATCATCATTAATCAAGTCGTCTCCTTCCACGATGTCTGCTGCACCCAGACCATTCTCCACAATAAACAACGGTTTCTGATAACGGTCATATAACAGATTTAGAGCAATCCTTAGACCAATCGGATCAATTTGCCAGCCCCATTCCGATGAAGATAGATAAGGATTTTTGACACCACCAAACAGATTGCCAGCCGTTGTTTCTTTCCCCTCGGGATTTGCACTTACAGCACGGCTCATATAGTAGCTAAAGCCAATAAAATCAACAGGGTAACTTTTCAAAATAAGATCATCCTCGGATTCCTTCTCAAGAACTACATTATTCTCTTTAAAGAATTGTGCAGCATATGAAGGGTACCCTCCCCTTGCCTGCACATCACCGAACATTAGGATTTCCCGCTCTCCTTGCAGAGCCGCAAAAACATCTTCAGGAGCACTGGTCAAAGGATAAGCAGGAATATAAGCCAACATACACCCAATTTTGGCATCAGGAATAGCTTCATGACAGGCTTTAACAGCGAGAGCACTTGCGACGAATTGATGATGTGCAGCTTGATATTGGATCTGCTTCTTATTTTCCCCTTCCTGTACAATAATTCCACCACCTGTAAAGGGGTAATGAGCAAGAATATTAATTTCGTTAAAGGTCATCCAATACTTTACTTTCCCTTTAAATCTATCAAATAGAACTTTTGCAAATCGTTCATAACATTCAATGGTCTTGCGGCTTCTCCAGCCTCCATATTTCTTAGCCAATCCTAATGGCATTTCATAATGGGAGATCGTAATGACAGGTTCAATATTGTATTTCAGTAATTCATCCATTAAGCGTTCATAGAAACGGAGGCCCTCTTCATTAGGAAACTCTTCATCTCCTTCAGGAAAAATACGTGTCCAGGCTATCGATGTCCGAAAACAGCGAAACCCCATTTCTGCAAACAGTGCTATGTCTTCTTTATATCGATGGTAAAAGTCTATAGCTTCGTGAGATGGGTATTTACCTTCGGGAAATTCCATAATTGGACCCGTAATTCCATGAGGCAATACATCTGCTGTAGACAACCCTTTTCCTTCCTTTAAAAATGCACCTTCTACCTGATTGGCTGCTACAGCGCCGCCCCAAAGGAAGTTTTTTGGAAAAGTGTATGTGTTGGATTGCATAGGCTAGTCTCCTTCCTAAGTAGTGTTGCTTAGACAACTAGCGTCAGCAACTTATCTTCTTTCAAAACCGATGAGTTTGTTGTTTCAATAACATCCAAATAATCGCTGGTATTCGAGATTATAACTGGAGTGATCGGATTGTATCCGGCTTCCTTAATCTTCTCAAGATCGAAATCAATCAATAGATCCCCTTTGAGTACCTGATCTCCTGCCTTCACTCGAGGCGTGAAATATTGCCCTTTTAATTGAACGGTGTTTATTCCAATATGAATCAATATTTCCGCGCCATTTTCGGACTGTATGATTACAGCATGACCTGACTTAAGTACAGTACCAATCGTACCATTCACTGGTGAGAATGCTTGCCCAATACTCGGGATTATCGCAATACCTTTCCCCATTGCTTCTTCTGCAAAGGCAGGATCAGGAACTTCAGTCAAGGGTTTCACATCCCCTGTTAATGGGCTGAATAGTACCTCTTTCTTTAAGCGTGACGAACCATCAGTAACATTGACACTGGTCTCTGCTTGAACCGCCTTTGTTTCCATAGTAGAAGTTACATCATTGGACTCAGTTACAGTTACAGCTTTTTTATCCATGTATCCTAAAAGAATCGTCAGAATAAAACCAATCGCCATGGCTGCTGCAATTCCTATTAAATAATACCCAATAGGTTCAAATGCTCCGATTGAAAAAATATTCTGAAAGACAAATGCTGTAGCATACGTATTGAAACCACCATTTATGGCTCCTCCGATAGCTCCGGCAACAATAACAAATGGGATCGTGCGCTTATAACGCAGCAATATCCCGTAGACAGTCGGCTCAGAGACACCTGCTAACAACAAACTTAAAGTAGAGGAACCCGCAATTGATTTCAAAGACTTTTCTTTGGATTTAAGGAAAACAGCCAGTGCCACCCCTGCCATTGCAAAGTTAGATGCTGCCCACATCGCAAGGATCGGATCTGTTCCATTTGCAAGATTTGCTAGAACGATGGGAATAATGCCCCAATGAAGGCCAAAAACAACAAGGAAAAAGATTAATCCCCCAATTACAGCTCCTGTCAATAGCCCGCTTACTCCCATGAGATAATTAATGGAATCTGCTATCGCGTTTCCGATATACACTCCAAATGGACCAAAGATCATAGCAGTCAGTGGTACAATAATGACTAAGCACAGTAACGGTACCAAAAATGTCTGTAGCTCTTTGTGGATGATTTTCTTAAGATATTTCTCCACATAAGAGAATATCCAAGTCGCTACGAACACAGGAAAGACAGTGGACGAATAATCCATCAAGACTACAGGAATACCTAGAAATGAAGAAGTATCTCCACTAGCCAATAATCCCGTAAAATTCGGCTCCATTAATGCTGCACCAATAACTCCACCAACATATGGATTTGCGCCGAATTTGATCGATGCTGAGATTCCCAGGAATATAGGGAGGAAATAGAAAACAGCATTTGCTGCTGCAGCTAGGATTAGGTAAGTTCCACTTTCTGCAGAGATCCACCCGAAAGTTGTGAACAAGGTTAAGACAGCTTTAAGTATCCCCGCTCCAGCCATAGCAGGCAACAGGGGAGAAAAACTTCCAGAAATCACTGCAAAAATTCTGGCCATGATCTTCTCTTTAGATTTATCTCCATCCTCAGAGGCAGTATTACCTGTCTCTAGTTTGCTAATCTCTTGATATACGTGTGCAACGTCATTTCCTATAACCACTTGGAATTGACCACCACTTTCGACAACGGTCAGTACACCTTCCAGGCTTTTCAGCTTCTCTTTATCTGGCAATTGGTTGTCCTTAAGATTAAATCTTAACCGAGTTGCACAATGGACAAGATTGGATACATTCTCCTCCCCACCAATATTTTGCATAATGTCCTTTGCTAATTTTTCGTACTTCATCACATTGCTCCTTTTAACTTATTCTGGGTGTATATAAAATAAAAAAACCTGAATAGGTGAGGAAGCACACCAATAAAATGTACTTATCACTTATCCAGGCTTTGCCCAACGAATGGTAACAACCCTGATCTATATTGTAAATATTAGTTCCTGCTGGTCACGCGCCTGATATGGAGCATGAAATAAACCATTTCAGCTTCGGTCGTTTCAATCTTATACTCTTCCTGTAAGTAAGTTCTAACCTTCTCACTACAGTCAAAAGCTTCGGGATATTTGGAAACCACTTGTTTGTAGAGTTCATCATCTTCGCTCGGAATCGTCTCATTACGCATAGTGCGATACGAAAAATATCTCAAATGAGTCACAAAGCGACTGTAGTTTAACGAATTCTCATCCAATTCGATTCCGTAGTGAAGGGTCACTATATTAAGGATTCCCTGAACCATTTGGGTAACGAGCACGGTCTGTTCCATTTCCTGACCGTCCTGCTGTCCATTCACAAAATGCATGGCGATAAAACCAGCTTCATCAATAGGCAGCGTAAACCCGGTTTTGTTTTCGATAATTTGTAGAGCATGCAAAGCAGTTTGATACTCTTTCGGGTAAAATTTTTGTATCTCCCAGAGCAATGCATTTTTAAGGCTCATTCCCTGTGCAGAGCGAGTTATTGCATAACTAATATGATCGGTGAGAGCCAAATAAATATTGTTGCTAAAGGAAGTTTGCAGATCGCTCGCTGCGTATCGAATAATCTGATCCGTTAATTCCAGATGCTCTGGAGGAATTTCACTTAATAATGTTGAAAGCCGTTCAGATAATTCTTTGGTCTCCATTACAAAAGTTTTTTCAATTCTAGCCAGATCTATATCTTCACCTGGATTTTTATGGTATGCCAGTCCTTTCCCAATAACAATAACCTCGGATCGATTGGGTCCTTCAACTAGAGCAACATTATTGTTAAATATTTTTTTTATTCTCAAAATCTCGCCCACTTTGTTTTTTTTAATAACAAAAAAGCCTAAACAATCCAGAACTAAATATCACTTAGCACGGATTAGTTTAGGCTTTGCCTGCTGTGCAGTAACAACCCTAATATTTATTGTAAACACATTATATACGATTTTAAAAGCGCTATCAAGGGAAAATTCAAATATTTAATTGGTGCCTCATACTAAATGAGAGCGAGTTACTTTACATATCATTGATCAAACTCCCTACTTCATTGTTTTATTGAACAATGATTCAAGAAGTTCATCAGATATTATAATCAAGTTTCCGGTTCTTAAGATATGAAAATCCCCATACAACAATTGAAGCTGGGACTACACAGCATCTAGCAAGTCCATTGACCGATACTCCACAAATAACTGTTTAACGTTGATCCATAAGTTCCGCCGAAAAATGTGCTAACCATGAAGTCAGTATTAAGTCTACTTTTAGCACCTTTATCTAGCGAATAAATGCGAGTTAGATTCATGACTTGGGCGCCTTGAACGCCCAACTCCACAAGTATAATCCTCAAAATTAGAATGAGAACACTGACGATCCAGACAAATAAAGCAAACAAAAGCAAGAGAATTAATGTCATGATGCCGATGACCTGCGATGGCATAAACAGATCAATAAAGCATCCAATCCATGGCACACCCAAGGCTCCAACCACACCAACTAATCCAAACAGACAGTCTGACTCGAATAATGATAGGGATACCCTTCGAGCAAAAAAAGAGAAGTCCAAAATAGGCTAAAAGCAGCCCCTATAAAGTTACTCCTTTTCCGTCATATATATGTGTGTTAATTAAATAGTAAACTATAGGAAAGGAAGCAGATATAAAGAAATCGAAACAATAATATCGTTATTTTAAGCTTCACGAAAAAAATACAGCAGACACTCTAAAGTGTCTGCTGATGTCTGCTTAATGAAACTCTTTTCACGATTTTTAAGTTATCTCATTGGTAAATGTTCGATTGACTTCCTGATTATTCGCAGCAAAAAACTCCGAAGCAGTCGTAGCGCAATACTATTTCATAACGGATATCTCCTAAACCAGATATTTTTCAGCAGGTTTTTGTATACTCACGTTATGCTTACCGCTTCTGTAGTTCTTCGGATTGTTCGAATCTACGGTTAAACATTTAAGAGCCTTTTACTTTGGAATCCGAAGCACAAGTTTGGTATTTTGATTAGCCGCTGACCTCAGAACCATAGTTTATTTACCTATGTGGATGATTGCTAGGTAAGACATCTACTGTTTTTTGTAGACTTGTTTTACGTAGTAATCTTGGTGTCGCTCCATAATATTTTTTAAACATTCGACTAAAATATCCAACGTTTTCAAAGCCTGTTTGTGAGGCGATTTCGGTAACATTTTTTTCTGAATTTAAGAGTAATTCTTTTGCTTTTGATAATCGATACTGTATTAAGTACTCAACTGGGGTGATGTCAGCACCTAGTTTAAAACAACGTAATGCCTCACTTTTACTTACTTTCGCTGCATCTGCAATATCGGTAAGGCGAACTTTTCTTTCATAATTTTTATATATGAAATCTAACATCAGTTGCAGTCGGGTTTGAAGAATATAATAATTTGAAGAATGTGATGAATTTTCATAAGACTCTTGATGCAAGTACAGCGTCTTCCATATGGAAGACATTAATACCTGAAGATCAAGTTCTTTTGTCATATTCTTAGAATTCATTAATTCAAACACTATGTTTAAAGAATGAAGAATCTCGTCTTGCCATTTCACTTTTCTATTTAAGAAAAGTCCTGAAATCGTTGAAAACATTATGGGTTGCACAAATTTCTGAAAGACAAGATGATTTCCACCTGATATGAATTCCGGAGAAAAAACGATATTTGGAACCAACGCCCTTTCTATAGCTTCATAACCATGAATGACTCGAGTATTGACGAAAATCCCATCCCCTGCTTCAAGTGTTCGTTTGTTCCCACCTATCCAGTAATCAACTTTCCCTTCTTGAATGAGAGCAAACTCTAACTCAGGATGCCAATGACGGTTAATGGTTTGATTATGAAAATATAACGTATCGTCTAGATAATATTGAATGGGGAAATTGATTGAACCGTGAGTGGCAACTTCCCTATATTGTTCGTTAGTTAATATGGCCCCCTGCAATCCAAACACCTCCTGAAATTCGGCGATATTGTACTACAAATTCACTTTATACTGCAAGTATGTATTGAAAAATAGAGATAAATTAATAAAAAGAGTTTAGAGAAACAATAATTCTAATTATGAATGAAACGGAGGCAGTAACAAGGTCAAGGTATATCAGTAACGAATATCAGAATCAAAAAATACTAAAGATGAGGTACTCTTGTGGAACAATATAATAATAAAACAATAATTCTTAATATTAACAAGTGGAAAATTTCTTTGTTTGTTTTCTTTGCTCTGTCGGGAATGGCTTTTTCTTCGTGGACTTCGAGAACACCTGAGGTAAGAGATATTCTTCATGCATCTACGTCAATAATGGGCTGGATCATTTTTGGAATTGCGGCGGGAGCAATTGTTGGTCTTGTATCTGCAAGTTCGGTGATCCGTCATATAGGAGCACGAAAAGCAATTGCCTTAAGCGTTATCATTTTGTCTTTAGGATTGCTTATAGCGGGTTTTAGTATTCTATTGGCTATAAAGCTGCTTGTTTTCTCAGGTCTTGTTGTTTTCGGGCTTGGTTATGGAATTATAGACGTAGCTCAAAATGTGGAGGGAGCAGCACTTGAGCGAAGTACCAATAAAACATTACTTCCCGCTCTTCACGCATCGTTTAGTGGAGGTACTCTCTTAGGAGTAGGCTTAGGCTCACTTGCCATATCGGTAAAAATTCCTGTCTTTATACATTTTATAATCATTGCTTTTGTGATTATCTTGTTCGGAGTTATTTGTATAAAGTATTTACCGACGGCTACAGGAAAAGTAGACCTAATAACTAATCATCATTCAGTCAGTTCTCCACAAACCAAGGTTAGCATCTTCAAAGAGTTAAGACTAGTTTACATTGGTATTATTGTTATGGGAATGGCTTTGGCAGAAGGTACGGCAAATGATTGGTTACCCATTTTATTTGTAGATGCTTACCAGGTGACTCATGTTACAGGTACGATTGTATACGGTGTTTTTTTATTAGCTATGCTAATCGGCCGAATGTCCGGTGGCTTCTTACTAGACCGCTTTGGCCGAGTTCCAATATTGGTATCAGCTGCAATCATAGCCGTATCGGGATTAGCTGTTGTGATACTTGATATTAATTTCTACTTTGCTGCAGCAGGAGTTTTTTTATGGGGAATCGGTGCATCTTTAGGATTTCCGGTAGGTTTGTCCGCTGCTGGAGATAATCCCAATGGTGCAACAGAGAGAGTTGCTTTCGTTTCCACGTTAGGTTATTTAGCTTTTTTGGTTGGGCCCCCTTTCATTGGACTTTTAGGTGAATCAGTAGGGCTGCTCTATGCCCTACTTGTAGTAATAATTGCTGTATTGATCGCTGGATTGTTCTCTCCAGCTGCCAAGAAAATTGAAACTAAATCCTCTTAAAAGTTAATATCTTAAATAATTATCTAGATAAAGACAAAAAAATTTCATAAAAGTGGTGACCTTTTCCCGAGTGGATTCCGGAAATGGTCACCACTTTTGGTTTATGAAATGATATTCTTCGTTTTTAGATGTTTCAGAAGATTTTTTTCGTTATGAAATAGCATTAACAATCTCATCTATAACCTGTTTGCAAGTTTTAATTTCTTTGATCCCTCCTGCCGATGGAGAGATGGAAATTGTACCAACCTCCAGATTACCGTCAAGTAATCCCGTTTTAAACCCATTTTTTATATAAGTTCCAGCTTCAGCGTGTTTTCCTTCTTTAATGAGTTGAAACGCTCTCTTTCCTCCAATTGTAGGAACGGTTCGTTCATTAGCTCCTTCAAGTCTAAGGAATTCGTCACTAGTAACTTGAAGAATTGCTTGCTTGGCCGCATCACTTGCTGGATTCTCATGAGTCGCTACAAAACGAGTGCCCATGTATACTCCTTCTGCGCCTAGATTCATTACAGCTTGTACTCCTCTGCCATCGATAATTCCTCCTGCTGCAATAAAGGGGATATTTAAAGAATCTGCAGCTTGAGGAACAAGTGTGAACAGACTAATTTCATACTGGCTAATATGACCTCCTGCTTCATTCCCAGTTACAATGAGGGCGTCTACTCCTGCAGTCTCAGCTTCAATCAAATTTTGAACTGTGGGGTTAATTGGGCGATAAATTACTGTGAAATCGTGTTTTTTTAGTTTCTCTATTTCGTTTTGATGCATTATAGTTCCAATAACTACAACAATTTTTACATTCTCTTCAACTAAAACATCAAACAACGCGTTAGTGAATAAACTAGTCCCATTAACATCGAAGGGTAAAATGTAATTGACTGCAAACGGTTTATCCGTCAACTCCCTTACTTTCCTGATCTCACTTCGTACACCTTCTATAAATTCATCTAAACTTTTCGCCGAGTTGTGTTGACCAGCATTTGGCCCAAGAACTCCCATCCCTCCAGCGTTTGAAACTGCAGCAACAAATGTAGCCGAGGTAACCCAGCTCATAGCTGCCGATATAATGGGGTATTTAATCCCCAGTAATTTGGTTACTCTATTCATAAAAAGACTCCCTTCATATCATCGAAATAGTGATTGAGTTAGTAATGGATGTCTCATATAATAAACAGATCTCTTTGACATTGGAAGTAGGCAAAAAAATGTGACCTAGTCACTTTTTTAGTACTAATGGAGAGAAAGGAAGATATACTATGGGCCGCATCTGTAAGGATGGTATCAACTCTGATTTAATCAATGGAGACTCAATTGTATATGGTTTAATTCATACCCAACATGTACTTTCAGGAAGATGGAAAATTATGATTCTTTGGCTTCTTTCAACGCAAAAACGACGTTTTGGGGAGATTAAGTCCACATTCACTAATATTTCACAAGGATCCTTAACTAAGCAACTAAGAGAATTAGAGAAAGATGGGTTTATCGAGCGCCATGTTTTCTCAGAAATTCCGCCCAAAGTGGAATATTCTTTAACCGAAAAAGGAATGGATTTTCTTCCTATATTAAAAAGTGTGGAACAATTTGGGGAAAAGTATGGTCAAAATTCTCTTAACAAAGAACCAACTGATGATATGACCTAACTTACCATCGTTAAGTAACAGCCTAGTAAGCACTATATAATCAATAGGACGTATAAATTTCCGGTTACGAAAACACCAAAGAAATTCACTATTTCACTATTTAAATTGGCGACTTTCTTAAACTTTAAGATGTCCTCCCCGTTGTCTTCTTTTACGATTACAATGGGTACATTTTAACTTGAGGTTGGAAAATCGGAAATAACGTTACTGGAAAAAATCGCTAAAGTGATGAGTGGTAAAACTAAATCCGCCACTATGTAGTTAAAAAGTCTACCAACAGTTTTAGTAAACTAATGGTAGACCCTAGATTATAATTGGCTTTGTTCGGTTCAAATGATTTTCAAGTCCAACACTAACTAGTGATTCAATCTATAATAGAGATCATTCCAGCGGATTTCATTCTCCAAGGAATCCAACGTGGTCGAAGTGTTGATAACTAGGCATTCAATTCCTGCCATGCGCGCCCAATCTTTAAGCTGCTCGCTCGTTACATGGAAAGAGAATCCAAAGTGATGTGCGCCCCCTGCAAGAATCCAAGCCTCTGCCGCTTTAGTCAATGACGGTTCGGGTTTCCAGAGCAAGCTGGCTACGGGAAGGTGAGGCATGCGTTTTTCATTCTGTACCGCATTCACTTCATTAACGATCAAACGGAAACGGTCACCCATGTCCACCACGGTTGCGTTAACCCCTTTGCCGCTTGCTCCATTAAAGATCAGACGGGCGGGGTCACCCTTACCGCCTACAAATAGAGGGTGCACTTCAATTCTCGGTCTGTCTGCTGCTAGTGTCGGGCATATTTCCAGCATATGTGAACCCAGTACCATCTCGTTACCTTTTTGCAAATGATACGTGTAATCTTCCATGAAAGAAGTACCTTTGTTATCGGCCATCATTTTCATCATCCGTACCAAGGCTGCCGTTTTCCAATCTCCTTCCCCGCCAAATCCATAACCTGCTGCCATTAGACGCTGTGCCGCCAACCCGGGCAACTGTTTTAAACCATGCAGATCCTGAAAGCTGGTTACAAACGCAGTATAACCACCTTCATTCAGGAATTCAGTCAGAGCAATTTCCATTCTTGCCTGTTCATGGATTGCCTCTCGTTCAGCTCCTTCAATACGACCGTTATCAGTGAAATCATACAATTCGGTATATTCATCCATCAGTTCCCGTACCTTGGCTTCACTCACTTCTTTAACGCGTTCGGCTAAATCACCCGCTGGATATCCGTTAATAGTCCACCCGAATTTTATTTGTCCTTCGACTTTGTCCCCTTCAGTCACAGCCACATAGCGCATGTTATCACCGAATCTGGCGATTTTCATAGTTTGGCTCTCGGTGTAACCAGCGGAGGTCTTCATCCATGCACCAATTCTTGTGCGTACCTCTTCATCTTTCCAATGCCCTGCAATAATTTTTCTTGCCGTTCCGAGGCGTGCGCCAATAAAACCAAACTCCCGGTCGCCATGCGCCGCTTGATTCAAGTTCATAAACTCCATGTCGATGCTGTCCCAAGGAATGTCCACATTATACTGGGTATGCAGATGAAGCAACGGCTTGCGCAATTGATTCAATCCAGAGATCCACATTTTAGCTGGTGAGAAGGTATGCATCCATGTTAGGATGCCCGCACAGTTTTCACTGGAGTTTGCCTCAAGACAAACACGGCGAATCGCTTCAGGCGTAGTGACTACTTCTTTGAATTGAATGGAGTATGGAAGGTTAGCCTCATGATTCAATTCAGCAATCATTTTTTTGGAGTTACTCTCTACTTTGGACAATACATCATCTCCGTACAAACCTTGACTTCCTGTCACGAACCAAAATACATAAGGTTTAGCATGCAACATATCGTTATCCTCCACTTAGTTAGATTTAAAATTTAATTCAATTTCATATTGAACGGTTTCTCCTGGCTGAAGCATCCTTAACGAATCGGTCTTGCGCTCCTCCGCTCTACCTTTGGTCCAGCAATTGGACGGTTCTATTCCCAGTACATGCTCACCAGCACCTGGCATTCTCCACTGTACCAATCTGGGTAACGTTACTGGATCCCACTTCAATTCCACGGTGAGACCCTTTGAGGAAGAATTAAAATCGTTTACAGGGAATGAAGGACTAATAATCTGGACACTGATCTTCTCTTGCTGCTCTAATGGTTCATGGTAGTAAACTTGTTCCGTAAAAAGAGGATCTGGGGCCTGCCATTCGTGTAACCTGGACATATCCATCCCTGCATCACGAGAGGTAGATTTACTTTCCGGCAATACAATGATCGTATCTTCCATTAGTAGAGGAAAACCGAAGTTAAAATGATATAGCATCATGTGGGGCACTGGTATGAAACTTACATTTTCGACAGTATCCATAATCTTCAGACGGTTCTCCCCAAGCCTGCTTATGATTGTACGAGTTAGGCGAAGTGTATGGCCGAAAATCGATGTTTCCTCCAACACTCCGCGTGTGAACATCTCATAATCGGTTCCATGCCATTCTGCGTAATAGGAAGTCTGACGGGCTGGAGTATGATGAATTTGTCCGTGCAAGCCAAATGATCCATACTCATCCTGTCCCGATGCTCCTACCTGTGATAAGCCACAAGTCATCAGCAAACCGCCTGAAGCTGAACGGAGCCAGTTATTTCCTTCAGCGTCATAGTAAGAAGAATGGGGATTCCCATTGCTTGCAGACCAGCTAACCGGGATACCACAAAATTCAGCTAGCGAGATATCCATCCCTTTGCTGGGGTGAACCCAATAGGAGAGTCCAGCACCCGTACGCACTTGAAAGGCCTCTTGACCTGCCTCCGGTCCTTCCCTCATAACAAAACGCTGTACTCCACCAAGTTGATCCATTCTGCCAACCCTCGACTCCAATTCACGCCGGGTCCATTCCTTGCCATAAAGTCTTACCATCACTGTAGCTCCTTCAAATTTTGGTTGGTCAAGCTCTAGGCTTTTCCCGCACTCCCGAAAATTCTCATAGTTCGTACAATGTCCTCCTGAATGGCCTCCATGGCCCATTTAGAAAGATCATGATAGTAACTTTTTTTGTTTTGATCGCTATTTGCATTCAATTTCGACTGAATTGTATTGGCCACCTCAAATGCCATGTTTGAATAGTAGTTAAGCTTGCGAATTCCGCATTGAATGGATTTCACATAGGCTGCCTCATCCAGTCCGGATCCTCCATGCATCACCAGCGGCATGCCGGTTATATCCTTAATTAACTGCAGACGGTTAAAGTCCAGGACAGGTTCTTTGGTGTAGACGCCGTGTGCGGTTCCATAAGCGACGGCCAGAGCATCAATATTTGTATTTTCTATAAATGTCTTGGCTTCCTTTGGATTGGTGTAGATATCATCCGGATCATACTCTTCCTCTTCTTCCTCATCCCCGCCGCCCTCGGGGCGAAGTATCTTGCCAAGCTCGGCTTCAACGGAAACACCGAGAGCTTTCGCAATTTTGCTGATCTCATTCGTCTGTCTAATATTCTCTTCAAGCTGCAAATGTGCACCGTCAAACATGATAGAGGAAAAGCCAAGTTTCATCGCACGGATCAAAATCTCATGATCTTGCCCATGATCAAGATGCACAGCAACTGGAACCTTGGCTTTTCTCGCGGCTTCTAGCATAATCGGAGCAATAACCTCAAGCGGCACAAGGGGAATATGAACTTCAGCGAAGGAAAGAATTACCGGCGATTGTGAATCTTCGGCGGCAGCAATGATGCCCCGGATCAATTCCAGATTATTAACATTGTAGGCACCAACGGCGTAATTCTTGGCTTCAGCATCTTTCATCAGCTCATTTAGCGTAACTAAAGGCATTCTTATACATCTCCTGTCTACTTTTCGTTCAGTCAGAAATCTACCTTTCCATGGGTTCGTTTGACATTACTTCGTTAACCGCTTGATACAAGCGTTTATATTTGGCGTAATTCTCGTCATATTGCTTCCGATTTTTTGCTTGAGGATGAAATGTTTTATTCACTTTCACCAAACGTCGTGTAGCTTCCTCATAAGAAGAGAACTCACCAAGCGCTACTCCGCAAAGGATGATGGTGCCTAATATTCCAGCTTCATCTATATCAAGTGCAACGATCGTTTTATTCATAATGTCTGCTTTGATTTGTAACCACAGATCTGACTTGGCCCCGCCACCACAAGCTCGTAATTTATCAATCCGGATTCCCGCTTGTTCCAGGCATTCTATATTTTGCCTCATCTCATAGGTAACGCCTTCCATTAAAGCTCTAAATAAATCTGACTTCGTAGTGTTGAAATCAATCCCTAGTACAGCTCCTACTGCCAAAGGGTTCATATACGGAGTGCCTGATCCTGCGAAGTGCGGCAGCACCAGAATATTGGTGGGACTGTCACTAACGTTCTCACTCATAATGTCATATACACTTCGTCCCGTTAGATCCGCTTCCATTTTCTCTTCATAGCCAAACTGATCTCTATACCATTTGAGTAAAGAACCCCCCGTAAAATTAAAAGCGTAGGTTGCATATTTTCCTTTGATAAATGGAACCAGAGCTAGATTGCTGGATGCCATATCCTGTTGATTTATCGTCTCTTTACTAAAAACCGGTGTGATACACTCTACTGTTCCAATTCCATCAACAGCCGAGCCTTCTTCTGTTATCCCCGCTCCTATAGCAGCGCACACCTGATCATGCCCGCCTAATACCAGTTTGAAATCAGAAGGTAACCCGAAGTTTTGTGCTGCCTCCAGCGAAATCTGACCGACTACTGTTCCCAGAGCTGCAATCTCCGGAAATATCCTTTTGTGTAAGCCAGCCACCTCTATAATATGTTCATCCCACTGGAGCCTACGGACATCAAATGCCATTGTTCTGGAGGCCAAAGAATAATCCAGAATAGGGCCGGCACCCAGCTTGTAAAGAATATAGGAGCCAAAAGGAAGAAACGTATGAATCTTTGCATAAATATCCGGCTGCTCCTCCCGGTACCACATCAATTTAGAGAGCGTATACATTGAATGAGGCTTCAAGCCTGTTTTATGGATAATTTCATCCGCTTCTATTTTTTTGATAAACGCTTTTAATTGCTCATTTCCCCTGCTGTCGATATAAAGCAAGCTGTTCCCAAGCTCTCTGCCTTCCTTGTCGATGAGAACTGCAGCTTCTCCAAAGGAAGAAATTGAAATACCAGCGAGATGAGTACTCCGTTTGTTATACTCTCTTATTACAGAATGCATTATGGATTGAACTGCTTCCCAAACAATCTGAGGATTCAATTCAAAATAACCGCTTATCGGCGACTCCATACTGTATTCCTCATACGCTTGAGCCATCACATTACCATCAGAATTCGTAATTATGCACTTCGCTCCTGTCGACCCAATGTCCAATCCAATTAAATCCATTTCAGCCCTCCTTCGCCTCCCTACTACTCTATTTTAGAGAGGGAACAGATTGACTTCTTGCTATAACTTGCTGAACCATGTATTAAAAATTGTTTATTCTACCATTACCAGCCGACTCAAGGCGGGAACACCCACGCAGTTACTTGACAAGCTTCATTGGGGATCTACATGTAAATGGCTATGCCGGCTATCATAAGTTGCAGCTGAAGAGAACGCAGCGGGGGAATTGCCTACAGCTTGAATCAGTGGGAAAACAGGGGAACTTACAGTATTCATGAAAGAAGGACGGCTGGAAATCGACACAACGTAAAATAACCCACATCCTGGTAAATAGGTGTGGGTTATTTTACGCTTATTTTGATATTTGCACATCCTGCCAGTTAGCATTATTTAGAATCTCCGCATTTTTCCCAAGGAATGCCTTACCTGCTTCTTCATCTCCCTGCAGGTGGTACATCATCCATGCTGTCAAATATCCATCAGAGTGTACCAGCATATCTTCATGGTCAGCATTCACTGCCCTGGCTCGGACTTTCAAAACATCATTGGTAATCAAATCGTAGTTTTTAATAAGGGATGATAGCGGTGCTACTCCTATTCCGTTATCCTCTCCCGTATCATTTTTGAGAGTGCCGGCTGTCATAAAATAGGGGATGGTGATTTTACTTACATCGTAGTTCCACCCCAATGCTTTCGAGAGTTCAAAATTTGCAGCACTCCCTGTAAAAATTGTTTTGTAGTAATGACCGTTTTCTTGAGCGGTTACGGCGTTGATGGCTCCAACACCACCTTGAGAATACCCTGCTATCCCAATATTGTTGATGTCTATTTTCCCATAGAATATATTATCGGCATTTGAATTTAATTCGAGCATTAAGTCAAGGCTTTCTGCGTTAAACTTACCACTACTAGACATACGGTCTTCATTCCCCACAACTACAAATCCCCATGTCGCAAGATGCTTAAAAAAGGGTTCGTATCTGCTCGCACTCATGTCGCTAGCATTTGCAATCACAATTAGAGGATAAGTGTGATCGGTATTTGTCAATTTAGTCGGGTACCAAACTTTAGTCTGAACACCTTCATCATCATTTGAATCATATTCAATAGTAGAAACATCATACGTTCCCATTTTGATATATTTTTGTTCTAACGGACTTTCAGTCTTGTAAACATCAGAATAGCCTTCATCTAAAAGCGGCTGCGTCGATTTCCATTTACCATAGAGCGTCATGCTAACCACCACTAGCACTAATATTCCCAAGATGATTAACAAAATTTTTCCTATCATCTTCAAAAATCTCCCTGTATTTTTCATAAACTTGTCCTTATCTGCTTTCCCCGTAGGTACAATATTCTGAAGACTATCAATATTCTTTTTCTAATAATTCAATTCCATATTGTTTGATATCACCATTTACTGCATCAAGTATCCAATCACTTATGCTCTTCTTACCATTTAATTTATCAAACACATTACTTGAAATGATTGTGTGTTGTGTCAGGTTTAGCTCCTTGTTATAAGACAGGCCATCCCAGATGTAGATTCCCACGCCTGGTATATTGTTTTGAAGCCCTTCAACCATCGCTTTCAGATTTGACTGAAAAACATCACCACTTTTATCGGTTGCCGACATTTCTCCATGATCAAGATATGCCTGCCACTTCGCCAGCTCCCCATCTCGCACAGAACTATCAAACAATATTTTCACGCTATCTCCACGTTTGTCAGATAATGCCGTCAGGCTGTCAAGCACGATATTGTCCGTATTGAGACGTTCTGATATTGGTTGTGGGGATTTCCAGACATTCTCAGATATATCCTGCCAATCATCTGTGAGCAGCAAAGAACTGTCAACAGCAACTGTAACATTTGAGGTTGATGGATAATAATCAATAACATCATCTGCAAGTAGTGATGTTCCAAATCCCCCAGCAGAAAATCCAGTAACAAGGAGTGTATCCGGCGTGCCAGTATACTTTACTGCCTCCTTCATGAAAAGAGAGAAATTAGTATAGCCATAATGATATAACGTTTTTGAGTTCCCCTTGTCATCCGAATAGGCATATTCACCTGTTCCTGAATGAAAATCGCCTGTACTGTATGGAAGAACAAGGATTGTCCAATCTTTAAATGGGTTATCTTCTGTATCACTTGCAATTCCCATCTTAGCGACGAAATCTTGGTTTTTTACCACATCTGCATAAAAGTCTTTTGGATGCGCTGCAGTGTATTCATTTATACTTGCTCCACCACCAAAGAAATACACCATAACCTTATTTTCGCTTCCTAAACGAATGAATCCATTCCATTCGCTCCCATCAGACGATTTTGCCTCTTCCGGCGTAATAGCATACCACTCTCCTACTTCCGGGCTTCCCTTCAATTCCGGAAAGCTGATTAGAACGGAGTTTTTTAGCATAACAAAAACTACGATAGCCAAAACCGCAATTACTATAAAAATGCTTATCATTGTATTCCGCAGAATATGCCGTTTCTTTCCATTTGACTTTTCCATACATTACTCCCTTGACAAATTGAATTATTTATTATAGTCTTCTTCGATGTGACAATTGTATCAACCTAATTGACTGATCGTCAATGCAGCCACCAAAAATGAGACAAAAGCAAAGGAATGTATCATCATTAATAATCAACAGAAGAACCGATATGTCAAAGAACAGATTACGACTACACTCATTCAGCTTATGCAGAAACGTACTTTGTCTGACATTTCCATCAGCGAAATAACAATGAACGCTGAGGTTGGCAGAGCATCCTTCTATCGTAATTTCTCTGATAAAACAGATGTCCTCAGACAGCACGTTATGTATCTGACACAAAAATGGGGATCTGAATTTGAAAGTAACCCAAACTCCAATCCGCAAAACCTTTTTGGCAGTCTGTTTCAGCACTATAAGGACAACGACAATTTCTATCAGCTTTTGTACCGTAACCATCTGACAGAATTGATTCTTGATACCATTTTGGATATCTGCGGCCCCAAGGGTGAATCATCAAACATAGATGCCTATAGAAAGTCTTTCTTTGCCTATGGACTATATGGCTGGATTGTAGAGTGGATGATGCGGGGCATGCAAGAATCTGCTGATGAGATGAATACTTTACTTACAACTGCATTGCAATAGGCTCAAGAAATGACATAAGCCTGTGTTGCGTTCTATGGTGTGGCTTGCTTGAGTTTGAAGACGAGTCCGAGTAATACTGCTAAAATAAAGACCAACCTACAAAGTGAACTTTGGAAGTTGGTCTTACGTTTTACTTCAATAAATTAAGTACCTGTTTAATATCTTCATCAACATATTTGTGATCTTGAACTTTGTCATCGTTCTTCAACTCCAGCTTCCCATGCTTGGACTCTATTCTAAACTGTTTTGGTGTCATTCCATATTGCTCCTTGAAGCTGGAAGCGAAAATCTGGGAATTAGCAAACCCATTCATCATTGCAACGTCAATTACTCTTTCATTGGTGTGCAGGAGCATTTCATAAGCCTTTCTTAACCGTACATATTTTAAATAGGATTGAAAACTCATCCCCATCTTATTTTTGAAGAAATGAGAGAAATAATACTTACTTAGATACTCATGATTGGATATTTCCTCCAAAGTTATCTTCCTGTTATAGTTTAGATCGATATAATCTAGGATTCGTTCTAACCTTTTCAGATTGTCATTTGATTTTTCCAGATTTTCTTCATCAATCATATTTATTTCAAATTCTCTGATAAGACTGAGGATAATTTGCTGTAGGATAATGGAAATTTCAATAATAAATCCTGTCTCTTTAGTATGAAATACTCGTAAAATATTTATTAAAAAACTTTTTAAAGTAGCATATTTGTCCAGTGATTTTAGATCCGTAACACTATTACAAATAAACTCCATTTTCTCAATTTGGGGATGAAGATTCTGGAACATATTCATATCCATTTGTATGATCACGGCTAAATTTTGATAATCCGTACCCGTAAAGGAATGGACATTATTCGAGTTAATCAAGATTAGATCGCCTTTTTGCATACAATAGTCATGGGTTTCCACATGAACTTGGAGATCGCCTTTAACTAACATGATAATTTCCAACTCTTGATGCCAATGTAAAGGAACAGTTTCTATTCGACAAACGTACATTTTGATGGACAGGTTATCTGTATATTTGATTAATTCTTTTTTGTGTAAGTACTTCATTTCTCTCATCCCCTAAATAGCTTTTTCGGGAATATCTGTCGTTAAACCTGATGAATGTTATTTTATTTGGCTTAAACGTTCATCCAAATGATCCAAAATATGTGTAGGCAATGAATAGAACGCTGCCAAATCCCGGAGGGAAGAATTACCGATTGAAGCGCCCAAATCATCCGGATTGACTTTAACCTGTTCAGACATCATTGTCCGTATGAGCGGTGCAGCCTCATCGTGGTGCAAAAGTTCAATTAGTGGAGTTTTCGTGCTAAATATCCTCAAATAACTCTTGGTCGGAGAATAGCTGATCGAATAGCTTCCACTGAATAATTCCAATAGGACCTCTTCCTCAAGTTGTTCTCCGGTTATGTCAGTAAACTCCCAGGTAACACCGTTAATTTCTAAATCCTTTAAATGGGCATGGGGTAATCGTATACGGGCAGATGCATTGAAAGGAATATCAAAAGTAAAATCAAGCCTTCCTTCCTTATCAATCTCCCATCCGCTACGATAGGTGCCCGATGCGGTTTCAACTGTTGCTTTCACCCACTTCAGCCGGTTATCCGGTTGCGGGACGAGCTCCACGCGCTGGAAACCCGGGGCCTCCTCAACGGGATTAATTCCCGCCATGCAACGATACATCCATTCTACGATTGCGCCGTAAGCATAATGGTTTAAGGAATTCATGCCTGTACCACTAATCGTTCCGTCTGGTAGAACTGAATTCCACCGTTCCCAAATGGTCGTTGCACCCAGCTTCACGGCATAAAGCCAACTCGGGTAGTCGTCATTAAGCAGTAAAGTATAAGCAAGATCATTACATCCATGATTTGTCAGTACATGATTTAAGTAAGGTGTTCCGACAAACCCTGTTTTCAGGTGATTACGGTCAGCTTTTAAACGCTTCCGTAGAGCCTCAACCACTTTGTCGATATAGTCTTTTGGAACCAAATCCATAAACAGCGCAACAGCGTATGCAGTTTGTGTATCGATCGCCAACCGGCCTGTTATAGTAAAAAATTCCTCCTGAATTGCAACTTTAATTTCCTTTGAAATACGCTCATAGTATGCCGCTTCTGCTTCCTGCCCTAATACCTTCGCTGCTTTGGCCACAATGTTTGTTGAATAACAGTAGTAAGCAGAGGCGATGAAATCCTTATCGGTTCCGCCGAAAGGAGAATCCGGATTGCTGCTGTCTAGGGAAAGCCAATCTCCAAAATGGAACCCTACCGTCCATAGTCTACGTCCCCCTGAGTCCGTATCTTTTTTTATAATGTAGTCGGCCCATCCTTTCATGCTTTCAAACTGCTGCTGAAGAATGGTCACATCTCCGTAATGTAGATATACATTCCATGGAATAATTACGGACGCATCTCCCCAAGCGCTGGAACCACCCACACGAATATTAGCAGCAGGAACAACCACCGGAACCTCTCCTTGGCGTTCCTCCTGTTCACTTCCAAGGTCAAAGCAATACTTGTTGAAAAAAGCATAGGAATCCATATTAAAACAGGCGGTACCAGAGAATACCTGAGCGTCCCCCGTCCAGCCCATTCGTTCATCCCGCTGAGGGCAATCTGTTGGAACATCCAGGAAGTTCCCCTTTTGTCCCCACTTTGCATTCTGAAACAAGCGGTTGATCAGAGAATTGTCGGTCTCAAAATGCCCTGTATCATCAAGGTCCGAATAAAGAACACATCCAGTAAAATCCTCAGAATTCAATTGTCCGATCCAGCCTTCAACCTTTACATATCTGAATCCATAGTAGGTGAAGTAAGGACGAACGATCGTTTCCCGTCCATCTGCCGTAAATTGATGTTCCGCCAATGCGGTGCGCAAATTATCTCGGTAGAAATTTCCTTCCTGTAGCACTTCGCCGTATTGTAACCGAATGATACTTCCTTTGGGAGCGTTGGTCCGATATTCGATCCAGCCTACCATGTTCTGCCCCATATCCAAGACCGTCTCGCCCGCAGGAGTATGAATCACTTCGAGAGGCTTCCTTTTCTCCTTGATCACTACAGGAAGACTAAGCCTGGCCTTGAGTCGATCATAACCAAGTTCAACTTCTCTAACGGGATAGCTTTCAGAGGCTTGAAAGGTTGCATCATAAATTTCACCGTCGTATAAATTTCCCGATATAATTTGACTTTGTTCCGCAGTCCATGAGTCATTGGAAACAATGATCTCAGTTGAGCCGTCCCTGTATGTCACAACCATTTCATATAGAAGAACAAACGTATTACCGTAGATCTCGCTCGAATGGCCATCAAAACCAAAACGCCCTTTGTATAAGCCATTTCCAAGCCTTACCGATATCTTATTCTGACCTGTTTGCAGAAGTTCGGTCACATCATATGTTTGATATTGCAGCCATTTATGATAATTATTGAAGTTAGGTGTCAGAAATTCGTTTCCGGCTTTTAGACCGTTAATATATATTTCGTAAAGCCCCAGTCCACATACATAGACTCGAGCCGAAGCAACGGGGCCTTTCAGCAGTAACGATTTTTTTAAAATCGGATGAATGGTCTTATTGAATTTTGGAGTGATCCATGTCCCTTTCCATGCTTCGCTCAGCTTGGCTGTCTCAAACCAAGCAGTCTCGCTTGTGGCGTGCTCTCCATTATCCGCCCATACCTCTACACGCCAAAAATAGCGGCTTCGCGGCATCAATTCTAGCGGAAGCTCAAAGGCAAGACTGTTAATATCCTCTCTCGTTCCGCTGTCAAATACAACGTCTTGGAATTCATCATCAAGCGCCACCACATACCGGGCTGCCGCTTGCTTCTTGCCATTCGTGTCGATTACAGTGTATGAAAATCTCGGTTTGCCTAAATCAAAACCCAGTGGATTCACCACACGGTTTGTTTTTAAATGAATAATTTTCATGAGAACCTCTCAGAATTAGTTATTTTAATTAATATCCATCACACACATCACTTACCTAATTATAGATTGGCTCATTTAGGCGACGATATAGAGGAATACAAGCATACATATCGTATTCTTAATATGATTGGGTCAGCATAGCTAAAACAAAAAATGCTGCCGTCAATGGGTAATGGCAATTGAAACCGTCAACCTTGTATTCTTTTTAACGCTTCTATAAAAACTGTTTTCTGATCCTTAAGAAAACTGTAAAGGTTATTAAATCGTATGACAAAAAAACAGTTCCCCATCCGAATCATCTGGCGATCCAGGATGGGGAACTGTTTTTGCTTATCGCTTACACTACAGGTATTTCAATCGTTACGCTTTCTGATTTCTCAGTGGAAATAATCAGCGTAGCAGTTCCTTTTTCCACACCAGCCCGAACGACGACCTGCATTCGACCGTTGTAAGTCTCATGCATCGAATCGAAATAGTTCTCTTCCGTTCTCGCTCTTCCCGTTCCACTGCCTTGAATGACGGCTGGTCCCTCTATGGCAACTGTAACTTTCCGCTGCACCGCCGTATTAAGGATTCCGCTGGCATCAACAAGTTCAATGTTAACGTAGCAAAGATCGTTTGACCCTGCACGCAGATCTTCGCGCTCCTTGGTCACTTTCAGTTGCGGTGTTCCGGCCGACTTCAGGTTGTAACGTCCGACTTCCTTGCCTCCGATGTAAGCAACAGCTTCAACTTCCCCTGGCTCAAATGTGGTATCCCACTTGCAGTAAAATTTCTTGAAATCGTCTCCAACCGTCTTCCTGCCTTGAGATTTACCATTGATAAATAGTTCTGCTTCCTCAGCATCCGAGTATACCTCAACTACGACTCCTTTGCCCTCCCAACCGGGCCATGTCCAGCTGCTTATGGAATCCGTCCAGCCCCATAGGCTCAATTTTGCATCTCGACCATAGTACTCAGGTTTCTGCACGGCAATGTAGGGCTTGTGACCGCGTCCACCCCACACAATCTCACGCCAATAGGAAATCGGAAGCCGGTGACCCGTAATATCGAAATCCCCGGTCTGGGCGGTAATCCATGGATATGGAGCATAGACAATGATGCCTGGGTCTCCTTCATAACTGACTTTGCCGATGCCAACCTCACCCAGGTAATCCCAAGCGGTCCACGAAAAGTCTCCCAATACAAATCCATTATTTTTCACAATTTCCCATATATGGTCCAGTGCTGCCGGATGTGACTCTGCGCCAACAAAGGTTTTATTGTTGGACTTCTCGTGTTCAATGAGGTACCGTTCAGGTGAATAATTGTAACCTTCGATGTCTAGCACTCCCAGTGCTTCCTCGATCATGTCTTGAATGATGTTACTTGATGAAAATTGACCCATAAGCGGTCCCATCGCTTGCATAACCTGATTAATCTCACCGCTATCCAGCGAACTGCTTAATTCAGAGAATCCTTGGTCAACTGCGATTTCTTTGATCCTTCCCAAGGTGGTCATGATTGGATTCACGCCATTGGTGATGTAACGGGTGTCATCCAGTGAACGAATCTTCTCAATAATTTTTCGGCCCAGAATGTTACCATGTCGAGAACCAATTTCCGCAAGTTCATTACCGATCGAATACATGATAACACTAGGATGGTTGTAATCCTTGCCAATCATGCGTTCCACGTCCTGTTCCCAATGCTCTATAAACGTTGTGGCGTAGTCATAATCGATTTTGCCGTGCGTCCAACAGTCGGTCAATTCATCCATCACAAGCATACCGTGCTTATCGCAAGCATCCAACAGCGTTCTGCCCATCGGGTGGTGGGCAGCGCGTATTGCATTGTAACCTGCTTCTTTTAGCTTACGAATCCGGCGTTCTTCGGCGTCTTTGAAGGCAGCGGCGCCAATGACTCCGTTATCATGGTGAATGCATCCTCCTTTTAACTTCAACGTCCTACCATTGATGCGCAGGCCATGAACGCTGTCCAGCTGCAGCTTGCGTATACCAAATGTCGTGATGTCTTCGTCCACAACCTTGTCGTTCAACTTTATGACTGTAGTGCAAGTGTACAGATTCGGGTTATCCGTGTCCCAGAGTTTAGGAGACGACAGTGTTATTCTCTGCCAGGCCGATATCTCACCTCGGGATGCTACTGAGAATTTCGTCGCCTCCTCGCTTACTACTTTTTCTTCAGCGTCCTTGATTGTGGTGATTGCATAACCGGTGTGCAGTCCCAGATTCTCATTTTTGATCGCGATCTCAATTTGGAGTACGGCCAGATCCGGTTCTGCATCTACTGTTGTAATCCGAACGCCGTCCATGGCAATATAAATCGGTTCCGCTTTCATCAGCTTGACATTACGGTAAATCCCTGAGCCGGTATACCAACGGCTATTGGGTTGGGAGCCGTTCTTCACCACAACCTTAACTTCGTTCTCTTGTCCGTAGCGAAGAAAATCGTTGATCTGCACATAGAAATTCGTGTACCCGTAATCATTTTTACCTGCCAGATCACCGTTAACATAAACGAAAGTATTCATGTAAACGCCTTCAAATTCTAGAAAGACAACTTTCCCCTGATCCTCTTTTGGTAAAATGAGTTTCTTTACATACTCATAATTTCCGCCTTGAAAATATGCTCCTCCTGAACCAGCAGGGTTATCTGCGGAGCGCTCCGTCAAGATCATCGCATCATGGGGCAAATCCACATGGTTTAAATTTTTCTTAATACCCTTCGTAGAAGCTTCAATGATGCTTATATTATTTCCGAATGTCCAATCTTTGTTAAAATCCTGCTTTAACACTCGCTTCTCCTCCATTTCACTGAGAAAACTGCCTCAAACTTAATTACTAAATCTGAATTTATTATAGGCATCCCCTAGAATAGATTAATATAACGGAAATGAAACTCTGATAGCGCACTTTTAACTATTTCTGGTACAAGCCGCTGCCTTGTAATTTGCATATCTAGTACAAAGTGGTTTACCGACTTTGTCACCACAAAAAATCACCTTACGGTGTTTTTCGGTTTAGTTAGATTAATTAAATGTATTAATTTCAGTATAGAGATCTAGTTTTGACCGATCCTCCAGCGGCAGATACCGCAACTTTGCATCTACCATATTTTTATTTAAGAGAATTTATACCTTCCATCGTTTGTTACTTCAAACTTATTTCTCTTAATTTTGTAAGTAGAAGAAATATAAAGAATATCAGATTTTCAATACCATTGATCCGTCAGCACCAAAGCTTAAAGGTAGCGTCCGGAAACAAAGTATCTGGTGCGCTTTTCAGAAGGAGGTCCTCACTGAAATACTCTGAGCCTACTGCAACCAGATACGTGAGTGCAAGTCCGCCCTTGAACAGCAGAGTGACCATAGCGTACGCTGCTTCTATAGCGAACTCCAAATGTTGTTCTTATTTATGTAAACAGGATTAAAAAACTCCCGAGGACTCGTAGAGAGCGCCTCGGGAGACGGAATTGTGCTGCTAAAGGCATTACGCTGTCTTTGGCTAATAGGTCATTTATTAAATATACTTTGGAGCAACTCAATTTTATATTTTTCGCCCGCTTCGTTATTTTCGATATCAGCTACACTAACAGTCTCGCCGTTTTCATCCTTCTTCTCTACTGTATATCCGTGATTAGTATCGAAGTATTTAATATTTGTATAAATGCCTTCCTTCTCCAATATCTTTGCATATCGTTCGCCCTGCAAATGAAGCGGGTCTTGCTTTCCAAGGATAAAATAAGCAGGGGGAAGCTTCTTGAGTTCTTCCGCTGAAGCATAGGGAGGAGATACAATTGGGTCATCAGTGGGAACATCAGGAAAGAAGGTATCATGGAGCTGTCCAATAAACCCACTAAAAATTCCTAAATCATCCTCTTTAGGTGCTGTAAAGTCAAGAAAGGGCATTTCAAGGAGTTGCGCAGCAACTTTAATGTTTTCTCTTGAAAGGAGCAGCGCAGTACCGGCAGTAATGTGTCCCCCAGCACTTCCTCCGCTAATGACAATATTGTCAGGTTGAACTTTCAAGGATTCTGCATTTTCCTGCAGCCATTTTACCGTATCAGCCATTTCTTCCTGTTGGTAAGGGAATGGCTCTGTTTGAAGCAATCTGTAGTTAAGATTGACAACGATGCAGTTAGCTGAGTCTGCGATCTTTTTATTAAATTCATCTCCATCGATTGCATCAAAGCTGATCCACGCACCACCATGCGCATAGACAAACACCGGAAGATCTTCCGTACGTCCTTCTGGTTCATACCAGATGGCTTCTACTGGATCCTTACCATCTCGTTCAATAACTATTCTCTTACCCAAAGTATCCTTTTCATTCGCTTCTTTTCTGATTGTAATAGCGTTTTCCCTTATTTTCATAACGCCGAGCTTACTCACTTTCGTTCCGCCTGCGGTATTAAGCCAATAATACGCTAAAGCACCGATGCCCGCGATTGCAATAAACGCGATAAGGATAGCAACTCGGTAACGCTTGAAAAAGCTTTTTTTTTCTGAAGTATGTTCTGGAATTCCATTATTTTCACTCATGTAATAACCTCTCTTATTTTGTGAATTGACGATAACACTTATGCTTAGCTTGAAGTTCATTAACTCTCGCTTCAATCACTTTTAATTCATAGACAATCCTCCTAACCCTTTTAGTTTGATTTTTTCAATAAGGTGTTTCCGTATCTTTGTTCTTTCATATTTTATTAGTGGAACCTAAACTGAAAATAAACTGATGTAAAAGGGTGCAATTGATTCACAACTCATAGGTATAAGTAAGACGCGGAAGGCGTAAGGGGATTAAGTCACCCTGACAAAAGGCAGTTCCCTTTTGAATTCAAGATAAAATCAGGATGGGCAACTGCCTCATTCATAAGTTAGCTCTTTAGTTTTAACGTCCATATTCCTTGTCATCTTTGTAAGCGACAGCTTCAAGCGTACCCGTCTATGAGATCCAATGCTACAGGATGCGGTAGCTACTTATTGCCATGTAACTCCGAAAAAATTCTATCGAGCACTCAACCGGACAGGTCCAAGAAGACCACTCGGTTCATGCTGTGCTACCCGGGAACAGAAATCCGTAATCTCTTTTGAAAGCGTATTGGTTACTTCAACAGAAATGGTATTTTCTCCTGATTGAATAAGCTTACTTACGTCAAAACGGTAGGGTGCGCTGATCCGGACACCAGCGGATGTGCCGTTTATGAACACTTCCGCTGTTTCAAATACTTTCCCAAGATCAAGAATAAGTTGTTTTCCGTTAAGCCCATCGTAGTTCAAAAATGTTTCATATCGGAACGTCCCTGAGAAGTCGGGTAGAAGACTAGGTACACTTAGATCGGTCAACTTTTGATGCTCGGCCCATGGGGTAAAGTGAGGATATTGTTCTGAGATTGCTGTCGAGATAGACCACAATGATTCAATGAGAATCTCCTCACCATCTCTTTTCAAGCCCGGCGCTGTCTCGAATGGTTCAAAGCAATCGCTTGATAGCACAACAATCGCCTCAAATGGGGACAGCTCGAGCGAGATTCGGGTAGAATCACCTTCCTGAACACTGCACGTATGGATAACCTTATTGGAATAAGCATCATAGAAGACAAGCGAACCCTTAACCGGTAGAATCACTTCCGTACATATATCCTGAATGGGGTGTTCATTGAAGAACATAAATACATCCATATCCTGATGCCGTACATGATAGTATCGCAGAAACGGGTAGCTGCCGTCCGTGAGGATATCTGTAAACCCGGAGCTTTTTAACTTCTGCGCTAAATCTTCAAGTGCAACTACTTTTACATGTTTGCATCGTTTTAATTGCTCTACAAGTTCCCCTTTCCCACCCTCGCTCGTTCTTGCTGGTAGCCCGCCCACAAAGAAAACCGGCAAACCTTTCTCCGTTAATTCAATAAACCGCAGCAATACTTCACTCGGAAGTGCTTCACTGTATGGAACGATTAAACAGTCATAAGTTTCGCTCAACAACGTCAGTTTCTCGTTCTGAACTGCTGCATCCGCAATGATCGAATCACACGGCACGACATCGCAGTCAATCTGCGCACGCATTAGTTCCTTTACCGGTTTATGAAAATACATATATTGTCCTGACCATTCTGCCTCCGCATGGTACAAAACCACCGCCGATGCGATGTGCAATCCGCTGGTCAGGAGATGAGACATGCGATTAGTATAATGATTTAAATGTTTGTAATAACGATATTGCGGATTTTTACCTCGTGCATACATATGCGGCGGACAATCCGGATCGGGGAACTCCTTTGGAGAGAACGCATGAGGGACGAAGTAATTAACCCCACGTACGAGCATGTGGTCAGTCATCCACTTCATCAGCTTCAGACCTTCGGCCCAACCGTAAGCACCGAATACTTCAGCCATGGTTCTGCCTTGCTTTTTCGGATCAAGATGGGACAGCGATGCCGCCATCTTGGCAAGACCATAGTTGAAAAACTCGTTGTCGGCTTCACCCGCAACCCATGCCGACGGGATTTCATCAAAGCCGGGATTAAGCTGCCACAGTACGACATCCAGCCCCGACATGTCCTGTCCCCCCAACGCTCTGAAGAAATGCCCGCTACCGACACCCAAACGTGCGTGTGTATTGTTGTCTTCGATTACATGACCAATATATTCGATTTTCCGTTCTCTACACCAATCACCGATTTGGTCGGTGAAGTGTTCGGCATATAGCATGCTTACCAGATTCATATAACAATAGCGAGTCTTCGAAGTTGCCTCCTTGCTGCCATTTTGCCATAGCAAGGGTAAAAGTGTTTTATAGTCAGAGCCCAGTTCTTGCTCAAGCAGCCGTTCCATCTCAGGGCACCATGGCAAATCTGCCTTATCTTGCCCAACGGTAATCTCATAGTTGGTAATAATTGCATTCTTTCCACTGTAGAAGCCCGGCTCATCCGAAAAGAAGCCTGCAAAGGTATTCCCGAAGTATTCCTGGTAACGTGAGTAAAAGGCTTCATACACGGTATCGATCAAGACTTTGGTTGAATCCTTTATAAGCGGATTCAAGTAATCCCGCTTTGAAGGGTCTCCTCCGATGGCATTCTCAAAAACCGTAAATATTCTCCAGTATCCTTCAGGTACATCCCAATACAATCTGCCGTTCACCACCCGTGAGGTCAAATCAATAGCCTCGTCTAATAATTCGCCTGTAACAGAGTTCCGCTGAACCGCAATGGCAGTCAGGTTGGACGAGGCGGCTTCATAAAATCCGGGAAGATTGGGAACGGCCACAGCAAATGATGAGCCCGCCTTTGGTCCTAGAGCATCAATATGCAGTTTAGATAGAAAAACGCGGCGCAATTCTTCCGGCGCGTCCTTTAACCGGCCGGCAGCGTGACCTGTTGGAAAGTGATCGTCATCGAGAACCCATACTCGCATTCCTCGTGTCTTGGCTTCTTCTATAATTATATCCATGTCTCTCCACCAGTTCGGTCCAAGAAAGTCGGGGTGCGGACGTGCTTCAACACATACTGCACCTATACCCGATTCGTGAATCCGGGCCATTTCTTCCCGAAGAACCTCTTCATCTTCCCCATGCTGCCAAAAAAACGGCAAGATATAGTTAGCTTCCCTTCCGGATAGAACATCATTTAATTTATTTGGCACTACAAGACCCTTCCCTTCTATTTTTAACTCATTGATTTCGATTCGATGTAAATAAGTAATGATCTCGCTATGTTCTTTTTCTGAAAAATCGCAGTAGAGCAAGTTTTACGGTTTTACAGCCAGAACCTACTTGACAGACAATCTACTGAATTACCTCCCACAAAAATTTCAAATTCTCCTTCTTCAATAACATAATTCATACTCATGTCATAGTAGCCCATTGCCTGATAGGGAACTAGAAAATCGACTTCGTTTTCCACTCCTGCCTGCAATGGAATCTTCGTAAAATCGACCAGCTGTTTTACAGGCCGGACACGCTTCGCCACGATATCGCGGATATAACACTGAATAATCTCAGTTCCATCGCGATCTCCAGTATTCCTTACCTTAACGGACACTCTGATTCCTTCATGCTCTTTCCTCACCTGCAGATCCGAATATAGGAATGTTGTATAGCTTAAGCCATATCCAAACGGATAAACCGGCTCAAGCGGTGTGTCTAAATATTTTGAAGTGAATTTACTCTTTCCTCCCGGGCGACCGGTATTAGTATGTGCATAGTAAACCGGGCATTGCCCGCTGGAATAAGGAAAGGTTGTGGTTAATTTAGCGGATGGATTTATTATCCCGAACAGTATATTTAAGATGGCATTCCCTGCTTCTACACCCGGATGCCATGCCTCGACAATTGCATGTACGTTGTCCGCTACCCACGGGATTGCTAGGGGCCTTCCATTAAACAGAACGGCAATCACCGGTTTACCTGTTTCTATTAATCTCTTCAATAAATCGATCTGTTCTGTGGGCAGCTCTATAGAAGCACGACAGGCCGCTTCACCACTCTGATTTTTGAATTCTCCAATAGCAGCGACATAAACATCGCACTCTTCAGGAATCACTGTATCTTCAGCCATGTAAATAAAGTTAATTCCTTGAGCCTTGCAAGCATCGACAAGGCTTACACAGTCTTGTCCGTCTGCTTTGATGGCCCAGGCTCCCGTCATCTCCTCCCGGTTATTGGCCAGCTCACCCATTAAACCCAACTTCACCCCATTTTTTAAAGGCAGCACATTATCGTTTTTCAGCAGAACGATGGATTTCTCTGCAGCTTCTCTTGCCAGGGAACGGTAGGCTGGCTTCAATATAGCAGCTTTCTCACGTGCTTCCGAAGTACGGTACGGTTGATCAAATAATCCCAGTTCAAACTTAATCCGCAGGATATCAGCCACAGCTCTATCCAGCACATGTTCTTCCACATCACCGTTAGCAATCAGTTCAGCCAGCGTTTCAATGTAAGCATTCGAGGTCATATCCATGTCGAGTCCGGCTTCAATGGCCTGCTTAGATGCATCTGCTAGGTTCTCTGCAATTCCATGAGTGACACATTCTGCAATGGCATTCGCATCGCTAATGGTCATTCCGTCAAATCCCCATTCACCTCGAAGAACACCTGTGAGGAGCCATGAATTCACCGTGCATGGCATTCCATTAATATCATTAAAAGCGGGCATGACCGCTCTTGCTCCGGCTTTAATACAAGCCTCGAATGGCGGGAGATATTCTTCGAATAAACGCTGCATCGATATATCCACCCGGTTGTAATCTTTCCCCGCCTCCGCTGCACCATAACCGGTAAAATGTTTAACGCAGGCCACCATCGCGTCTTCCTTTGTCAAATCATCCCCTTGAAATCCATTTACTTTTGCAGCACCGTAAATGGATGACAGTAAAACATCTTCTCCTGCCCCTTCACTGACACGGCCCCATCTGGCATCCTTTGCTACATCCACCATTGGAGCGAATGTCATATGGACACCGCCTGCAGTCGCTTCTTCTGCCGATATCCTTGCTGTTTTTTTCCATAATTCAGGCTCCCACGCGCAGCTTTCTGCAAGCGGAATTGGTGTTACGGTGCGATAGCCATGAATCACATCGTATCCGAACAAAAGTGGAATACCTAGACGCGTTTCAGTTACAGCTATTTTTTGCAGCTCATTAGCCTTTTTCGCATCATTTAGTCCATTATAGGAACCGATTTTGCCTGCTCTTAAGTCTTCCTCGCGAAAATCCTGTTTAGCTGTACTCATCATGATCTGGAAATCGGCTTTGCTGATCCTTCCGTCAAACACCATATTAACCAGTTCTTCGAAGCTTACATCAAATGCTCCTACCAAAGATGGTCCACACTGCTGAAGTTGTCCAACCTTTTCTTCTATGGTCATTTTAAGTAATAAGGATTGAATTTCATTTTCGTAATTCTTCTTCAATTTGATTCCTCCGGAAAATATAAATTAAATTTAGCTACCAGTCATTACTACATATACATTGAGTTTTTCAAATTATTTATAAATAACGACCATGCGTCCGTTTCCATCGCTTCCAATACTGCTGATTTCTTTTTTTTCTTCATATGAACTTTGGCCCTCCCATTCCTGAATGTACTTACTCCTTCACAGCACCAATGACGATACCTTTTGCAAAGAATTTTTGGAGGAAGGGATAGATCAGCAAGATCGGCAAAGCTCCGATGAAGATTTGTGCAGAATTCAGGGACACGGCATTGAATTTCGCGGCCTCTTCTGCATTCTTGATATCAATATTCGGCATGGATATGGCAGCTTTCAAAAACGTACTCAGCGGCACGTTCTCCGGCTTCATATAGATTTGACCGGATAACCATTCATTCCATTCGCCTACCACGGTGAACAGACCCACGGTCGCCATGACGGGCAGCGATAAGGGCATCATCACTCTTAGATACACTTTCCAGTGCCCGGCACCGTCGATAAAAGCGGCTTCTTCCAGCTCTTTCGGCAATGCCTTGAAAAAATTCATAATCAGGATGATGTTAAAGACATTGACCATCGTCGGCAGGATCAACGCCCATATCGAGTTATACAGACCGATTTTGGTCACTACCAAATACGTCGGGATCATTCCCCCGTTAAACAGCAAGGCTACAATAAAAAATCCGACAAACCATCTGTAACCTGCAATCCCGTTTCGTCCTCCGCCTTTGGAGAGCACATAGGCTGCCATACTGGTCACCAGCAGTCCCAGCGTGACACTTAACAAGGTCCGCTCTACCGAGATCCAGAGGGAACGAAGTAACTGGGTATCTTCCAGTGCCTTGCTGTAGGAACCCAAGTTAAAACCAATCGGCCAGAACGTCACTTTATTGGCGGATACGGCTGCACTGGAACTTAAAGATACAGACAACACATGCAGAAAGGGCAGAATGCACATCACGGCCAGTAGGATCATGACCAGATTGTTGATGAGTTGAAATGTACTGAATTTGGCTGTTGTACGCATTAGGTCCACTCCTTAAAAAATCTTGTATCCTGCCACTTTGTAAGCGATCCGGTAGCCCACTAGAATCAGGATCAGACCCACCACGGATTTGAATAGTCCAATGGCTGTACCGAAACTGTAGTTCCCCCCGATCAAGCCAATGCGGTACACAAAGGTATCGATGATATCGCCGCTTTCGTAGACCAGCGGATTGTACAAGTTGAAGATCTGGTCAAAGCCTGCATTGAGCACGCCGCCCAGAGAAATCGTCAGCATGACACAGATGGTGGGGATCAGACTCGGAAGAGTGATATTCAACATTTGTTTCAGCTTGCCTGCTCCGTCAATTTGAGCGGCTTCATATAGAGCCGGATTAATGCCCACCAGAGCTGCCAGATAAATGATGGACCCGTATCCGAATTCTTTCCATGCGTCCGTCAAGAGCACAATTGGCACAAACCACTTGTTGCTCCCGAGGAAGAACACAGGCTCCTGACCCAAGGCGATAAGCAGCTGGTTCACCAATCCATATTCCGGATTGAGCAGCTGGATGAAAATGCCGCCGAGCACTACCCAGGAAATGAAGTGAGGTAGAAACACAAAGGTCTGAACCGAGGTGCGCAGAAATTTATGTTTCACTTCATTGATCAACAGGGCAAACGCAAGCGTACTGATCATACCGATGACCAATTTGAGGAACGAAATTTTCAGGGTGTTCCAAATGACTTGGATGCTGTCTGGATACTCGAATAAAAACTTGAATTGGTCTAACCCGACCCAGGGAGATTTGGAGATCCCCAGATAAGGCTTATAATCCTGAAAGGCCATTAAGAGGCCACTCATGGGTACATAGACAAAAATCGCGGTCAGTACCACCGCAGGCAGGATCATCAAATATAATCCCCAGCTACCTTTTGTTCTGGATAATTTCATTTTTTTTGCCGGTACAGCAGTATTCATGCCCATGATCTAAATCCTCCCAGCTGATTCTTATAATCCATGTTCATTTTCATTATAATTTCTGCCATTTCGGCTTGATATAAAGCAATGCAAATACCAATAACGCATTCTAAATATTGAATATGCAGAATGCTATTTAAAGGAGTAGCAGGCTCTAATCTGCGCCAATGACGCTATCTTTTAAAATCATAAAATTGCAATTTAAAACAGAATGAACAACAAAAGCTGACGTCGACTATGTGTCAGCGTCAGCCATAAAGGTTATTCCTGCTTTTTAACTTAATCCATTACGTTGAAGTAGATTTCTGCATATTCAATTGATTTAGCATGGAATGCTTCAGCCTCTTCTGGATCATCATCTAAACCATGAATTGATTTAGGGAACGTGAATAAATCATTTTGGATAGATTTCTTATCTAGATGTTCTTTTAGAATTTTCCCATGTTTTGGATTTACTGCAGTATCTCTCTTAGAGTACCCCATCACCGTTGGGACTCCACCAAACGTTTCTACGTAATACACTGGCGACATGGCTTGTATATGTTTTTCCTTTTCTTCTTCTGTCAGATCCGGATTATTTGCTGCACCGGTCAATTTTAGTGTAATCCCTGAACCCATCAATGCTGCATGCGCCTCGTGATCCTCCCAGTCTTTATCTCCTCCGAAAGCTGAAAAATGCATATCTACTGGACCTACCAGATTTACAACAAATTTTACTGGCAAAATCTCTTCTGTTTCAAAATACGGCATATCTGTTCCTCTTGAGTATGCATAAAGCAGAGCAAGATTTCCTCCAGCTGATCCACCGTACGTAGCCATTTGAGTTATATTCCAATTATTTTCGTCAGATAGTGCTTTTAACTTTTTAACACTATTGTGAATATCATTCAACATATCAAAAACTGTCGTCTCTGTTTTTTGAGTTTCGGGATTAATGTAGGTATTATGCATATTAATGGCAATGGATATATATCCTTCGGAAGCATACATCCGAGCAGTACTCTGCGTGGATTCTTTCCCTCCAGATACCCATCCACCACCATAAAGAAGGAGGAAAGCTCCATTTTTCTTACTCGTATCCAAATTATCAGGTATATACACATCCATTTGATTTCGTATATCTGACGGATTAGAACCATACGAAACATTCCTCATCACAGTATAAGCAGCTTCGTTCTCATCCGAAGGAATATCTCCTACTTGTCCGGAAGAAAAAAATACTTCATTAGCCAATATGGATTGTCTATATATTGAGTCAACTTCCATATTGTAGACATATGTCGATCCATCCCCTATAGCGATGAGCCCTTTTTCATGATCAACCGAGTAGTCCAGCACCTTATTGGCCGTTTGTTTCATCATGTATTTGAACACGTCATTTTCTGCCAACGCATGATAAACTTTATCGGTAATTTTATGAGCAACACTTACTTTTCCATTGGGATAGAACGTTAAGCTGGCACTTTCATAAACCTCATATACTTTCTGAATATTATCTAATGTCTCTTTGCTGTTATCTGATAAAGATTTATAAAGACTAATTGCTAAACCTCCCAGTTCAACTGACTGGTTCATATCAAGCGTTTTAGAAAATGCTTCTGCAAAAAATCTATCTTCATTTACAGTAAACAGATTTTTTCTCATCTTCTTTTGGATGTATCCGTAATCCGATACATCCTCCCCCCTTGTCTAATTTTTGTAAATGCAGATGTTCTTGCAACGATACGATAACTTATCTGGAGGACTCCCCCATTGTTGCTTCTTAATTTCTATAAAAAGCGAGGTTACCGTATCCAAGCCCATCTTATTCGAAAAGTATTCCGTTCTTATATCATAGATCTGAAGCATATTGGCTCCTCTCGATTACTCATGTGTTGATTTCGTCAAGAACCTTATGAATCGCTTGATAAGGATCTTCTTTCCAGCCCGATTCTTCATCGAATAGCATGGTCTTTTTGTCTTCTACGGTAAATGCCGGCCAATCCAACTTTTCTGTTGCCGGGGAACCGGTACGGGCGAAGGAGGCCAAGGCGTGCGCCATTGACTTTGAAAGTCGTTCGGCTTCTTTATGATAGACGGCACGGAAAATCAACGGTAAATCAGCTGTGTGCCAAGCGCAAGCCAGCGCCCCCATTCCTGGCATCGGAGAATCATAGGTCGTCATATAATGCCAAACCGGCGCAACCTTTTGCTCTGCCTTAGCCATGGCATTCTTATAAGCACCGCCACCAAGGAAATGACACATGGAAATAATTTGCACCAAGATTTTCCATGGTTGTTTCCGGTCTTCACATGCATCGCGAAAGGTTCGAATCACCGCATCCACATTATCTTCCGACAGGCCTTTTATCCTTTGAACCTCAGCAAAGCTCTGCTTAAGCAACTCTATTCTTACCTCTTCCCAGGTCATCATGGGATCCCTTACTTCCATAGCCAGTTCTTCCTCGGAAGCACCCACCAGAAGCGGCACTTCCGCTGAACAATCAAATGTTTGATAAACGCGATCCGGATTGAAGGGAATGTGTACACCGTCGGGTGTTGGATAAAACGGAGTGCTTTCTTCCTGCACCAATCTCATTCCGCGAATGGTACCTATCAAGGTTTCTGCCGGTACTTCCAGAAGCTTTCGCCAATTCTTTTTAGCAATGCCAAGCTGCTTCAACACCTTCAGCGTTTCAGCCGTACCCTGTTCTTTTGTTTTGGCTCCGATCTGAATCGATCCGCTAACGATGATTGCCTTTGAGTAAAGCCCTTTGGCAGCAGGCATCGACATCAGATGCCCGATTTTTATTCCGCCACCGGATTCGCCGATCAATGTAACATTTGACGGGTCGCCACTGAACTTTTCGATATTACTTCGTATCCACTGCAGGGCCATAACCAAGTCTAGCTGTCCTGCTATTCCGGACTCCGCGTATTCCTCATCAAATTCTCCAAGATACAATCCTCCGAACAGATTCAATCTATGATTAACTGTCACGATAATGATATCTTCCTCGTCCGCCAATCGGTCGCAGATTGCCGCCGTTACCGCTCCCGAGCCGGACATATAACCGCCACCATGAATATACACCATAACCGGCCGTTTTCTCTCATCAATTCCGGGAGTTACCACGTTGAGAACCAAGCAGTTCTCATCGCAATATTCTTCACGCTTGTCATAAGGAGTCCCGCCGGAAAAGTGTTTACCGTATTCCAACAGCACTTGTCTCACTGCATCAGGCAACGTATCCAGCGAGTTCTGTTCCTGCATTGCGATCGGACCAAACCGGGTACAGTCTCGTATTCCGTCCCACCTCGTAGCTGGTCGCGGTGCTTTAAAACGATACTCTCCATCACAACGATCACCGTAAGGAATTCCTAAAAAAACGCCGTTTCCATTTCGATTAAACCCCATGATTTTTCCGGTATTAATCTCTATGACCGGGTTAACTTCAGTTACCTGTGACCAACTTTGTTCTACAGGTTTCATATCCTATATCCTCCTGTCATTTGCTGAGAATAACCTTCGTATAGAAACCGAATCGTTTTTCTTTGAACTGTCAATTCAGGTACTTAAGAGCAGGTTTTGGCAAATTGCTGATGATATGTTTCTCTTTACTATAATGAGCGAGCTGATTGGGATCACCCGATTTGTATACAGCCATGCTCGGATAGGCATATACAGGTCTCTCATACTCGTATTCATCCAAAATAAAGCCGTTCACTATCGAACCATCTTTGAAGGCAACAGGCAGCAACCGTTCCGGAGCGATTCCTTCTTCGACCCAAGCAGAAAGCGCAGTTAGCGCATCATGCTCTCTATCCTTGGGCGTTGCCCGGATTCCGATCCCAATATCCTGAACACCCGGACCATCGAAGACATGGGCAAGCCCCGGGATGATGTAATACCGGAAGAACGATTGTGTATTTTCTAGGCCGTTCTGTGCTTCGATCACCCGCTCGTAGTACTGCAGGGAGTCCGTGTACGGGATAATCGGATCGGCCGTGCCGTGAAGCATGATAATTTTTCCGCCCGCGTTCTTATAATCCTGTAAGTCTGCGCTATTTGCATTTAGAATTGGGGCCAACTGTTCGTCAACAAAATCCACATCGCGATTAAAATCAAACTTCGCGAAGTCATAGTCTTTGCCAAAAATCCAGCGGAATAGGTAAAGAAAACCTTTAGCAAACTCATCCTTATCACTTTGAGCGGAAAGGCCCAAAGGAAAACGCTCACTGCCCGGTACAACAACCGGAGCAAAAATCCGTTCCCCCGTTACAGGGTTTACAGGACCGTTATAGATGATTTGCATTGCACGGATCTGTTCATCATTCAATAGCTTACCGTCTTTAAAAATATCCGTATTAACGGTTATCCGATCAGGCTGTGCAAAAAAATGGTCTCCTGGAATGCATCCGCCTTCAGCGCCGTAATGCACAAGGATTTGCTCCGTAACAGTTGCAGCCTGTTGTTCGTCAAACCCTGCATCCGGATTCTGCGTTAGGGCAAGCCAATTCCATATGAAAGCAATGTGTAAATGGGTACGATTATTGGCTGGTGCCATTACTAGAATCCCATTGTAATCTTCAGGATACCGTTGTGCCTCCATTAATCCTTGCTGACCACCAGTGGAGCCTCCTGTAAAGTAAGAAAATTTAGGCGCTCTGCCGTAAAATGCTTGAATGATTTCCTTTGCAACAACGGTCATAAGGTGCGTTGCCCGGTAACCGAAGTCAACCCACCTTTCCGGCTTACCGATAAGCATGTCCGGGTCCGGGGCGGTTCCCATATCTGTATTGGCTGTAGCATATCCTCGACGGATTCCATTAATCAAAGACAATCGGTTCATGGTGCCTGCGTGGCCCCCGTTTCCAGTCCCCAAGAAGTTACTGTTCCAATTGGTAAGCGGCATCCATACTTCGATCAGAATATTCGAGTCGCCTTCCGGACTCATTCGGACGCAGACGCGACAGTGCTCCGGAAGCGGTTCCAATGGAAAGGCCAGACCAAAATCAGGCACGCCAGCTGGCACAAACTCGATTTGCGTAATTTCTCCATTTGTAATTTTCAGGGATTTCAGTTTTCCTCTTGCCTCATCTTCAGTACACATGTTGGTGCCCCTTTCGTCTTTTCTTGAAAAGTACAGAAGAACGAGCTGCTTATCCCATGCCAAATTAACCTCGAGTCCACGCTTGACTTAGGATAAACAGATCTCAACATCCATCTCCAGCATTTGCAGACCCTCTAGCCTGCCAAAAGTCGCGCTACTGACTGCCATCGATGATAGAGAATGTCCTCGCAGCAGGTCACAACGCGACGAGCAGGGAAATAACCGATTAAATTGGAAGCCAGGGCTGTAGCACCAAAGGCACCTGGAATGTAGCCTGTAATCAATTAGTCTAATTATAAGTTGGCGCTTCCCAAGGATGATATAAAGGAATTTAAATATGAATATCGCATTTTAAAGTTGAAAGAATAAATGGCGGAAAATGCAGGCAGTCCATTTTTGGTGAAATCAACAAGTATGTAAAAAGAGGTTCTCGGTCTGCTCGAGAACCTCTCTACTTATTACTTAACCGAATCGTACCATTCATTGACTTCGTTTGTAATGGTATCTCCGCCCGAAGACTTCCACTTCTCTACAAATTTATCAAACGCATCAATCGAAGACTCTCCATAAATGATCTTCGAGAATGTCTCCATTTGCATTTTTTGCAACAGCTCATTTCTGGACGACATAGTTGGCGTTACCGGTCCCTTGTAATGTTCCTTTACGCGCGAAGATTCTCCATCCATGGACAGAAGCATCGCATCGTACACGATTCTTTGTAATGGATTCGTGTCATCTGCAATCCCAAGAGCTTGCATAAAAGTTTGATCTTTCTTTGTGAGTTCTTCTTTCTTTGCTACTTTTACTATTATTTCCTTCATCTTTGATGAAACATCCGGCATGCCCCCAAAAATGTAACTGTTCGAATCAATCTTTCCACCGGGAATTTGCTTCTCGTCGGTCACAATCTTTCCATCTTTGACAACATACTGATAGCCCTCTTGAAATCCTTTAAAATATTCAAGCGGGTTATCGGATTCGTAGACAGCATACATCGAGTTCATATAATGAAAGAAAGCTTGAAGCGCTTCATCCGAAATATCTTTATTAATCATAATTCCGCCGGACATCGTAAAATAGGTGTGCAAAGCTGGACCATTGACCCCATTAGGCAGCGGATATGGTTTAAACATCGCCGTAGGGTTGGTCGCAAGCAACATGGAACCAGGATATTGGATGAAGAAAGAGGGAGCTGCAACAATTCCAACCTTATTGGATGTGACCGCGGTGACAATTGTATTTGGGTCATGTAAGGCAATATCGCTCGCAAAATACCCTTTATCCTTCCACTCTTTCATCTTCATTAAGCCCTGTTTGACCCCCGGTAAAATCGAACCATTTTGAAGCTTGCCGTCTTCTCCTGGATACCATCTTTCCGGCATGGCCCCGTAAAGTCCAAAGATCCAGGACCCGTCTCCAAGGAGACTACTGGTCATCCTATCCTTCATGGCAAAATCCAGGGCATATGTATCCTTCTGCCCATTACCGTCGGGATCCTGATTGACGAAAGCATCCATGACCGTTTCCAACTCTTCAATTGAAGTAGGTGCTTTCAACTTGAGATTGTCCAGCCAGTCCTGACGGATCCATAAAACGTTGTTTGCTTGCCCATAATCTGTACCAGTTCCAGGAATCGCCATCTTTTTGCCGTCTCGAGTGACCGGTAACCAAGGATCCTTTATATCGGCTAACGCCTGTTTCCAAGTTGGGGAGGCGTATTTCTCGAATACTTCTTCCACTTCCATAAACTTGCCCGAATCGATGAGAAGATTGGTGTTATCGGGATTAGCCGAGCTTATAATATCCGGCAATTCGTCGTTCGCGGATAGCATGAGTTTCAATTTTGTATTATACGAACCATCCGTACCGCCTCCTGTCCATAAAGCTTTAATCTTTACGCCAAACTTGTCTTCGACCCAGCGGGTGAACACATTGTCCGTAACGGATTCCCCTTCTCTATATTTATAGCCCGGATTTTCTCCCATAACTGTGGTAAACGACGCTGTTGGCTCAATCTTGCCATTCACGATATTCAGCTTCTTCGTTGTTTCCAGATTTGCCTTTCCCTTCTCGGCCTCGCCGTTGTTATTGACATTGCTGCAACCGATTAGCGCAGTAGTAAGTAAACCAACAGAAAGAACGGTAGCTAACCATTTCATATTCATTCAACCCCCCTATTTTTTTGGTTACGCTTTCATTATAGAAACATGATGTCACCTATGAAATAACGAATAAGCAACATCCGATATCTTAATCCAAACAACAACTTGGAAGCACCAGAACTGGTATTGCTTTTGTATAATAGTTTAAACTACGAAGGGCCAAACAGCGGGATTATGTAAGGAGCAAAATATCGGTTATTTTTTATCCCTACTGATCCTTCTGCCAATGCTCGCAATGCTTTTGTGACGTAGTATCGGATTTCTTCGTAATTTACTTCTAAATATCGTGTTCACCCTTGGGAGAGTCCGCCCGCTAAAAATAAATAATGAGTGTCCTTATTTGCCCACTGATAGCGCCATAATCGTCGTATTACGGTTAAAATACCTATCTCATTTTATATTTAATTGAGACAGAATGAGAACAAACAAAAAAACTGACGTCGTCTGTGCGTCAACGTCAGCCATAAATGTCCTATTTTTCTGCAAATTCTCATACTTTATCTCGTTTCCTTGTAAACCATTATTACAATTGAATTATTCAAATCTACCCTTCTAGTAGGTCTAGACCAGCATTGTACACGTTACCATTCACGGCACTCCACAGCCAATCTCGCAGGCTTGTGCCATGTTTGACCGGTCGATAAAATTCGGGGTCGTGAATTAGGGTATGAACTGTACCCATAGATTCCGGGTTCATTTCCCCAATTGGGTTGTCGAACAGGAAAATTCCGATGCCGGGGATTTCAGACTTCAAGGTATCCACCATCTCCTTGAGATCCTTCTCGAATTGCAGACATTGTTCCCGCTTCACTTCTAAGGTGCCGTGATCAATATAGTGTTGATACATAGCAAAAGCAACATCTCTAATGGAGTTGATATAAAGATATCGAACGGTATTACCCTTCTCGGCATAGAGGTTACGCATCCATTCAAGACAGATATTTGGACCCTGGAGAGGCTCCCATATCCGTTTGCTTGCCTGCCAGTTGTTCTGTGCTATTGTCCTCCATTGATCATTAAGTAACAAAGCACTATCAGGGCAGCAGGTTACATCGCTGCACTCCGGAAAATAACCCATGACATCCGAAGCTAAGGCTGCAACACCGAAAGCACCCCCACTTGTTCCCGTAATCAACAGTTTTGTCGGAGCAGACAGATGCTTCGTCGCTTGCTCCATAAGCCCACTGTAATTGGAGTACCCATGATGGTGCAGCACAGCAGGTGAGCCGTCCGTTGTTGTATAATGAAAATCACCATTTCCCACATGAAAATCCCCTGTAGCGTAGCTGACGAAAATGCAACTCCAGTTTCGAAAAGGATTATCCTGTGTGTCATTAAAGATACCGCGATTAAGTGCCATATCCATATAAGGCAATGATTTGTCGTCAAAATAAAAGGTTTCTCCTTGCACACCTAACCTGGATGGCCGGGCAGCCGTGTAGGCATTTATCGATACACCTCCGCCTAAAAAAAAGACGATGAGACCAGGCTCCGTTCCTTTACGCATGTAGCCCCAGTAAGGTGAACCCCCTGCACAAATAGCTCCGGGAACCGGGACTCTGTACCACTGTCCGGAAACCGGCACTTCCTCCAACACAGGTAACTGATGTTCTTCAAGATATTTTTTATATCCCTCAACATTATCCAACATATGATTCTCTCCTTTAAAGTCTAATACATTCCATTCTTACAACGGTTAACTCTGTCGTGAGTGACCCTATAATAAGAAAGACAGCCATCTCAATCTAATCTTCATTCCTTCTCAAATCTGGTAACGCTTTCAAATAAGGCAACCATTTAATTTACTTCATTAAAATGTGGTTCATTAATGTTCTCTTACCATTTATTTCTCATTTGCCACAGCAAGCTCTTGAATATCTAAGTTTGTTTTTTTTCCATACTGTAAAAAGTCAAATCCTGCTTTCTTGAACTCCTCAACAATAATGTCTGCGTGTTTTATTTTCTGCTCTTCACTCTTGGCTTTCATTACAAAATGTGTGTAATCTCCCTTACTCGGATTCCACTTGACTAAACCTTTTCCATTGGGAGATCCTGTTTTACTGAAATTGATTAAGTAGGAGGATGCTATTTTTCCTACGTTATAATCCTTCTTCTGCCAGAAGGCTTTTCTAAAATCAGAAAAGTAATTCAGGAAATAAGGGATTTCAGACCCGTGAAATGCCCCTAAATTTACAGGTCCAGGCATAATGTGATTGAACTCTAGAACATATGTCTTTCCTTTTGAACCTCCCTTTTCCCTTGCAATAGCAACACCGTTTAATACCGTTGCCAGCACTTCACCTTCGGTCGCTTCGGGAACAGGAACCATAAATGAAGTAAACAAACCGTCACCTCTCATACTTTCATCAGTCCCGTTAATATCATTCCAAACTACTCCAGTTATTAAATCTATATCTTTTGACATGCCTGATTCCAGAGCTTCTCTGAAATTTTTGGTAACATAAGTTCCGTCAATACAAGGTGCTGCGAATAAACCTAAATTATATACTTCTTCGGTCGACATATTTCTGAGGGCTTCCAAGCCTCCTGCATTCTCTACAATTCGATCACCATTCAACTTTCTATCACTCAATTTAGGGTACGTATTGATGATATCGAGAGGATAACTCATGCTGAAAGCGTGCTTGAATAACCCTTTGGCTTTAGGGGATACCAATAATGTGTTTACCAGATTCGCTCCAGCGGAGCCCCCCATAATTGTTACATTATTCGGATCTCCGCCGAACGCACTAATATTGTCATTTACCCATTCCAATCCTTTCACCACATCCATCAGTCCGTAGTTTCCGCTAGAGTTCTCAGGATCTTCTTCAACTAAATCGGAGGACGCAAACCATCCAAATACACCCAAACGATAATTGACACTTACAAATATAACATCTTGTGATGCAAGATGTTCTCCGTCTATAATTTCGATGTCCGACCCGCCTCCGACCCAACCTCCTCCGTGAATGTAAAATACAACCGGCATATTTGCCTTCATTCCCGTTTTGCTGTTAGTCCATATATTTAGAGTCAAGCAATCCTCGGATACTTTGTCTGAAACCATATATTCAGGATAATTTGTGTAATCTTCTTTATTTATTTTTTGCATACATGAAAATCCATATTCTCTCGTCTCTTTTACACCAGACCATGCTTTTACATCCTGTGGAGCCCGCCATCTGTTTTCTCCAACAGGAGGCGCAGCATAAGGGATTCCTTTATATATTGCCACTGAACTATCATTTGGGGAAAGATAACCTCTAATTTTGCCGCCAGTGACATGTTTTGTAATCTTGTCAGGTTTGAGAGTATTATTTTCCTCCCCTTTTATAATTCTCTTGTAATTAAGATCTCGGATTGATTGCTCTTGATTGTCGTTTGTGACTGCCAGTGCGTTGTTGGGTACAAAAACAGACAGAATCAACATTGCGCTTAAGATAACTACTATCACCTTTTTCACGAGCATTACCCCTCTCTCGGATTACCTTAATCAAACAACATTCCACCATGGTTAATACAATCCATGCGCAAAATGGGCTGCGCGGTCGTGATTCACCCTACAACAAGAACGACTACCATTTTGATCTCAACATTCCTCCCTTTATTTTTGACAGATTTTTCTTACGAGGAACGTAACCAACCATGAAAAACAATGTATACATGCTAAAAAAAGGTGTGTTATCACCCCTCACGATTGAGTTAACTTCATTATAATTTGATGCATCTGACCTCCGAAATAAAGGAATACAAACATAGGTATCTCATTCTAAGTGTTCTAATTATAGATTGTAATTACCATCGAAAATTAAAGCTGGCCATGAACCTTATGGACATCCAGTACAGTGTGCATTTATATCTTTAATGGGAAGTTTACATCTAGATTTCTAAGAGTACTTATTCGATTGCATCAAGCTTTCTAATAAAAAAAAGGCTCCTGAGCAATCTTTAAATTGCCACGGAGCCTTTCGATTTAATTTTCATTCCATCACAATTCAATTTTGCCTTTTCAACGTTCCAACCCTATATTTAGAACACTTCCATTCACGGCATTCCACAGCCAATCACGAAGACTGACACCATCTTTGACGGGCTGAAAAAACTCGGGAGTGTGAAGAAAGGTATGCTGTGTACCCAGGAGCTCCGGATCAAGCCCCGTATCGGGGTTATCCAGCAGGAAGACACCAATGCCAGGGATTTCGCTCTTCAGCACATCGACCATATTCCTGAGATCCTTTTCGAATTGTAGACTTTGTTCCCTTGTAAGCTCCATAGTGCCGTGATCCAAAAAATGTTGGTACCTTGCCAGAGCACTATCCCTAATGGAGCAAATAAAGAGGTACCTTACGCCGTCACCCTTCTCAGCATAAAGGGCGCGAAGCCAGTCAAGGCAAATATTTTGCCCGTGCAGCGGTTTCCATATCCGTTCATTTGCCTGCCAGACATGCTGAGCAACTGCCTGCCACTCGTTATAGAGCAACAATGAGCTATCCGGACAGCAGGTCACATCCCGGCACTCCGGGAAATAATCCATGACATCCGCAGCCAAAGCCGAAGCACCGAAAGCGCCTGCACTGCCGCCGGTGATCAGCAGTTTCGTGGGAGCTGATATAAATTGAAGCGCCTGCTCCATAAGCCCCCGATAATTGCGATAGCCATGATGATGCAGCACAGCAGGCGAACCGTCTATTGCTGTATAAGGGTAGTCGCTATTCCCCACATGGAAATCACCTGTTGTATAGCTTACCAAGATGCAGCTCCAGTTCCGAAAGGGATTATCTTGGGAAGGGTCAAAAAGGCCTTGCTTTACGAATGCATCGATGTACGGCAACGCTTTGCCGTCAAAATAAAATGTCTCCGAAATCTCATTTAACTTATTGGGACGTGCCGCCATATATGCATTCAGCGATACACCTCCACCGGAGAAATAAACGATAAGGCCCGGCTCTGTTCCTTTCCGCAGAAATCCCCAGTAAGGCAAGCCATCTGCACTAATTGCTCCGGGAACCGGGAGCCTATACCATTGTCCGGCTTCAGGCTTTCCCTCTAATATCGGGAAGTGCTTCGGCAAATATCCCCTTAACTCTTCGTCATTATCAAACATATGACAGCGCTCCTTATTAGATTAATAGTCGGTTTTTGATCTCACCCAGTGCATCCGCAAGATCCGGTCTTGCAGTCATTACTGTACGAAGCGTATCGGCAAATTCCTCAGGATGAAGCTCGCCAAACTCCGACAGCTCCTCAAGAATCTCCTGACAGTTCATAGCAACCGAACCATAAACGGTATCGTCGATGCCAGCCTGTCCGGGAATCAGGAAGCCTTTTCCCGCATACCGCTCAGCCATGAGCGCCAGTTTTCCGGCGGTCAGCCAGTTTGTTTCTCTGGACGACTTCTGAAGCTGAGCCTGTATATAGGCGGTCGCGTCAATGGAACCAAGATCCATTTTTTTATAATGCCCACCCTCTGCTTCGACATTGCCTTCATCGAATACGAGTATGTTGAAGCGTTTGCTGAGATCGAAGGAGAGCTTGAAATTTTCTCCTGATGTTTGCGGGGGCGGACAAAGATTCTCAAATAAATCACCTGCAGGAAGCATTTCAGCCATTGATCGCTGCAGCTCTTCTTCGAGCGGGAACTCTGACATACGGATACGGAATCCGTCGGGAAGGGACTTGTCAAGCTCGGCATATGTGAATCGTTTGGTCAGTTGATCAATGGGTACCAGCAAGTCAGAGGTAAAATGAGAAAATAATACCGGACCGGTAAAACATCTTGCCATGCAGGATGGAGATAAAGCCTTCCAAATCTCGCCGTGTGAATTCTCCTGGATCTTTGCCAGAATTGGAGCGAACTGTCCGAATATCGCACCGATTATAGGCACTGGAATTACTTCCAGACAGCGAATGAAGTCTTTTCGTTCGTCTGCGGTTAGCGTTTCAAGAATCTCCTTGTTATGTTCGTTTGCTGACTGAAGATACTTCATGTTAAATAATATATTGGTAATTCCGCTAAAGGAAACAGAGCAGCAGAGACCAAGATGCAGAACAGACAACATCTGCGTCATATAGCCGCCGGCGCTTCCCCCACTGACAACGATCCGTGTCCGGTCCATGTCGGGCTGCTTCCTGACGGCTGATAATGCGGCGCTGTTGAAAATCAGGTCGTCATCGATCAGATTCCCATTATATTCAGACTGAAAATCAATCGGTGTCGATACAGCCCAGCCTTTCCTCAAATAAAGGTTCAACGTTGCGTCATTTTCGGGCATTTCATAATGCGCGATGAACACCAGCGGTTTCGGAGTCGGCCCAGTTTCCGGAACATAAATACGAAGGGGACGCCGGCGCACAGTGCCGTTTTTTGAAATGAAAGGAATTTCAATATCCCGTTTTTCAACGGAGAAAGGCAGGTCCTGTTCTTTTACATTGGCTTCCGATAATAGTGCCATCATTTTTCGGATATCACGTTTCATGCATGTTCCTCCTTCGCTCCATGATTAATCATAATCTTCAATCCGCCATTCGTCTTTCCAGTCCAGATAAGCCATCTTCCCGTCGAACCGGAACGGTAGCCAAACATAATCTGCTTTATGTGTATTCTCATTCACATTATAAGAGGAACCGGTAAACGTAACTGGTTCATCTTGGCGGTCTGGATTAAAATACCGGTCATAGGCGTCAGCCAGAACGTCATATGAAATCATGCCTTCTTCATCAGTAATCCAGCGGTCAGCCAAGGCGATATACAGATCTTTCTTCTTCGGATGCTTGAATACCGAAGAGATCTGGGAACAGAAGGAAGTATTTGAGGGATCATTCACATGCGGATTACCCAGAATTTCGAATGGGCCGTGGAAAGACCGTGAACATGCAACTTCTGAAGGATTCGGATTATAGCTTGTCGTACCTGAGGTCACCAAATAATGCAAGTTTCTTCTTGTAAAATATGCCGGGGCCTCACGGACGTAAGGCGGATAAAAATTGGGGAAATGAGTTGAATAAAATCCCGTTACACCTGTATAATCCGCGGTCAAATCAGCACAAATCAATTCACTGTGAACCCGTTCGAAGTAATAATACGCTTTCCCGTCCCGTGCAACTGCCAGGTCGAAATCACCGGCACTCATATTTAAAGGGCGGAACTTGGTTTTAATCATCATATAAGGCCCTAGTAATTGATCTGCGGACATGATGGTCAGAGTCTGGGTGCTATCCTTTTCCATAATCTTGAGGAAGCAAATATATTTCCCGGTATTCTTGTTGAAAATAATGTGTGGACGATCCATATAACTGGCTGGATGAAGAGAAGAAGCAGGATCATTTTCCACTGGGGGAATAATCAACCCCTCATCTTGCCAATTGTAAAGGTCCTTGGACGAATAACAACGGACTCCCCAGTGCCAGATTCCGCTGCCCGGTGTTGTCTTCTCCTTATTCTCACCGTACCAATAGAACGTATCATTCTCGTAAAAGATAGAACCTGCGTGAGCTTGAATTCGTTTGCCTTCCGTATCCAGCCAGATTTGCCCCGGTCTAATTGATGTTTGCATAGATAATTTGGATCCTTTCTTGGTAATAGATTTTAGTCATGTGTTGACAAATTCTATACTTTCCTCACAGCTTAATTATAGGTTCCTGTATTTAGCTGTTGATATATAGGAATCCAAACATAAATATCTCATTTCTAATCTAAGACGGAATTCCAGTCTATAGACATTGCCAGCCGACTAACAGATTCATATAATGAGGTTACCTCAAGCAGAAATGGGAGATTAGCAACCAACCGGAGGAATAAAATTATGTACCAACTACTTATTGTTGATGATGAGACCTCTGTCGTAGATAGTCTGGCTATGACTGTACAATGGAAAGATTATGGAATAGAAGAGGTACATTGTGCATACTCTGCGCAAGAAGCACTGCACATTGCGGCCAAGTATTCGATTGACATTATGATTACGGACATTCAGATGCCAGAAATGTCCGGATTGGAGTTAATCGAAGTGATGCAGCATTATTCACGCAAAATCCGCTGTATCATCCTTTCGGGACATGACGAGTTTGAATACGCCAAAAAAGCCTTAGCTTTTCAGACACAGGATTACTTGCTTAAGCCAGTCGATTATAATGAGTTAATTAACTCGGTTAAGAAAGCAATTCATAATGTTGAAGAGGAATGGAAGGAAGTCATATCCTTCCAGCGTATTAAGCAAACCCTAGAGGCTAATCTCCCACTGATGCGGTCACAGCTGCTTAACGACCTGCTTAAGAACAAGATCATCCGCCATGAGGTTTTGGATGAGAGACTTGCTCTGGTAGGTGTTCCCTTTCGGTTCGATGACCCCTATATGATGATGGTTGTTCGCATGGAGGAGGACTTCTCGGGGTACGACCTCCAATCCTTATCACTCCTTGAATATGCCGTTACCAACATTGCAGATGAAGTGTTCCAAAAATTGTTCACTTTATGGCACTGCGTCACCGAGCAGGGATACTTAGTTTTTCTCATCAAAGGCAACCAGTCAGACGACTTGCACTTGGTGGATTCATTTGCAGTGAAGCTGCAGAACCATGTCCAAAAATTCCTGAAGGGCTCGCTCTCGATCTGCCTAAGCAACATCGCCAAGTTTCCAGACGACCTGCAAAACTTATATTTGGCCGCAATAAACGCCATTAACCGGAATATTGGAAATAATAAAAGTTTCTTCCTAACCATTAATGAAAAAAGTGAGCAGCCTCAGAGCTCCATCGTCAAAAAATTATATGCTCCGCCTGCACTTTCAACACTGCTGGATTCAGGCAGCTGGGACGAGGCGATTGCCAAGATTGATGAATTGCTCATTGTCGGCAGTAGTGCAGACGAACAATCTTACGATCTTTCACAGGATCAATTATTTACAGTGCTGCTTTATCTCTCATCCTCATTCACCATCTGTTTCCAGCCGAATGGATCCAGCTTATATGATCAGATGGGACCAGAATTCGATTTGTTGCTCCGCAAGAAGGGGCATCTCTCAAGACAACGAATTTACGACTGGGCAAGTAAAATTATAATTGCATTAAAGGCTAAGACGTCGACCCAAATGGAGAATGCACAACAGCAGGTTGCCACCAAAGTCCGAACATTTATTCATGAACATTTGTCTGAGGGGATTTCATTGCAAATCATTGCCGACCATGTGGGTCTGCATCCGGTGTATCTCTCCAAGATTTACAAGACGGTTATGAATGAAACGATTGGTGATTATATTTATCATTTCCGAATGGAAAGAGCGGTTCATCTCCTGCGAAATACGGACTTGAAAATATCTGAAATCAGCGACCAGCTGGGCTTTCAGGCAACCCCTCATTTCATCAAAATCTTCAAGGAACATTTCGGCAAGACGCCGCAGGATTATCGGAACCGGTAAAACTTATTTATCGATCACACGACAAAAGGCTCCCAGGTAATTGATTACTGGAAGCCTTTTTTTGCTAAATTGTACCCAGTTACTAAATTTGACCGCCGGGGACTGATAGTGCCTGCTGAATACGTTCCTCCAAAGAGCTGGTCATAATGATTCTAAACTCCTTGATTTCCATTCCGCTTTGGCTAAAAACGAACTTAAAGTGTGTGTGCTTTTGCAAAATCGGCTGCTGGATATCAACCGTGTAGGTTTTCCATTCAGAATCTGCACCTGTCAGCGTTATTGTGTGCATAAATTCAGCATTGTGGAAAATACTCACTGGAATTTGGGCAAGTTCACTGTTCTCAGCGCCAGCGCGGCACGTCAACTCCACCCGGTATATCCCCCGCTCCTTTAGGTCAGCTCGTATAAAAGTACTCCGTCCCCGAGAGATATCAAATATCTCTCCTGACACAACAGACTCCTTTTCCACTGGTACCGAAAGTATATCCAAGACCACATCGCCTTCCTCTTCCCTGAAGGCAGCCAATGCCTTGTCCAGCTCTGTTTCCATCCCATGCATCCGGTTAAAAGCTGTTGTTCCCATCAAATAGTGGCAAATGTTCATTGCTGAGCGCTGATACTCACCCCGTGTCGCGGTTCCCTCCCGCATGGCTTCGGCCGAGTTATCCCCTCGGGCATTCTGCTCGGAGTCACTTACTACCATGAACAAATCGTTCTGTGCCCGTATCATTGCTGCCACATTCTGGACACTCCCCTCTTCTCCTTCGTCATTTCCCTTTGCCCACCAATCGGTCATTACAATCCCTCTGAAGCCCCACTGTCCCCGCAGGATTGTAGTTGTGAGATCATAGTTGCTGGCAGACCAAAACCCATTGATCGGGTTATACGAAGTCATAACCGAAATCGCATTGCCCTCCTTGACCGCAATTTCAAACCCTCGCAGATAAATCTCCCGCAGGGCCCTTTCCGATACCACAGCCTCCACCGTGTTGCGGTGCGCCTCCTGGCTATTGCATGCAAAATGTTTAATGGTACCCGTCACATCATAGGGATTCATACCATGCAGTTGTGCAACCACCATCCTGCCCGTCAGGAACGGATCCTCACTGAAATATTCAAAATTCCGGCCATTCAGAGGATTACGATGGATGTTCATTCCGGGTCCAAGTAGAGTGTCCACATGGTTTTTCCGCAGTTCCAAACCTGCGTACGCATACAGTTCTCTCAGCAATGCTTCATTAAAAGTACAGCCCAGGCAGGTCCCATTGGGCATGGAAAATGCTGTATTTCCACAGTCCATACGTATACCGCTCGGACCATCTGCTGAGCAAGCAAGAGGGATTCCGAAAGCTTCCAACCTCTTTGTCACACCGCCGAATGCGCCGGCTGTACCCGGAGTAACCTTTGGACTGCTCATGCCTTCACCACGCACAATACAACATAAATCTTCATCCGAAAGCTGAGCAATATAATCTTCCATGCTGACCATATTCGATTTGACATCTGCAAGCTTATATCCTTTATCTCCAGTATAAGGAATTTCATTTGGAAGAGTTTCCACGCGGCGCGTCTTTGGTTCTATAGTCCGTATTGGAACCGGTTCATAGATTAGACTGCCGTCAGAGGCACAACGCATTCGCTCGAATGCAACAACCGGTGCCATGGACTCCTGTAATTGTTCCAGTACCTGCAGCTTGTCTATGGCAATGCTCCCGCAGGATTTCGCATTCCTCACATGATCTCCCACATGGAAGATGTAGCTCCCGGCTTCCAATACCCAAGCCGATCTGCACCCAGTGATGCCGGCATCATCATAGGACGCTATTGTTTTAAAATTTATTTCGATTTCAACGGATTGTTTTCCACCCGGAATCAGTTCTTTGGTTTTCGCAAACCCAGCGAGCACGCGGGCTGGTTTACCCAGTTTGCCTTGCGGAGCTTCACAGTAAACCTGAACGACCTGTTTCCCTGGCCTATCTCCGGTATTGGTAACAGTAACATAAATCCGGACACTATCGTTCAAACGCTCTATCCGTTCTGTCCGTGTTTCAAATGTGGTGTAGGACAGGCCGAAGCCAAATGGATACAGGACACGGTCTTTGGCAAAAGTCTCAAAGTAGCGGTATCCAACATAGATATCCTCCTGGTACAAGTTGCGTATTGAACCCCCATGATTCGCCGTGGACGGATAATCCTCAATGTCTCTTGCTATGGTGTCTGTCATTCGTCCGCTCGGACTTATCCTTCCGGTCAAAACATCGAGAACACCATTGCCGCCCTCCTGTCCACCTTGCCAAACATACAGCACAGCCGAAGGTTTATAAATCTCCACCCATTTCATATCTATGATATTGCCTACATTCAGCAACACCACAGTCCGTTCAAATTCTTTACAAACCATTTCTAACATAACTTCCTCAGCTTCTGTCAGTAAATAGCTTCCGGCTTCCGGTTTGTTATCCTGGTCTTCCCCAGCTGTGCGGCCAAGAATGATGATTGCCGCTTCTGACTCCCTGGCCGCTTGCTTAACCAGATCAGCATGAAGGAACATTTCTTCTTGAAACCACGGTTCCTTACCCCAACCAGAACCTTTTTCAAACGGATGCTCCTGCACCCATTCGAGATAAGACTGCTTGACCGCCTGATTAATCTCATAGCCATCTTTACTTTCCAAGGCCTCAGCAATCCCAACAACATATTTGGTATTGACCAATCCCCCGGATCCGGTACCGCACTTGTAATAGTTAAACTGTGAACGGCCAAACAGAGCGACCTTACTTCCTGGTGCAACAGGCAAAACATTGCAATCATTTTTGAGCAGTACAGCACCTTCTGCTGCGGCCTGCCGCGCTTTTGCAGCGTAGCGCTGCAAGTCAAAGTTTATCTCATTCATCCCTTGCCCCCCTATCACATCTTGGTCAGTTCGTTCACAATTTCAATTGCACACGCTTCTCCTGCCGGAAAATGACCGAAGTAAGCCAGTGAATCGTGATTAGTTCCATTGTAGCGGCAAGCTTTAACAGGAACTCCTGCTTTTTTTAATTGGCCTGCGTAATGTTCTGCTTCCAGCCGTAGGCCATCCAGCTCGGCGGTAACGACCAGCGCAGGCGGCAGCCCGCTAAAATCATCCGCCAACATGGGAGAAAAGTATATATTACTTAGCGGTTCTTTGCCCATATAGTTTTGGGCCATCAAGCGCAAAGCCCAATCCGTGGCGCGATCCGTTTGTTTTCCAAAAAAGGATTCTCCTCCTTCAGTAACAGGAAACTGATTTATAGACCAAATAAATCCATCGGGATGGTCATCTGTCCACAAAAGTGGCGGATTAATTAAAATTTGAAGAGCGATGAGCCCGTTCCGCCCTTCATGTTTAGCTCGTAGTGTCAACCCAGCCGTCAGGTTCGCTCCGGCGCTGCCGCCGCCAACTGCTATTCGCTTCGGATCAATATGATACTGCTCTGCATGATCATAGATGTACTTAATGACTTCATAACATTCATTAAAGGCTTCTGGGAAACGGTATTCTGGTGCAAGCGAATAATCGAAATCAAATATGACCGCGTCCGATTTTTCAGCAATATATTTCAACATATTATCCCTCCCCCGGGGAGAACCGGTAAACCATCCCCCGCCGTGAAAATGAATGAAGCATGGATAGGCCTTTTGAGTGTCCATATTTGGCCTCTGATAGCGCCATAAGCGGTTAATGTTGCGATAATATACCCGGTCCTCATATGTAACCTCAATTTCTCCTTCGCAGAGGTTGATGCTGTCTTCGTTATCAGCGTTCAAGTGAACTTTCTCTTGTAAATTACGCAGGACCAACATCAGTTGAGCCGGATCTTCCTCACCAGAAATTAACTTCTCGATATCTACACCTGTTAATGCAGCAATGTCTACACCAGGTGTATCATCCTTTTCATTGAGCTTGTTTTTCCGCTTCAATATTTCCATTAGCCAGGGGTCAAGCTTGCCTTCAGGATAGTCTGCACCCTTGCAGACCTTCACTTCCGCACCGTTAACGATTACAGTACCTTCGCCTGCCAAAGTTCTCGCGATTGCTTCTTGGCTATAACTCATTTGTCATTCTTCTCCTTAAATTTAGATGTAATTTATCAAGCTTGTCCTACTCCTTCACTGCACCAATGACGATACCTTTAGCAAAGAATTTTTGGAGGAACGGATAGATCAGCAAGATCGGTAAAGCTCCGATGAAGATCTGCGCAGAATTCAGGGACAAGGCATTGAATTTCGCGGCCTCTTCTGCATTCTTGATATCAATATTAGGCATGGATATAGCGGCTTTTAAAAATGTACTTAGAGGAACATTCTCAGGCTTCATATAGATTTGACCTGATAACCATTCATTCCATTCCCCTACTACGGTGAACAGACCCACAGTCGCCATGACAGGCAGCGATAAGGGCATCATGACTCTCAGATACACTTTCCAATGCCCGGCACCGTCGATAAAAGCCGCTTCTTCCAGCTCTTTCGGCAATGCCTTGAAAAAATTCATTATCAGGATGATATTAAAGACATTGACCATCGTCGGCAGGATCAATGCCCATATCGAGTTATACAGACCGATTTTGGTCACCACCAGATACGTCGGGATCATCCCCCCGTTAAACAGCATCGCTACAATAAAAAATCCGACAAACCATTTGTAGCCCGCAATCCCGTTTCGTCCTCCCCCTTTGGAGAGCACATAGGCTGCCATGCTGGTCACCAGAAGTCCCAGCGTGACACTTAACAAGGTTCGCTCCACCGAGATCCAGAGGGAACGAAGTAATTGGGTATCTTCCAGTGCCTTGCTGTAGGAACCCAAGTTCAAACCAATCGGCCAGAACGTCACTTGATTAGCGGATACGGCTGCACTGGAACTTAAAGATACAGACAACACATGCAGAAAGGGCAGAATACACATCACGGCCAGCATGATCATGACCAGATTGTTGATGAGTTGAAATGTACTGAATTTGGCTGTTGTACGCATTAGGTCCACTCCTTAGAAAATCTTGTATCCTGCTACTTTGTAAGCGATTCGGTATCCCACTAAAATCAGGATCAGACCCACCACGGACTTGAATAATCCGATGGCTGTACCGAAACTGTAGTTCCCCCCGATCAAGCCAATGCGGTACACAAAGGTATCGATGATATCGCCGCTTTCGTAGACCAGCGGATTGTACAAGTTGAAGATCTGGTCAAAGCCTGCATTGAGTACGCCGCCCAGAGAGATCGTCAGCATGACACAGATGGTGGGGATCAGACTTGGAAGGGTGATATTCAACATTTGTTTCAGTTTGCCCGCTCCGTCGATTTGAGCGGCTTCATATAGAGCCGGATTAATGCCCACCAGAGCCGCCAGATAAATGATGGACCCGTAGCCGAATTCTTTCCATGCGTCCGTCAAGAGCACAATGGGCACAAACCAGTGGTTGCTCCCCAGGAAGAACACAGGCTCCTGCCCCAGGGCTTGGAGCAACTGATTCACCAATCCATACTCCGGATTCAGCAGCTGGATGAAAATGCCCCCGAGCACCACCCAGGAAATGAAGTGAGGCAGAAACACAAAGGTCTGAACCGAAGTGCGCAGAAATTTATGTTTCACTTCATTGATTAACAACGCAAACGCAAGCGTACTGATCATGCCGATGACTAATTTGAGGAACGAAATTTTCAGGGTGTTCCAAATGACTTGGATGCTGTCAGGATACTCAAATAAAAACTTGAATTGGTCTAACCCGACCCAGGGAGAATTGGAGATCCCCAGATAAGGCTTATAATCCTGAAAGGCCATTAAGAGGCCACTCATGGGTACATAGACAAAAATCGCGGTCAGTACCACCGCAGGCAGGATCATCAAATATAATCCCCAACTACCTTTTGTTCTGGATAATTTCAGTTTTTTTGTTGGTACAGCAGGTACAGCAGTATTCATGCCCATGGTCTAAATCCTCCCAGCTGATTCTTATCATCTATGTTCATTATAATTTCAGCGATTTCGGCTTGATATAAAGCAATACAAATACTAATAACGCATTCTAAATATTAAAATTGTAAGGTCTACCACTCAAAAAAAAGGGAGCTTAATGCAGTTACCTGCATCAAGCTCCCTATTAATCATCATGATTTATTTGATAGAATCATACCATTCATTTACTTCTTTTGTAATGGTATCTCCACCCGTGGATTTCCATTTCTCCACAAATTGATCAAACGTATCCGCAGCAGCTTCACCGTAAATAATTTTCGTGAAGGCCTCCATCTGCATCTTTTGCAGCAGCTCGTTTCGGGACGACATCGTGGAGGTCGTCGGCCCCATATAATATTGCTTTACATTCGCCGAAGCTTGCTTCTTACTGACCAGATATGCATCGTAGACCGTTTTTTGCATTGGGTTGGAACCCTCACTCGTACCTGTACTGATCATCAGGGCGCGATCCTGTTCCGTAAGGTTTTCCTGATTGGCGATTTTATCAAACAGTTCTTTATTCTTAATTGGGTGTGCAAGTGCCGCTCCAAAGACATAAACACTCGTGTCAATCTTTCCACCTGGAATTTCTTTCTCATCCGTTACAATTTTGCCGTCTTTGACGATATAATCATACCCTTCCTGGTACCCTTTGAAGTAAAACGGGTCTTCTGACTCAAACACACCATACATCGAATTCATATAATGAAAGTAAGCCTGCAACGCTTCGTCTGAAATATCCTTGTTAATTAACGTTGCACCGACGATATTCAAATTGGTGCGCATATTCTGACTGTTAGCGCCTACAGGAAGCGAATACGGTACATATAGAGCATTTGGGTTGCTAGCGAGCAGAAGTGAGCCGGGATATTGCATGAAAAACGAAGGGGCAGATACGATGCCTATCTTATCCGATGTGACCGCTTGCACAATCGTATTAGTATCATGTAAGGCAATATCGCTGGCAATATACCCCTTGCTCTTCCACTCATTCAGCTTTACCAATCCCTGCTTGATACCAGGCTGAACGGACCCGTATTGGAGTTTACCGTCTTCTCCTGGATACCATCTTTCTGGTACGGATCCAAATAGCCCGAAGATCCAAGAGGCATCTCCAATGGCTGCTCCGCTCAACCTTTCCTTCATGGAAAAATCTAGGGCAAACGTGTCTTTGATTCCATTACCATTTGGGTCCTGATTGACGAACGCATCCATAACTGTTTCCAGTTCTTCAATCGTAGTAGGAGCTTTCAAATTCAGCTTGTCCAGCCAATCTTGGCGAATCCATAACACCGATTGTGCTTGACCAAAATCTTCATCGGCTGAAGGAATTGCCATTTTCTTGCCGTCACGGATGAACGGTAGCCACGCATCTTCTTTTGCAGCGACCGCCTCTTTATAGATGGGTGATGCGTATTTCTCAAACACATCTTCCACATCCATAAACTTGCCTGACTCAATTAAAAGATTAATAGAATTGGGATCTCCCAAATTGACGATATCCGGCATTTCTTCTCCTGAAGAGAGCATGAGCTTCAACTTCGTGGTAAACGAGCCGTCTGTAGCACCGCCCGTCCACAAGGTTTTAATCTTTACCCCAAGCGAATTATCAACCCAACGGGTAAACACATTGTCTGAAATCGATTCTCCGTCTCTAAACTTAACGGCCGGATTATCTAACCTAATTGTCGTAAACGTCGCGGTTGGTTCAATTTTCCCGTTCACAATATTCAGCTCTTTGGTTTCTTTGTTGACCGTGTCATTCTCGCTGCTGCCCTGATTATTGGTGTTGCTGCAACCAAGCACTCCCATTGTCAGCATGGCAGCGGCAAGTGCTAAGGTCAGCACTCTGTTTTTCATCTTCATACAGAACCCCCTGATGATGTTATTGAATACGTCTTTAATTATAGAAAAATGCTTCCTGCTGTTAAATAACGTATTCCGAACATTCATATCGCATACTAAATAGATCTAATATAGTAATATAAACATAGATATCGCATTCTAAAGTTTTATTTAGTTTTCAAACGATACGCATTGCCAGTCATAGCACGAATTCTTATAATGGGGATACCTCTTTATAAAGGATTTGTTGTCATGTTAAAGCAATATCGGACCTTTCTCAGCGCGGTAATTATTATTTTACTATCTACAATAGTAGTCTTGATGATGTATTCGTATACCGTGGAGACCAGTTTAGATACGGTGAAAAAGGATATTCAAACGAACAACCTGAACCGACTTCGTATCTTGGTTAATTCTTTAGATTTCAATGTTGAACAGCTTAACATGTTGTCTGTTGCTCTAAATGCGGAATCTAAAATGGGATTACTGAAATCTGTGGACATGATGGATAATTACGAACAGGACCAGCTTATACTGGATCTCTCGGAAAAAATAAAGCTGCAGAGCTTTACACAGGGTTGGAATGTCCAAATTGACATTTATTCAACTCTGCTGAATAAATGGGTAGGTTCATCCCAAAACGAGACATTCCCTTCAGCTGACTTGGCAGAAGGGCAATGGGTATTGGAAGGGCAACAAAAGTTATTCTCCATGTACAGGAAATATGATCAGTATACCGTCCGGGTAACTTTTCCGAAAGCTAATTTGGAAAATATGCTGGACTCAGCCAAGATAGAAAATAATGATCCCTTCTTCTATTCCTTTGATTCCCTGATCATTGCAAACCGTTCCCATCAGAGTAGCCTAGTCCAGGAACTGGTTTCCAAAATATCTCCAATGATGATGGATAAAAGCGAAGGAACTGAGTTAATAGAAATCGGCAATAAGGATTATATGGTCAGTTTTTTGAAAGCGCAGACATTAGGATGGTATATGGTGGATTATGTTCCTCTGGACAAAGCACTTCAACCCATTGTAAGGACTCAATTCTTCTTTTACATCACCTGTGTTCTGTTATTTTTGTCCGGAGTAATAACCCTGATATTTTTCTATCGAAAAGTGCAAGTCCCGATTCTTACATTGTTGAAAGGTGTCCGTCATCTTCAAAAGGGCGACTTCTCGCACCGGATCAGCAGAACGTCCAATACTGAGTTTGCTATTCTGTATCACAATTTTAATAATATGGCACAGCAAATCGAGGATTTGATTGAAAATGTATACAAAGAAAAAATCATTTCAAGAGAAGCATTGGTTAAACAACTGCAGGCGCAAATTAATCCGCATTTTTTGTACAATTGCCTGTTCTTTATCAATAATATGAACCGTATGGGAAATGACGAAGCTGTGAATGCCATGACCCAGAATTTGGCTGAATATTTCCGCTACACAACGCGGATCAACGATCCGCTAACCACACTTGAGAAAGAAATCGGTGTTGTCCGTAATTATCTTAATATTCAGAGTTTGCGTATCAACCGCCTGCATGCGCAAATTAATATTCCGGAATCCATGATGTCCCTGCTTGTTCCCAAGCTGCTTATTCAACCGTTGGTCGAGAACAGCGTAATCCACGGAATTGAGAAAAAGCAAAGTGCCGGACTCATACACATATCAGGTACTGATGATGGAGATCGGTTGTCTCTGGTAGTAGAAGACGACGGGAAAGGCATGAATCCGGAAGAGATTCGGAGCCTGCTGCATCGCATTGAACAACCACTAGATGATACGATGGGCTGTGCGTTATGGAACATTCGGCAACGGATGCTTATTCAGCTTGGCTCCAAAGCGTGTTTGAATATTACCCAAAATAAACACGGCGGAATTCGCATGGAGCTGGTCTGGGATAAAAGCAGTGAACTGGAAGAATAAAGTAAGTTATCATTTTATCTAGGACTTTTAAGAAATTATTGTTTTGAACAAGCTTAGGACAGCTATATAATTGATACTTAACAAAATGAAACGAAGTTATCATCTTATTTTAACTTTAGAAGTTTCCGGAAGCCGATTAGACTTTTTTGGGTTTCACTAATCTTTTTCAAAGTACCTATTGAGAAATAAAAGAGGAAAGGCAGTAGACAATCTGGTTGTTTGACGATCCAAATGGTCTACTGCCTTTCTATCTACCAAACTCATACTGTAAAACATTGCTCATTGGGGAATCTTTTTAACACTGTCCAACAGCTTGATAGAGTTTCGGTCCTTAAGATTCCTCCTTGTTTAAAAGTTCCAGACCCGCATCGTAAACGGTCCCATTCACACCACTCCACATCCAGTCCCGAAGACTGACACCATGTATGTCAGATAGAGGGAAATTGAAGTCTAGAATCCTCGTATGCTGAGTACCTGGAACTTCCGGCGCCATCCCCGCTGCGGGACTGTCGGTCAGGAAGAGGCCAATACCTGGGAGCTCTGCCTTCAGAACATCGATCATCCCCTTGAGATCCTTCTCAAACTGCAGACACTGCTCCTGAGTCAGCTCTAGTGTACCGTAATCAATAAAGTGTTGATACTTGGCCAGCATAGCATCCCGAATGGAGCAAGTATAAAGATACTTTATATTATTGCCTTTCTCGGCGTAGAGGTTGCGCATCCAGTCAAGACAGATATCGAAGCTATGTACGGGTTTCCATATCCGTTCCTCCGCCTGCCATATATTCCGAGCGACTACCTGCCATTGATCGTAGAGAAGTAACGAACTGTCCGGACAGCATGTCACATCATGGCAATCTGGAAAATAACTCATGACATCCGAAGCTAAGGCCGAAGCACCGAAGGCACCTGCACTGGCGCCAGTAATCAACAGCTTCGCCGGAGGGGATAGGTGCTTGACTGCCTGATCCATTAACCCCCGGTAGTTGCGGTAACCATGATGGTGAAGTACAGCAGGAGATCCGTCAGGTGATGTATAATGGTAATCTCCATTCCCTACATGAAAATCACCTGTAGAGTAGCTCACAAAGATATGGCTCCAATTCCGAAATGGATTAGACGGTTCATCATTAAATATACCGATGTCCAAGATCAAATCGTTGATAGGCATGGTATCTTCAGAAGAGTAAAACGTCTCCCCTGTTACACCTAAGCGGTTAGGCCTAGCAGCAGTATATTCATTAATGGATACCCCTCCGCCAGAAAAGCAGACAATGAGGTTCGGTTCAGTACCTTTACGCAGGTAGCCCCAGTAAGGTGAGCCTCCTGCGCAAACTGCACCAGGAACCGGAATTCTATACCATTGTCCTTCCTCTGGTTCTCCCTCTAAATCCTCGACTTGACGTTCTTTGGCCAACTTAATCCATTCTTCTAGACTTTTTGTCATGATACCCACACTCCTGAGAATTGTTAAAGGAACACACATACCGGCAGACCTGTCATGCCTCTTGATACTTGAGGACGACCTTGATCAGATCAACCAGGTTCTTTTGCACCCGTGCCCGTGGCAAATCCCCGGACCTCAGCGCTGCTTCAATTGGCGTAACCAGTGTATCATCGGGATTCCCAGGTGCCAGCCAGCTTACCCCGGCGGCGAGTGGAGCTGACATTCCTTCATCACCATAGCCGTTCCAGTCTGTCATGACATAGCCCGTGAAGCCAAGCTCCTCCCGCAGGATGCCGCGGAGCAGCTCCTCATCATTTGAACAGTAAGCACCATTTGCCGCGTTGTAGCCGGTCATCACCGTATCCGGTTTATTTACTTCAAAAGCGGTTTCAAATGCTGCCAGATACAACTCCCGTGCAGTGCGTTCGCTCATAATGCTGTGGTTGGTGTTGCGCATGGTCTCGGCGTTGTTAGCAAAAAAATGTTTCATGCAGCTGGAGACACCGGACTCTTCGAAGCCACGGCTTTCTTGGCCAGCCATACGACCAGCGAGGAATGGATCTTCACTAAAATACTCCGTATGTCGTCCGCAAAGTGGATTCCGCTGCAGATTGAGAGCCGGAGCCAGCAGACAGTGTAGGTTCATGTCTTTGGCTTCACGGGCAATGGCTGTGCCCTCGGCATAGGATAGCTCCTCGTTGAAGCTGGCGCATACCGTAGTGGAGACGGGGAAGCCAATGTTGGCCTCAAACATGTTAAGACCATTATTTCCGTCGGCAAAGAAATAGTCCGGGATCTCATATTTGTCCAAGACTTTTTCATTGAAAAGAGTTCCCGCATACCCGTTATCCTCTATGCCCCAACCAGTTTGTCCGCCTACACTCATACGGGCTAACTCATAGTCGGTCATCTGGGCCACAAACTGCTCCACCAGCGCAGGATCCTTCGCCAGATCGGGAAAGCGGATTAGACGGTCTATGGTATGCTCAAGGGGAACATCATCGTTACCAATAGCATTACGGCTATTTTTGAAAGGAAGCTTACCCTCGCACTCCTCCGCAGTATAAACTTTGGTCAATTCACCTTGTGGATACGTCCCGGCAAGGTCCTTGGCTGACAGCTCCTTGACCAGAAAGGGAGGTGCTACCCTGTTCTTTACCTGGGCTACAACGATCTTATCGGGAACGTTCACGGACCAGACCGGCTTCGCCCTATTAGGCGCACCTCCAAGAAGGAAGCTAATTCTACCCGATTCGATGATCCACGCTGCCTCAGCTTCACTGTAGGATTTCAGCCGCTTCTCGCTGACCTCCAGGGAGAGAATCTGAGCCTCGCCGGGGAGCAACTCCTTAGTCTTGGCGAAGGCCACCAGACGCTTGTCCGGCTGCTCCAGTTTTCCCTCGTCAAAGTGAGCGTAGAGCATAATGACTTCCTTGCCTGCTCTGGTTCCGGTATTTTTGACTTCAATCTCCATCTGCGTAGTACATACATCCGTTTTGACTCCTGACTTCAGCTTGGAATCAAAGGTCGTATAACTAAGTCCGTGACCGAACAGGTAGGCTACGGGCTTTTGGAAGGTATCGAAGTAGCGGTACCCGACATACAAGCCTTCTTCATATACCGTGGTTGCGTATTGAAATGGGGCTCCTCCGGAATTGTTCACGATTTGTTCCTTGGTCAGGAAGTTAGGTGCACTCGGATAATCTTCATAGTCGTAGGCCCAGGTGTTAGGCAACCTGCCGGAGGGATTGACGGTGCCTTCAAGAATTTCGGCCAGGGCGCGACCTCCGGCCATGCCAGATAGGCCAGTCAGCAGGACGGCGTCCACACCGAATTCCTCAATCCATGTCGTTTCAATGGGATGGGCCACATTCAGAATGGCAACTGTTTTATCAAAGGCAGCGGTGACTCTCTGAATCAGCCCGCGTTCTTCATCGGTCAAGTAATATCCGCCCTTGTCCTTTGGAGCGTCATGGGCTTCACTACTGCCGCGGGTAATAAATAGAACAGCGGTGCCGTTGCGGTCCTTGGCGCGTGCAACCACATCCTCCGGCGGAAAGACATTCTTCTCTTCGGTATAAAATTCATACAGCTCCTGGTTAAGCTCCAGAGATGAGTACTTCTCAATGCCCTCCTTGACCCGGATGCCATAACGGGGATTAATTTTACCAGCACCCAGACAGCCCAGACGAAAGACCACGGCAGCAGCGCCGAAGACGTTCACACAGCTTCCGGATGACATGGGAAGAGTATTATTATTTTTTAGCAAAACTGCACCTTCACGGGCAGCCTGGAGAACGATGGCGTCGTGCTCCGGATATTTGACCCCGGGCTCGATCCGGGGTAGAGTCTTCAGCTTGAAGGAGAATTCCGGAATCTCCATACCCTCGGTGTCATAGGCGCCAGCATAGCGGACCTCATATTCCTTGTTGTATTCCAACAGGTATTTCCGGACAATGATACCGACCAGTTGACCGAACATCGCCGTAGGCTTTTCGATTAATGGGGCTTCCGTGGCCTTGCTATCGATATAGACCATACCGGGTTGCTGAGGATCGATGTGCTTGGAAGATTTGATACAGAAACAACCAGAATAGACTAAGGAGATCATAGACTCCCGGCGATCCATTTCGTCAAGATTGTACACAGGTTTTTGGAGAAAAGACATAGCTGCCTGGTTGTCGTCATGCAAACCAGCAAGTAACTCAAATGTTCCGTCGTTCGGCATAAAGTTCCCCTCTTTCTTAGTCATGGAGCATCCGGCTTTCGCCGGATTATAATTGAAAAGCGCATCATAAGTGCTCACTTTTGCGTTTTACAACTTAATTATAGGTTCCCGTAATTAGTCGATGATATAAAGGAATATAAACATACATATCGCATTTCAAGTTCGGCAGCATGATTGAGTCACTCATTTGCCCTGGCCAATACTCTAGAAGCAATTGAACTAACAATAAAGCAACACCGTAAAAAATGCAGCACCTGTTGTATGTTAACAGAGTGCTGCATAACGAAATATCAAACTAATATTTTTTGTTTAATAGATTTAACCCATAACTTTTCACATTACCATTTACAGCGTCATCCATCCATTCAGCAATACTTTTATCATCTGTAAATTTTTTAAATACTTGAGACCCAACTGATATGGTATGTTGAGTTAAATGTGTATCTTTGTTGATCGATCCTTCGAAAATAAATACTCCAACACCTGGTATTTTTTCTTGAAGATCATTAACCATTTCTTTTAAATCACTTTGAAAAATATCTCCTCTTTCCCTAGATGTTGCATAAGTTCCATCAGTTATATAGCCTTGATATTTAGAAAGCAATGAGTCTCTTACAGAACAATCAAATAAAATTTTGACTCTATCATTATAATTTTCTTTTAAAGCAACTAAGCTATCTAGTGTTATATTGTCCGTTGTTAATCTATTAGATATTTTTTGTGGTGCATGCCATATATTCTCCGCAGTCTCATGCCATTTGTCATATAAAAGAAGTGAACTATCTACGGCAACTGTAATATTTTCAGTGTTTGGAAAATGACCAATGATGTCATCAGCAAGAATTGCTGTGCCAAATCCACCAGCAGAAGAACCTGTGATTACTAAAGCTTCCGGATCATTATCGATGTACTTCAATGCCTCATCGAGCATTTTGGTATAGTTAATATAGCCATAATGATATTTTACATCTTCTGTACCGTCTTCTTTTACATATTCATAGGCTCCAGCTCCAGCATGAAAGTCTCCTGTTGAATAGGGTACTGTAATTACAGTCCAATCTTTAAATGGATTTTTACTTTGAGCTCCACTAATTCCCCTTTTGGCTAAGTTATCACCGCCTACGTTAGCTACATTATAAAAGCCATCTTTAATACCTTTTATATTTGGTCTTTCTTCTGTGTAATCATCTATACTAACTCCGCCACCATAGAACTTAATTAAGACTTTATTTTCTTTTCCGATTTTAATATTGCCGTGCCACTGTTCACCCAAAGCGGACAATGCTCCTTTTGGATAAATGTTATACCATTTTCCAACCTTCGGATTATCCATTATTTCTGGAAATTCAGCCGTTATATAATGTTTGAGGGCAATGAATCCACTAACGCCTATTGCAATAATTACCAGCAAAAGTGTACCTGCTATTTTCAGTCCTCTTTGTTTTCTCTTTTTTGAATTCCTAGCTGTCATAATTCCCTCCTTGACTTTCTGGTGAAAGTAAAAATCTACTTCTCCAGTTTAAAATAAATATAAAAGTACCTGCATATGGTGGTTTAAACTTACCCCTTCCTCTTTTCCTTGCAAGTAGACTCTATATGCTGCAATGGCTCTAGCGTAGCAGTATAAAATAAACTGAAGATCAACTGATAAGTTTATTTCAGCAATAAAAGCATTGATCCTTTTAACTGCGGAAGAAAGGCAAAACTACTTTGACATTAGCATTAGGGAATTTGAGCGTTTTTTCTTGTTTTCCATTAACGTGCTTACAAACACATGTGGGAAAGAGATTACCGTGAGTCTGAATTAGTAAAGTGGTTTACAGTGGTATTGTAATGAGGGGATTCAGTTTAATATTTAGGAAGGCATTGATATGAATAAATAAACGGGAAAACTAACACCGCTAGTGTCGATACAAACACGGCGCTAGTCTGTTCTAAGCATTTAACTGTATGAAACAAAGAATTCAGAAAATTTCGAACAAAGCGAGTTTGGTCTATTAAGTCAAGATCATTTATTTTGAGAAGAAGCCCAAGAGCCACTTCTTTTCTATCGTTGAGCAAAACCCTGAGGCCAAATCAAAGGCAACCAACATGCTTGTTTATCCTTGATATGTCCTCACGGCCTAGTTATCTCGTCCTTAAACAACCGCTGTATAATAGTTTTCCTGGAGTTCCTTGCCATTTCTCGCTTAGTACACTGGAGATCGCCAACATGCGATCCATGATGGAGAACATATAAAGATACCGGACTGTGAGACCCTAACGTTTCTTATTTACTGCTGATCACCTTATGTTAGAGAACTGCCTTAATGAAGCATCAATCCGCTCAATTGCGCTTTCCGGCTGGCCGATCATTGTCATTAGATCCCGAAGCTTTATCATCTTAAAAAATGGGGTCATACTCAACCCTTTTCCCGTTTTCTGCGCCACAATCGCGCTTATAACCGCAATGACCTCTGCAAGTAACTGCTGCACCGCCTCCGGCTGCTTACGCAAATGAGCCATGGTGCAGTCTGCAGACAACATTGTATCCCAGTCTCCGTTGACCCTACTCGAATAAGCAGGGGCACTGAAGCCCTCCGATTGCAGCGTGCCGAACACTTCTGCCAGCCACTCGATGCTGTCCTGTACCCAATGGGAAACACGGCTGCAGTTTTTATTGGGATTCAGATAGCTTTCGCCGGTGCTAAATCCATGCATACCATAAGCATAGATGTGAGACTCAAACATGATGCCGTTAGCAAGCAGCGCCTTCTCAAAGTCCACCGTGTCTTGAACAGACACGATATTGTCATCTCGGGTAGCAAACAAGAAAACCGGACAAGTATCTTTGTCGACATCATTAATCGGCGAAGGCATACCTGGTTGGCACATATCGGCCGTTTCCTGCGACAAAGCTGCATAGCCAAGGATCGCCGCATTAGGTCTGTGTTTTCCTTTAGTAGCTGCACAAGCGGCCAGATGTCCACCGGCCGAAAACCCGAGAACCGCAATTTTGTCCGTCTGCACATGCCATTCATCCGCCCTGTTCAGGATTAGATCCATGGCCTGCTCGTAATCATTCAGTGGATTAGGCCAATCTTTGTGCTCCCCGGTTGAATAACGGAGAATGAAGGCCTGAAACCCAGCCTTCAGATAAGGAGCAGCGACAACCTCTGCTTCCCGGTCGGAGCAGAAGCTGTATCCGCCGCCGGGCAGAATCAGAATGGCGGGGCGCTTCTCCAGCTTGCCGAATTCACCGCCCACGTTTTGTATCCAAGCCGAAAACTTCACATTTCTTGTTTCATTTAAAATTATTTCATGTGTCTTCATATGTTCTCAGACTCCCTTTTCTATAATAATAGATGGTCGTGTCTTGACCCCCGCCAGTCTAAGTACTATATGGATAATACGTGCGGCACTGCCCTGGACTTCATCCCGCGTCAATGTGACAGCTTTGTTGGTACCGGCAAGAGCCGTCAGCACATCCGTGTGATCCGCTTCGCCGCCGGGCATCATCACATCGTTGCCGGCCTTAATGCTCTTTGCTGCCGTGGCATAAGGATACTTTTTTATCCCATGCTGAACACCGTTAACGACCCAGTCTGACATGACTATGCCGTCAAAGCCCCATTCCTCGCGCAAAATACCGGTGATAATGTCCTTACGCTCTGAGGTGTGCACCCCGTTAAGCAGATTGTAGGAGGTCATCAAGGCGTAGGGCTGCGATTCTTCAATACAGATTTTGAACCCGCGCAGATAAATGTCCCGTAGGGCTCGCTCGCTGACGACACTGTTGGAGCGGAAACGGTTGGTTTCCTGATTGTTAGCTACGTAATGCTTGATAGTTACGCCACACCCGGGATGACTCTGCACACCACGCGTAATGGCTGCGGCCACTCTGCCGCTGATGAGCGGATCTTCGGAGAAGTATTCATAATTCCGGCCGCACAGCGGGCTACGATGAATATTAAATGCAGGGGCAAGCCACAGATGCACACCGAATCGCTCCATCTCATCACCTACGATATCGCCGCAAGCCCGGCAGAAATCCAGATTCCAGCTTTGAGCCAGAGCCGTGCCGATTGGCAGCGCGGTACAATACTGGTCAAAAATCCTGCCGCTGCGCTCCACTCCTCCCGATTTCTGAAATCCAAGAGCCGCCATCACCGTATCATCCATAAAGTCAACAAGCGTCGGTGGAATGGATTCTCCCACGGCGTAAACACCCAACTCATCAATACCGTACTGGCGGCTGAGCCGCAGACCGGCTGGTCCGTCTGACATGACCAAAGAAGGAATGCCCTTTTCTTTTAGCCGCGTAGTGGTCTCACCGGCCGCGCCGGCCACCGTGAAGGCTGCGTTGCCGATAACGCTGCCGCTTTCATTGCCGGAGCGGTAATTCCCTATACAGAGCCAGGCCAATTCACTGTCTGACAGACCTTCGACCATATTCCTTACAGCAGAGTCGATTTCCGGTACCGCAGGATTCACCCCTGCAACAAAGTCATCGGCACTAAGAATCAATACCGGAGCATTGGCTCTTTTATCGGATTCCCCGGCATAAGTCCATTGCTGAGCTTCCGGCTTCCAGTCCTCGAAATCCGGCGTGCCGCCTGCGTGGGATAGCTGCCGCGTAATTACCTCCTGGTTCATGCGAACGATGCCGCAAATCTGGGTGTCCCGGCTGCTACTGCCCACACGCAGCAGATAATCTCCTGCTTCCAGCACATCAACCGTACGCTCTGTGTCGTAAGAAGTGAGTTCTTCCATTGCAAAGCTCAGCATTATTTGTTGTCCCTGTCCTGCGTCTAACTCTTCGGTCTTGGCAAATGCTGCGAGCGTCTGGAATGGTTGATCCAGCTTCCCGGAGGGAACCGAGACGTACAACTGAACAACTTCCTTGCCAGAAGTAGAGCCCACGTTTTTCACAGTTACGTTTACGTTGACACGGCTACCATCCAGTGAGGCAACAGACTCAACAATACTGAATTTTGTATAGCTAAGCCCGAAACCGAAGGGGAACAGCGGAGTTTGGGATACACTGTCAAAATAGCGGTAACCGACATAGACTCCTTCTCGATAGCGGGTGTCGTCCTCAAGGCCGAAGTCTCCGATTGGAGAATAATCTTCCCAGGCGGCCCAAGTGGTCGTCAGCTTGCCGGAAGGACAGTTTTTGCCAAGAAGCACGTCAGCTAATGCATCGCCGGTGACCACACCAAGTTGGGATAAAATTAGGATATTCGGTACTTCTATTACCGGGGTAAGGTCAACCACACCGCCAACATTCAGGACCAGCATGAATTGTTTGTAGGTATTGGCAATTGCCCTAATGTCGCGGATTTCGGTTTCTGTCAGCAACACGTCACCGCCTACGACATTACGGTCAGATCCTTCTCCCGAATTACGAGAAAGCACGTAGATCGCAGTATCGCCCGCTTCTTCAATCGGCAGTTCATATTCCGGTTCAGGCATCACGGCGCCCATTCCCAGCATGATCGCTGGAACGCCGGTGGCTTGAGCTTTGAACTTGATGCCAGCGACAAACTCCTGATGAGCCAGCTCCTGCACACGATCGTAACGATCCATCCAGTCCTTGGTGGTGATGTTAAACCCAGCTTTCTCCAAACCTTGCTCCACTGTGACATAGAACCGAGAGTTTACGTCACCTGAGCCGGTACCGCCTTTGATCGTCTGGCGCGAGCCACTGCCGTAGAGAGCGATTTCGCCGTTTTTGCTAAGTGGGAAATCGCCATTTGCCTTCAACAGAACCATACATTCTGATGCATGACGCCGCAAGGTCTCAATATGCTCCAATTCATAGGGATATAACTCCAATAACATCGTTCTCCTTTATTTGGTGATCTGTTTAACTTTGTCACTATATACAGCTAATTTAGGCTGAAGCACACCACTCAATGATCAGGAATCATTTATGGCGGCTACACTCTTTATTATAGGTGAGCGCATTTTGACGAATATATAGAGGAATTCAATCATATGTATCGCATTCTTAATGTGACTTAAGTGATTGGCTCAACCCAGTAGCCTATTACGAATATGAGGAGAATACAGCTGGAAATGCTCAAATGCAAAAAAACAGCTGACGCCGGAATTGTCCGGTTACCAGCTGTTTTTACGTTAAATACATCCAGTTTATCTATAGAAGACTACGCTAAATTTACTGCCTCTTCCCTGCTCGCTTTGTACGATAATATCGCCATTGCACAGTTCTATTATACGTTTTACAAGAGGAAGTCCAAGCCCGTATCCTTTTTTAGCATGAGAAGAATCGCCCTGAAAGAACTTATCAAAAAGATGAGCTTGCGTATGTTCATCCATGCCAATCCCGTGATCCTGGATACTAAAATGAATCTCTTCATTAAAGATGGCAAGGGTAATTTCAATCAAACCATCTGTATGGGAAAATTTAATGGCATTATCCAAAAGATTGATCCAAATCTGCTGGATCACTTCTTCATTTCCACTGTAAACGACTTTGTCTAATTGCAAATTAATGGTTATATCCTTAGCTGACCACTTAGGTTCCATTAATATGATGGTTCTTCTGATCTGTTCATCTAATCTAAACGGATTTTTATCCATTAGAATTTCAAGATTCTCATATTTCGCCAAAGTAAGCACATTGGTGGAGAGCGTAGCTAAACGCTCAGATTCCTTGATGATAATATCAAGATATTCTTGCCTTTCTTCCTCAGATAAAGGATTCTCTTTTAGAATTTTGGCAAAACCACGAACCGAAACAATAGGCGTTTTAAATTCATGGGAAAAGTTATTGATGAAATCACTTCTTAGCGTCTCAATACTCGCAAGTTCTTTCGTCATTTTATTAAAGCTTTCTGACAATTCTTCTAATTCTCCAATTCCTTTCAAATTCACCTTTACGCTAAAGTCGCCATCTGCAACCCTATGGATGGAGTCAATGACCTTGCGTATAGGATTCAATGCTTTTTTGCTGAGAAATGCAGTAAGTGAAGTTCCTATCAATACGCATAGGCCGAAAAGGAAAAGAATTGAAAACAGACGTTCACCTAATCCTTGGCTCGGAGAAGGAGCAAGCGAAATAATATCCAGATTTTGCAGGAGAATGCTAAAGCCGATTAACAGTAGCAATGTAGCCACCAACACACCGAAAACAAACATGACCAACGTGATCGTAAGACTTATTCGTTTGCGAAAAAATTCTTTCATTTGGTTTGGAGCACCGCCTTATAACCGAGTCCTCTAACCGCGATAATCTCAAACTCTTTCCATTCTCGAAAACGGTTACGCAAGCGATTGATATGGACTGTTAGTGTGTGGTCATCTGTTTCCGATTCCATACCCCAAATTTCATCCATAAGCTGCAAACGGGTGAATATCATGTTTGGATATGAAAGTAATTTAAATAACAGGTAAAATTCTTTTGCTGGAAGGATGTTAACTTCTTCTTCGCGTGTTACTGCCAGCGTATCATAGTCGAGTACAACGTTCCCGATGGTTAGCTTGTGTTCACTGGCAATCCGCGCTCTGCGAAGGAGGGCTTTAATCCGGAGAACCAGTTCCTCTTCATCTACCGGTTTTGTCATATAGTCATCGGTGCCAGCAAGAAATCCCTGCCTTTTATCTTTCGGTTCCTGTTTGGCTGTAACCATCAAGATCGGGAGGTGTTCCGATAATACCCGAAGTTGCCGTGTCAATTCGTAACCGTCCATCTTCGGCATCATTAAATCAAGTACCACTAAATCTATATGTTGCCTCTCAATGATCTCAAGCGCTTTTATCCCGTCTTCGGCCCAGTATGTTTTGAATCCTCTCGTTTGTAAGACCACACACATTAACTTTCTGGTACTTTCGTCATCCTCTACCACTAATATATTTAACATATAAATATCTCCTTCAATTACTAATAAGTTATCTCATTTTATCGTTAAAAGGTAAATTGAACATAAACAATATCGTTTAAATCAATTGATTTTCAGTTTATTTTGTAAAGGTACATTAGAGCCATTGTAGCATTTACTGACAAGAAAACAGGAGGAAGCAAATGAAAAAATCAAATGATTTAAATTCTACCAGAAAAAAGCACAAGATACTGAACATATAGGGGAACGCTCTTTATCGCTAACGTTAATATAGCAGCTTGTTTCTTATATGTACGTACACATCCATTATTGGCTTCATTCAAGATGCTTAATACAACGAGCAACCGATTAATTCCTATGAACCTTTTAATCCACCTTGAAGAAGAATAAAAATCAATAGCATACTCAATGTGTATTACACAAGTATGCTGAGGAATATCCTAATATAGATAGCTAAATTAAAAAGACCGACGATCGTTCCCTTTCATGGTGGGGGTTATTTTGCAGTAGGCAAGACAATGAAAACCCAATGGCAGTAAAAGATGATGCCAATATGCTATTCGATAGTTGTGGAAAATGGATGCGATCTGATTAAACTCAGTTATATTTAGTGCCTGAGTATAAGTTTCCGGTGCCTTATCATTCAAATGAATCAAGCCATTGTTATTATGGGTAGAAATTAAATAACCGTTCCCAGATTAACTGGGAAACGGCTAAATGTTGTTCATTCATTTTATTTAACTTGGATAGCAAAACTCTATTTAAAGTTCATTATGTTCTCGTCTAATACGAAATTTCAAATATTAAAGATTAATACCTTTCATACTATCCACATCGTATCTTCCCCCTTGAACGGCTGATTCAGGGCTAACAGCTTCAATTCGTGCCAAGTCATCTGATGTCAACGTGATATCCGCAGCACCGGCATTCTCCTCTAAATAATGGACACGTCTTGTACCCGGAATAGGCAGTGCACCTTTAGCGATTGACCAAGCCAATGCCAGCTGTGAAGGAGTACACCCTTTTTCCTTAGCAATTGTTATAATCTCATCTACAATGTCAACATTCTTCTGAAAATTATCTGGTTGAAACCTCGGTAAATATCTACGAACATCGTCGGCAGCGAGATCCTCAAATTTACGTAAGTCTCCTGAAATAAATCCACGACTTAAAGGGCTGTAAGCAACAAACGTAATACCTAGTTCATTGACAACTGGCAGAATTTCGTTCTCTACTTCTCTGCTCCATAAAGAGTATTCCGTCTGTAGAGCAGAAATAGGATGGACTGAATGAGCACGTCTTATCGTTTGTGCTGATGCTTCGGATAACCCGAGAGAACGAACTTTCCCTTCCTTAACTAACTCTGCCATAGCTCCAACTGTTTCTTCGATTGGAACATTCGGATCCACGCGATGTTGATAGTAGAGATCAATATAATCGAGATCAAGTCTTTGCAGACTATCCTCTACCGCTTTTCTTACATAGTCGGGATGCCCATTCACTCCTTGAAAATTAGGGCCAATTGCGAACTTGGTAGCAACAACCGCTTGATCTCGACGACCTTTCAGTGCTCTTCCGAGCAATTCCTCATTGTGCCCATTTCCATATACATCCGCAGTGTCTAACAATGTAACACCCAGATCCAATGCTCTTTCAATCGTTTTGATTGATTGATTATCATTACTCTGACCATATACTCCGGACATACCCATAAGACCTAAACCTATGGAAGAAACTGTAATATCACTATTGCCTAATTTTCTTGTTTTCAATGCACTCTCTCCTTTGTGTGTGGAATCGAGATAAGCATATCACCATCAAACAAACTTTACAACTTTTATATTTAGTGTTAACTAAGTAACGTTTATAAAATGTTTATTTTCAGTTATACTATTCAAATAAGGGGGTGACTAATTTGAAGGATGAGCAAAAAAAAATGCAGAAGTTTCTTCAAACCCAGGAAAAATTACTTTTCAGATTATTACCATTTATACGAAAGAGTGGATTTCATTCTTTGAGTATGGATGAGATAGCAAAGATCATGAATATTAGTAGAGTTACTTTATATAAGTATTTCTCAACAAAAGAAGAGATTATTCAGATCGTTACCAATACAATTATTGATTACTTTAAAGAGGTGGTAATTGGGAAACCACCAGAAGAAGAAGGTTTGTATGCTGTGCGCTTTCAGCAGCTATTTGAACAATCTGTTTCTTTAACGATGTTTGTTACTGAGGAGTATAAACATGATCTTTTTAGTGTTTACCCAGAAATTTACGAACAATTATTAGTCGTCACACAAGAAAGAGAAAAACAATTGCTCACCTTTTATCAAGAAGGTATGAGAAATAGTGTATTCAATGAATTAAACGGACAAATACTAATTTTGCAGGACCAATTATTAAATACGATGTTAGATACTAAATATCTGTTAATGCATGGTTTGACTATCGAACAAGTACTTTATGATTTTTACAAATTAAAAAAGGTACAGTTATTCAAACCTGAAAAGCTCCATTTGGTGGATGATAATCTCATCGTTCCTCATATCGATTATTTAACCCAAAAAATTTCAAAAACTTTATTTGATACTAGACAATAATTTCTATTTTGTGAGACATTCGGATAAGAATGAGTCTACGCTGTTTTGCATAAACCAATCACGCCACTAACTACTCCTTCCTTTCTGAAGAGTGAGTATTTCTTCTTATAGACTTAGTTTTTTCAACGGAGATTTTTGGTGAGCTAAACATAAAGTGAACTCTAACAACGAAAGGATATTCAATCATGTATAGTATCAGCGAGATCGAAAGAATTACCGGCCTTCGTCCGTCTACTCTTCGCTATTATGAGCAGGAAGGTATATTGCCTCATGTACAGAGAGGTACTTCAGGTAGGAGAGAATATTCGGATGAGGTACTCGAATGGCTTGAGTTGGTCATTGCTCTGAAAGACACTGGAATGTCGATCGATGATATTAAGGCATACACAGAGTTGATTCGGCAAGGTGATGTATCGTTGGATGCCAGAAAGTATTTCTTGTTGGAGCATAAGGCCAAGGTAGAACAGTCTGTATCACTGACGCAATTCCATTTGGAAAAGATCATTAGCAAGATCGCGATTTATGATGGTTTAATGTTTTAAAAGATGAAATAGAAGATTATTAAAAATAAGTATTGACTTCAAGTTAACTTTAACATTTAAAGTATGGTTATCAACTTGAAGGAGTGATTATATTGTCTCAACAAGATAAGGTTTGGTTTATTACTGGATGCTCAACAGGGTTTGGACGTCAGATCGCTGAACAAGCGATTCGTGCTGGATATAAAGTGGTTGTAACTGCTCGTAATGTGGAGCAGATCACAGATATTACCACAGGTCATGAAGAAAGTACGCTCACGCTCCCGTTGGATGTGACCAGTCCAGATCAGATCCGTACGGCTATTGATCTAACGATTGAAAAGTTTAATCGTATTGATGTCTTAGTGAACAATGCGGGCATCGGATATTTCAGTTCAGTAGAAGAAAGTATTGAAGAAGAGACTCGCCGCATGTTCGAAATCAACTTTTGGGGGCTGATGCATGTAACAAATGCCGTACTTCCTCACATGCGCAATCAAAAAAGCGGACATATTATTAACTTTTCTTCTATTGGTGGTCTGACTTCATTCCCTACACTTGGATATTATCACGCTACAAAATACGCAGTAGAAGGGATTTCGGAAAGTCTTGCCCAAGAACTTGCTCCTTTTAATATTCATGTGTCTTTGATTGAGCCAAGTAGCTTCCGCACAGATTGGGGCGGTCGCTCTTCTGTGAAGACCGAGACATCCATACCTGAATACAAGGAATCCATTATAGGTCAAATGTTGCAAGGGGTTCAACTTGGGGCTGGTCAAGAAGCAGGTGATCCTGTTAAATTAGCCGAGGCACTCATTCATATTGTTGAAATTCCCGCCCCCCCTCTCCGTTTGCTTCTGGGGCAACAAGCTTATCAAGCGGCCAAACACAAATTCACCCTCCTGCTTGAAAGCATGGAAGAATGGAAAGAAACAACCATTGATGCGGATTACCAAGATTAAAATTTCTTGATTTAATAAGCGTTTCATAATGTAAGAACGTCAATCGGAACACGTTTTTTGTCCTTGGCTCGGTACAAGAACGTGTTCTGATAAATAAAAATCCTCTTAAAATGGGGCCATTATGGTGCCAACCTCATGAAAGAAAACCATCGGTGAAGACTAATGGTTTTTTTAGCATATTTTTTGATTCGTAATGTTTCTGAAAAACCAATAATGTTTATCATGTAAAATCCCCCCTACAGTTGTCTATTCTGATGAGATTGTAAACTGAGAGACAAAAACAACTCTAGTTGATCTTGAGTTTATTTTATACAGCTATACTTAGGTCATGCAAAACATGAGGAACGTTTCTCGTTCAATTGAATCGCATACAATCGAGATTTTAGGTGCAGAATATGGGTAAAATAATGTCTTTCTAGCAAGATTAACAGGAGGAATCAACATGGAAAATTCAATTGATAGCGTATCAAACGAAATGGATGGAAAGATGATTAAACCTAAGAAAAGAAAAAGGAAGAGATTATTTAAGATTATGGGCATAACGCTGCTTACTATAGTTGTACTATTTAGCTCATTGTTTTTGTATGTTAGTTTTCACCCAGGAATTATAGTTGGCGGAATACAAAAAGTAATGTATGGGAATTCTCCGATTAATTCATTTGAACCATTGAAGGAACCTATTAAAACGACAAAAGAAAATGGAGTGTATTATGTAAGCGACTTGAAATATGCTGATGAATATCCTAATAGTTTTCTTGATATATCTTATCTAAATAAGGATGAGACTGTAGATCGACCTACGCTTATTTATTTCCATGGTGGAGGATATTTTGCAGGTTCAAAATCAATGGGAGATCCATTGGCAGCGAACAATGATTCTAATTATCTATATGATAGTCTTGTATTAAAAGGATATAATTTGGTGAATGTAGATTATGCACTGGTTCCAGACCACCATTTTCCTGTGCCAGTCATTCAAATGAATCAGGCAATCAATTATCTAGTTGACCATGCCGAAGAGTTTGGACTGGATATGCATAATGTTGTCATCATGGGAGGTTCTGCAGGGGCAATTATGACTGCGCAATATGGTGCCATTCTATCTAATTCTGACTACGCGAAAACTTTTAACTTCGCAGAACCGCCAAAATTGACTAGAGATGATGTTAAAGCACTTGCTATTGATGATGCACCGCTTGATATTCCTTCTTTCGATAATTTTTCAGTTAAAGTACTCATAGGAAACTATTTAGATGATTCTGTGTTCTTTAATAATAAAGAGACTGCGTATCAGTACAATGCAATTAACTATATTAATAGCGATTATCCAGCGACATTTCTTACGGCAGGAACCGATGATGGATTTCCTAAGGACATGCAACACATGTCTGATAAACTGACAGAAGCTGGAGTGGATAATCTATATTTTTATCCAGACATTAATAAATACGGAAAAACAAAACATGGATATATGTCAAACTTAAAGAATGACCCTGGAGCAGCTAAGGATAGCTATGAAGCAATGGTGGGATTTTTAAATAAGCACACCAATAATAAAAAATGAACGAGTTTGGAATATGAGTAACGATCTGATTCAGTGTAACAATCTGACGTAGTTGAAAAGTATTTATATATAACTTAAAGTCCAGCAGAATCATTGCTGGACTTTGTTATTTTTAAAATAGCATTCAGTTAAAACCTCAATCTCCTTTGTAATCAAACCAATCAAAATCAACAAAAGAAGAATTTTTGATATCATAGTATAAATTATCAATGCTGTTTACTGAATTTATAGTAGTTTGTCTGCACGCATACATGCCGATGTATGTTCCCGTAAATCCACCAGCACGATCCGTACTGAGCAACCGACCATCCACATATTCGACTAATACTTCCCATTCATGCATATCGGCTAAACGATAATAAAAACTGTATTGCTGTTGTTGCGCCTCTACTTTTAACTGGATGCTACTGGTGTTCCAAGGTATTGAACCGAGCAGCCTTTCCTCACCATCTTCGCGCTCCACAAGTTGAATCACAAGCTCTCCTTGTTTTAAAGTCAATTCGAATCGAAAATGATGATCCGCATTATGAAAAAGAGTAAGACCGGCTACTTCTCCTTCATGTTGCGGTTTGAATTCCATTTGTGTTGCTGCGTAAAAGCACAAATGTTGTTGACGGCGTCCCACAAATGCCGGGTTTCCTGAATCCGTCAGATGGTCGCATTTCAATCTTAATCGCAAATGTCCCGGTCGCTGAGTTAAGCTCCAGAACTCGCCGCGTGGAGTTCGCAGGAAATTCCACTCTGGAGACAGACGGTCCTCGTCGAAATCCTCTCTAACAGGCGTACTTGGCCACTTCATTTCAGGCAAGTCAGGCGATATTGTTTCCAGTTCCAGTCTGCCAACACCCGGACTGACAACAGGCCACTCCTCTTCCCATCGAACAGGAGTCAGGAATGTTTCCCGACCCAGGTTCCGATAATATCCACCAGCTGTTCTGGAAGCAAGGCAAAACAACCACCAGTCTCCTTGCTGGGTCTCAATTAATTCGGCATGGCCTACATTCACGATCGGATAATCTCTACCGAGATGCCGATGTGTGAGAATTGGGTTGGCACGGTGACCTTCAAAGGGACCTGTGATGTTGCGGCTTCGTGCAATCGTTACCGCATGTGTATGGCCGGTTCCTCCTTCTGCAATTAACAGGTAATACCAGTCATCTTTTCTATAGATGTGAGGTCCTTCCTGAGCATGGGCAACTTTGAGCGCCCCCTGCCATATGCTCATTTTTTCATTAACAAGCTTGCCCTGCTTCAAATCAATTTCCTGGAGCCAGATATCCATATGTTTGGGATAGTCCTGTCCTGCCGGTGGGATTCTATTCCCGGTGTAATAGGTTCGCCCGTCTTCGTCAAAGAAAAGGGACGGATCAATACCTGGCGCATCATCCAGCCACACCGGATCAGACCAATCACCTGACGGATCAGTAGTGGTTACATAGAAGTTATGTTCCTTCTTTTCGTTATCAACGAATGTAGTAATCATATAGAATGTGCCCTTATGATACCGAATTGTTGGAGCCCAAATGCCCCGAGAAGGCATAATTCCATCCAAATTAAGCTGTGAAGCACGGTCAAGAACATGACCTAGCTGCTGCCAATGAACCAGATCTTTACTGTGGAATAACGGTACGCCGGGAAAGTATTCGAAACTGGACGTAACAAGATAATAGTCTTCTCCTACACGAATGGCCGACGGATCTGGATGGAATCCCGGCAACACAGGGTTGCGAAATGTTTTCACGTCAAGTTCTCCTTCATTCAAATGTTATGGATTATTAATCAGCGCTCTCTTGCACGAGTGAAAGTTCTGCGGCCGGATTCCAATTATCCGCTCCGGCAAAGAGCTGGGCAGGCAAATATTTCTCTGCCTCTTCCGTCGTCAACTGAGTCGTCCAGTTAAACCGTGCTTTGGGATTCGCTCCAGGCCCGTAACTGGCAAATTCGGCAAAACGTGCTGTACGTTCATTATCCGGGTTACTCCAGTTATTCCATCCAGATGCACTAATGTGATTATCCATATAGCTGTTGATATAGACTACATTGGCATAAGGTCTCCACGGTCTGCCAAGAGGTATAGTTCCAGCAAGACTAGAATCGCCAGTAATGCGGCTATTCAGGAATACATAACCAGACTTCTCCTCCGCGGTGGATGCTGCAGTAACGTAACCATTGCTTAAACTGTGAATGACGCTGTTCTCAAACAATGCCGTTGCATTGCCAAAGATAAAGTCGACATCACCTTCAATATAACTGTCCACATAATATTGCCTTCCATCATTCACATAAAGCGTGTCCTGCCACCCCTTCAAGCTAACGTCCCGAAATACCAGACGATCACCACGAGCGAACAGAGCAACCGCTTGACCTGCATTGTCGCCAGCATCATTTTGTATCGTCAGATGCTCAGCTGTAAAATCGTTTGTCTGCACCCGGAAGCTATAGCTACCTGAGGTACCGAGTGCATTGCCGGATGAATCCAATGTGCTGGCAGAATCACCGTAGATCAGCACAGTGCCCTCCCGGCTCTCTCCAATCATTCGCAGATGTTTTTTGCTGGACGGTACGTCCAGCTTCTCACGGTAAATTCCATCCTTAATTCGTATGATGGTAGGAAGCGTGCTATTGTCCGGAACAGCATGTATAGCTTCCTGAACCTGTTCATATTGTGCACTTCCATCAGATGAGACGGTTAGAATTGGTGCAGGAATTTCAGATATTGGAGCGGACGACATACTCTCGCCAACTTCATTCAATGCCGTAATGACATAATAATAGGCAGTGCCATTGATTAACTGTGTATCAGAGAACGAAGTATCATTTACATTGGAAGCTACAGTAACGAATGGCCCTTCGGGTGATTCACTTCGTTTCACTGCATATTCCTCAGCCTCCTCGGCTTCTTGCCAAGTAAGAGTGATTGTACTTTCACCTGGCTCAGCACGAATCTCTGATGGAGCTTGAGGTCTACCATCATCCACTGCTGGCCGTGTACCAACGGCTGCGGAGTCAAGGCTTCGTGTACCTTGAGCCAGTGCGGTCACTTTGTAATAATAGGGCTTACCGTTTAAGAGTCCTGTATCCACATAGGAAGTTCCTGATTCCTGATCAGCAATGACATCATAAGTTCCAGTCACGGACATTGCACGCTTGATCACATAAGTCGAAGCGCCTTCTATCGCTTCCCACGTAATAGAAACGGATTCGGGAAGAGACTCTATCGTGACTTGGGGAGTAGTTAGAGCCATGGTTGGAGTTATAGCAACCGGGGAAGAATCCGCTCCCTCTCCTCCAATACCAGTCGCAGATACGACGTAATAGTAGGTCGTTCCATTATCCAGTCCTCCATCCCGAAACGTAGGAACAGCTGTACGAGACGACACAGCTGTATACGGGCCTTCAGCCTGCAAACTACGTTTTACAGTGTAGTAGTTAGCTGCTTCGACTTCATCCCACGTTAAATCTGCTTGTGCGTTTCTCGCAACAGCCTTCAGATTCTCAGGTATTTCTGGTCGTACAGCATCCTCGGAGGGTGTCACTGAAGACGTGTTGGAATTGCCGCTCTCGCCCAATGGACCAACGGCCGTGACGACATATGTGTAAGTCGTTACATTGGTGACCTCTTCGTCAATGTAAGTTGTCTCAGTTAACTCAGAAGCAATCAACTCATAGTCGTTCGCGGACTGAATACTACGCTTTACATTGTACGTAGAAGCCCCGTCCGCTTCCTCCCAATGTAATCTCACCATACCATTGCCTGGTTCGGTACGAAGCCCTTTAGGAGAACTAACCGGTTCAACATAAAGTTTGACATTGTCATAGAACAACGTGCCTTTACCCGTGCCTGGTGTTCTGGCAAACATTTGTGCAACACCATCGGCAGTCACATCGCCCTGAAACGGTACATCATCTGCGACGCGCACATCATCAACGTATATATCCGCTTTTTGCGAGGCTACATTGCCAACAATCTTGAAGTTGTACCATTGATTATTGACCGGTGCATCCATTAATTTGTGATCTTTGCCGTCTTTTTTGTATATTAGCGTATACTGATCCTCTGCTACCGGAGCAGAAGGTTTGCGTAGCTCGATGGAGAGTGCGACACGACTGCCGGTGCCATTTTGCAATTGCAGAACGGTTGATGTGCCAGGCCAGCCTTGAGACATGATATCAGCCTCAAACACAAAACTTCCCTGTTGTGGTGGAAATGATCTTACGAATTGGGCGATCCCAGCCCCATTGTCATATAGCATGAGCGCTTTAGTAGAAGCGTTTCCTGTTGTTCCTGTGGGAATCTGGGTAACAACAACTTTAAGATCGTTCGTCTGTGGATCAGGTAGTACAGTATAACTTGCTGGTGTCGTATTGATCTCGATATCCTCAAAGTCATCATTCATGTAATAGATAGTCTCGGGCTCTCCTTCCGCTGCTGCACTAGCCTCATTGGAATAGAAGCTTGTGCCATGATCATTCGTAGCCTTCACTGCGTAATAATAGGTTTTTCCTACAGTAAGATTGGGATCTGTGTAGCTCGTGGTCGTAATCCCCTCTTGCTGCAACGTGTATGGCCCACCAGGTATATCTGTTCTATACATTGAATAAGAGTCAGCGCTTTGCACTTCAACCCAATGTAAGTGAATGGACTTGAGGTCCGGCTCAGCTACAAGTTCAGTAGGTGCTGTCGGGAAATCAGCAGGCAACTCCTGAACGGATGCATTGGAGAATACAGATGCATTGAGCTTATCAACTTCATCATCCGGTTTGGAAGCATCGGCTGCCAATCCGATGTAGACCGTTTCGTCTGCTGGGAATGATTGTGAATCGATAACAAACCAATCGTTACCGTCTTTAGATACAAGTGAAGTCACTTGATCCCCAAGTCGCACAAGCTTAACCCAATACGGGAGTGTGACCATGCTGCCTTTTTCCTGATGCACAACTTCGGTGTCCGCTCCATCACGAACAAGGCTAACCACTTGTTGTCCACCCTTCACATAAGTGACCATGGCGGCAATAAACGGGGATGACGCATCCAGACTTTTACGAATCATGACACCTGCTTCGGCCCCATCGTCGGTAGCTGTCACCTGATCAACTCTAGCTACAATCTCACCATTTCCTTCTAAGATTTGGTAAGCATAGTGGAAATGATCCGTCTCTCCATGGATATCTCCAGCTGATTTTACCGTAACGTCAGTATCACTAGCTCCCAATTGGGTATGACCCGTAATGCCCGGTTCTCCAATATCGGTTGATGACCAAGGGGCAATACTGTTCTGCTTGTGAACATGTACCGTGACATTGTTGGACTGCGTTGAAGTACCTGAGTCATCAATTGCTCGGACGGTGAGATAATGAGTGCCATCCTGCACATCTTCCCATGTAAACGTATAAGGTGCTGTATCATCTTCCCCCAGTTTCACATCATTTTGATAAAATTCCACTTTGGCAATGCTGCCGTCTATATCTGACGCAGAAGCCTTGATCTCAACGGAAGACCCTTCAGTCTGAACGGTATGGTTGGCAGGTGATTGAATTGTAACCGTAGGATTCATAGATCCATTGCCAGCAATACTGTTCAGGTATGCCTCCAGATTGGTATAATCTGATTCATGAATCTCGTTACGGTCAGCAGGATCATTCGGATCGAGTCCCATACTGATCTCCCATTCGTCGGGCATACCGTCATGATCAGAGTCAACCAGAGCTGAAGCTGTCTCCTCGAACTCAAGGTAACCGCCAACTTCCTTTTGTGAATTAATATGTTGTCCGGTGCGGTTTTTCACATCATTTACGATTCGAGCATCGATGGCGTCCCGTCTAGGCAGACTTGCACCTGCTTTTGCAAGAACTTGCTCATAGGCTGTTTCTGCATCGTCCATGGATGTGGGATTAGCCATCTGCACAGGAGCGAGTAGTTTGGAATCTGGATTCGCAAGTTCTCCCACACCTAACCAGTTGTCCGCTGTGACATCGGGATAACTGTCCACGACATTGCCACTCACATGTAATCGTGTATCAGGTGCAACATCAAGGAAAATCTGATCCCGGGCATTTCGATACGTATTCGGTCCGTATTTATAGTAGTTATTCATGAGGTTATAGTTGCCCTCCTCACCGCCATAAGCAGAGAAGAACCCCCAATTGTAGACAATATTGTTGTAAGACTCGGTATTAAAACCAGGAGCCCCTGCAAATCTCGGGTTACGGCTCACGTTATGAGCAATGATGTTGTGATGGAAGGAGGTGTTGTTCCCTCCCCAGATACCTGCATATCCATGCCGCCCCTTCTGATGCGTAGTCATCAGCATGCTCTCAGCGATGACAGACCACTGCACAGTTGTATTCTCGTTGGCGTACATACTCAGGACTTCGTCAACAGACCAGGTAAACGACGAGTGGTCGATCATAATGTTTTTGTGGTATCGTCCACCAAATACGTCATCCTCACTAGGGTGCTTATCCCCAAGCCGGAAGCGCATATGCCTGACAATAATGTTGTCCGCTTGGAATGTGGTCCAATAATCGGATACAGTGATTCCTTCTCCTGGAGCTGTCTGTCCAGCAATCGTGATATTAGAACCGGTAATCGCCAGAGGGGATTCTAGATGAATCGTTCCTCCCACTCTGAATACTACGGTGGTATCACTCTGACTAACAGCATCTCGAAGTGATCCAGGGCCGGAATCGGCGAGGGAGGTCACTTCATACACTGACCCTCCCCTACCACCTGTCACGTACTTACCGCCGCCTTCAGCACCGGGAAATGCGGGCAATAATGGAGTAGCTTCATCTTCTGCAGCAACCATACCTGGTAGCAAACTGAATAACATCGCAACGACCAATACGAATGATACCATTCTTTTCAACGAATCTTCCTCCTCCGGTTTACATGTAATTGTACAGAATGTTACCTCACTGAGAGCCAGATGCTCATGCGATAAACCTTTCTCTGATCTGGCATCACCTCCTCAACGTAATGTAAGCGTTATCAGTAAAAGGATGCGAAAACCCGTTGTAATCTGAAACCTATCCGTACTCTTTCTGCGATCACGTTCTAGGTTTCCTATCCAACGGGTCTCTTCATAGATCGTTAAACTTTGGCATGCAGCAAGTACTCGTATTCGGTACATGCGAGCAAGAAAGCTCCCATTCCTTTTTGATCATTCGTTATAATCGGTTCACTTATATAATACGCGTAACTTCCGTCACGCCTTGCATCTCCACCGAGCCCTGCAACCTGGCAGTTTTTGTAGAGATTCACCCAACCCTGATTGGTCTCCATTACGAATTCAGAGATTAATCCTGCATAAGCATGGTTCAATATCAGTTCCCATTCCCGCGGTAACCATCCTAGCCGAATCCCTTTGGCCATGGCATAGACAATCATGCTGGATGCTGAAGCTTCCAGATAATTTCCTTTGCGATCTCCCTCATTCACCACCTGATACCATACCCCGCTAGCTGTATTCTGATAGGTGCGCAGCGCAGTCATCGTATCTGTGAAAATATCAACCAACTTGTTATAATCGGGATGATGGCTTGGTAATAACTCCAGAACATCCACTAAAGCCATAACAAACCAGCCGATAGATCTGCCCCAGAAGTTTGGTGATTGTCCTGTTACTGAATGGCTCCAAGGCTGAACGCGTTGTTCATCCCAAGCGTGATAGAGCAGTCCTGTAGCATCGTCTCGGGTATGTTGGGCACACAATATAAATTGCTTAGTCACATCGTTCAACAAGCCCTCTTCTGGCTCCCAACGAAGCAAGTATTCCAGATAGAACGGCGCGCCCATATAGAGACCGTCCAACCAGATCTGATAGGGATATACTTGCTTGTGCCAGAAAGCTCCCTCTGATGTGCGTGGGTGAGTAACAAGTTGTTCACGTAGCAATCCAGCCGCAAGCTTATATTTTATTTGCCCTGTCCTGTCATACAGGCCGAACATCAACTTGCCGTTATTCAAATGATCAATATTATGTTCTTCCATCCGGTATCCCCGAATCGATCCATCACCTTGAATAAAATAATCCATATTATGCTGGATATATTGTGCATATTGCTCATCACCTGTCGCTTGCCATAATCGTTCAAACCCTTTTAGCACTACGCCATAATCATAAGACCACTTGCCGTGATGCCCGTTCTCTTCATACAACTCAGGGGTTCGCTCCATGATGGATGCGGCTGTTTTGGCTGCCCATAGATCCATAGCAGATTTTGTTTCAAGCATCTGTAGAGTTCCTCCTCGGTACATATTTGCTATTTATTTATTGTTTAATACGGCTTGGTGCGCTGCCTCATATTCGGTAATGATTTTGTCTCCACCTGATTTTCTCCAAGTATCAATAGCATTCTGGAAGCCGACACGATCCATCTTGCCCAGGATATACTTGTATGTTGCATCCGTGATGATCTTCTGCAACTCAGAGCCTTGTTCTGAGAACGTTGGTGATTCCAGTGAATACACTGGGTTCAGTACGGCAAAGGTTGTGTTTTCCTCAATTAACCGTGTCGATTCAATACGGAGTGGGTCAGCATCCACAATGGCATATCCGTTCTCGTTAGGGCGAGAAGATGAAAATGGCTGTACCTCTTGCTCCCATAACTTGGTATTAATTATGGTGGCACCATTGTTCTCGTCGAGGCTATAGTGCACATCTTTGATTCCATATGTCATCAAGGTAAATACCTCTTCACTCATCAGATCATCCATAAACTTCAGAATACGTTTCAATTCAGCTTCGTCCTTAACCTCCGATTTAGGAAAAGCAAGCAACCCACCTACGCCATTGGATGTGGACCAGATCGCTCGATCATTTTCATTGCCTGTGGATGTAATGTCATTGACCATGACAAGCTCCATGTCATCTTGAACTCCTTGGGCAAGATTGAACAGCCCCTTGCTATCAAATAGAGCTCCCACATAGATCCCTGCCTTGCCCTGTGCGAAGCCTTCCTGCTGATCCTTCTTGGCTGTTACTGCAAAATCCTGATTAATGTATCCATTGGTGTACAGCTCTTTCATATAATCCATCGCCTGAATGTAACCTTCGGACTCAAACTCAGGTGTCACTTTGCCATCCTCACTAATTGCCCAACCACTTGGTGTACCAAAGTATGATCCCAGGGTCTTAAAAGCACCAAATACCAAGTCGCTTCGATCAATGAATCCTGTCGTATCGTTAGTTCCATTGCCATCAGGGTCTTGTTCCGTGAAGGCTTTGGCAACTTCCATTAATTCGGCAGTTGTTTTGGGTACAGGTAATCCAACATGATCGAGCCAGTCTTTGCGAAGAATGACACCGTTACGTGCAACCTGTTTTTGCATCGGAATACCGTACAACTTCCCCTCAATGGATGCGGAATTACGCATATCCTGAGATATGCCTTTCAGGTTCGGGAATTCATCAAGATACGGACCAACCTCCCAGAAGACGCCTGCTTTGAGCGCATTGCGTACCGAAGAATTTTCCAGAATCGTCAAGGATACGATGTCAGCGAGAGAACCGGAAGCAAGTGAAGTATTAAGCCGTTCTTCTTTAGAAGCATCCGGAATCCAGGAAAACTGTATATCCACATCCGTAATCTCTTCGATTTTGTTAAGTACGGTATCCGTAGGTGGTGAAGCGGTATGCATAATATTCAACCAACTAATCGTTGTTTTGCCATCAGCATTGGTTCCTGAATCCCCACTTCCTCCCGCACAGGCAGATAACAGTAAGGCTCCACTTAACGTAAGCGCTAATAATTTGGCAGTTCTATATCTCATCGTTCAATCCCCTTTTCACCAATATTAGATTCTACCAGTACATCCTTGTTGTCATTCGGGATTGCTACTAGTATACGCCGTCTTCTCCTAATTTTTTGGCGAGATGATTAGCGAACATAACCAGCACCAAACCTACCAGACCTTTGAACAACCCAACCGTTGTACTAAAGCTCAATTGTCCATTCTTCAAACCTGCCGTGAAGATATACGTATCAAATATCTCACCGATCTCCCGGTTAAGCGAATTCAGTAACAAGTACATATGTTCAAAGCCTAGTTCCAGCGTGTTTCCGATTTTGAGAATCAACAATGTAATAATGACCGGGCGAATTGCGGGTAAAGTTACGTGCCACATTTTGCGCAATCTAGACGCACCGTCCATCTCGGCAGCTTCATACAGCTGGGTATCTACAACGGTAATAGCTGCGAGGTAGATGATCGTTGACCAACCGGCTTCCTTCCATATAATCTGCAAAATATACATCGGACGAAGCCATTCAGGTGAGGTTAAGAAGCTGATCTTGCTACCACCCAATGCAGCTATAATTTCATTGACGACGCCCCCATCCACACTAAGAAACACGTACGTAATGGAGACGATAATCACCCATGACATGAAATGTGGGATATATACGATCGTTTGAATGGAGTTTCGGAATAATCTGTGTCGTACTTCATTCATCATGAGTGCAAGGATGATCGGAATCGGGAAGAAAATCACTAATTCAAGCGCGAACAAGATCAATGTATTACTAAGTAGCATGGCGAAGGTTGGTTCCGTGAACAGACGGACAAAATGTTTGAAGCCCACCCATGGACTATCTCTAATTCCTAGATACGGCTGATAATCCTGAAATGAAATAATAAGTCCGCCCATCGGAAAATACTTGAAGATCACAAAGTAGATAAAACCGGGAAGAATCATTAAATAAAGAAGCTTGTTGGATGCAGCGTTTCTCAAATAGTGACCTAATCCTGTATTCCGATATGCTTTGTGTTGCAACGAAACGACTGATGGCTCAGATTCTCTCACTGCTTGCTGACCTCCTTGTTTGGGATGGTGTAGTTGAATGCTTCCTAAGCATATGAGATGTAAGCGATTCCGTACATAATCATTAGCTATTGTAGTTGAAGGAATCCCCGTCCAGCGCGGCTTAAGGCCAGTTGAACAGGTGCAGATCGTAGATCATGATTATTATTGGTAATATGGATTATCATGGTATTTCAAAGCTTTTGCATCACTACAACGTTCCATTTTAAGTCAGTAGGTCAGGATTATGTACGTAATATTCTTCGCTTGTTATGGTAAGGGAGAATCACTACTTAACAAGGAGGAACATATCAGATGTCCAAACACAATGTTAAAAAGGAACAACTCGGTGGCGTCATATTCAATGTAATAAATTATACGTTCTTGCTTCTTTTCTCCCTGGCCTGCCTATTACCCTTCGTAAACGTCGTTGCCAGTTCCTTCGCTTCCACGCAGGAGATTGTACAGAAGAAGTTTATTCTGTTTCCGACATCCTTCTCGCTTGATGCCTATCGTTACATCTTCTCCACACCTACCATCTTCAAAGGACTCGGCGTATCCATCTTCATCACGCTGGCAGGAACCATTGTCAGTATGACGCTGACGGCACTTATGGCTTACGGGTTATCCAGAAGATATCTCTTAGGACGGAACTTTATCAATTTCTTGGTCGTCTTCTCGATGTTGTTCAGCGGGGGTATGATTCCTACCTTCCTAGTTGTGAAAGCCGTTGGATTAATCGACTCGTACTGGTCCATGATTATCCCTACTGCGATCAATGCATTCAATCTGATCATCATGCGCAATTTCTTCCAGGCGCTACCGGATAGTCTAGAGGAATCTGCCAAAATTGATGGTGCCAACGACTTTCGGATTCTGCTACAAATTATGATCCCGCTGGCTCTACCTTCCATCGCAACCTTATCCCTGTTCTATGGCGTATCCTATTGGAACACATATATGAATGCGATCCTATATCTCAACGAGTCAACGATGTGGCCACTCCAAGTATTGCTACGCCAGATTGTAATTGTCTCCAGTGGCATGGATGGCAACAGCTCGGTTGTAGACATTGTCCCTCCATCACAGACCATTAAGATGAGTGTCATCGTTGTCGCTACTGTACCGATGCTGCTCGCGTATCCTTTCGTGCAGAAGCACTTTACCAAAGGCGCTTTACTTGGTTCAGTGAAAGGTTGAGATGAGGCACATATGGAAAATAACAATCCCCTCGGGATCAACCTGAGGGGATTTACGCTTACATGGAGTGGAGTTGAATTTCGAAGGTGCTTACGGATTATCGGATACTGCTAACATACACTGGGATGCTCAGCTATCCATCCGCAACCTTCGATATGCACCAGGGGTGAGGTTCTCTTTTTTTCGAAAAGTACGTATAAAGTTCTGGGAATTTTGATATCCCAGTCGTTCGGCTATATCTTTAATGGGCATGTTCGTGTCCACCAACCATTTCCTTGCTACATCTAGTCTGATATTCATTAAGTACTCGCTAAAGGTCATATTGTACTCTTTACGGAAAATGCTACTTAAATAGTTCGGCGTATAATGCAATCGTTCACTTATGGTTTCCAGTGACAAGTCCTGGTCGTATTCCGTGCGTACAATAGAGGCCATACGATCTGCAAGTGTGCGAAACTGTTGGCTCGCTCTCTCCTGCATACTATCTACCATAGGATAGATGACTTCGTGAACAAGAATGTGTTCAACTTCTTCCGGATTCAGCGTATGCAGCAGTCGATGATACAATGTGCCGTTACTCTGTGTAAGCAACACGTCCGTACCAATGAGCTGCTCCAGCTGAATCAAATTGTTCACGAATCGAATCAATGTGATCTCCAGATTCATTGGATTAAGGTTGTGCTTCATCATATCTGCTAACAGCGGGTATAACGTACGTGTCACCTCTTCTTTGTCACCAAGACGTATGGCATCAAACAGCCGACTCTCCAATTCTGTAGGGTAGTGAAGTAAGGTAGGTCCGCTGCTACCGCGTATGATATCCTCATAGAAAATAACGGACTCTTTGCCTAGCTTAAGACGCTGGTACAATGCTTCAAGACTCATATCACAGGCTTCCCGGGTATTCATCAGGTCTTCATATTGACCACTGAAGCCCACACTGACTGAAGCGGACCAATACTCGCGAGACAATTGAATAACCCTTTTGGCATATTGCAACATCACTTCTCGATTGTCTGAAGAACTGCCAGCAAAGGATAATATTGTTGCTTGTGTCCGTTCATTTAGAACGACGGGTAACATCCGTTGGGACGGGGGAATGATCTCTTGCACTAACTGATTAACGGCCAACAGCAGTGTATCTTTATCAGCCAGCGAGCCTTTCCCGGGACGGTCAATCTGAATCAACATCGTTGCATACATCTCGTTGTGCATCTTCGTATATGCGAATCGTTCAAGATAGCTATGGATCTCTTCCCTGGTTAACCTATTCTGTAGTACATTTAGAACAAATTGTGTTTCAAGTTTGGGCTTTTCAAGATGGATAAGCTGTTCGAGATGTTGTTTCTCTGAAACAATAGAATGGATCGACTGAATGATCCAACCGACCTCGTCCCTGACCGTTCTCTCAGCACGTCCGCCAAGACTATGCTGAATTTGAAGAACGGGCTTAGCAAGCCGTAAAGCTATAATGTATGCAAGAATGATCATCAGAGCCATAATGACGGCACCCATTACAATTAAACCCAAACGGGTCGATGATAGGGCTTGGCTGACTTCTTTTTGATTCGGAAGTGTGATAAAAGTCCATCCATTATAAGTAGAACGGGCGTACAATCCCATAATTGAATCACCCGATGCAGCAGGAATTTTAATCTGTCCTGAAGGAGGCTCATTAACTATTTGTTTGCTGATTAAACTCATTTGGTCAGCAGATATAGGGCTTTGTTCGGTTAAAGCTGCATAGAGCAATTCACCCTGTTTGTTCAAAATGTAGATAGGAGCATCGGATTGCGTCTGTAGGGATTGATTCAGTGTTCGCAAAGAGATGTCCGACATCGCAATGGCTTCTTTGTCCTTCGAATACATCGGTAACGCATGCAGCAATCGAAGACCTTCCTTTGTTTTGGTCCAATAGAGGTTATTGCCTTCCGGATCAGCGAATAAGGCTTGCATCTGTTGCTTCTCTTCATCTGTAATTCGTGATAACGATCCGTTAGACAGGCTCCAATTTTGCTTCAGACTCACAAGCGAATACTGCACGCCATCAAGCCCCATCGTTGCAATATAACCTAGCTGGGAATTCAGTTCGCGATATGCTTCATAATCTTGCCCGCTTAATGGACTGTTAATGACCTTACGAAACGATGGCGTCGTACTGTACGTGGCAAAAGCATATTCAATGGTTTGAATTTTTTGTTCCAGTGTATTTCTCACCTGCAGAATTAAGCTTTGGTGCCCTTCGCTTACACGCTCTATTACCGATTTTGTAGTTGCAACATAGATATAACTCCCAAAACCTACAACGAGTCCAATGCTAAGGAGTAGGATCGAGACAAAGATATTCGTAAACGTTTTACTCTTTCGCATGTCCTGCTCCTCCATCTGTTTGAATTGGTACATCTTGAGTCCATTTGTCATGAAACCCTTCACGGCAGTCATGTAATCGCTTGCATTTTGCCGTACTATAAAAATGTTGAGCCGTTGTAGATCTCGTCACACTAGAGTTTATCATGGCAATGAACAAGAATATAGACATAAAGAATATAAAACTAGCCAAAAATTGCACTGGAGGTTAAGACGGATGTTACCTTTTTATGAGATTCGTAAGGATGAATTATCGGTTATCCGGAATTTGAAGGAGATTTCTTTCCCTCCACATATGCATGGATATCTTGAAATTCTATATGTCATCTCAGGGTCTCAACGGATTGAAGTGAATGATCAAACGTATGATTTGCACGAAGGTGACGCAGCAATGATATTCCCTGATATGGTTCACCGTTACGAAACAACTGGGGATTCCTATACGAGGGAGGTGTTAATTATTATCCATCCCAAGCTCTTAGGCGGTCTGTTTCCTGATCTGACTCGCTTCCATCCTAAGAATCCAACTATTACTAAACCATATGTTCATGAAGACGTTGCAGTTGCATTTGAGAAAGTGAAACGGGATGATGATTATGCCATTAAGCTTGGTTGGATTCACATCATCATCGCGCATCTATTGCGCGAAATTGAATTTGAACAAGTACAGCAACTTCCAGTACAGGATTTATCCAAGAAGCTGATGGAATACTTAGCAACACATTTCACCGAGCCCATCACCTTAGACACTCTTGCCTCCGAGTTTAACGTAAGTAAATATTATATTTCTCGCATCTTCACCAAGCGATTCAAAATGAACCTGCGAAACTATCTATCGATGCTTCGGGTTGAGTATGCTTCCATGTTAATTCGTACCACAGATGCGTCTCTAACAACGGTGTGGATGAATGCAGGATTCGATAGCCAGCGTACGTTCAATCGGGTGTTCCAGGCTATTTACGGCATGACACCACGAGATTTTAAGAACAATGTAAGTAACTATCTAAAATGAGGATTCTATGCTTTAAAACTTCATAACATCAGCATGCATAAGTCATTTCGTTGTCGTTTATATTTTACTGCTGACTGTGACCAGTCTTTGATTCGGCATATAACACGTTACTAGTGTGCAATTCACTTCGAGTTAACTTTAACTATGAAAGGATCGTTTGGCATGTACAGTATTAGTGAAATTGAGAAAATTACAGGTTTACGTCCCTCCACCCTGCGCTATTATGAGCAAGAAGACAGCTTACCTCATGTGGAACGTAATGCTTCAGGTAGAAGAGAATATTCGAACGAAGTCCTAGAGTGGCTGGAGTTGGTTATCGCTTTGAAAGATACGGGCATGTCTATTGAGGATATTAAGGCTTACACAGAACTGATTCGACAAGGATATCCTCCTCTCGATGCCAGAAAACAATTTTTGCTCATGCACAAAGCTAAGGTGGAACGTGCAGTGGCACAGACACAATTCCGTCTGGAGAAAATTATATGCAAAAACGCCTAATCGGAAATAGGAACATGTTCTTGTCCCTCTCGGCAATCGGTACAAGTTCTTGTCCTCAACTGCCAGTTTCAGTCTGATATTTCGCTTTTTTAATACCTAGCAAACGTGTTTAACCTCCCATCTTGTCAATTGTCACACAACATTGTGAACATTTTCATGTGTTATGGTACTTAATAAAGCTCTAAGTGCATGTTATCAATGTTTAGATATACATCTAATCGGTAATCGGACTATGTTCTTGTCCATTCCGGCAATCGGTACAAGTTCTTGTTCTCAGCAGCTATTCTCAGCCCGATATTCACCTTTTTAATACCTAACAAACGTGTTTAACCTCTCATCTTGTCAGTTGTCACATAACATTGTGAACATTCTCATGTGTTATGGTACTTAATAAAGCTTTAAGTGCATGTTATCAATGTTTAGATATACATCTAATCAGTAATCGGACTATGTTCTTGTCCATTCCGGCAATCGGTACAAGTTCTTGTCCTTGGCTCGGGACAAGAACTTGTACCGATAAAACAAAAAAGCCGCTAAAATAGCGACTTCAATGGGACCATGTTCTTGTCCCTCGACAAAAGGCTTTTGCATATTTCTCAACAAGTTTTTCTATAGAACGTTGTGTTAAACGTCTATTTTTACCTTTGCGTCCTACAGGTGCTGCAATAAACAAATATTTTTCATTTTTTTCTGGGGAATATCTTGTTTCCCTTACCTGCAGGTAATTCTCAATATCTAGGGATGCTTGGCTGCTAAAGTAAACATATTGCTCTTTTCCCCCTTTTCGAGTTACTCTTACAGATGATTTCGTCAGGTCTAAATCCTCAAGATTGATTCCGGAAACTTCCGATAATCTAAGTCCTGATCCTAAGATTAATGAAATTATTGCCGTATCTCGTTCACGATTAAACTGATGGAAATTCATGATACGTTTATTTGTTTTGTTTAATTCGCCATAATCGTATGCTAGAAACACTCTAAAAGCTTCAAAATCATTTTCTCTCAGTATTTTCCCTTCCATACGATTCGCGATGTTTCTAGCGTGGATAATTCAATTTCTGTTCTTTTTTGAACTGTGATAAAGTTCTCTGTAATCAGCCAATCAAAAAAGATAATATAATCGTGGCAGTAATTAAGAAGTGTTGAGGCAGAAAGCTTACGCTTCTTACTGTCAATAAATTCAGTAACATACCAAGGTAATTCACTTAACTTATCGTCAATTCGACCCATAAGGTGTAATTTAGCTTGTTTATTAAATATTGACAAGAAGTTCCCTACAAAAAATTTAAACCCCCTTGATTTATTAGAGGTTTCTTGGTTGGCGACTTTATGTCATTCTACAATAGAATTCGATGTTCAAGTAAAGAAAGGACAGGGGCACCCTGTCCTTTCTAATAGATGAGGATAAACGCGTGATGAGTTTACTGTTGGATCAAGGATTACAGCTCGACTCTCGAGGTGCCTAGCATCTTGGCAGATTTCGGATCGTGGAAGGATAAGAATAAACTCTCCCGCGTATCGAGGGTGGAGATTTGTTCGATATCGTCTGCACTCAATTCGAAATCGAAAATGTCGATGTTTTCGATGATCCGCTCTTTTCTCACCGATTTTGGAATTACAACGACTTCACGCTGAACCAGCCAGCGCAGCACGACTTGGGCGACGGACTTGTTGTGTTTTTCTGCGATCGAGGCCAGCACTTCGTTGCCGAACATGTTGCCCAGTCCTTCAGCGAACGGCGCCCACGACTGGTGTTGCACTCTCTGCTCTTTCATAAAAGCGGCGTTCTCAGCCTGCTGGTAGAAAGGATGTGTTTCGATCTGGTTGACTGCGGGCACGATTTCATTATGCACGATGAGGTCCATCAGACGGTCGGGCAGGAAGTTGCTGACACCGATCGCCTTGATCTTGCCTTCGAGGTACAGGTCTTCCATCGCACGCCAAGCGCCGTAGTAATCGCCGAACGGCAGGTGAATAAGATATAGATCGAAATAGTCGAGCTGCAGCTTTTTCAAAGATTTAGCAAACGCCAGCTTGGCACTCTCGTAACCGGCATCCTGAACCCAAAGTTTGGTCGTGATGAACAGCTCTGCGCGTGGTACGCCGCTACGCTTGATCGCGCGTCCTACCGCTTCCTCGTTGAGATAACCAGCCGCGGTGTCGATCAGGCGATAACCAGCCATCAGCGCATCATATACGGCATTCTCGCATTCTTCAGCATCCGGCACTTGAAAGACACCTAATAAGCCTACCACCTTCGTGTTACACAATGGAACCGATAGTCCTAGATGGATGAAATTAATGGTCTGTTGGCGCTTGGCTCGCCATATCGTTAAGTTGGGTTACAAAAGCTCCTTCATTCGGACCTTGATTATCACGAATCATTTTCGCTTGTTCCACTAGAACCTCTTCAGCATCCGTACCGAGTAATCTTATGGTTTCTTCAATAAATGCTTCAAGTGGCATCGCATGCGGATTGTTACTAATATCTCCCATGAGTTCCGTTTGAACCCCAGGTGGTATGATTTCTAATACTTTTACTGTTGTATCTTTAAACAAATAACGTTGTGATAAGGTATAGGAATGGAGCGCTGCTTTGGTCGCCGAATACACCGCAGTCGCTGCGTACGGAATAAACCCGACTGAAGAAGTCGTATTAATGATCACAGCTTCTTCTTTAGACTTCAAATGTTCAATTAATGAAGACGTCATTCGAATTGGTCCAAGCAAGTTTGTTGAGACCGTTGAAACCAGAACCTCTTCGTCAATCACACCCGCAGCCTCATCGAAAAGCATGATGCCGGCGTTATTAAATAAGACATTCAAATCAGGAAAGTCCTGAATAAGTTGCTTAGCGGTTGCCTCAATACTGGAAAGATCCTGTATATCCAGTTCAACTGCAGACATTCCAGGATTAGCACTAATCACTTCCTCCAGACGCTCTTTTCTTCTACCCGAGATGATTACTTTGTTTCCAAGGTTGTGTAGAGCTTCTGCCAATGCACGTCCAATTCCTGAACCGCCACCTGTAATGAAGATCGTGTTTCCTGTAAGTTTCATTTTAAATTCCTCCAATATTTGGTTATAATTATTTTGAAATTGTATTACATTGTTCGATGAAATCGGTATTAACTATTAATCTTGCACTTTAAGGTTTCAAAATGGACTAACCACCTTCTATGCAGTATACTATTACAACAATAGTTGCTTTAGTAGTTCAATTGTATCGGGAACATCATTGAGGAACAACCAACAATGCGGGCCATTTGTTGGTTTAAAAAAAGGAGTTAGATCCATGGGACTTAAAGTAAGAAATATTCGTACAACTCGAACAAGAGAATCCATTTTTGAGTCACTTTTTGAACTGATGGAAGAAAAAGATTTTGATAAAATAACAATACAAAATTTAACGGAACGAGCCCAAATCAATCGGGCAACTTTCTATGCTCATTTCCAAGATAAATATGAATTGTTGGATGAGATTATAAAAAAATCAGCGGAAGAACTTATTCAACAACATACTAATGGTGTGTGTACTTTTACAAAAGATAATATGATGCAATTAGTATTCGCAGCATTTGAGTATCATCAACAAGTCAAAAAGAAATGTCGCCGTAACTATAACAGAATTATTCCTCTACTCTCTTTAAAATTAGTCAATGCACTAAAGCATTATTTGAATCTTTGTATGCAGGAAATATCCTCTGATGAACGTACTTTGTACGTACAAATCTATGCCAACATGATTAATGAAGCAGTTACTTTGCATACTGCTGAACAAATTAAACTAACAGAACAAAGTATAGCAGAGCATATTGTTCAAATGATGAACCTGGACTAATCGAAAAAGTGAGCCATAGTTAGGTAACAGCTGCTTGACAGTGCAGCAGCAAGCCCATTATGTTTCGTTTCCCTTGCACAGCCAATAGTGCCAACAGAGGATCCATCGAGGGACCATAGGAGACTGTGGTCCTGAGAACCATCAAGCTGGAGTATCAGCGATGAATATCATTTGAAATTTTCCCTTTCTAAAGAGGCTGGGCTGGGCATCTGGAATAGCTAGAAAAATTTCCCCAGTTTACTTCTTCTGCACATACTCCACTAATTCCCTTGGGGTTCACCATCCCATATCTCAACGGTTCATTGCCTTTACATTCCTTCGTTATAACCTAAGCTCACGATACTCAGGACTGAATATTCTGTCAAAAAAGCGGTTCCAGGCGATCTCTTTTCTGATAGTCAACCATCCAACCTGGGTATTCAGGAGGCAGTATACGCACTTCGTCAAGTTGCTGAATTTCATCATCCGTCAGTTCTAAATTTGCGGCTTCCAGATTTTCTTCCAACTGTTCCAATCGTTTCGCGCCAACAAGAACAGAGGTTACAACTGGTCTTGTCATCAGCCAAGCGAGCGCCACACTTGCTATACTTGTCCCATGTGCTTCAGCGATCGGTTTTATCTTATCAATGATATTCCAAGCTCGCTCTTTATCTACAATCGGGAAATCAACCGCAGAGCGGCGCGAATCCTCTGCCTTTTGATTGTGTCGATCGTAACGCCCTGACAGCAGACCGCCAGCAAGCGGACCCCACACCAGAAGTCCCATCTTCTTTGCTTCCATCAAAGGCGCCAACTCTCGTTCAACATCGCGGCTGGCAAGAGAATAATACCCCTGAACCGTTTCAAAGCGAGCCAGATTTTTGCGTTCAGAAATACCAAGAGCATCAGCAATTTTCCAAGCATGCCAGTTTGATACGCCAATATATCGTACCTTACCCTGTGTTACCAGATCATTTAAAGCACCTAAAGTTTCTTCTACAGGTGTCAAGAAATCATCGGCGTGAATCTGATACAAATCGATATAATCCATTTTCAATCTCTTTAAACTTGCTTCCACTGCATTCATAATATGTCCTCTTGAAGCACCGACATCGTTACGTCCCATACCTGTTCGTCCGGCGGCTTTGCTAGCAATTACAACTTCCTCCCGCGCAATACCAAGATTGCGGAAGGATTGTCCAAGAATAATTTCACTTTCACCTTCTGCATAATTATCAGCAGTATCAAAGAAATTAATTCCGATATCGACACTCTTTTTTATCATCTTGTCGGCTACTTCTTGCCCAACTAAACCGAGAATTTTATGGTTATCCTTTCCACTCGTGAACGTCATTGTGCCTAACGCAAGTTGTGAAACTAAAAGTCCTGTATTTCCAAGCTGCTTATACTTCATTCTGTATATCCTCCTTAATATTGGGCATTTTATAGCATCACAATCATACTCGCTTTGCAATCAGCATGTAACTGTCCGCTACATCCGTTATTATGTGCCTCTTCTTTTTTATAGCTAGTCATAAAAGCATGGTGATACGTGTAAATGAACTTTCATATTTAGTGCATATTCATGCTCTCTACTGTTCCGCGGTTGATAACGGAGCGGCGCACGAACAAGCCAATAATAAAGCCAATAACAGCAATTAAAAGCAAAATCCAAAACACGTTTTGCGCCCCCGCAGTTATCGCATTTGCGATTTCATTCGGCATTGTTGGTGTAGATGAGGTAGCTAAATACTTATTCTTTCCACCTGTTAAAATACTAATGGCTACAGCTGTTCCCATAGCCCCAACGACTTGCATCAACGTGTTCAGGGCAGCTGAACCGTGTGGATATAATTCAGGTGGCAGTGAGTTTAAGGCATTTGTTTGTGAGGCTGGCCAAATGAGTCCAATCCCTCCCGCTAGAACCATATGCAATGCAATAATTAATCCAACTGATGAAGCTGGCGTTAATGTTGTGAAGAACCATAAAACCAACATTATAATGACTAAACCTGGCATTATAACCCATTTCGGTCCATACTTATCGGACAAGCGCCCTGCAACCATCTGGAAAATACCATTTAGTGCACTACCCGGCAATAATATCAAGCCTGTAACAAATACAGATAGCCCTGCCCCTGTTTGCAAGAACATTGGCAACACAATCATTGTCGTCATAAAAATTACTATACACATCATCACAAGGAAAACCCCGACAACGAACATCGGATATTTGAATACACGTAAATTTAGTAACGGCTGATCCTTATTTTGTCTCAATACAAACAAGATAAGTGCAATCACACCAACAATAATCAACGTCAGAGCGACGGAACTTCCCCCCCCATGGCCTCCTTCACCAGCTTGACCAAATCCAAATACGATACTTCCGAAACCAATTGTGGATAAAACTGCTGAAAGAACATCAATACGTTGCTTACTTACTTCTGTTACATTTTCTAAATACTTCATCCCAAACAACATACCAATCACTATGAATGGTAGTAAGAGCCAGAAAATAAAGTGCCAAGACAAATACTGGATTATCATCCCACTAATCGCTGGCCCCAGTGCGGGTGCAAACGATAAGACTAACCCAATATAGCCCATCGCTGCGCCTCGCTTTTCTGGAGGAAAAATCACAAGCAATGTGTTAAACATGAGCGGTAATAATAACCCCATACCAATTGCCTGTATAACACGTGCAAACATGAGCATTTCAAAGTTTAAGGATACAGCCGCTAAGAATGTACCTGCCGTTAAACTAGCTGTTGACACGATAAAAAGTTGTCTTGTTGTATACATTTGCAATAATTGACCAGTGAACGGCATTAGAATACCAAGTGTTAGTAAGTAACCTGTTGTCAACCATTGCGCTGTAGCCGCCGAAATGTGGAACACTTCCATTAAATTAGTCATTGCTATGTTTAGAGCGGTCTCGCTAAACATCCCAACAAAACCACAGATAAGCAGCGATGCCAAGATGGCACGTGTATTGTATTGCTTCTTCATCTCACTATCTCCTTGAAATCAATATAATCGTTTATTTTTTGCCCTACCTGCACCATAACGACGGTCGTCAGGCTTTATCTTTTGTATACCTATTTTCCAGGAAAGGAAGACCTAAATTACCTCTCAACGTACGGGATTCATATTCATTTCGGAATATTCCCTTTTCCTGCAGGATCGGTACGACCAAATCAATAAAATCATCAATTCCCGAAGGATGTTCTTGTCTTAGAAGCAATACGTCCATTGTGCCCGTTTGATGCCAATGTTCAATCCTATCGGCTACGGTCTCTGCGGATCCGAAAAATAGGGGTTTAGGAGTACGGTATCCTGGGGGCGATAACCTTTGTAACTCCAGAAACTTTTCATTCGCCTCCGTTTCTGTTCTTCCAACGATGATGTGTTGTGAAGGCATAATTAACAGGTCTTCCGGAGCTCGTCCTGCAAGGCCTGCTCTTCTTCTCAATTCCTCACTAAATTGCTTGGCGTAGTTGTAATCATCCCCATTTATGAACACACCTTCAGCATGTTTGGATGCGATATTCATAAACGCTTCAGACGTACCCGCTTGAAAAATGACGGGTCTTCCTTGTGGAGAACGACTAATATTAAGCGGACCGTCAACAGAAAAGTACTTGCCTCTGTAATTCAGTTTGTGCATCTTTCTTGGATTGAGGAAGATACCACTCTCTTTATCACGAACAAAAGCATCATCTTCATAGGAATCCCACAGGCCTTCTACAATTTCGATGAACTCTTTATTCAAAGGGTATAAATCTTCTTTAGACAAATGCCTTCTGCTGTAGTTAGCCAACCCCCCAGAATTAGATGTAACAGCGTTCCATGCCGCGCGCCCGTTACTAATTTTATCGAGAGAGGCCATCTGTCTAGCCACTGTAAATGGATCAGCGTAAGACGTGGCTATAGTCGCAGCAAGCCCGATGTGGCTAGTGGCCATGCTTAATGCGGATAGTATCGTTACACCTTCAAACATGCTTAGAAAATGCGGGATATTTCCAGGCCCTATATGGCTTACATCTGCTAAAAAAACCATATCGAACTTGCCCTCTTCTGCTCGTTTCGCCATCTTGACATAGAAATCTACACTTTCGCTTGCATTGGCAGGCATATTAGGGTGGCGCCATGCCCAGTAACTCCAACCAACCCCTTCAACTATAACGCCGATCTTAAGCTGTTTTTTACTTTTCATTTTTGCTCCTCTTTCTGTAAAATCAAACTCTCTAGCCAATAACCCAATGGCTTTTAATCTCGTAGCCTTTTCGGGTTAAAAATCGGAATCATAATTTCGTCCACCCAGGCTTCATTTGCTTTTTCTCTTAGTCTTTGGCCACATTTACAATACTTCCGATAACAAATCGTTCACGGTTGAATTCCTTGGCTCTTTCTTCTTCATATGAATACACATGGGATGCTGCTAATGGCCGCTCAAGTCGTCATGAATATATCTTCTTTGTCCGTTTGTATGAAAGAGACATAGATCATTAGCCCACTAACCAATTAGATAAACTTTCAAACATCAAATTATTTAGCGTGCTAAATATTAATTTAGCCTGCTAACTAATATTCAGAAAGTGGAGAGTGCTTAAAACAGATTACTCTCCATTTGCTTCATAAGCCGTCGTAAGAGGAGTCGTTCATCCATTGAGATTGATTTTAGCAACTTTTCTTGATGCTTTTTCCATATAATACGAACGGGCTCCTCAAGTTCCTTTCCTTTATCGGTTAAATAAATCCGCATGACTCGTGCATCTTTTTCATCACGCTTACGATAGATGAATCCGTTTTGTTCAAGTGTTTTAACCATGTTGGTTATAGTGGGAGGTTCACAGTTTAATTGTTCACTTAGCTGCATTTGTGTTACTCCATCATCTAAGAATAAACGGTAGAGCAGATTATCTTGTCCGACATGCAGGTTTAGTTCCCTAAGACTTTCGCCGTAATCTCGTCTCATTCTTGCCGAAAGTTTATCGAACAGCTCACGGATATCACAGTCAATTTCTTTCTCCATGTTGTTCTCCCAACCTTTATTATTGATATTGTTTAGCAGGCTAAATATATCATGTGTGTAGTTCAGCCGTCAACTATTGTTCGTCCGTAAGAGAAAATCATACCCATTATTTATATATTATTGTTTTTCCTTGTAGTTCCGACTATTCATTATAATTTTCAGCAGGTATAAGGTGTTTGGATTGAGTTAACTATCTGAATGAAGGGTACAGTGTAACATATCGTATTTTCGAAAGAGCGTAGATGTATCCGTACGATCCGCAGAATGGAAGCGCGTTAGTCAATGAAACAGCGACAGTCTAGGTCTTTATTTTTTGGTCCTTGGCAGTCCATGTTTCAAACATCAAACTAGCCAACTAACAAGGAACTGGCTTTCAGCCGGTTTATTTGTGAACGGTTTTATTCAAAGCACTCCTTTATACACTCACGCTTCTCTTCCATCCATCTAACACCATCCGTACCTTCTTCTGCTCTTCTATGATCTTTCCACATGCTTAGCCCAAGACCATGCTCAAGGTACATAGTCGTATGGACTCTTTCCATCGATGTGGCTTGCTAATCTCCGTATCTGTCCTTCTGACGTTTCATCCAGGTTACTCTTATCAGTTGAGCCATGACGTAATCATAACCTTCTTTATTTGAGCAATTCGGTTATGATCGATGCGGATGCTGCTCCCTGAACTAAAACATCAAGTAAATAAGCAAATTTGGATAATCGTTCACAGTCATCAGATCTCAGCCGCATGGACAAACGCTTGCCTTGAGATCCAAGTAAAACATATGATTCGTTATTTAGGTGACAAATGATCGGAAGGATTGTCCAAGAATAATTTCACTTTCACCTTCTGAATAATTATCAGCAGTATCAAAGAAATTAATCTATTTTCTCACTCCATATTGCTTCGGCACACCCAGGTGTTCACGCAAAGTATTTCCCTTATAATCAAGATGATATAAGCCTCGTTTTTGCAACACGGGCACAACTTTTTCCACAAAATCTTTTACACCTTTTTGACTTTCTGGCACAATGGAAAAACCGTCCGTTGCCCCTGCTTTAAACCATTCTTCAATGAAATCCGCCACATCTTCAGGCGTGCCAACCACTACAGGGTGATAGTTGATGATTCCGTTTGCCAATACATCTCTTGGACTTAGCCCTTGTTTGATTAGCTCTACTGCTCTTAGTGAGCGTGGGTCGCCTGGATTCGGCGTGGCTTGATATTGTAAAGATTTTGGTAGGGGTTTATTCAAATTCAAGTCATGTAAATTTACGCCAATCATCGCTGATAAATAGCGAATTTGTCCTTCAAATGCATCTTTCCCCATAAAATCCAGTAACTGATGACGGCGGGCAAGTGCTTCTTCATAAGTATCGTCCACCGTAACCATAAAACCAGAAAACATATTGATTTCATCAGGGTTTCTACCGTATTTTATCGCACTTTGTTTTAACAAATTACGGTAATGACGAGCTTCTTCAATCGTAAAAGGGTTAGCATAAACACCGCTGGCAAATTTACCTGCCATTTCCACCCCTTCAAAACTTGGACCTGCCTGAAAAATAGGCGGTTGCCCTTGCGGACTTGGTGGAAGGGGAAGTGGGCCTCGGGTCTGGTAGTATTGACCATTGAAATTTGCAGGGGTTAATTGATCCAGTTTGATAAATTCGCCAGTTTGTTGGTCTGTAATGTAGGCATTTTCGCCAAAACTTCCCCAAAGAGACTGCACTGCTTCTACCATTTCATCTGCCATTTCATAACGAGTGGTAGTGTCAGGCAGAGGACTAGCTCCAAAATTATAAGCAACCTCACGAGTTCCTGTTGTTACCGCATTCCAACCGACACGCCCACCACTTATGAGGTCCAGCGTTTTAAGTTGGCGAGCCAAATTATACGGTAAGTTGTAAGTGGTAGAATAGGTTGCTACCAAACCGATTTTCTGGGTATGCGTGGCAACAGCAGCTAGCATCGTCATCGGTTCCATTACAAACATTGGTGATTTTCGAGCCATATCACCATTTACCCCAGCTCCCACCATCCCAGGTGTATCCGCAATAAACAGCGTGTGAATTTTACCCTGTTCAGCAAGTTTGGCAAGCTCAATATAGGCATTGATGTCGGTGTAAGCCTTTGGATTACTATCATTAAATCGCCAAGAATAACCCTCACCACCATAGCCTGTTACAAACATGATGGCCAGCTTGATTTGCTTGTTTGAATTATCTAAATAGTCGTGCATCGTTTTCCTCCTTTATTTTTTTTCACTCTCTGATTGATCCATCCCACAATATCATCAACTACTACATCTCCGTTTGGTTCAAACATCAAATAATGTCCAAGTTCGCTATAAAGTCTCAAACTTTTATCTTTTGAAGCCGTTTCTTGATAAAAATCAATTAACATAAACATCATCTATCACAACCGCTTACCAGTAAAACAGGTGCGATAAATTTGTCAGTTGTTCATTTTAAATCGTCCTTTCTTATCTTAAAGCATCTACCAGAATATATTTTCACTCAATGCCACTCATTAAACGATCGATAATGATTTCAACCGAATCAATTTGATGGATCATTGAAATGCCAAGCCCCAATGAGGCGAAACCTTTTGATAAATCACCGTATAGCATTCCATTTCTCATCCCCGATGCTGGATTCGATGCTTGGTAAATCTCTTCATTTTTGGCTAAATTGCGATCCAATTCTGCCAATTTATTTGGGAGTTCCCCCGGTAGAGAACGGTAATAGGCAGGTTGCGTGCGATAAAGCAACATATCATTAGCATCTGATTTAATTAAAGCATCTTTAATATTATCAGCCATACGAGACTCTTTTGAGGCAAGAAAGGCAGTCCCGACAAAGACCCCTTCCGCTCCTAGAGCCATTGCAGCTTTGGCAGTGCGTTCATCTGTAATCCCGCCAGCGGCTAATACTGGCACACGACCTTTTGCAGCATCTACCACCAAGGGCACAATAGAAAAGGTACCAATAACGTTTGCTGGAACTTGTCCCCCTTCATCAAAACCTGTGGCAACCAGAATATCCACACCACCTTTGATAGCTTCCTCTGTCACTTCAACAGTTGGTGCCCCTCGATAAATGATTTTGATATGGTTGGCCTTAAATTTTTGAGTCCATTCCTTTGAAAATGCCCCTACCATCACAGCCACTTCGACCCCCTCTTCTACCATCATGTCTAGCATGGGTTGTGTATAGAGGTCAAAACCTGCCACCGTAGGAATGATATTGATTCCAATAGGATTTGAGGTGATACTTCTAGCAATACGAACCTCACGGCGCATATTCTCCACCGTTTCTTCAACGGTCTTGGCAGGTTCTGATTGTCCAGCATTGATGCCAAGCACACCTAGTCCTCCACCCTTACTAATAGCTCCGACAAACTTACCGTCTGTTAGCCAACTCATTGGTCCTTGAATAATAGGTTTTTCAATCCCTAAAATGTCTGTTACACGATTTTTCATTGTGTTTCCTCACTTTCTATTTTAGAATACTTCGCCTTCTCTCAGACTAGTCTGGTTAGCTAGTCTGAAAAGGAATCTGAGGTCTTAAGTCGACGGTTAATGCTGGAGTATTGGCGATAAAGATCATTTGAAAGTTTTCCTTTTCGGCTAATTTAGCCGCTTCACATAACTATTCGGCTGCTTGGGCGGTGCCCTGCATTCTCCAAGTGCTGATTCGGCTCCGTACCCCGAAACCATTGTAGTGCTAGTTGCATCTCTTTTCTTTCATTCCATGTATCTCCTTTGTTTTAAATATGCTCCAAGTAAGCAAAAGAGCCTGGAGTAAATTATTCCCAATCGCATTTCGATAGATCGGAGAAAATGAAGTGATATATAACTTGCTAACTAATTAACTGGTGATTACCCAGATACTTAGGTTGCTAAGTAAATAAATATATTTAATATGCTAAATATATTTATTAATTAACCTTATTCTAGGTTTCTCTCCAATCGCTTCATAAGATCCCTCAATATTAAGCGTTCCTCCGGTAAGATTGAATGGAGTAATTTTTCTTGCTGCTGTTTCCATTTGAACTCAACCGGCTTCTCTAATTCTTTGCCTTTGTCCGTTAGATAAATTCGCATAACCCTTGCATCTTGTTCATCACGTTTACGGTATATAAATCCGTTTTGTGCCAATGATTTAACCATATTTGTTACCGTAGGCGGTTCACATTTTAAATGTTCACAAAGCTGCATTTGTGTTATCCCATCTCCTAACCACAAACGAGAGAGTAAATTATCTTGGCCTACATAAAGATTAAGTTCCCTAAGACTTTCATTATAATCTCGACGCATTTGAAATGAAATTTTATCTAACGACTGACGAATATCGCAATCAACCTTATGGTTCATACCAGCCTCCGCTAGTCATAAATATATATTTAGTATGCTAACTATATCATCGTGACATTTAGGTATCCATTATCTTAAGGGACCTACTCTCATTTTATCGGGCTAAATTTATCTAGAATGGAGGTTAAAAGTATGGATCCAACAATAAGATAGAACCTTGATCCAAATCAACTTTTTCACACTGAAATGTTCAGATTCTGTTTATTACACCGTTACCCTATCAACTTGTTGTGTTGAGCAACTTTGTTACAGACAATAGAATAAAACTAATTCTTATTTTTTTAAAGAGGGCAATAAAAATTGCCGTAGTACATTTTTTTGTACTTAATAACTAAAAGTAGGTAAAAAGATGGCTAGAATTTGTAAAGACGTATTTGACAAAGAATTTATAATGGAACATACAAAAGATTATTAATCCTGCAAATGTTCCAATTAAAAGAAGTCTTTTTTTGTTATCTTGCTTTTTGTTAGTGCAAAAAAAGCTACGACAATGACAGCTAATACTTCACAAACTTATTAAGCCCGCTTTCTAATTCTCGAAGTTACTTTGTAAGAGAACCTTGTGGAATATCCCATAAAAAGGATTTAATCTTACTATAACGACGCTCTTTGGTCTTTAAATACCAAAGAATGATATATTTCCAACGCCCAGAAAGTATGTTTTGGGTATAGGCAATGCCATTAACTTCTCTTTGTTCCTTTATACACTCTTTATCAAATCCATCCTTATATAATCTAGACACCTTTTCACCTGTTTTGCACGTATCTCAGAGTCCCCCCTTTATAGGCATATAAATTAATAGGGATAAAATAAAGTTTTACTTTTTATATGAAATACTTCTTTGCATTAAGTCAAGCTTATTCTGATGGAAATTCGTTAAAGAACGCTACATCCTCAATAGGAAGACGTGTAGTAGGATGTCCTGATTTCATTGCTTTTCCGATCGCAATGATCATAACCGGCACATACTGCTCGGAAATTCCGAACGTTTCAAATAACTTTGCTCTATCGTATCCATGCATCGGAACAGTGTCGTAACCTTTGGATCGTGCGACAAGCATGAGCTGCATCGAAATTAGGCCACCATCCGTATATACAATTTGTAGCGTCTCTTCAGGAGGCAGGTTTGAGTACATATCAACATTTCGTTCGATGAATGATTTAGCCGTATCAATCGGCATAAAGCCTGCTTCAACAGCCTGACCATAAATTTCTTCTGCCTTCTGGTAGCTTTTCAGATCTCCTAGCACAGCAATAACTGCAGAAGCTTCGACTACTTGTTGTTGGTTAAACGCGATAGGTAAAAGCTTTTCTTTCAACTCTGGTTTATCGATAACGAGAAAACGCCATGGCTGCAGGTTCGAAGACGAAGGAGCCAATGTTGCCAGTTCGAGTATTTCAGTCATTTCTTCACGTGAGATCTGCACGTTTGGATCGTATGAACGAACAGAACGACGTTCACGAATCACATCTAAGAACAGTTGCTGTTCGATCTTTTCTGAATTTTGAGAGTTTGACATTGTAATTCCTCCTAGAAATAACTTGATTGTTTTGTTCTCCATATTTGTTACCATAGTCGGTACGCATTTTAAATGTTCACATAGCTGAGTAACATTTGTGTTATTCCATCACCTAACCACAAACGAGCGACTAGTTTATCCTGGCGTACATGAAGATTAAGTTCTCTTAGACTTTTGTTATAATCTCGCCGCATTTGGGATGAAATTTTATCTAACGACTCATGAAAATCGCATCCAACCTTAAAGATCATAGGTATGCCCCCACTATCAAAATGTATTTAGCGTGCTAAACTATAACATGGTGAAACGGACCTCCTCACATTTTAACGGATTGAGTTTATCTAGAACGGGGGCAAAAGTATGGATCTAACTCAAAAGCTTGAAAGATGAACCCACATCATCGTTTCACACTAAAATGACAGATTCAGTTTATTACACCGTTTGCCTATCAACTTGGTGCATTGAGTAACTTTGTTACAGACAATAGAATAAAACCAATTCTCATTTTTTTAAAGAGGGCAATAAAAATTGCCTTAGTACATTTTTTGTACTGAATAGCTTGGTTAGTGTAAAAAAAGCTGCCACAATGACAGCTTAGGATCTTTACTTCTTCCTACGTTACTTTAATACATTTCTTCACAAACTTTTATCGTAAAAGAAAACTGCCGTTAGAACGATCTCTCCTCCCAAAACTGTTACTTTATCCACTATTTAAATTTTGGGGTAAATTATAAACGTAAATAGAACGCTTTAGTTAGTCTACCTGCTCCCCGAACTTCTTCCCGAACTCTTCCATCAAATTAATTATAGGAATGAATTCTTTCCCTTTTGAGGTTAATGAATAATCTACTCGAGGAGGAACCTCTGGATAAACTTTACGATTTATTAAGCCATCTCTTTCTAATTCTCGAAGTTGCTTTGTAAGAGAACCTTGTGGAATATCCCATAAAAAAGCTTTAATCTCACTATAACGACGCTCTTTGGTCTTTAAATACCAAAGAATGATATATTTCCAACGCCCAGAAAGTATGTTTTGGGTATAGGCAATGCCATAAACTTCTTCTCTATGTTCCTTTATACACTCTTTATCAAATCCATCCTTATATAATCTAGACACCTTTTTACCTGCTTTCTACTGTTAAGTACAAAAAAAATGTACTATGTGAATGTTTATTGCTTCATCAAAAAGATGAGAAATGATTATATTCTAGCATATGTAACTGTTTGGTGAAAAAAAAGTGTTAGACCGGAGTCGTTGAATTACCGTAGGTTTTAAAGAGAAGAATCGGTCAGCTATTAGAAAATAATTTTTAGACAAGTCCATTAAAAGAAGCAGCGGCAGACCAAGACTTGAAAAATAATGTCTTTGACTGCCGCTGTTGTCATTAAACTAACGTTTCCCGTTAGTTTAATGACGGTCTACATATTTTACTCTTGTTTTGAAGCATGGTCACTGAGTCTTTATCTTCAAATATTATTCTGTAATTCCATTATACTGCTTAATTTTTGAAAATCACGACCATATGCTTGCTTCCCATATATTCTACGGAAGTATTTAACTGCTCCGCCACAAAACGAACAGGAACGAACGCACTGCCGTTCTTCAGAAGTCATTTTGCATCACCGTTTGCTGGTTTACTTTTACCTGTCTGTTCCCTACAGCCCAACGAATCGTTTTACCATCCTTCTGAATCGTTACCTCTTTGGTGCTCTGATTCCAATTCACGGTTGCCCCAAGCTTCTCGGAGATGAAACGGATCGGCACAATAGGTACGTCCTGTCTGAATAAATGGCGCTGTGGAAATACGATAAGCACTGTCTCCCACATAAGCTGTCTTGTTGCCGATCACCAAGCGCTGTGTCTTACTCTGACCGCTAGGCAAATCATTACTTGCCAGTGTCACGAATAATTTATATGTTTTCGATCCCTTGCTCAAATCTAAATAGTTATTTTGCAGCCCAAGTGGTTCAATGAATGCACCCGTATCATAATACGGAAAAAAATTACGTTGTTGGATCGGCTCTAAATTCCACACTTTATTGTTGTTCAAATAGAGGTAACCCAAACTTTGAAGATTTCTCAACGGCTCCAAATCATAGATTTGGTTAGATGATAAATTCAGAGTAACCAAGACAGTTGATTTAGACAAAGGAGCAAGAACTTTGATGTTATTATTCGCAGCTTCGAGTCTCCTAAGCTTAACCAATCCTGCTAGCGGCTTTAGATCTGTGATCTTGTTGGAATTTATGGACAACGTACTCAGATTGACTAGTCCCGCTAGCGGTGAAAGATCATTGATTTGGTTGCTAGCTAGAGATAAATCTGTCATCTTCGTTAACTTCCTGAGGGGCTTAATATCCACAATTTGATTACCACAGTCGTCAAATTCACAGCATCGGATAGAGGGGAAATATCAGCAATTTGATTTCCACTTAAAGAGAGCTTCGTCACATTGACTGCATATTCCAAACCCTGCAAACTCTTAATTCCTTTACCCGATAAATTAACGTCGGTCAGTGACTCTAAATCCTCTTTTGTTAGTGATTCATCGTCGTTTTTATTCAATAATGACTTAATCGAGATAGAATTCGAAATTATATTGCAGTAAAGACAAATTCGGCAACTGCCGATGACTTAACGCAACAAGCTTTTTTAAAAGCAATGGAGAAAACTTTCACTTGTTTAAGTGTAACTCCAGTATATTTACTTGGCTATTCAAAATCGCGCAAAATATCGTGAAAAACGAATATCGTACGAAATCACGAAATAAAGAAATGTTGCACGAAGTAATCGACTTTCAGTCCCAATCGATATCCCTCAATATTGCTAGAGATGTCGATATCCGTCTTGATATCAGTGCTGCATTAGCCCGATTGAATGAATTAGATCAGCAAATCATATCATTGCGTTTTTTCGTCGATTGCACTTTATTGGAAATATCCAAAATCATCGGGATGCCTCAAAGCGCAATCAAGAACAGACTCTATCGTGCCTTAAACAATCTAAAAAAGAATTAAAAGAATGGGGTGACATTACAATCATGTCTATTAAAGAATTGATATCAATTGTGGATAAAAGCGAGGCTCCTCCAAGAATGATGGTATGAACAAGGTGTACCATGACTTATTTGAAGAGTTGAAAAGCAATGTAGATTGAATTATTACAACCTATCGTCATCAACCTTCTCAGAAAATCGCTATTGAGATCTATCCGGATCTGCCCACTTTCCATCAAGCAATAAACGAGTCGGATGCGCCCAATTGGTTTAACTGCTTACATCTCAGAATCGAACCAGAAGGATATTTGGATTATCGATATACAGTTTGGGAACAAATTTCTCGTACCCACATTTCATGCAACTGTTTAGATAACATTCTAATCGGGAATGGTACAATGTTCTTGTCCTGCGGCAGTACATTGATTGACACAAAGTTCCCTACCAAAATGACACAAAGTTAAAATGATTCTCTCCAGGGTAGTAGGGAACTTTATGTCAAATTCCAGCCTGGTTGGTAACTTTATGTCATTCTACAGCTTGTCCCTCGACAAGTAGTTTGCACTAAAATGAGCTATTATCTTTTCTAATACCCAGAATAATGCGTTTTATTAATCCCCCCGCACTTCTCATTTGATGACTAACGATTTGGTCTGCAAACATAGTGTCACAGTAAAAATTTTTTTTGTTCAGCAGAGGTTTTCTCCAAAATACACATAGGCATATGCATATGGACATATAGTAGGGAATTCAGCTAATTCATCTGTTTTCTTGAGTTCCATTAGTTGAGAAATACAATGTCTATGTTCTTTCAATACAGTTGTTATTAGTCCTTCTTCTACTCTCTGTTAACCATTTTAAGTTAAAGTGCTGTGCATGAATGATCCATAACAAAAAGAAGTCTACCACGAAATGGGAGACTTCTTTTTTCGTTTTTAGCATAGCCTATTTCTTTAACACGGGCATTGATATCGTTATGATAAATCTTTGTTTTTGTCCCCTCGACAATAATTAAATACTCAGGATCTAAGCTGGATATAAATCGTTTTGGAAAAAGGAACCGGAACTCTCTTCCCCATTGCCTCGTTTTCACTTATTATTTTCACTCGTCAGCATCTCATCCTCTTTATCATTGCATTGATGTGTTGATGAATTTGATGCGTTGTATGAATCTTGAATGTTTCCGTTAATCCCACTCAAAAGCGCCTGTATACAATTGATAATACGTACCTTTCGCCGCTAGCAGCTGTTTGTGGTCACCACGTTCCTTGATGTGGCCATGTTCCATGACCATAATGGCATCGGAATTCCGCACAGTGGATAAACGGTGTGCAATGACAAATACCGTTCGACCCTGCATCAGATTATCCATGCCCTTCTGAACCAGCGCTTCGGTACGTGTATCGATGGATGAAGTGGCTTCATCCAGAATCATGACGGGCGGATTGGCAATCGCTGTTCTCGCAATCGCCAGCAGTTGACTCTGCCCCTGTGACAGTCCGTTGCCGCTGCCATCTAGCCGGGTCTCATACCCGTCAGGCAAACGTTCAATAAAACTCGCCGCATATGACAGCTTCGCAGCCTGAATCACCTCATCGTCACTGGCCCCCAGCCTTCCGTATCGAATGTTCTCAGCGACCGTACCCGAGAACAGATGGGTATCTTGCAGGACAATTCCCAGAGAACGCCGCAAATCAGCTTTTTGAATACGCTGAATGTTAATGCCATCATAGATGATCTCGCCTTCTGTAATATCGTAGAAACGATTGAGCAGGTTGGCTACGGTAGTCTTGCCCGCACCCGTTGCACCTACGAACGCGAGTTTCTGTCCGGGCATGGCATATAATGTAATGTTCTGAAGCACTTGTTTCTTTCCATCATACGTAAAGCTGACATCCTTAAACTCCACTTTGCCTTTCAGAACAACACTTGTTCCTTCCTCCAGTTTCCAGACCCATCCGGCCTGATCCTTGTTTTTCTCCAAGGTCACAAGGCCCTCATCTGCTTCCGGCTGTTCATCCATCATGTTAAATATCCGCTGAGCCCCCGCAAGAGCTACGACAAACATGCTGATCTGCGAGGAAATTTCGGCAATGGGCATCGTAAAATTACGAGATAAACTCAGAAAAGCTGCGATAATTCCCAGACTCAGACCGGTGTTCCAACCCGAGATTGACATAGCTCCGCCTGCAATGGCCACAAGCACGTAGATTAATGTGGCCAGATTCGCATTGATTGGCATAAGGATATTCGAATATTTGTTAGCTGTAGCTGAGTCGTCAAATAATCCATCATTCAGGCGGGCAAATTGTTCCATCGCTTTTTGCTCGCGACCGAATACTTGCACCACTTTCTGCCCATGAATAATCTCCTCGATATATCCATCCACCACACCGATCGATTCCTGCTGCTTGAAGAAATGCTCGGTTGCCTTAGTACCCACGACTTTGGTAATCCAGAGCATGGCAAGTGCCCCTAGCACAACCACGATCGTTAATGGTACATCCAGATACAGCATCGTACCAAGAACGACCACAACCGTCACGGCAGTGGACAGCAGCTGTGGTAATCCATCCGTCAACATCATATTCAGCGTATCCACGTCGTTCGTGTAATGACTCATAATATCCCCGTGGGCTTTACGGTCAAAATATTTAATCGGCAACTTCTGCATATGTTCGAATAAGCGGTCACGAATCCTCTTCATAATCTGCTGTGAGACGGTAATCATCAGCCGTTTCGAGACAAACGTACTGATGACTCCAGCAGCGTAGATTACAGCCAGAATGATTAAAGCCTGTAACAAGGCATCAAACACTGGATTCTGATTCCCGAGCAACGGCGTAATAAAGTCGTCGATCAGCAATCGCAGAAAGGCAGCTGAAGCGACAGAGACGGCGGAACTAACCAGAACCAGGATCAGCGCCAATGCGGTTCTGAATTTGTAATATTTAAAATAGGCTAGCAGACGTTTTATCGTCTGACCATAATTCATGTTATCCATCCAGTGCTTCACCGCCTTTCGTCTGTGTATAATAAGCTTCTTGATAAATTGTATTTCGGCCCAGCAGTTCCTGATGGGTTCCGATATCTACCATCTTGCCTTCATCCAGCACGAGAATCTGATCCGCATCTTCAACAGATGCAATACGCTGGGCAATAATAATTTTGGTTGTATCCGGTATGCTTTCCTTGAAAACGTTGCGGATTAACGCGTCGGTCCGTGTATCTACCGCGCTGGTGGAATCGTCCAGAATCAGAATCTTCGGTTTTTTGAGCAAAGCTCTGGCAATACATAGTCTCTGCTTCTGACCTCCCGAAACGTTCGTACCACCTTGCGCCAAATGAGTATCATATCCATCCGGAAACGTGGAAATAAACTCATGTGCCTGCGCCGATTTGCACGCTTCAATCAATTCTTCATCGGTCGCATTTTCATTGCCCCAACGCAGGTTCTCCTTAATCGTACCTTCAAACAGGACGTTTTTTTGCAATACTATCGCGACCTGGCTGCGAAGCAAACTTAGATCGTATTCCTTCACATTGACTCCACTGACAAGGACTTCACCCTCACTGGCATCATACAGACGTGGAATCAGTTGCACCAAGGTGGATTTTGCACTGCCCGCAGCTCCAATAATACCAATCGTCTGTCCCGAAGCCATTCGCAGATTGATGCCAGACAGGGCATAATTCTCGGCTTTGCCTGAGTAACGGAAGGACACATTGCGGAATTCAATCTCTCCACTGTGCAGCTCTGTAACTGGCGATTCGGGGCTGGTGATATCGGGCTGTTCACTTAACAGTTCATTAATCCGTCCCGCCGAAGCGCGAGCAATGGCAACCATAATGACAACAATGCCCAGTGTCATCAAACTCATTAGAATTTGCATAGAATACGCGAATACACTCGTAAGCTCCCCGGTAGTCATGTTCCCACCCACAACCAGTTTGGCGCCAATCCATGAGATCATCAGCATTACGGCATACAGCACAATTTGCATCAGTGGAAGTTCATACGACAGAATGCGTTCTGCCTTAGCCATCTGTGCAAATATCCGCTGGGATACGGCCTGAAACTTGGATACCTCTCGCTCTTCACGTACATAAGATTTCACGACCCGAATGCCGCGTACATTTTCCTGCACAACTTTATTCAGATCATCATAACTGCCAAAGGCACGCTCAAAAATCGGAAAAGAATACTTCATGATGAGCATCATGCCAATCGCCAGCACGGGTATAACAATCATGAACCACGTTGCGATAGCCGGGCTGATGCGATACGTCATAATCGTTGCAAAAATCATCATCACCGGGCTGCGGAAAGCAATCCGGATAATCATCAGAAATGCATTTTGCACATGCGTAATATCCGTAGTCAGCCTGGTGACGATACCTGAAGTTGAGAATTTATCCATATTGGAATACGACAGCTGCTGTACATGACGGAACAGGTCGTAACGCAAGTTTTTTCCGAACCCCGACATGGCAATCGCAGAATGCTTACCTGCCAGCGCTCCAAAGACCAGAGACACCAGGGCAAACAACACCAGAATCAAGCCGTACTTGGTTACCTGATTCATCTGGCCCCCCGTGATCCCCTGGTCGATCAATTCAGCCATAAACAGCGGAATGATGACTTCCATGGCCACTTCACCTAGCAAAAACAAGGGCGTCAGCCACGTATCCTTTTTATATTCGCGTACACTTAGCAGTAATTTCCTGACCATAAGCATTCTCCTCATCTAAAATAAACACACTGATCTGTGATCTAAAAAGTAGACCGACGATCAGAACAGATGTATTATAAACTGTATAGCAACTATACAGTCAATCACCTTTTTTGGACCTGGAGGTACCTATGCATCCCAATGAAATGTTGTCCATTAGTGCTTTTTCCAAGCTTTCCGAGGTTTCGCGCAAAACCCTCATTTACTACGACCGCATTGGTCTGTTCAAACCTGCTTATGTGGCAGATAACGGTTATCGCTATTACAGCCACAGCCAGTTTGAAACGATCGGCGTTATTCATATTTTCAAAGAGCTAGGCATGTCCCTGGAGGAAATTCAGCAGCATCTCGGTGAGCGTTCTCCGGAAACCACCCTTCAACTGCTGCGTAAACAGGAGGAAAATCTGCAGCTGCAGATTTCCAAACTGACTCAGGCGAAACAAATGATTATTCAGCGTGCGGAAAATATAGAGCAATCCATGCACCTGGACACCAGCCAAATGCATGTCATTTGGCAACCTAAAGCTCCTTTGCTGCTGAGCCGCCGCATCTACTCATCCAAAAAGGAGTTTCCTGAGGAACTATGGGAGGATTTTCGAGTGCGTTTGAACAAGGAACATGCACCACTCGGTTATCCCGGAGGCGTCATCATCCCCAAATCGGATCTGCTACGCAAGGATGGAGATATGATCTCTCATATGTACAGCTACATGACCACAGAGCATCATGAACAGGCGTATATGCCGGAGGGATTTTATCTGGTGTCTTATGCCAGAGCCGACTATGGGGATACCGAGAAGTTTTTTCCAAAAATCTTTGATTATATTGAGAAGAAACAGTATGTCATTAAAGGCGATGCTTACGAGGATTACATGCAGGATGAGATTGTTTTGCAGCACGCAGAGGATTTTCTGGTTCGGGTTATGGTACATATTGAAGAGCCGGTAGATGGTTACTGCCCTTAGTTTAATGAATTGATGGGCAAGATTAAGATTAGATATACGCCTAACTGGCAATAGGAATATGTTCTTGTCCTCAGTAATGATACAATCTTCATTTCGGCAATGGTACAGTGTTCTTGTCCCGCGACATCCCACGTAAAGACGGTCCCGATCCATCTATCGGTTACATGGATCGGGACCGTCTTTCGTAATCGTAGTCCTTCAGTTCCTCCTTTTTTGTTGTATTTACAACAAAAGAACTGTCGTTTATAATTATTCTAAAAGTATGTTAAATTTGTTTTTAATTACTAGATGAATTTCTGAAAGGATTATAAGAAATGAAATCAAAAAAAATAGACTCAATTGAGGAGCTCAGCATCGCTTTTCAAATAAGAGAAGAAGTATTTGTGAAAGAACAAAATGTACCAATCGAAGATGAGTTTGATGATTATGATAAATTAGATGGACAGTGTGAGCACATTCTGGTCTATTTTAATGAACTACCCGCCGGAACAGGCAGAATTATTATTCGAGATGGCATAGGTAAATTAGATCGAATATGTATCTTAGAACCTTATCGCCAATATGGTCTGGGTAAATTAATCGTTACATCACTGGAAGAAATCGCAGAAAATAAAGGAATATCCAAAGTTAAATTACACGGACAGACACATGCAGAAGGATTTTATCACAAGCTAGGATACCAGACTACCTCCGATGTATTTATGGAAGATGGAATTCCGCATTACCTAATGGTAAAAGATTTATTATCGAAATGATGCCGTTATCACCCCCAGGGCATATAATGTGTCCCTGGAGGCAAAAGATTGTGAACGATATCTCTAGCCTTACTCTATTGAGTTTTCGGCTGTTTTTTTATTGATCGTGTTCCAATCCATAGCATGCCTAATGAAGCAACTACCAGTAACACAATAATGGCTACAATAACAGCGAAAAAGGACTGATCAAACACAAATCGCGCGGCCTGTTTCAATGTTTCCGAGGCTGCTCCAGGCAGCCCTTCTGCTACGATTAAAGCTTCATCCAAACTATCTTTCACTTTTACTGAAACATTCAATCCTGTTGGAATTTTCATGGTTAACGTGTACACAAGACCTGATAGACTTCCTATTATGGCGATATGTTGTCTCTAGACTGATTTTTATCAGCATCTAATGCTCATTATCATTTCGATAGTCTTTTTAAGCTGATTTGGCCGACTGGGACAAGAACATGTACCGTTAAAGGACAAGAACTTGTACCTATTACCGTCTATGTTCCCCTACAAACAAATCTCTTTTTCCACCTATTTGTTTTATAAACACTTAGCATCTTAAACCTCCTTCTTCCAAGAATGAACCGTCAAAGCCGGCTTTCCAAAAGCTGTTGCAATAAACGCTTGCCATACTCGGTTCATCTATGCGTTCTGTTTATCCTGCGAATGGGTCAACATTCGTGAGTGAGTCGTTCTTACCTTAGTGTGTGCAATGAAAATACGAGCTAGCTTTCCAATAAGTTTAACATCGATTGCATAGCCAGCGCTTGAAGTCCGGTTGGTGACGCGCAAGCTGGAGCACCATGACCTTGTATACACGGGACGGTGGATAGGAAGAAAGGATGGGATCGTCCTTCCATAAGGAACCATCGATGGGCATTCTGGAATGGACACCAACCTCCTTCCAATGCTGTTCTATGTCCGCAGGCTTTTGAATGCCTTCCAGCCCTTAGTTTCGGGCTAGATGTTTTTGTTTGTCAGTAAAAAGTATTTTCGTATAACTTCCCCGTATGTGCATCAAGCACTTCGGGCGTCCGCTCGTGCTCGCTACCAATCATTCGATACACTAGTTCGTACGGGGCCTCTTCCGCCCTAGTATTGTGCATCCGTTCCCATTGCAGACGTAGCTTGGCCTGTGCCGTCCATCGGAGGATGGCTGTCTGGGAATCAAATGAAGGCATGGTCTCCAGCTTCTTTAACTGTTCTGGCCTTATGGAGGGGGACATCAAACTTTTAACCCTCCCATTAGAGCGGTCAACAGCTAGTTGATAGCATTCATCCCTGACAGATACGTCTTGAACATATACACCAAAGCGAATGATTTCCAAACGATCTTCGTCGTCGGTCTCTTCAGTTAGAAGCTTGAGATACGGCAACATTTCGGCTGCTAGTCCTCGGACATAGTCCATAGCTACTTCTATACATGCGTCTCGATCCCAGGTTAATGGAGCTAGTTGATCTGGCTTACCATGCGAAACAAAGTCAATCAGTTGTCCGGTTTGGCTGTCTACTCGCGCCTTGACCGCTCCCTCCATCTGATCAGCCCAATAGGCCTTCCAAGACCGGTCATTCTTGGCTGGACGCTCTTCATTCTGTTGCTTCCACACCATCAACTTGGTGTTCGAGCCAATATTGTCGTCTTGTACTAACTGAAATTGGTCGTTGTCTACGCCAATCCACTCTTCTAGGCTTCGTGCGGGCGGGAACTCACCTGGCCACTCGTCCAGAGTTCTTGGGTCCGAGGGGACAGCTTCTGCCCTATAGGCTGTCGGAACTTCCTCCTGTGATGATGCAGTATAGATTAGTCCTCTACTTCGGGGGGCGTAAACCAGATGGACCTGATCGTCACCATCCGTGTACACGGCTTTGTCCAATACGCAATATTCCACATGTAGCAAAAAATTCGCCTTCAGACATGCCATCTGTTCCTCTTCTGGTGTGATCATGGTTGGGAGTGCTGGCCCTGGAACGGTTCCGTAGTACCTAAATCCGACCACGCGACCGCTGGGGTGAACCATAATCAGGCATCCCGTCTCAGGAAGCGGCAGCCCCATCGCCTTCTGCTGTCGTGTGTACCCAAACATCCCTTCCATCCACTCCATCCCACAATACGGAAAATCACGCAGTGCGCCGGGATAATGATCTTCCAGGAATTGCTCTGCCTGCTGTTTGAGCTCCTCCTCAGATATCCGTGTCTCGTTGTCCAATGAGGCCCAGGAAATGGCATAGTCTAGCAAGTTGCCGTCCCTGGAGAGCGTGGCAGAAACGGCGTCATCACTCCCCGTTTTAACCCATAAGAATCCCGCTTCTCCCTTCCTTGTTCCCCTCATGGTGTTCTCTTGATAGTCATTGACGATCAAATCATAATCCGGTGAAACGGCAAACTGGTGCTCTGCCTGTTGTCTTAACTGCAGGCGTAATGTATCCAGGTCTCGTTCGAGAAAATCTTGAGCCATTTCGTTGCGCAAATGTTCCAGCCCCTTCCGTAATTGTGTTTTTACAGTACCTAATGGCATATCCAGGAGATGGGCGATTTGCTGCTGGGTCAGGTCCTTCTTATATTTTAAGAACAGGAGCTGACGCAGCTTCGGATTCAGACTGGCCAATGCACGCTCCAGATCCAGGGTTTGATCGATATCATTAACGACCAATGGCTCTTGCGCCTGCGGGTCTTCGCTCAGGTGAACACGCTTGGATTTCTCCAAATGATTGAGCGCCCGGTTCACCACAATTCTGGTAAGCCAGCTCTCAAACGCTTCGGCTTGCTGCAGCGTTCGCAGTGACTCATAAGCCTTAACCAGGGCATCCTGAACGATATCCTCCGCATCTTTGGACTCCCGTACATAATGGCGAGCCACTCGGTGCAGCTTATCCGTTCGATCCTTTATAAGAGAAACGAAGGCATCGTGATCTCCGTTTTGTGCGGCGTTGATTTGTTGCTGTGCATCGATCATTGTCGTTCACCTCCTGTTATATAGACAGCTAACTCGGGGGTTTGGATTTAATTAATGTAACATTATTCTGGAACTGACCGATCAAGTGACCACCCGCATGCGGCAAGCGAAGAACTCACAGTCCTTTCCCCGTTCGATCCCCCGGTAGTCGATGGCGCGAGCGACATGGATTTCTTTCGCAATATCCTCATGGGTTCCACGCCCTTGAACGTACACCAAATCATCAATCTTCCATTGTCCATCTACTAATTTGGCCTTAATGATATAAGCTAACGTACTAATATTGGTTTGGCCTTCCTGATCGGTATTCTCTACCTCGATATCTGCATTCCACCATTGTTCCTTGATTCCTTCCTTCTGCGGCTCCAGCTCTACATTGGTCATTTTGGTTTTGACGATCGTTAGCGTTCCGCGGCGCTGTTTTTGCTCTAATGCTTTATAAAGGTTTTCAGTCAGATACGGCTTTGAATTCTTCAAAAAATCATCTTTATCATTGAACGGTACGTACAACTTCAGAAACTCCGGAATAAACTTTCTGATTGAAGTGGTGCGTTATCGACAAGATCGTTATCAGTATCGGCACTATCCGTGACATCGTTATCCGAAGCATTCAGGCGTTCATTCTCTAATGCTGCTGCGGTACTTGTATCTCTGCCGCTGCTCTCCATACTATCTACAGCTGCTGTTAGTTGGTTGTCCGCCCGAATATATCTCTTGTTTATAGTTGTTCCCAAATAAGTGCATATGCTGATTATTTAGATATACACCTAATCGGCAATCGGTACAAGTTCTTGTCCTTAGCTTGGGACAAGAACTTGTACCGATAAAATAATAAAAAAGCCGCTAAAATAGCGACTTCAATGGGAATATGTTCTTGTCCCTCGACAATGTAATTTTATATTCGATTTCTACAACTTCCATTCATAGCTTTCGATACTTCAACTAACGTTCCCAGTTCGTTCATTTTTATTTCTGAAATTCCTTTCCATTCCCAAGTGTCTATATCTTTGCCATTCTGCTCATGTATCCCCAATAGTAATGTGGTTGATCTGTTGCTTACTTTTTTTTACAATGCTATCGTTTCCCGTTAGCTTAGCAATGGTCAACTCTTTTATTTCATTTTCCTTTGCAGAAGACTCTTGACCAGAAGAAAGGTGCATTTCCTATCAACACAATAGTAACCTCCCAGCCCGTTTTACCTTTCGAGAATAAATTGATTTAATGACAAAACCAACAACGCTGAAGTAAAAATATGTAAGTGTTTTTAGCAGACTTACTATTTTGACATTGTCGGTTTGGATTTAAAAAGTTGGAGGCGTCGACACGGCAATCACCAAGGTCTCACCTTTATATACATTCTTATAGCTATGCGGTGTCTTGGCATCGAAATATATACTATCCCCCTCTTCTAACGTATATCTATCATTCCCAAGCATGAACTCCAGGCAACCAGAATGGACATACACAAACTCCTCTCCTTCGCTGTGTCCTACGCCAACATCACCAGAAGTCGCACCTTCTTCAAGCACCCCCCAGATTGGTCCCATCTTATTTTTACTTCCCTCGCTAAGGGAATACCATGTAATACGTGAGCCTTCAGAATGTACCAACGGTTTACGTTCGTCTTTTCTCACAACGATGCTTTGTTCTTTCTCTCCAAATAGATCAGTAAAATTCACGTTTAACGCATTGGCAATCCTTTTTAGGACACTTATCGACGGGTTCGCTTTGTTCCGTTCAATTTCGCTGAGAAAAGAGACTGAGATAGATCCTGCTTTTGCCACTTCTTTAAGAGTTAATTTCTGCTTTTTGCGGGTATTTCTAATGACCTCGCCTATAGAATTCATCTTTCATGTCTCCTTCACATTTGATTTTTTTCGCTCTCAGCGAAATTTATAATTTGATAATAATTAAAATATCTAGCAATAGCAAGCTTTCTTACGGTGGTTCAATTTCGGTGTAAAAACGTTGATTTAAGAATATTATTGGATTAAGATTTTAACAAGGCTGATGTGCAAATACGTTCCCTGGACATGTACACCTAATGCTTTTTAAATATAGAATTTCATTTCCAGCGAAATTTTGAAGGAGGGCGATGAGCTATATGACTAAGCTACCTAAGATTTACACCGTAGGCGATACTACGGTTACCCGAGTCACCGAAATGGTAATCAGTGGTGTTCCACCAGAAATTTATTTCCCAGGTACGTGGGATCCCTCTGTATTAGAAGAGAATCAACAATTCTTCCCTGAGGGCTTGCTTGACGAAAATTCGCAACTCATCGTGAGTATTGGCACCTGGGTCGTGAAGACACCCCATCATACGATTCTTATTGATACAGCTACAGGTAACGATAAAAACCTGCCACTAAATCCGGATCTTGCCAATCTGCAGCTACCTTATCTCGAGCGACTTCAAGAGACAGGCGTTACTCCAGAAGAAGTCGATTACGTGTTACTAACTCATTTGCATGTGGATCACGTGGGTTGGAATACGAAGCTAGTTGACGGTAAATGGATACCTACATTCCCCAATGCCAAGTACGTATTTCCTATTAAAGAACAAGAGTATTACTCCAGCGAAGCGAGCCATAACAAAGAAAATGAAGCAAATTTCAATGTTTATGAAGAGAGTGTACTTCCTATCGTTGAGGCAGGCTTGACGGAAACTATCGGTCCAGAAGGAGGAAAGTTACTAGATATATTTACATTCATTCCGACTCCAGGTCACAGTATCGGACAAATGTCTATTCGTCTTTCATCGGGTGGTGAAGAAGCTTTGTTCGGCGCCGATATCATGCATCACCCATTCCAAGTTATGAGACCGGATTGGAATTCTATGTACTGTGAATTTGGCGATCAGGCCCGAATTTCACGCCGCTGGGCTTTGGAATATGTTGCCGATCGTCCAATTATCTATTTCAGTACGCACTTCCCAGAGAGTTCAGCGGGATACGTCACCCGAAGCGAAGACGGCTTCAACTGGCGCTTTATCTAATACATTGAAAAGAGGCGAAAAATATAATGTCTAACAACACATTCAACAAATCTATCTCCATCGTATCTGAGAACTTTAACATAGCTAGCGATACGCCTGGTATTGAGCTATCGGTCCTTAATAAACGTCCTGCATCTATGACTGTCTTCTCTAATGAGAAAACGATCGTCATGGTCCACGGTGCTACTTATCCAATTGGCAGCCTATATGATGTTGAGCTAGACGGTTTCACCTTCCTTGATTACCTCGCAAGTCACGGTTATGACGTCTATGCAGTAGATGTTCGTGGCTATGGTGGATCCACAAGACCGCCAGAAATGGAGCAACCTGCTGATCAGAATCCTCCGCTTGTCCGTACAGAAACCGGAGTTCGTGACTTTGGCTCGGCCGTAGACTTCGTCCTAAAGCATCGAAATCTATCGAAGGTCAATGTACTTGGGATGTCTTGGGGCGGTACAGTGGCTGGGGCATATACAAGCCGTAATAATAACAAAGTGAACAAGTTAACCCTTATTGCTCCTCAGTGGCTGAGCAACAAACCAATCCCTATTGATACAGGCGGCCCGCTTGGCTCTTATCGCCTTGTGCCCGCAGCCACTACTAAAGAACGCTGGTTAAGTGCTGCTCCTGAAGGAAAACGTGACAGCTTGCTCCCTGAGGGTTGGTTTGAAAAATGGGTTGAAGCAACGCTGGCCACCGATCCTAATAACAAGACCGTACACCCTGAGCATATTCGCGCTACCAACGGACCGATTCTAGACATACGTGAATATTGGACAGTTGGAAAAGCCTTCTATGAACCTAAAGATATCACCGTACCCGTACTCCTCATTCATGCGGAGTGGGATATCGATGTACCATTAGATTTGGCACAAAACTTCTTTACTTCCTTAACTGGAGCTGCTTATCGCCGTTGGGTGGAAATCGGAGAAGGTACTCATATGGTACTGCTCGAAAAAAATAGAGTTCAAGCGTTCCAAGCTGTTCAATCATTTCTAAACGAGAATTACACACCAGCGGGTCAATAACGACGCGATTAGCGGATTTTAATACAATCTCACACCCGCAGCTTATTACTGCGGGTTCGTCTCATGATGCTATGATCTCTAAGTTAAGAAGTCCTAATGCAGTGATTAGTGGGAAAAAAGGGTATTTTCCCTACGGAACTTTTTTTTATGTAAAGAAGTTTTATATTTGGGCTCGTTACTATTCAACTCATTTTTGTATATCCGACACGTTGACCTTCCCTCTCCTCAATTTATTCAACTAACATGCCCGTTAGCTTAATGAAATTAAAGAGGGCAAAATAACGATTACGCCTATTCTGCAATAGAAACATTTTCTTGTTTGTGCCTAACAATGACAAATCAGCACAAAGTACAATACCTGCATATGTTTCCCCTCCCTTAATCCAAAATCACATTCAGATTCCTCCCCTTTTCTTTGCTAAAGTGCTTGTTAACGAACTTGTTTTATCCATTTCAAATGGGATTACAGTTCCAGTGGAAATACCTCCTAGCGTTGAAAGAACTTCTACCGATAAAATAAAAAAGCCGCTAAAATAGCGACTTCAATGGGACCATGGTATTGTCCCTCGACATGTTCCGATCCGTAATGGTTTACCAAAGCCAATTTTTCAAATCCTTCATTTATTAATCACCACTACCTGCTAAAGACATAAAGGATAACACAATTCATATGCAAATGACACTCTGCCATAATAATTGAATGTCAAATTAAACAAAAAATACCGACCCTCAACTTCAAAGGTCGGTTTACCCACCCGGTGTGGTTGTATACCTTATTCTGCTTGAACTCTATGTTCATGTGGGCAATTCAGTAATATCAACGTTCATATGTTCAATAAGTTCAAATAAGATGTTTTAGACTGGGCTCCCTACTCCACATTACACGTTGACAATTTGCTTCAATGATTTTATGATGAATTAAAATTCATTCAATAAAGGAGCGTCCAAAGTGCCCCGTACACCCGAGCAATACGAGGCTATGCGCCTTGCAACCCGCACCAAAATTCAGACAGCGGCGATGCGGCTGTTTGTTCGTCAAGGATACGGCTCCACCAATGTGCAGCATATTGCCGATCAGGCTGGCATTAGCACCGGTCTGCTGTACCGCCATTACAAAACAAAGGATCAGCTATTCGAGGAACTGGTGCAGTTCGCCATGGCCGGACTTGAGACGCTGATCGCGAGATTTCAGACCAGTGATGAGCCTGCTGAGGAACTGGCACGGTTCGCGACCGAGGTGTATCTCGATCTGTCTTCTGGCGATGACTTGGGGCACCTCTTATTGCTGATGTCGCAATCCTTCTTCTCCACGGAGACGGACGGTCGGAAAGCGGCTCTCAAGCAGATTAATACCGATCTACTGCAAGCGACTGCCACGCTCATCGTTCAAGGACAACGGCAGGGCCAGCTCCGTGAAGGGAACGCTTTTGAGATGGCCCAATATTTCTTTTCCTCCATTCAGGGGCTGGCGATGATGAAGGTGATGCTGGAAGAAAAATTCACGATGCCGTCGAGATCGCTCTTGACCTTAGTATTCGAAAAGGAAGGTGAAACGTTATGAAGTACTCGGGCGCATTTGAGGTTGTCCGCGCAGACCACGCGGGTGTAGAGGTCAGAAACCAGATGTCGGAGATTTTCGCCGACGGCTTCTCGCAATGGCTCACGTATTTTTCTAAAGACCGAGATGTCACCGCAAAGGCGTTCGCCCATATGTTCGTGCTAGATCAATTTTATGTGGCTCTCGCTGGTGATCGGGTGGCGGCCTTCGGCGCATGCACGGACTGTCAGAGCTTCTCCCTAGAACTTCAGAGCGCACCGCTCCGCAGGCATCTGGGTTGGTTCAAGGGTTCGATGGCGGCACTCATTCTGAAGAGGGAGTTCCAAAAGCCGTTTGTGGACCCGCCGGCCGAAACGGGATCGGTCGAGTTTATCGGTACTGCCTTATCCTTCCGCGGCCAAGGAGCGGCTTCGGCAGTTATTAAACATATGCTGGTTCATTTGCCGTACCGTAACTATCTGATAGAAGAGGTTGCCGATACCAATGTCCCGGCCATTCGATTGTATGAGAAGCTGGGGTTCACGGAGTACAAACGCAAGTCCCTATCTCCCAGGCAGGCCCGCATATCTGGTATCAATCACATGGTCTCGCTGCGTTTGGAGAAGGCCTAAGTCGCAACAAGCCTGAACAACTTGCGCCGATAATATTTATAAGATTTGCGTATCTTTCAGATAAACGTTATATTCACTAAGCTGGAAAGCAACGCTCTTTAACGACTACTAAAATAATAATAAAGGGACGTTGTCATTGTGTATGACAACGTCCCTTTATTAAAAGAGATAATATTAACTATTATTTGCTTCATACATATTCTTCAGCACATGACGCATTTCAGGCTTGATTGAAATGTCCGGACGTCTCTCCATGGCCAGCTTTTCGGCTTCTTCAACCGTACTAGCTTCACCCAAGTTAATCAAAAGAGCTGTAGCTACTGTACCTGTACGGTTCCGGCCACCAGCACAATGAAAGAATACTTTTTTACCTTCCTGAACAGCTTCAGTCACGGCTTGAATGGCGGATTTGATGGATTCTTCCTGATCATTCCGATTTTCAACAATTGGATAATGATGTCGGTGTGCTGAATCAGGAAATCCTTCTTGTGCCTTACCATCATCTCGGAGATCAAATACCTCTGTTACACCTTGCTCCTTGATCGCACTTAGAGCAGCATCTGCTCCCCCAATATATACTTTACCTTTAACCAGTTCATGATAATTAGACAACGTTATTCTCCCCTTCTCTAGTTGTTCCTAACAGCGGCTTGAGCCTCCGCTAACGACGAGTCCAAGTCCAGCCGCATAGGAAAAGCCGGGAAACATTCTCCGGGCAGGTTTGTATTATTTGCCGGTTTCAGCGAACGTTTTAATGCGCTCCCCAATCTGGTCACGAACCGTTTGGAATACAGCCCATTTCTCTTCATCTGTACCTTGCGCTTTGGCAGGATCATCGAATCCCCAGTGTTCCCGCTTGACATGTGGTGGTGTCATTGGACATTTATCCGCGGCGTCTCCACACAATGTGACTACAAAATCAGCATTGTTCAACAACTCTGAATCAATGATATCGGAAGTTTGAGTGGAAATATCCAGGTCAACTTCCTTCATGGCTTCCACTGCTTTTGGATTCAGACCGTGTGCCTCGATGCCTGCACTATAGATGTTCCAGTCCTCACTTAGATATTTCTTGGCCCAGCCTTCGGCCATTTGGCTCCGGCAAGAATTGCCTGTGCATAGGAAGTACAGTGTTTTTTTACTCATGTTCATCGTCTCCTCGTTGTTTGAATTATATAATGCTTAACCACAGATACAGACCCAATAGCGTAATAAGCAGAGTCGGAACGGTGATAATGATACCTGTCTTAAAGTAAGTGCCCCATGAGATTTTGACGCCTTTCGTGCTAAGCACATGAAGCCAGAGCAGCGTCGCCAGTGAACCGATCGGGGTAATCTTGGGACCCAAGTCTGAACCAATAATATTCGCGTAAATGAGCGCCTCCCGAACCGTTCCTGTAGCCGTTGTTGCATCAATGGCAAGCGCATCAATTAGCACGGTAGGCATATTGTTCATCAGAGATGAAATAATTGCCGCAATAAAGCCCATACCAATCGTTGCCGCAAACAATCCTTGATCCGCCACAGCCTGAATGACTACGGCCAGGAGATCCGTTAAACCCACGTTACGTAGACCATAAACCACGACATACATGCCAATGGAGAAGAATACGATGGCCCACGGCGCTTCTTTGACCACCAATGTAGTCGGTACAGCAGAACTGCGGGAAGCCATGAACAGGAAGAATATAGCGACAACTCCTGCTACAAGAGATACGGGAATACCAACGAATTCACTGGTGAAGTATCCAATGAGAAGAACACCCAACACCACCCACGACAACCGAAACATTTTCATATCCTTAATGGCAGTTGCTGGTGGTTTCAATTCGCTCGCATCAAAGCGTTTTGGAATACTTTTTCGGAAGAATAGATACAATACGCCGATACTCGCCACCAGTGAGAACAGATTCGGAACAAACATCCTTCCTGCGTACTCCATGAATGTAATCCCAAAGAAGTCAGCAGATACGATGTTGACCAGGTTACTTACAACCAGTGGCAAAGAGGTCGTATCCGCAATAAATCCGCTAGCAATAATAAACGGAAACACTTTTTTCTCATCGAAATTCAGTGCACGTACCATGGCTAGAACAATCGGCGTCAGAATCAGTGCGCCTCCGTCATTGGCAAAGAAGGCAGAAACCACAGCACCCAAGATCGAGACGTAAACAAACATCCGGACACCATTTCCGTGAGCAGCCTTGGCCATATGTAAGGCAGCCCACTCGAAAAATCCGATACGATCCAGAATTAACGAAATCAGAATGATCGCGACAAACGCAAGCGTGGCATTCCAAACAATTTGCGTCACATCCCAGACGTCTTGGAGATTGACCACACCCACAAGTAAAGCAAGAATTGCTCCGCCGCAAGCTGACCAACCAATGGACAGGTTTTTAGGCTGCCAGATGACGAGGACTAACGTAATTAAAAAGATGATGCAGGCTAACAGCGTGGAAAACAAAACCCTCCCCCTCTTTCAGTTCCTCTAAATTTATATTTGTATATAACAATATACTTATATATTGATTAAAAATTAATTACAGACGGAAGTAATGTTCTCTTTATTCAAGGACTTAAGAATCGTTGCCGTGTCCGGCATCAGTTCCAAGACAGATTTAATATAGGGTGTATTCTCTACATTTAAAGAATAGTATACCCATTGGCCACGTTTACTTTCTTTAACCAAGCCTTGATCCTTCAGCTTGCGCAAATGCTGACTAATTCCAGGTTGTGACATATCTAAAATCTCTACAAATTCACATACGCACCATTCACGTTCTTTGAGGAGTGTAAGTATAGTAAGACGTGTTTTATCGCCCAGCAATTTAATCTTATCCGCTGCTTCTTGAATAGAATCCATATCACTTCCTCCTTCCGTTAATATAAGTGCATGCTTATATTATAATATAAAAAATTTGAAGTCAACGTTTAATTCGAATTAACGCTTAAAAAGCGTTGGTTCAAATTAGAACCAACGCTTCGGGTGTTCGTAAACTCTCTTCCATTTTCAATTGGTACAAGAAGGACTGCAATCACCCTTTTCCTCAGCTACCACCTTCACTTGCTGGAGATTGACACTGCATACACCGGTCTCCGGTAGATCCAGCTCTACTTTTAAAGCGGCTTCTAGATCACCAACTAAAAAGGCCACCACAGATCGAACCTGTTCATATCCTGTAGCCATCAGGAAAGTAGGTGCACGTCCATAACTCTTCATACCTACAATATACAATCCTTGTTCCATATGACGAAGCTCTTTCTCACCATGTGGACGAACGGTGCCGCAGCTATGAACATTCGGATCAATTAATGGTGCCAGGGTTTCGACACTTTCGGTAATCTGGTCAATGCTAAACCTCAACTCTCTTAAGAAGGTAAAGTCGGGTCTGCTACCTGTATTCACAATGATCTCATCCACTTGAGGTATTTCCTGAATAACACCACGTTGCTCTCCAATGATGGTAACTTGATCGCCATTCTGCTGAAGTTCCTGAATATGAAATGGCGTTATCACGTTGACCTTTCCAGCATCAACGAGTTGATGAATTCGGCTTCCTAGTTCACCTCTGGCTTCCAGTTGATCATTCGCTTCTCCACCATAAGCTTCCTCTACTTGATCTCTTCTCATCAACCAGGTCAGTTTTGTACCTGAATCCATTTCTTGCAGACTGGATAGATCAAGTAACGTATTCAAGGCCGAATGTCCACCTCCTACAACGGCAACATGTTTATTCGTGTAACGCTCCCGCGCTTCCCCTAGTACATCCGGAATGCCATAGAATATACGGTCATGAAGAGCTTTCTCTTCAAGAGTGAGTACACCACTAGAAAGCACAGGGTTAGCGTGTTCCCACGTTCCTGAAGCATCGATCACAGCTCTAGCTTCATAGCGTCTATTCTTCCCCTCCTCTTCAACATAGATCATAAAGGGTTGTTTCTCGCGGCCTACGGTTTTCATTTTATCTGTATTTTTGCGACTAATCCCCACAACACGTGTATTTAAATGAAGAGCAGTTTGAATTTTCGGAAGTTTTGCGAGTGGTCGTAAATACTGATCCCGAAGCTCATGTCCCGTCGGTAATTCGTCTGGAGATGGGGCAATCCACCCATTCTTCGTCAACAACCTCTCTGCTGCTTTATCTAGGTTATACTGCCATGGCGAAAATAGACGAACATGGCCCCACTTGGAGATATTCTCACCTACTTTGCTCCCCGCTTCAAAAATGATAAAGGATTGGCCAGCTTCAATCAGATGTGCTGCTGCTGCCAGACCAATAGGCCCAGCACCAATGATGGCTACAGGTAAATGAGACAGCTCTCCTCGGTGTACAGGCTCTTGAAGAGAGATCTGGTTTTCCGTGAGCGTAGGTGCACAACAGGACTCGACTTGTTTGAATTCAATGTTTTTCATTTCAAACGACCTCCAGTAGTTAATTGAATATATTTGCAAATTACAAGTATTAGAGAAATGTAACGGGGTAATAATGCTCATTACCCCACTGGCGTACAGCACATTTTCGATTTTAACATACTCTCATTAAGCAGTTTAACAGATTGCATAACGATTGCTTTTTCTGTATCGGTCATGAAAGAAAAAACCTCTTCCAGATGTGTATTCATCCGATGATCTATAGCTGTCGCTACAAACTTCCCTTCTACCGTCAATCTCAGAATGTATACTCTCCGATCTTCAGGATGAGGTGTTTTTAAGACCAGGTTTTTCTTAATCAACGTCTGTATTTGACGACTAAAGGTTGTAATATCCATGGCTAGCGTTTCGGCAATTTGTTGCATGGATGGCTCATGTTGATGGTCAATTTCATATAGAATATGACTTTGGATTAAAGATATTTCCTGCTCTCCAACCGTACAACAATTTTTATCCAGCAAGCCGAAGCGACGTACCATGATCTGTAATAACTCTCTTGGGTTTTGGTTATCCGGCAACATGATCACCTCTTGGTGTCTATTATAATCATATTATTTGTATATTGCAACTATCGTGTATTCTTCTGCTATTTCACATTGTTTTGGATATGTTTAACGACATAATCAGCATCTGGTCCGACACCCCGAAGGGTCGCTGATGCAAAGGAGCGCTGTCCAGACAAGCCTACAAAATAAAGTCCGGGGATTGTCTTGCTAATCCCGTTCTGTTGCTGGGGTTCGCCTTGGCCATTCAGTCCACCTAATGCATCAATATAAGAAACGTTAGAGCGATATCCTGTCGCGAAAATGACGGTTTGGACCTCTTCTCGTGATCCATCAGACCAGATCACCCCACTGTCATAAAATGCGGTGAACATTTTCTTTTGTTTCGGGTTTCCCGCTTTAAGCCGCTGCTTATATCCCTCCAAATCCAGAACGGATGAACAGTTTGCAAATGACTTCCCAAATTTCCAAAACGAATCGATCCCCGTTAACTTAAACCAGAAGTGAATATCCTGGCCCAAGAGACGCTGTGGAATTAGTGCTACTGGTTCTCTCACAGCAAGTGTTGTTTCAGCTACTTCGGATAGTTCCATCGCAATCTGAACCGCGGAGTTTCCTCTCCCTACAACAATGACCGATTGATTATGAAAAGGGGCCGGTGTTCGATACGTCGCGGAATGTAAGATTTCCCCCTCAAATTGTTCATCGCTTGGAATCGAAGGGGTATAGGGCCTGCTAAACGATCCTGTTGCCAAAATCAGATTGCGAGCCACGTATTTCTCTCCACTTGAAGTTGTTACTGTAAAAACGCCAGATTCTTTGGATACTTGATCTACACGGTTGTTATAAACCAAAGGCAAGTCAAAATGAGTAGCATAGTCTTTCAAGTATTGAATAACTTCATCACGATGAGGGTATCGATCTCCTGGAGAATCTATCGAAAGCCCAGGCAGAGAAGAGTACTTGGCAGGTGAGAATAACTTCAAATTATCGTAATACTGTGGCCACGCCCCTACCGCTTCTCCTCCTGCCTCCAGAATCAAAAAAGACAGCCCTCTCTTTTTCAAATGATAACCGGAAGCAAGTCCTGCCTGACCTCCACCAATAACAATGACATCCCAGAGTGTTGGTTCCATAACACATCTCCTTCAAATATAGTTAGAGTAATTTCCTTCTTACAAGATATGTACTCGTTTAGTATATTTATTTATTTGCAAAATGCAAGTGTTTTTCTTCGGTGACTAGTTATCTCATCTAAAAACCTACCCTGTGAGTGTTCATGTAGGCTCATGCCCATTATTGCAAATGTTGTATACCTTTATATAGGCGGCTGCATAGGTTGTGAGTAGACATTTCACCAAAGAAGGAGAATGAGCATGTACCCTAAATTATCAAATCGAAATCAATGGCATAATCCAGTGCCTAACATCCGGAATAACAACGGACAGGGCCTCACCCCTCCGTATTGCCATGGAAATGTGAACCTTAGTCACCCTGGTGGAAATTTAGAAATAAAAGATTATGGACAACAACCACTTGTAATCAATATTGATCAAGCCACAAAGTATAATCAAAATTATCGTACGGCTCTATGGACAGGAAAGTATTTTCAAGTGACTCTGATGAGTATCCGTGTTGGCGAAGATATCGGTCTGGAAGTCCACCCGACAACCGATCAATTCATACGGATTGAAGAAGGTCAGGGACTTGTCCAAATGGGAGACGAGAAAGACAAATTGAATTTTCAAACGATGGCCTGTGAGGACTATGCCGTTATGGTGCCTGCTGGAAAATGGCACAATATCACCAACACAGGCAGTATACCTCTTAAAGTGTACGTGATCTATGCGCCGCCTGAGCATCCTTATGGGACAGTGCATGAAACGAAAGCCATTGCCATGTCTTCTGAAAGTTAGTCGATCGTACTCTAATGCTATACAAATTTTAAAACATAAGCCTGATTTCTCTCCATTCGTCGTGGAGAAAAATCAGGCTATTTCTTAATTTAATTACTTATCGAGGTATCGATACAACGTTGTTTTGCTAATACCTGTTTCTTCACGAATTTCAGCAAGACTGTACTCTTTACTTTCATACATTTGTATCGCCTTCATCACATTGCCATCTAATTTACGAGGACGACCTAACTTCATCCCCTTTTCCTTCGCTTCATCCATTCCTTTTTTCGTGCTTTCACTAGTTAAATCTCCTTGGAAATCAAGTAAAGCCTTCACATGCTCCAGAAAAATACGACCAGAACTGTCTTGGGTATTCAAATTTTCATTCAGAGAATACAGATGAGCCTCTCGCTTTTGAAATTCCTTCAGCAGATCGACAAGATGTTTTGTAGAGTCAGCTAAGGAGAACAATCGAGTAACAACGACGACATCTCCTGCTTCGAGCTGGTTCATCATGGCATTTAGCTGCGTTCTTTGCTTTGCAGATGAATGTTCTTCCTTCAATATTCGATCACAGGATTTCCGCTTTAAAATTTCGTGTTGATTTTGACAATTCGGGTCATCCTGTGAAGGTCTCATATAGCCAATAATCATGTTAAAACTCCTAACTGCAACTGACATTATAAAATTATAACACAAAATAAGAACCAAAATGGTTCCTTTTTGGAACTCCCTGTGATAAGATCAATATACTTCAACCGGATATGACTTTTAGTCGAGTAAGAGTCATAAAAAAAAAGATAAGGAGTGGAAGTACACGTGATTGAACGGATTAAGACAGATTGGTTCTCTAATATTCGAGGGGACATATTAGCCGGGATAGTAGTGGCATTGGCACTCATCCCCGAAGCCATTGCATTTTCTATTATTGCTGGTGTAGATCCCATGGTGGGTCTGTATGCATCGTTTTGTATTGCTGTCATCATCTCATTTATTGGTGGCCGACCAGGGATGATTTCTGCTGCTACAGGTGCCATGGCCTTACTAATGGTTCCTTTGGTCAAGGAACATGGCGTTCAATATTTACTGGCTGCCACCATTCTTACTGGCGTTATCCAATTGCTTTTTGGTGTATTCAAAATCGGGAAACTCATGAAATTCATCCCGAGGGCTGTCATGATCGGCTTTGTGAATGCTCTCGCTATTCTGATATTCATGGCACAAGTTCCCCATTTTGTAGGCATATCTACGCTGACCTACATCTTCGTTGCAGTTACCTTACTTATTGTATATGTTTTGCCCCGATTCTTCAAAGCCATTCCAGCACCTCTTATTGCCATTGTGGTTTTAACCGCAACTGCCATTTGGGGTAACCTGGATTTGGGAACGGTTGGAGAGCTAGGTATTATCACACAATCTCTTCCCTCATTCTTTATTCCCGATATTCCTTTTAATATCGAAACATTACAAATTATATTCCCTTATTCTATTTCACTGGCTATTGTCGGATTGGTCGAATCTCTCTTGACCGCTTCCATCGTGGATGATATGACGGGAACGAACAGTAACAAAAACAAAGAAGCTCGCGGACAAGGAATTGCCAACGTCATTACCGGTTTCTTCGGCGGAATGGCAGGCTGCGCCATGATTGGACAGTCTGTGATCAACGTCAAGTCTGGCGGACGAGGAAGGTTATCTACGCTCGTAGCTGGCGTATTTCTCATGTTCCTTATCCTTGTACTTGGCGGTGTCGTTGTTCAGATCCCTATGCCTGTACTCGCCGGGATTATGATCATGGTAGCCGTCGGAACGTTTGACTGGTCTTCCTTCTCTTATCTCCGTAAAGCCCCAAAAAGTGATGCACTTGTTATGCTAGTCACCGTTATTGTCGTTGTAGCGACCGATAATCTTGCATTGGGTGTCATTGTCGGCGTCATTCTTAGTGCGATATTCTTCGCTTCCAAAATCTCAAAGGTTAAAGTGAGGCATCTCTCCACGGAGAAAAACGTAAGATTTGATGTGACGGGTCAATTATTCTTTGCATCCGTGGAAGGATTTATTGAATCTTTTGACTTCGAGATTGCGGATTCGGACATTAGTATTGATTTTTCAAATGCACATATTTGGGATGACTCAGGTGTAGGGGCTGTCGATAAAGTGGTCATAAGATATCGGGAGAATCATAACCGTGTCACGATTAAAGGACTGAATACCTCAAGTGAAAAACTCGTAAATAAGTTAGCGGTGTATCAAGATCCAAATGCACAATTAAAATCACATTAAGGTAGGAGAGATGAACATGTATCAACATATTCTACTTGCTGCAGATGGTTCTAACAATGCCATTCGGGCAGCGAAAGAAGCCGCTTATATTGCATCATTGATTCCAGATGTCGAAGTTGAGATTCTGTTTGTTGTAGACCTGTCCAAGGTCAAAGAGGAAGTTCTCCATTCTCAGAATCATGAGGAAATCGAACTGAAACGTAAACAGAAACTTATGCCTGTTCAGCAAGAACTTACAGAGAAACATGTGAACTATCGAGTTACCTTCGTAAATGGAGATCCTGGTCCTACGATTGTTGATTACGCGAATAAGAACAGCGTTGATCTGCTTATTATCGGTAGCCGGGGACTGAACTCCTTACAGGAATTCGTACTTGGAAGTGTAAGTCATAAAGTCGTTAAGAGGGCTCATTGTCCAGTTATGATTGTGAAATAGATGATGGATATGAAGCATGGGGCCTCTGCAATTGCAGAGGTCTCGCTTCTTTTTCTAAAAGGAATTAGATTAGATCATTTAAACGTTGACTGGAGGAGAGAATATCTTGGAACACTCCAAATTAAAGACTCAAAAACCACAAAAAACATCACGCTATCATCCTCCTGCTGTACGTATTTTTGCGCTTGGAGGTCTCGGGGAAATTGGAAAGAACATGTATGGGATCGAATACAAAAATGAAATCATTTTGATTGACGCAGGTTTGAAATTCCCCGATGCCCATATGAATGGTGTAGATTACATTATTCCTGATATACGTTATTTGCTGGACAAGCCTCAACAGATCAAAGCTCTTTTCCTTACCCATGGACATGAAGATCATATTGGTGCTGCCCCCTACTTGCTCAAACATCTTTCCTTTCCAATCTATGGCGGTGCACTAACGATCGGCTTGGTCAAAGCCAAGTTGGAAGAGCACAAGTTAACGAATTCAGTGGATTTTCATATCATTCAGGATCACGAACGCGTGTCATTTCAGCATCTTTCTGTTCATTTTTTCCGAACAATACACAGCATACCCGATGCTTTTGGTATCGTTGTAGATACACCCTATGGTTCTATTGTGCACACAGGTGACTTCAAATTTGATATGACACCTGAAGGAAAGACAGCAGATCTTCATAAAATGATGTAGTTAGGTGAAAAAGGCGTGCTTGCTTTGCTGTCTGATAGTACCAACAGTGAACGTGAAGGTCAGTCCCTTTCAGAACATACAGTGGGTAAATCTGTTTTGGAATTAATCCAGCAATGTGAAGGCCGAGTTTTGTTTGCGACTTTTGCGTCCAATGTTCACAGGTTACAACAAGTTATTCATGCTGCTTCAGAGTGTAATCGGAGAATTTTAATACTGGGCCGCAGCATGGAAAAAATATTCTCCATTGGCCAAGAACTTGGACACCTTCATATACCTCAAGGTATGCTAATGGATATGAAGGAAATCCACACCACTCCACATCATCAAGTCATCATTTTATGCACGGGTAGTCAAGGAGAGCCTAATGCAGCATTAACCCGTATTGCATCCGGCTCCCACCGTCACGTTCAAATATTCCCAGGAGATACGATTGTCTTTTCATCTTCTCCGATTCCTGGTAACGTCATTCAAGTCAATCGAAGCATAGATATGCTGATGCGTTCTGGAGCCGCTGTCCTCTACGGAGCAGAGTATGACATTCATACTTCCGGGCATGGATCACGTGAGGATTTAAAACTGATGATACGGACCATGCGCCCGAAATATTTCATACCGATCCATGGAGAATATCGAATGCTGGTAAGCCATCAAAAACTAGCTGAGCAAGTTGGAATACCCTCCAACAGAATCTATGTATTGAATATTGGAGAGCCTCTCCTCATTACTAAATATCATGCTCGAAAAGGAAGAAATCTCCCTTCGGGATCGTCATTTGTGATACGTGGTAAAGTTGAAAATCATGAGCCTGAACTCATTGATGAACGCAATAGATTGGCTAAGGATGGTGTACTTATTGTCGCACTTGTCTTAAACAATGAGACATGCCAAATGATATCAGGGCCTGACCTCATTAGCCGAGGGTTTGTCTATGTACGAGATGCTAACAAACTGATGAAAACAGCAGAATCACAATTGAAATCCGCACTATATGGACTAGAGCAGAAAAAAGAAGCCAGCTGTGAGATCTGGGAACATAAAATCTCAGAAGTACTCCAGAACTTCTTTTACTCACAATTACAACGTACTCCTGTGATTTTCTCTTCCATTCATAGCGTTTCACATCCTACTCAAGTAAAGGACGACTAAACAATGAGAATGATTCAAAAGTTAATTCATCCCGATACACCCGCCCTAAATGGACGGATTTTTGAACGAAAAGCAGCACGTGGCATTATTATGCGTGGTTCTGAGATTCTTCTACTCTATACCCGTAGATATAACGACTACAGTTTTCCCGGAGGTGGTGTGGAAGCGGATGAGGACCTACTTCGTGGGCTAAGAAGAGAAATTGCTGAAGAAACCGGAGCTACCCAGGTGGAGGTGACAAGCGAGTTCGGCTACATTGAAGAGTATCGTCCCCATTACAAACCCGAATATGATCTGATCCATATGTTATCTTATTATTATGTTTGCAACATTCATGAACAGCTTGGAGAAGCCAAACTCGAAGATTATGAAATGAACAATGGGATGTCTGCCGTCTGGATCGACATTCATCAGGCCATTAAGCATAATCGGCAGGTAATATTGAATAAAGAGGCTTCCATGGGATTTTCCATTGAAAGAGAGACGATTGTGTTGGAGCTTATTGCGTCTGAATTAATCTTTTAGTTTAGAATATTAGATTCGCAATGTAATTTGTAATGGCCCCGTATTCATGTCCTCAACCAGGACAAGCACATGGGGCCATAAAATTAAACTAACCTGTCTATAACGAACTATCTAATGAAAGTCCGATAAAATTATTTAGAGTTGAAGCCATCTAGTTACATCTTCAGATATAAGACCATTCTGACGATGTGTGACAGGCATTTCACTAATTTGTAGCAAAAAATAACTATCGTGTGTACGTAGACACTCAAGAAGGTACTTATCTAACAAATCAATATCATCAGCTGTTTTAATTAAATACACTCTGTCATGAAGATGTTTGACCTCAAACAGATGTTCAAGATGAAAGTTAATACACTCCTCGGTCCATCCTTCATTTTTAGGCTTGTAAGAAAACAAGTAGAGTTTAGATATGATAATCAGCCCCCTTTTACTCTTATAGTCCGCCTTTCTTTTGAAGCAGTTTCCCTTACGTGGCTTAAATAACACCTTTAACATTGGTGGCGCTATTAAAGTTGTAAGTATGACCATTATAAAAACTGAAGTGAAGTATTCAGGTAAAAGAAGCCCTTCTTGTAAACCAGTTGAAGCAATACCGGCAGCAAATGAACCGACTATACCGGCCATCCCCATCAAATCCATAACGCGAGGAACTATAAACACCCCTGCAACAAATACGCCTATGAAAAATAGCACTTTCTTTCCTACTAGGAGTACTAAAGTTACATCCTGACCTGTACCCAAGAAACTCATCATAAATGCCAAAAGGATAACGACTAAAATTGATTAAAGCCAAATACCATTATAAATTCCATTCTATCTACTCCTCAACAACAACAGATCAAACAATGCGAACGCGTTCCCTAACATAATAATAGACCTAAAAACCTAGGTCAATATAGCTTTTAAACCGCCATAAACAGTCCTGTAAACCTTATAATAACCATCATTAATATGTATACGTACTTTTTATATAAACCTTGAAAATAAGCATCAGGGATGTATTTTTGGTATGTAAAAGTAAACATAATAAACGAGGAGAGGATCATATGTAATCAAACTCGTCCTCATGGTACAAATAGCTTCGCTGAAAGACGTCCTTTTGAATGGTGGGTAATCTGGCTATCTTGTTCTGTCTTTATTTGTTTCGATATTATCGATTGCGCTTTTCATCCTCTCCAAACCAATCCATCGTTCTCCCTCCCTTCGAGTTAAATACTATCGTAAATAAAAAAGACTTTCCGTGTATTTCCTGCACCAATCGGTAATCGGCTTAAGTTCTTGTCCCTCGACAAAGAATGACATAAGAAAATATCAAAAAAACTAGAGTGATAGTGATTTTTGTAACTGTTTTATTATGGAAATATATGTATTGTTATTATTGTAAAATCCAATTTATATCTAGGGGGTGAGGGGAACATCCATTAGCATCCTTTTTATTGTTACTTGTTGTTTTTACTTGTGAAAATCATGTCTAAAATGTAAAATCAAAAATTCTCAAGGAGATGTTGATCGTGAAAAAATATCAAAAAACAACGATTGCATTACTCTCAGCCCTCTCTATGATAGTCCCTTTTCAAGCTGCTTTTGCTGATCAAGCTTTGACTCCCACTACCCCTGTCTCACAAGATATTCTTATGCAGAGACAAGTGAAAGATGGAATCAGTATATTTGCAAGCAATCCATACCCCGGTTATTTTGATAATGGTGTGTACACTCCATATATTTATATGACGGGGAGAATTGAAATAACTTTTCAAGCTAATGTTCTAGGCACCTACAAATTCCAACTCAGAAATGAGAATGGAACATTATATCCTGTAAGACATGAAGCCACACAATATGGAAGTCAAAAAGTAATAATTGAAGGGGCCTATGGTTATCAACAAATATATGCAAATTCTCCGAATGGCCTCGGTGGTGGTTATTTCAATATTCATTATTAATCCTAACTAAATTATTTAGGATTCAGGAAGAAATGATTTCAGGCTGGCTCAGAGATAGCCTTACAGACACAATTCCGATAACCTACTAATCGGTCATGACTAAGCTCTCTCATGCTTTACTACCCTTATCTAAGACTCGAACAAAAGCAGCCGATCACGTTGATCAGCTGCTTTTTGGTGTTTTAATATGCTCAAGCTAGCGCAGGCTTCCCTGGATTTTTTTTCTACTGGTCTCTCATAATAACCTTACTTCAATAGCGAGTACGATGCTCTACCAGAAGATACCACACATTCTTAGTCGGTACTGCTGATTAATATTTTAATCGACATGGTACCATGTTCTTAACCTTTCCAGCAAATACTAAGTTCTTGCGTTAGGTACGAAAATCCGAAAAACCTATTCTTGATACAGAAAAATCGTTATTCAAGCGAAGTTTTATATTTATGTGACTTTTATCTCGCCATGGAAGTTCCATCATGATGCTATTTAGAAATCTAGCTAATCCGAAATGACACAATGTTTTTGTCCTTTTCGGCAAAGGAACCAAGTTCTTGTCCCTCGACATTTGAAGTTAGACGCTGCCGCCGAGAATAATTTTCTGAGAAGAGTTTAGTGTAATTCCACCTGTAATACTCTGCGCAATGTAAAATGCCGCCATCATCTCGGGGTCACGAAGGAGCGCATGGAAAAAACCAAACATTCTCCTATATGGTCTTGGTAAAACTGAGCGGGTGAAGGGAATTATGTTCGTCGCAACTTCAGTTGGCATGCGCCGAAGACTCCAGCATCGAACGTGACGACTTCCATCTCCGGATCGCTTGTAAACTCCGGGTGGTGCAGCCCAAGCTTTAGAATCGGTTCAACTGCACTTTTCGCTCCAGCTTTAACGCTGGTACCTGGAAGCTTACGGCAGCTTTCAACTCGATAATCCCCGGCCATAGTCGATACACCGATCAATGCGATCATACTCATGTAACTCCCTTGTTTGTCCATATGATCCGGAATGAATGAGTCGGCAATGACGCAAAGAGCATGATTTTTTGTACCGCTATTGAACATCCAGTCTAATAATGTTAATGCATTATATAGAGAAAGGCTACCCGACTGCCCGACGGAAATGGGCATAACCTCATTTAGCCCTAATTCTTGTCTCAGTTTAGCACAGCCATTAACACCAGTTTCCAAGTCCGTCTGATGACAGTAACAGAGCAAGTCAATTCCTTCGGTCCAATTCCTATTCGTTTCAATTAGATCGGTTATCCGTCCCCATGGCATTTCTAATCCCAAAGCTGCCTCAGCATGATGAAATGTCAAATACATAGCTCGTTCACCTTCTTGGAATACCGATGAATCGCACAACCGTAATAGCCTCCGAAGCCAACGGAAATCGTCATATACAAGTCCCCTTCTTTCAAGAAACCTGAACAGATAGCGTGATCGATATTATTTAGGATATCGGTGTTATGAATGTGTCCGTCCTTGGAGAGGGTTAGATTGTAGAAGCGTTCCAGAGACACCCTCAGTACTTGAGCCAGCATACTCCATACGTGTAGCCCCAGATTGGTGCAAAAGATCACGGCGATCTGAGCAATGTGAATACCGGACTCGCTTAATGCTGCTTTTACTGCCTGTCTGACCCCTAAATAAAACGTTGAGTAATATAATTGAATACGATCTGGATCCAGATCGTATACGAGGCCGTCGACTCTCATAACCGAAGCAAGTGTCTGCTGTCCTTGACGCTGCCCCTTCATATATAAAGCAGCACTCGCGCCGTCACCGAACACCATAAACGGATCGCTCCGTTCATAAGAATTCATAGCTCTGTCGGCAGTGATGAACAAGATTCCTTTACCTTGCTGACACGGGGCCATGAAGTAGTTCGACGCCAGGCTCAACGATAAGTGCATCGTGGAACAAGAATATTCCTCCAAAGGGATAAATGGGACTGTCTCAAGGGCGAATTCATCTGTTAGGCGATCAAAAAGATTCCGTTCACCGTTTTCATTATTCGTTACACTAGCAAACATGACTGCCGCGATCTGTACATTCATTTGCAGAGCCCGGTGCAGAATTGGCCTACACACGGTAGCAATCATCTGTTCCAATTCAAGTTCCTCTTCTATGGGCACCAGCTCAAAGCCTTTGTTCAAGTATTCGGAATCGCTCATTCGAAATTCAACGCCGTCAGCCTTCACCTGCTGAATCGCTTTCGTGACATGGATACGGGACTTCGGGAGATAGACGGAATAATCGACGATCGTCAAGTGGTTCTCATACATTGTGATGAGCCCGCTTTCGGAAATGCATGATCTTGTACTGGCGTTCCCCGCTCTTCATTTCATCGTACAAGGACGTACCTGGCACACCCATTGTTTTCCAAATCGCAGTATCCATCTGACCTTCAGATCCAAAAGCGGCTATGCGATTTTTTAGAACTTGATCACTTGAAAGCAAAACTTCCCCCGTGATATCGCGTGATATAAGCAGCTCGAAGCCCAGTTCAAGCAAATACCGTTCACCATTGTCAAACTTCCAGGTTGGCAAATCGTCCGCATAAACAAAAGTCCCGCCCGGTTTCAGCACCCGGAAGACCTCGTCATAAAAAGACTTAATCGACGGATATAGATCAGACGCTTCCATGTTGAGGACAAAATCACAACATGACGAACCGATAGGAAGCCTCTCGGCGTCCCCAACACAAAAATAGGCATTTGGGAAACGGTTGGTCAATTGGCAAAATGCAATATTGGCTTCGGTCAGATCTAAGCCAACAACGCTTCTCACACCGTAACTTCGACAGAGCTCTCGCACGCCTCCCCCCCTGCCACAGGCTACCTCCAAAATGTTCTTATCCTCGAGATATAAACCATCCAAGCACTCCTGCAGAAGCCGGATGGAGTTTCGATTGACACTTGCTGGTGCCTGGTTGAACTCGGAGGCGAACCCCCAATTGATAAATGTCGAGAAGCGGGAAAAGCCACTCTCGTCCAAGGACCGATTATAGTTAGTGAACATCTTCATGATATCCTTTTTGAGGACTGCAGTTTCCCCGCTTTCCTGCCCTTGCAGATCAGCCAGCATAAACGGAACACCACCATCACCGAAGAGATAACTGACCGCGCACTCCCCGCACACCAACATCTGATCCGATGTGTTTAGCTTTGACTTGCAAATAGGACATACTAAGGAAATGCCGGTTGCCGGCCAACGAAGCATATGCATGTCATTCCTCCCTCAATTAAGCTGTCAGCCTTTAGCCGCTTGCACTGTTATAATTACGTATAGCCCGATTCCAGACAAAGCGAACGATTACAAGGAGCACGATTGGTGCGATAGCGCCCCATACCGCCAAAGCAGGTGTCAGCTGATTCATCACCATCATAGGCCCAAAATTCGTAATGACGAGAAAAGGCAGCACATACACGCCGATTCGTTGGATGAAACGTGAATAGATCGGCATTGGCATATTGTTGGCGTCCCAAATGGAATAGAAAATTCCCGCCAGTCCTCCCGTATTAACAAGCCAGAAGGATAACAAAGCTGGGATGAACATCAGACAGTAAGTAATGATCAACGCTGTCCCCAAGTAAAACAAAAATGAGAATAAACTCCATGCCGTTACCGGAATATTTAATGCATTCCAACTGATCACAACCATCGTTCCACCCGCGATGAAATTCGGAATTGGCATCCCAAGATCGATGTATCGAAGCGAAACCAAAAACTGTAGTGAAATTGGCTTAACCATGAGTAGATCCAACGTCCCGTTGCGTATATACTCGGATACCCTCACGAAATTAGGGAAAAACAGCCCGGAATAGAGACCGGTCATAATCGTGTATGTGCCGACAAACATCAAGATACCATCAGGCGTGATCGATCCGATATGCAAGTCCGTCTCATAAACTACTACGACGTAAAGCAGCTTGGCAAACAAGTAAGCGATTTCCACAGCAATCCCGAGTATGAAGTTCGTCCTGTATTCCATTTGAGCAATAAAGCAGTTCTTAATGAACAAAAAGTAAATCATTAGGTAGTTGCGAAGCGTTCCCAGCCATCCTCTCACCGGTCAGCCCCCCAATCCGAGATACTTCTTCATACCGGCGCGCCATACGATCCGTGAAAAGGCAAGCAGCGCGATCATCCAGAAGAACTGCATCCCGATTCCTTGTACTGCCTCGTCCATTGACAATCTGCCATTAATAACATTCGCAGGAAAATGGATCGTATACTTGAATGGCAAGTAGTCTAAAATCTTATTTATGGTCTTACCAAACACCTCAATCGGAAAAACACCACCACTTAAAATGATGACAAATAAGCCGGTCATTTCAAAAAAATAGGAGATTTCAGACAATATAAATGCAACAGCCGCGAGCGTATAAGAGATAAGAAAGTTTAACAACAAAGACAGGACCATTGACACCATAAAGAGTAGAATATGTGTCAAGGGAATCCGTATACCATAAGTTCCGGTCAAGTAAACGAGTGTAAACAGCAAGATACATAGCATGGCTGAAAAAAAGAAAATCTTTTGCCCCAGCATAGTAAATAGCTTTAGAGCGAAAAAACTGACCGGTTGAACCAAATATTTATTCAACCCACCATCCTTGATTTCGGTAGCCACGTTTTGACCTATATCCGTTGTCACAATTTTTGTCACGATGGCTGCCGTTATTGTGTATAAAATCATTTGGCCGTAGGTATATCCGAAAAATTCCGACGATTCTGATCTTCCATAGACCGCTGTCCAAATATAATATTGGATCAGAATCGGAAAGAATGCACTGATCAAGGAAAAGAGAAAGTCAAGTCGATATTCGAGTGAAGACTGAACGCCTAACTGGAACACGCGTCCGTATTTGGGAAAGGCATTCATCCGGATACCCGATCATCCCGCTGATACAAGGATACAACGACTTCCTCGATAGGAATATCTTCGATCGTAATATCTTCAATCGGGTAGTGTTCAAGCAAATCCCTGGAAGCCATGCTAATGCGCTCCTTACTTATCTCCAGCGTGGCATGAAATCCGTCCGATTGACGCACCTTCCCGTACAACTGCAGCTGTCCAGTCGCTACTTGTTGCTTAAATTTCAACTGTATGATTTTTGTGTCGTTCAAGACATCGTCGATTCGCTTCAGATCCCCGTCGAAGACGAGCCTGCCATCATTGATAATGATCGTCCGCTTGCACAGATCCTCGATGTCCTTCATGTAATGACTTGTCAAAATAATCGTTGTCCTATGCTGTTCGTTGTAATACTTCAAAAACTCCCGCACCTTTTTCTGTGTAACAATATCGAGTCCGATCGTCGGCTCATCCAGGAAAAGCAGTTTCGGCTTATGAATAAGCGCCGCAAGGAGCTCCATCTTCATACGCTCACCTAGCGATAAACGCCTTACCTGAACATTCATAATGTGCTTGACGTCCAACAGTTCGATGAGTTCGTTCAGTGTTTGTTTGTAATGCTGATCGTCAACCTGATAGATATATTTGTTTAGCAAAATGGATTCCGCCGCAGGCAAGTCAACCCATAGTTGACTCTTCTGCCCCATTACAATAGCGAACTGCTTCTTGAATTCCTTATTTCGCTCATAAGGCTTGAAGCCCAGTACAGTAAGTTCGCCGCTAGTTGGATGTAAGATGCCAGAGAGCATCTTTAGCGTCGTCGTTTTGCCTGCCCCATTAGGCCCAAGGAATGCAACCATTTCCCCCTCTTCGATCGAAAAGGAGATATTTTTCACCGCTTCCTTTGTCAAACTTTTCCGATAAAAGAGGTTTTTAATGGAATGAAGCATTCCGACCTCTTTGGTGTAATAGGTGAAGTTTTTAGCTAACTGCACCACTTGGATCGCTGTCAATTGCGCTCCTCCTTAACCATGAAATAGAACTAGAAGGTGGACGATAACGTTTACCGGCCATAATGATAAAGTAACCCGCATCGGGAACAGACCGGCATCAGTCCGCAAGCTAATACCTCTCGGTGTTTGGCAAAATTTTCTCCCTTCCAAACCTCCTTCACATCCACATCACTAATGTTGCCGACCGCCATCTCAGGAAAGAACTTGCACGGAGTGACGTTTCCGCTCGGCAATACGTCCATTCGGGTGGAGATCGCCAAGCATTCCTTCCGCTTCATCCCGGTTCTCTGCACGCCAGTGACAAAATCCTCTATCTCGTCTTGCTCCAATGCGGGCATAAATCGAACCCGGCTTCCCCATGTTTGCTGGGAGATGCGGAGAACCTCCTCCTTGAGTGCCCCCACCTTCTCGCCGGAGATATGATAAGTGAATGAATTCCAACTGCAGCTACCCTGACGGATTGGATCCAGCCAGTCAAACTCTTTGATGAAGAAATGGTCCATCTCCTGAGCAGACTCAGGTGCGATATACCACGGATATACAAAGTAGACCGAATCCACGCCCATCTCCTCGAAAAACTTCATAAAATCAAACATTTTGGGAATCATGAGATCATTCATCGTCAAGCTGACGGATACTCTGCCCTTGAAAATGCCCTGACGCTGCAACTCCAGCAGACGTTCTATGGCACTAACCACCTTTTTGTAGGTCCCTCTGCCCCTAATCGCGTCGTTCTCTGTCTCGAATCCCTCCAGACTGGCTAGTACGACAAGTCCCTCACCGATCTTAAGCAGTGAATCTAACTTTTCCTCCAGAAGAATCGCGTTAGTACAAATCGTCGTCGTCCGCTGATCGCGTTCCAGCAGATTCGCAATCTGATCGAACTTGCTATGGTACAGCGGCTCTCCGCCCCAAAGATAAACTTTCGACTTCTTCTCATGGGTGAAGGCAAGGAGCTTATCGACCAACGCGACATCGATTTCTTTACCTTGCTCCTCCTTGGACATGTCCCAGTGAAAGCCGTCCGCGTTCCACTCGTAGCAATGCTTGCAACGCAAGTTGCACCCGTTGTTCAGCTTGATCCCGATATCTTCCGGGATCTCCATCGCATAGCGACTATCGGTCGCTCGAAGCCGACTGACCCGGGACATATTCATAATTGTACGCTTCAGATCGTTAAACACACGCTCATCAAACTTCCGACTCGTTTTGGGTTGCATAATTTACACCTCCATAAGTTTTGCAATGCTCACGAGCATGTAGTAGGTTACAATGAGCACGTTCCAATATCTCGATGTTGAACCCCTGCATCTTCCAATCCGTAAAGGACACGCCAAATCCTTGCTTAATCCAATAATCAGCATTGGCGGTTTCGTGTCTTCCAAAGGGCTCAAGAAAAACCATAGGCGTCGCAGCGGCGAACGATTCCATCAAGGAATAGCCACCCGGCTTACTGACAATGGCTGTGCAACGGCGAATTCGTTCAAATAGCAGAGGAACACTTCCGCGGTCTAAGTAAATGGGAGTCTCTCCATGTTGGATCTGAGCAAATGGAGGAAAACCGAATTCCCCCCGTCTATTCCTCAGCCACGGACTCCACGATGGGTCGTTCCGATAATAGCAAATGCGTGGATCAGGCTGGATATCCTCGTCAAAATAAGCCAGAACATCCAGCTCCATACCGCCTTCAAGCAGGTCTCGAACAGCCTGCGGGTAGGTCCCAATCCCCCAGCCGCCACCATGGACCACCAACCTCTCTTCTCGCTGGCGAAACGGGATCGGTGCTTCGTCCGTCAACGGAAGTTGTAATTCAAAACGCTTCTTGGTCGGTTCGTAAAACCAAATGTGGTTGTACCGCTCGCTTCGAGATCCATAGACCAAATAAGATGGCGAAAGCGCAGCATCGAGATGAAGCATGTCGACTTTGAGCCGAGTCCCAACAAACCGTTCATATTGTTCCAAAATCGGGATCCAGAACCCAGTCAACGCAATGAACGACGTCCGACGCTCACGGGACCAATCTTCCAGCAGCAGCTGTATCTTGGTGGGATCCAGGCAATCTGAAATATCGCGAGCCAACTCCACACTCTTTCGGGCGATGGCGAAATTATCATGAAAGGCTTTACGATAAGACGGCACTTTGTTCTTTACGCCGTCGACATACACATTTTCGAGCACACAGACTTCGTTTGAAATGCCGGAACGCTCCAGGTAAATGCCTAGCTGTACGGCGGGCATGTACACACCTAGTGAGTTACCGGATCCAAGTATAGTGACACAAGGCTTCAAATGACTATCCATACCACTTGCCTCCCTGGACTTCAAAACGTTCCTTTAGCTTGTCGATTAAACTTTTCTGCTCCTGTACATCTCGCGCGATTACAAACAGATAAAGCCTACCCTTGATGAAACTGCCTTCGCTTAATGTCTGTGGGTAATCTGATTCCCCATAGCCAGCAAACATGCACGCCGGGGAAAGCGGGATGATGCCCTCACCGGTATGATTAGGGTATAAAACGCTGTCATCATCCAGCTGCCGCAGCCACTGCCCGTAATCAAATCGATGGCGACTGCCTACCGTTCGGAACGTAAATGTCCCGTGCTTCCCATTTTCCAGCCGTTCGCCCAGTCGATGACTGACCAGTCCCATCGATTGACGGGCATTGATTTCTACAATCGGCACGATTGTGCCGTCCTTTAGTATCATGGAGTCTACACAAACATGGCCGAAGTACCTGTCCTTGTATAGTGAGGAAGCAAGCTTCTCAATGACATCGAAATAACCGTTCCGTATTAGCGAATGACTGTTCTCCTCCTGCATCACTTGTGACCCCACATAAGCAAACTGTCGATTGATGATTTGCTGCAAGCCGATGATCTGGTACGACCCGCTCTCATCAATTGAAAATTGGCACGAAAAATCATATTCCACGTCAAGGAACGGCTCGACAAGAAACGCCGTTGAGGAACCAGCTTGCTCTTGTTTGCGCAAATAGCTTACTACACGTTCCAAAGATGATAGGTTTTTAAACAGCATATTGCCTTTTCCAGCTACGCCAAAGGGGTCTTTTAACAGGACCCCATTCGCCAACCCCATAAGCTCTCGCCCTACTGCAGCCAATTCATCCGCGCTGAACACTGGCTGGCTATAGGAGCTGCCCAGAAGTTTCTTAGCAAGGTCAGCGGAATACAACTTAGAATTTACTCGTTTAACATCTTGAAGGGTGGGCAGATTGTTCGAATAGTTGTACCTGTCGAGAAGCTCGTGAGCGTAAGGTGCGACTGAAAAGGGAGTCATTTCACTAAACTGCTTCAGCCTCTCGTCGGTCTCTGGAACTTCGTACAGAGCACGAAACAGATTTGGTTCATGGCTTGGGACATTCGCACTAAGCTGTTTAAAATGAAAGCCGATGTGCGCCAAATAATCCATGTGCGCCTCATCCATCTCAAAGCGGGTCAACAGTGTGTCCTCCGGGCCACATAAGGAAGCCAGCAATTCATCCATAGCCATTACGACCCGCGACCGTGAAGGATCAGGAATAAAAGGCAACCTGCTACTCCCTTCTTCACGCCAATAGGTTTCCGAATCAAAAGTGCTGGCAACCAACATACTACCCGACCTCTTGATTCATGCCTTTTAGGAATGCCATGAAGGCACCGATTGAGCGCAGACAAGCCAAGTCCAGGTCCTCGTAAACGATCTCCACCCCAAAAGCATCTTCAACGCCGAGAATAAACGTTATCATCTGTAGGGAATCTAACCCGACGTCGTTAATCAGGTCGCTCTCCATTGTGAGAGTTTCACGAAGCGAGTCATCCTCGAGCACAGTTGCAATGATATTTTTTAATGTTTCAAACATAAACGTCATCCTTTCAATTTGCAGTCTCGATTTTTATTTAATCCCAAATAGTTAAATAAAAGGTATAATAGTAATATATTTCTTATTGCTGTTAAAGGGAGGTCTTGAAGCCTTGAATCACCACTGTCTGTTTGTCTCCGCCCATCTGGACGATGCTATTATTTCTTGCGGCGATTATATCGATTCGCTTGTTCGTGCTGGCTATCATGTGACCATAGCAACTGTTTTCACTGGTACTGGCACAGATCTATCCTTACTTGCTCGCATCCTGCACAAAAAGTTCGGACTAAGCTCCGACGTGATGAAGGTACGGCGAGAAGAGGACATTAGTGCATGTGATCTTCTCGATGTGGACACGATTCATCTGGACATGCAGGAATGTATCTATCGTAAAGATCGCAGCGGTGCCCCCTCATATGAAAAGCTGGACGATCTGTTCCGTAGTGACTACGAGACCGAGCTGGACGTGATTTCTGAGGCAACAGAAGTACTTTTGACACGACTCTGTCTTACGGACTACGATCATATTTATATTCCGCTTGCAATCGGCAGACATGTGGATCACGGTATCGTGCGGGTTGCGGCCGAACAAGCTGTACGAAGTATTAGTAATCTGGAAGTCTCTGCCCGTTTGATTTACTACGAAGATCTACCGTATCTAAACTATGGTCAAGATATAAAATGGGAAATTGACCTAGCCCGGAATCTATATCCAGTCTACATTTCGCTTCCCAAGTGCAGTTTGAAACAGAAGACTGCGGCCATCCTGGAATACCGCTCCCAGATCCGTCTATTATGGCACTCCCGATGGGAGATGCTTAGACAAGTGATTCAACATGCGCATTCGTCCCGTCCGCCAGAGCATCAGCTTGATCCAAACTCATATTGCTTCAGACTGCATGTTGTGAGTGTGCATGATCAAGTCCCACTTGCTATAAGCGTTCCTGGTAACTTTTAATAAGATCAGCCAAGTCGCCAAGGGTTAGATGACTGCCCGCCATGTTACCTACCAGTTCGTCCGGGAGCTCTAGACCGAATTCGGCTTCGAGCTCCACGACGAATGTAATCATCTCCATAGAACTCATTTGGATCCATATCTCTTTAAGTAACACATTGGCGTTTATCCGTTGTTTATCGTAGTCCGGTATCTTTTGATGAATTAGGTTTTGGATGCGTTCCAAACAGGGTTGTTTTCTCAACGTTAGACCTCCTCCTCAACGCCCATTGGAGTTATGTTTGACACAAGGCTCAAGTTGTAGATCATAAGTTCAATAGCCTCACGCTCACAGGCTTGAATACGCCTAATTAACACTTCCACTGTTTTGAGGTTATCTTCGTTTTTCGTCAGTGAATATTTGATAATCAAATTTCGCGCTAATAGAGCATCGTCGGCAATCATCTGATAGCGAACCCTGAGCTGATTACTTCCCCTTAGAACACCAGTTTGATTCATGAAGTCAATTCGTTCCAACATCAAGATCTTGTGATCATAGATCACTTGAAACGGGCGATTATCTTCCTCAATTTGTCCACTGCGTATGCGGCTTATATCCAAAATCAGCTCGTCATAAACACGAATTCCACATACACATGGATTTGTTATATAACCCAACTCTCTGTATTTGTCGGCGGGATTTTCTCCATTTAAATAGTCCTTAAGGTGCTCAATAACATAGTTTAGATTAAAGTCATAAGCTGCTCGCTTGTTGAACTGTAACAGAGAGAGACCACCCTTCCACGCATACAACCAATCTCCATCGTCATCGATTCCCTCGTAGGCACGTCTCATTTGCTCAAATGTGATTTCGTTAAATGAGTATTTCCCCCCTTCGAATGTAAAATCGGCGATATGAAATATGTCCTTCTCCTCGTCATAACCAAAAATAAATGAGTCATGTGAGAAGAAAGATTCAATATCCAAAAACTGCGCGTGATCAAGAAGCAAATAAATATAATTATTCATGTCTATACAATCCATCAGAAAAGTACATATATCCTTGTTGAAATTTCGGACCAACTGACGACTTAAATGTTGGCGAAGCAGCCAAGGACAAAATTCAAAGGTAGGAGTACGGTAGAAGTCCACGTAGGAACTTCCCTCATTTAAATTTAAGGTGAGCTGGAGCGGAATGAAATGTGTCATAATCCACGGCTTTGCTTGCGGGTAATTGGCTAGGACGGCAAACGTATTTGCCTGCCACTGCCACGAGGTGACGGCCGGATACTGCATCGGTAATATCTTGGATCGCAATTAGGCACCCCCTTGGTAGATTTAATTAGTTTTGGACACCAAGTTCAGATCCAGGTGCCCAAAATCGGGAAGTAACCATTCGTCGATTCAATAAAATCTAAACAGTTCTATTTTCCCAAATGCTTATCAGATCATTGATTTGAAGCGACACGACCTTTAGTTCTCCGCCAAGGGAATAGAGTTCTAACCCTCTACTTTCCAAGTCAGGGAAAATCATGTCTGAAATAATTGTTTCTCCTTTATTTCCGAAGACCTCCACACTAGACCAATCAACGTAAATGCTCAACTGTATCCGATCATGCTCTGGCTTCATAGGAGCCTTATGTTTTGCAGCAAAATCGGGATGAAAATCAGTAGCGTTCGACTTCGTCCGATCGACAAACAACTCCTCATTCAAGGCATCATATCCGATGATTGTCTCCTGAGTGGAAGAGGAAGACTTTCGCACCTTGAACCCAAATTCCACGGCAGTACCGATTTCAAATTCCGCAATAATTTCCACCTTTGCAGCAGAGATAGCAGACAAAACGTTCATATCTGGTTTAATCGTCAAGTCTTGAAGAGACAACAAAGTTGTTTTTCTTAGCTGACTTAATTCACTTATGGGTGTTTGAATTAAGCGAATTCCCTCCGAAAACATCCTAAGCTTTATCTCTCGGGGGATTGACATGTGGCCACGCCATTCCTTTGAAGGAAGAGCTGAAGCATAACGCCAGTTGTTCATCCAACCGACCCAAATCTTTCGTCCGTCTTCTTTCGGAATACCATCCCAGGTCACGGCCGCGTAAAAGTCAGATCCGTAATCTACCCATCTGATAACATCTAAAGATTCCAACGTATCATCTGGTGTGAATGAACTACCATCAAAGTTCCCTATGAAATACATCATGCCAGAACCGCCTGCCGGTGGTTCTGAATCGTTTGGATTCACACCATTTCTATCCCCGACACTCAGCATCAGAACCCACTTAGTGATATTGGGATCCTCATCCACTTGGATTTTAAATACCTCAGGACATTCAAATATCCCTCGATGGATGCCCGGAATATCGGAACCGAAATCGCTTGCAAAAGACCATTCCTTCAGATTCGAAGACGTGTAAAATTCGACGCGGTCTCTTACGGCGAGAACCATAACCCACATTGACGATTCTTCATACCAAAACACCTTCGGATCACGAAAGTCTAGCGTTTTCGTTGGGAACAAAACAGGGTTACCCTCATATTTTATCCAAGTTCGACCTTTATCCCTGCTGTAAGCGATGCTCTGCACCTGTGGTTTGCCGGGCTGAGCCACGTTGCCCTCATTCGTATAAATTGCAACTAATCCTGATCCTTCTTCGCTGAAGAAACCGCTTGTGTTGTTCTTATCAACCACTGCACTTCCCGAAAAGATTGCTCCGTCTTCCCCCGGCGGGATGGCTGGTGGAAGTTCCTCCCAGTGCACCAAATCCTCACTTACCGCATGCCCCCAATGCATATTGCCGAAGTCAGGCTGCGTATCATGTGGGGTATGTTGGTAGAACAGATGGTACTCACCTTCATAGTAAACCATGCCGTTAGGATCATTCATCCAATTCTCCCCAGGTGAATAATGAAATTGGGGCCTGTATGTCTCCCTGTAATACAGATTTCCTGATCCTTTTCTGCTGCTAATATCATCTGATAAGTGCATTTCGTTAATGTTGCTCACGCTCCTTTGGGTTTAAATAAGATCCATATTAGACTTGATTCAACTCGTTCGGGACAGATTAAGTCCACCTTTCTAAAGAAGCAACCAAGAAAAACTACAAGAGCACCAAAACAACATGCCCATATTTAACAAAATAATCCACGTGTGTACAAATGTCAAACTATTTTTTTACATTAACATTATTTTTTAAATGAAAATAAACTTTTTTTAGTTTACATATGCACAATTTTATAGTGTTTTATCTGAAAAAAGTCATTTTTATTTGAGTTGTCCTTTCGCATTTAATTATTCAGTAAATAAAATGTAAACTATTGAATACCCAAATGTACCACCACGTGCGAGGTCTACTAAACAATATGATCCATCATGGTGGACACTTCGCTGATTTTGGAGTTCATCGCGTCTAGGGTAAGGTGATATCGTTGAAGAGGTGGCTCACTACAGTCTTAATACAAAAGACACCAAAAACCAAATTACGGTTTCAGGTGCCTTTTGCCTTTATGCGTTTGTGCTTTGTAATGCTTTTATAGCCAGTCCCAACCCTCCGCAATGATTTAGAGGTCATTTTTTTCATTGTTAAAACTCATTATATTTTTATCTATCAAATCCTATCCAATAGTAACTTTAAATGGTGCAATGTTCTTGTCCCTCGACACGTTGGCAGAGATTATTCATCACTATTCTAAATTATAACTGGAAACATATGTATGAAAGTTGTATATTAAATCCATATTCTTGAAATTAAAATGGGGAGTAAAGATTATGCTTCTTCTGGTAAATGTCCGTTTGATATGGAGTAAGACGATAAATAATTATAGCAGCGATAGCGGCTAAAACGATGAGGAGATGTAGATATGAAAACGACTTGGCCTTTGTCCGGTATTACCCTGGTATGCACTGAATGCAAGAGTGATCTTTATGAAGCGGACAACTGTTTGATCTGCAAGACTTGCGGCATCGAATACGCCTGGGAAGAGGGTCTTGCAAGTATGTTAATTGACCGTCCTGTAGCGGAGAAGCTTGCCGAAGGCGCGGCGCAAAAGGAAGCGATCATCGGCATGTTTGACTCTATTAACCAGTCGCTTGAGGAGAAAAGACTGTCCAGATTTTCCACCTTTATTAACTGGGGTTATGCATCCGATAACGAACTACCGGGCGGCCTTCAAGGTATTAACCACAGCAGTATCCAGTTGCTTCGCGAAATTATTGGCGGCCTGGATGTTTCAGGCAAGGATATCCTGGAAATCGGTTGTGGACGGGGAGGCAACGTGAGCGAGCTATGCAAAAACTATGGGACCGGCAGCGTGGTCGGCATTGATCTGACACCGTCCAATATTCAATTTTGCCAAAGGAATAACCGATATGAGCAGGCTTACTATTGTATTGGCGACGCGGAGCAGTTGCCTGTTAAAACGGAAAGCTGCGACATTGTGCTGAACATCGAGTCCTCGCATTTGTATCCTCATATTGAGCTGTTCTTTACGGAGACCTACCGTGTATTAAAGCCAGGTGGGACATTTTTGTACGCGGATATTATGAGCGCTTCCGACGTGCCGCACTATGAAGAGCAGTGGCAAAGACTAGGCTTTCACACCTCTTTGATCCGGGATATTACAGGCAATGTATTACAATCGGGAGACGATGCTCTGGAAACCCGCCTGCACGCGCTTAAAGGCTCCTTAGAAGGGGAAGATCGAGTATGGGAATGGCTGGAGGCACCCGGCACGCAAAATCATACCGATATGGTCGCAGGTAGAAGAGTATTCAAAATTGTCCATTTGGTGAAGATGCCTCCGGCACCGAAGGAGAGCCTAGCTATGGTTGAAGGAGGAGCAGCGGTGAGGAATGCTTGACCATTAAAGACGTTAACTGGGCGTGTCCGCAGTGCAAGCATACGCTTGTAAAGAGGGAGCTCTCATTCGACTGTACGTCATGAGGCGAAAGCTACCTCATGACCGCTGGCTCGATTCTATGGATCTCGTTCAGATAAGCCAATCCGTCGAGTTGATCCTGTGTAAACCCTCCTTGCTAGGCCATCGTAGCCGAGGCCGCCGATGCGCGTTCTGCCGGATAAACCGGTACGATGACCGTAAGGGCCAGAACCGCGGAGCGCAGACAGGCTGCCCACCTCCCCATCTGCGCACCGGTCTCCGGCCTATCCCCCAATTCGGCCTGCCCATTATTGAACAAAAGCAGCCGATCATATTGAACAGCTGCTTCTTTGTATTTTGAGTTATAGTTTCCCGTTAGCTTAATCTCTAGATTGCCTTAGGCTCAAAGTGGAGCTAACTGATTTCTTGCTTTTTCTCGGGATGAATCGAGATCTTTAGCCATTTTCATCTGAAGATGTTCAAGCTTTTGTGGATACCTAGCATAAGCCGTTACGGAGTGTCCGCTTCAAGCGCCTGACGGACGATTTCTCGTCCGGTTTTACCCGTACAGCCAAATACTGTGATGTTCTTGTTATCCACCTCCACATCTCTGCAAGGAAGCAGAAATCACCACAAATGTTAAAACAGAATGGTTTCGGGGGTAACACCCTTAGGATACTCTTCTTCCCATACGTTTTTCTCTACATAGGCCTGGTACCACATCTCGGCAATTACATCCGGATCATTAATTGCGCCAGTACCTGACTCCTTGATTAATAAGCCTAAAGAGCGGTGGCCCACAAAAATCCCTTGAGCAGACAATGATGTATGAAGATTAGCAACATAATTGCGTAACCCTGAAAGAGCAATACCGATATTCCCCATCATGGACACAGGGTACATGGCGGATAATCCTGAGGTAAAGAGCAAGGCTCCCTCTTTCCTGGCGAGCATATCAGGGAGAACAGCATTGACGACATGGATGGCACTAACCACATTCGCCTCAAATGCGTCCCTGGCGTTCTCCGCCGTTAACTCCAATACAGAAGTGGGAGGATAATTGCCTGCTGTTGGACTGAATTCCAACACATCAATCAGACCATATTTTTCTTTCATGTTGGTCATAGCCTGTTCAATCTGTTCCTTGTTAAAAATATCTGCTACGAAATAAGATGCCTCGATACCATCCCCTTTCAGTTCATCCACCATATCTTGCAGCTTAGCAGCATTTCTTGCAACTAATGCCACTTGGAAGCCATGCTTGCCAAAGCTCTTCGCAATAGATAATCCTAATCCCTTACCCGCACCAATAACCGCCAGTGTTTTCATTTATGATTCTCCTTTTATGAATGAGTTAGTGAGTTCAATTGACAGTTTTAATTGTAAAACGTACACTTAAACGACTCAATGGTTGATATAATTCAATGTGTTACTTAAACATCACTTTTGATAAATTTGACTATTATTTATGGAGGGGAAGTACGAATTGGGTAAAGATAAAGTGGATCTCCGTATTCTCAAAACGCGGAAAGCCATTAAAGAAGCGTTTCTGAGATTAGTACAAACCAAAGGCTATGAACGAATTACTGTGCAGGACATTGCCGAAGAAGCAATGATAAATCGCAACACATTTTATTTGCACTATGTAGATAAACCTCAATTCATGGAGAAGTTATTTCAGGAAAATGTGGAGAGTTTAAATGCTTGCTTAAGCCTGGAAGTGAGTTCAATTCATGAGATGGATAAAGATATGTTTGCTACCATGTTAACAACGATTTTCGACAATATTGAAGCCAATATGATATTTTTTAAGACAATGATCACTCAAAATATTTATCCAAACTTCTCCGTATACTTGAAAGAGGCGTTTAAAACGATCATTTTTTCGGGGATCGGCGATCATCGTCACGATGAGAAGATAAAAATTGGTCTCGAATACATGATATCTGGATTGGTAGGAGTAATTTGTCTCTGGATTGTTGAACCGGAGAACTACAGGGTAGATAACTTTATCGAGCAACTTAGTGAAATTCACTATTCTAACATGGTTGAATTGCTGAAGGATACTTGATAATAAACCAAATTAAATGGTAAACCTATATATCATATCTGTATATGTTTCACTAAATTTTGGATGTGGTCGTTTAAATAAATTCGCAGATTGATGTATAAATTCGGTTTGGTCGTTCCTCTCAGAAGAAAAGAACAGTGCCGCTTTTGCAGAGAGACTTCAAGAAAAGAATCCCTGGTCTCGCTCTTCTGACGGATATCACCTACTTACCTTATGGCCAGTCCAAGTTGTCCTCTCACCATCGTAAGCCATCTTTGAATGAGAGTAATCATTAAGATACGAAGATAACATTAGTTTTGTGTTAAGTTATTAAGAGCAACTACCTGCCTGTTAACTTAACAAAACAGCCGATCACAATGATCGGCTGTTTTGTTGCTTATATTGTTCTATTATTTTCCGTTAACGTAATCCTCTTTCTTCCTAGTCTCTTCTTTTCCTGCACGTAGATGATGCAGCATTTGGTGAGACGCTAAAAGGTAAAGTACCTGAGCAATTAGCAAGCATGCTAGCAATGACACAAATAGGTATCCGTGAAGGAAAATCAGTCAACAATTCAACGGACTTAGAAATGCTACTTGGTCGTAAACCAATGCCGGTAAAAGAAGTATTACAACAATTGTTTGCAAAATATTCTAAGTGATTTCTTATGATTAATGGTCCTCTATAGTTTTACTGTTCTACTCAAAAAAAGCAGCCCCGCCAGTTTACTCGGTACCCGGATAAGGATTGATCTTCTGGATCGTTCCGTCTTCGTTGTATTTCAGCTCGGAATATTTAACGCAGCGCTTGTGGTTGACGCCTTCCGACAGGGAGCTGTCGTGATAGAACAGATACCACTTGTCTTCAACTTGCACAATAGAGTGATGGGTTGTCCAGCCGATAACCGGAGAGAGAATCTCGCCTTTGAACGTGAATGGTCCCATCGGGTTCTTGCCGATCGCATATACGAGCTTATGCGTGGTTCCTGTAGAGTAGGACAGGTAGTAATAGCCGTTATATTTATGCATCCATGGGCCTTCAAAATATCTCCTGTCCTCATCCCCGGCCAGAATCGGATTCCCGTCTTCATCGACAATCGATATCTCGGCAGGCTTGCCCTGGAAGGACAGCATGTCGTCGCTAAGCAGTGCAACTTGCGGTCCAAGCGCCGGTTGGTCAGGAGCAGGTCCTTCTGCATCTGGCATGAAGCTGCCGGTCTGCCATTTCTCCAGCTGTCCGCCCCAGAGTCCGCCGAAATAGATGTATGACTGATTGTCGTCATCCACCAGTACAGCTGGATCGATACTGAAGCTGCCTTCCATATAATTCGGCTGCGGCTTGAACGGGCCTGCCGGAGACTCTGATGTTGCCACACCCAGACGGAAGATGCCGTCATGGTCCCGTGCCGGGAAGAACAGGTAATAGGTATTTTTTTTATAAGCGGCATCCGGTGCCCAGAGCTGCTTGGAGGCCCACGGAATATCTCTCAGATGCAGCGCTTCGCCGTGATCGACCACAGGGGAGTCAAAGTTGTTCATCGAGAGGACATGATAGTCTTCCATTTTATACTGGTCGCCGTTATCGTTGCTCGGCTCGTCATGATCGAGGTCATGGGAAGGATAGATGTAGATTTTGCCCTCGTAGACATGGGCGGACGGGTCCGCAGTGAAGATGTGGGTTACGAGCGGCTGGTGGGGCTTAGGTAGTTGTTGTTGATTCATAAGGCATCTCCTTTGGTATTGGAATTGTTCTCCTTCAGTTTCGGGAGTGAAGCAAGCGTTTACAATTTCTAATATTATTGTACAAGCCCCGCTTGTTCTTTCCTATACACATACTAAAGATCTTCCCCCGAAAATATGTACAATTCCCGCCTATCCCATTCCAATATACTGGAAATATACACTAATTGAATAGCGACTTCAATGAGAATAAGTTCTTGTACCTCGACAGTTAACCAAAAGCCACAACTGTTTTACTACAGGTGTGGCTTTTGATTCCATATTTCTTCTCGCAAGCTGGAGGATCAAAAGAGAAGTTGCAACAAAAGGCCCGGGTAACGTCAAATCTCCTCTTGATGCAGATTTTTTTGTATTTCTACTCGCTTTGTACAGTGAATTTATAATAACTTTAAGCTTTGCGAAGCATTTGTCTCTCGCTTAGCTGTGAAAGCATATCCTTCGTCATGGCCTTCAGGTCGTAGCGAGCATGAAATCCCCATTCTGTTTTTGCTGCCGTTGCATCAATGGAATGCGGCCAGCTATCGGCAATCGCCTGTCTCTTTGGATCAACGTCATAATCGAGGATAAAGCCGGGAAGCTCATCCCGAATCGCTGCAGCGATCGCCTCCGGATCCACGCTCATTGCGGTGACATTAAATGAATTTCGGTGTATCAACCGGGAAGAATCCGCTTCCATCAAATCGATGATAGCGTTCAGGGCATCCGGCATATACATCATGTCCATGTTTGAGTCCTTGGCGATATAAGATGTATACCGGCCAGCCGTCACGGCTGCGTAATAAATTTCCACGGCGTAATCCGTCGTTCCTCCGCCGGGAGGCGTCATATAAGATATCAAACCCGGGAATCGCAGCCCCCTAGTGTCCAGGCCGTATTTGTGAAAATAATAATCACAAAGCAGTTCGCCGGACACTTTGTTCACGCCGTACATCGTATTGGGCCTCTGAATCGTATCCTGAGGGGTATTGTCTTTCGGAGTCAAAGGACCAAAAGATCCAATGGAGCTTGGAGTGAAAAATTGGCAGCCGAGCTCCCTGGATATTTCAAGTGCATTCATCAATCCGCCCATATTCAAATTCCAGGCAAGCAGCGGTTTCTCCTCTGCGGTAGCCGACAGCAGCGCAGCCAAATGGATGACGGTATCAACTTCGTACCGCTTGGCGATTTCAAACATCGCCTTATCATTCGTCACGTCCAGCAACTCGAATGGCCCCGATCGGGTAATTTCGTGGGCTGATGACCTGAGATCCGTAGCAACGACGTGATCCGCACCATAAATTTCACGTAATTTAACAACTAACTCAGAACCGATTTGGCCCAGTGCTCCGGTCACCAAAATCTTGATCATAAGACATTCCTCCCGAAATGTACTCCCGCGAATGCAGCTAAATCAGCTTCATTTCCTTGCCAACTTTCTCATAAACGGAGATCACCTGGTCGAGCATCTCCTTGGTATGGGCAGCTGTCGGCATGTTGCGTATTCTTCCGGTTCCTTTCGGAACCGTGGGAAACAGGATTGCCTTGGCGTAAACGCCTTCTTCATAAAGCCGTTTGCTGAACTGTTGGGTGGTTACTTCATCGCCAATGATACAAGGTGTGATCGGCGTTTCGCTTTGGCCTACATCATATCCAAGCCGGCTCAAGCCATTTTTCAAATCATTGCCGTTCTCCCACAGCTTCTCGATCAGCTCTTTGTCATTCATCAAAATGTCGACAGAAGCGCTGCAAGAAGCGATTGCAGCCGGAGGTAGCGATGTCGAGAACAGAAACGGACGACTTCTCAGCTTCAACCATTCGATCAGCTGTTTTTTACCCGCCACATAACCGCCGACAACGCCAATCGCCTTGGAAAGAGTACCAATTTGAAAGTCAATGCGGTCGGACAATCCAAAATGCTTCACGGTTCCCGCACCTGCTCCGAGAACGCCCGAACCGTGGGCATCATCCACATAAGTAATCAGATCGAATTCTTCTGCTATTTTCACGATTTCAGGCAGCTTTGCTATATCACCATCCATGGAGAAAACCCCATCGGTGATGACCATAATTTTATGGTACTGACCGGATTCCTTGGCATCTTTCGCCTGCTGTCTTAAATCATTCATATCCGAATGCTTAAAGCGAATCACCTTGGCTCTCGACAGGCGGCAGCCATCAATAATCGAAGCGTGGTTCAGCTCATCTGATAAAATCGCATCATGCTGGTCCATTACCGCGGATATAGCAGCCATATTGCAGTTAAATCCCGATTGATACACGATAACGGCTTCCGTTTTTTTGAAACGGGCCAGTTTTTCTTCAAGCTCAATATGAAGATCCATCGTACCATTAATTGTTCTCACAGCCCCTGCGCCTGCCCCGTATGTCTGCGACGCCTTAACTGAAGCATCGATCAGGCGGTGATCAGTTGCCAATCCCAAATAGTTATTAGAAGACAAATTGATTAGGGACTTTCCGTCGATACGAATAACAGGACCATTTGCCCCCTGCAGCGTATCGATGACGTTATATAGACCTTTAGTCTTTAGATCTTCGATGTTCGAACTTAAAAATTGGTCCAATGCTTGACTTGACATTCCATTCCCTCCTCGATATACGCATGTCCTCGTACAGGAGACACGGTATTCTTCAAAAAAAACCTGTTATAATAAGGAAATAAACTAATTTCAATGTATCATCATTTTTATTTTTTGTACACATGTGACGGACAAAAAATAAAAAATCCGCAAAAAAACATAGCGATTGCTTCCCCCATTCCCGGAAGCAATCGCTACTAAAACTTTGCTTATATCTTTTGCTGCTCGGTAACTTCTTGTGCAGCCATTATTTCTTTTGCTTATTCCTTTAAATCAATCGATTTACCCCGGGTCAAACGGGATTCTTCCGCGGCAAACGCAATGAGATGACTCCGTACGGAAGCGCTTGCCGAGGTTAGGCTCTCCTGACCACTATAGTTCCATAGCTACAAACTCCTTAAGGTGCTAGCATTACCCATGCCAACAGCGCTGTTCGGATCATCATGTTCGCCTGTAGCAAAAGCTGCCTCTTCAATATAATAGACACTCGTTTCTTTTGAAAAATGTCGACGCCGTCATGCGAGAAACGGGTGGCCGCGGAGTCGATGTCGTGTTCGACACCATCGGCGGCAACACATTGTCGCGCAGCCCCGACACGCAAGCACTCCTTGAACGAAGCTATTTTTCAAGCCCTTGCGCAAAGGGATACTGCCATAGCAAAAAAAATCATGCAGCAGTCCCAATGGAATATCAATGAAGGTGTCGTCAGCATCGCGAAGGGCTGACAAGGGCGAAGCACTTATACGCCCATTAATATTACCAATGAAGTAACAGCTCTACCTTGAAATGGTGAAAAAAAGACCTAAAACATTGGTGTAGGTCTTTTTTTAATGCAGCGTTTACTCGTACGCGGACACAAATCGCCCATACCAAGTCTACAGCATCCCCCCCGTCGATCTCAACATTTGCTGCCGTATTCCATGTCATTATAATCCGGTTGCCGACGCAGTATTTTGCTTAAACCAATGGACCTGCTTTACTAGATCATTTCGTTGATAGTGACATAGATATATATCCTCCTTCTTTACAGCTCTTTTATGATGAATATACACGGGTAAAAACACAAAATATCAATAATACCCGGGTATATTTATTAATAGATTCTGTGCACTCTTTCTAGAGCATCACATTACTTTTTTGGTTCGTATCACTGACCACTCGTATTTGTATTTTCTTAATATTGGACTGGATATTAAGACTATTTTGCCCATTAGATTTACAAAAGAAAAAAAATTAAATATATGCCTATTCGGTAATCGGACTAAGTTCTTGTCCTCAGATTGGTGAATGGAACACTTTCTTGTTTGTGACACCATACCGATTAGATACACGACTAATCGGTAATAGGAAAAGATTCTTGTCCAATACGGTAATCGGTACAAGTTCTTGTCTTCGGCTCGGGACACGAACTTGTACCGATAAAATTAAAAAGCCGCTAATATAGCGACTTCAATGGGAATATGTTCTTGTCCCTCGACAAAGTATGAGATTTATTTTGAATAATGCACCTATTCGTATTGCCTCTTCCCAAGAAGATACTGAAGGAAGCAATGTGATATTCTCAGGCATAATGAGTTCATGCAAATTAGTCTTTTGTAACTCCGGCTGTGATTTAAAAGACAATCTCTGTTTGTAACGATCAAATAACCACAGTCGCTATACATTGCGACTGTGGTTATTTTGCCCATCATGCATTTACTGTTATAGTGTCCGTTTATTTGATAGTCGGATTAGTGTGATGAGCGCTGAGAGTTCCAAAGGTCTGAATATGATTCGATGTCGGCAAATTTATTTGTGTACCGTATTTAAGACGTAAATAATCGAATGTTTTTTTTATCCTTTTCAGACATAGACGCCTCTAAAGCAAAACTAACTTCCGAAATAATATCACTCGTATATTTCTCACCGTTTGGAGTAAGAACAACATAGAAGCCTCTCTTATCTTCTTCATACACAACTCGTTCTACAGGTTGAAAAGTATGGTTTTCCAATCTGGTAATTAGACGAGTAAGAGCACTTTGGCTTAAACCAATCATATTCGATGCAGTAGACAGACGAAGCTTATTGTCTTCGGAATGATATAGGTACATAAGCAAATAAAACTCTTTTAAGCTAAATTGATAACGTTCCTGAAGAATATGGTTTAAAGCATTATTAATCCGATCATGATATTTGGAGAAATTGACCCAGTCATTAATTAGATAATCCGAATCGCTCAAGTATATCGTCCTTTCATTCTATACGTTGTATTGTCTCACATATAGTATTACCTCAACTTAAGCTGATGTCAAAAGATCAAATCGATGCCGTCTCCTCAAAATGAGTATAGCTTAGTGCATGCAGTTCCTTAGAATATACTGACATAGGGATACAGCATTACTTACATGAATAGAAATTTTCTCTTTGCATCAAATTTCTTATATGGTTGGTCATTAGTGTAGATGTTATGGTGTAAAACGTTTTGCTTCACTATCTTCAGGATAGTTTAATCCATGCGGTGTATAGCTAATGAGTTCAATTAACATTCCCCATGGTGCACGCCCATACACAAAACGACCTGTTCCATCTTCAACATCTCCTAACAATTCACCGGGATCATTTAATAACTCTCCACCTGCTTCAACAAATGCTTTAGCTGCTTCTTTAATGTCATCCACATAGAAACCAAAATGTTGAACACCCAAGTCAGAAGCAATTGACGGTTTCCGTTGATCCGTATCGGCATAATTAAATAGTTCGATACTAGCGCTATTATTGAAAGAAAGCAAACGCATATGGATAACTTTGGTTCCTTTTTTTAGACCTAATGTTTTCTCTACATTTGGTCCAGCTAAAGGCTCATCATCTAATTTTTTATTATCATAAGCAATTTTAGCGTCAAAAGCCTTTTTAAAGAAAATTGTTGCTTCTTCGATATCGGGCACGGTTACTCCAATATGATCGATTCCTCTTGTAATATTTTTCACGTTTTATTTCTCCCTTTATTTAAATTTGTTTTTATTCTTAGCTATGAAGCAAAGTCATATGCAGATAAGACTAAATCTTTAACGAATACCTCTAGAATACTGAAAAGGCGCTTCCACTTTCTTTGTTGTCGTTTTGATCGCATGCAATGTCCAATAAGGATCATTCAACATTCCTCTCGCCACCGCAACCAGATCTGCATCACCATTTGCAATAGTTGCTTGAGCAAGTTCAGCATTTTCAAGCTTTCCTACAGCAATCACAGGAAGACCAAGACGATCCTTAAACATTCTTGCAAAAGGTATTTGGTAACCAGGCGTGTTTAATGGCTTCAATTTGCCTGGAATTCCTTCACCACCGCTAGAAATATGGAAAATGTCTACACCTGCAGCTTTAAATCTTTCTCCCATATTCAATGCATGTTCAATGTCATACCCGTCATCAATGTATTCAATTGCAGAAAGTCTCATAATCAGGGGCATATTTTTAGGCATGACACTTTTCACCGCTTGAATGACCTCTACACCAAATTTCGAAAGGTCTGTTCCATATACATCTTTTCTGATATTAATACTGGGTGACATAAACTGATGAAGCAAATACCCATGAGCACCATGAAGTTCGATGGTATCAAACCCTGCTTCAACTGCACGTCTAGCAGCATCCTTAAATTGACTAATTACTCGATTAATCTCTTCGATCATTAAAGCTCTGGGGAGTTTTAACTCCCCATATTTCGTCTCTTCAGGTAGCGCTCCACCTTGAACAGAGGACGGCGCTACTGGTTGAATAGCATCCTCTGCCTTTCTGCCGGCATGCCCAATCTGTATACCTATCTTAGATCCATGCTTCTGGACTTCAGAGACGAGACGTTGATATGTAGGAATTTGATCATCGGACCACAGACCAAGATCACCATCTGTTATTCTTCCATCAGGATCAACTCCGGTCATTTCTACAATGATTAGTCCTGTTCCACCAACAGCTCTGGAAGCATAGTGCACAAAATGCCAATCATTGGGTACGCCATCTTTTAGTTCAACAGAATATTGACACATCGGAGCCATGACAATTCTATTTTTGAGTTCCAGGTTCTTTAGTTTGAAAGGTGTGGATAAATTATTCATTTTAAAATTACCTCCAATATTATTTGTTTGCACATGCAAATAATATCACTCGATTCTCTTCTTGTCAAAACAGTAGTCATTTCATTAAAGCCATACCAAGCTTTCCTGCCCGTTAGCTTAATGAATTAACGAGGAAAAGAACCGATTAGTTATATGTCTAATCGGTAATCGGACCATGTTCTTGTCCAATATGGTAATTGGTTCAAGTTCTTTTCCCTCTAGTCTTTTAAAATAGCATTCGTACTAAGGACCGGTTCATAATGGAGTCGATGAGGTGAAGATGTCATTTCGCCGCAGGCCTGAAAACGGTGTTGGACTAATCATGACAGAATCGAGACTTTTACGGTGAAGCTTACGAGGCAAGGTCAATGATTACTCTCAACAAGAAATAGTCAAAATTGTTGATGCCTTCGTACAGGCGGAAGCCAATGCCAAAGTATTGGCTTCGACAGTATCGAGCTTCACGAAGCTCATGGTACTTGATCGGTCAGTTCTTATGGAAGAAAACAAATACGTGTACTGACCAATACGGCGGGGGCCTGAGTTGTTACATTCCGCCTGCCGGCAATAAAATTTCCGGTGAAGTGTGATTATAAAGAAAAAAGGCAAGTCAATTCAACCTTTATGGGAGGCTACTTAACATGAAAACAGAAAAGATTATTGAATCCGTAGCGGCAACCAACTTCGAGGACAAGACAGCGATCTCCGACGTCCTGATCCGCTACTCGACAGCGATCGACCGCAAAGACTGGTCGCTGTACCGCACCTGCTTCACTGACGACGTCCAGGCCGACTTCCCCACGGGCGCATGGAACAATCTTGAGGACCTCGCCTCCTTCAATGAGGAATGGCACGCTAACCTGGGCCTGACCGTGCACCACGTCAGCAACATCGCCATCATGATCAACGGCGATAAGGCCACTTCCCGGTGCTACGGCAACGCCAACATCCAGACCAGTCGCGAGAACCCCGAAAAGGTCCTCAACCTCCACGGGATCTACGAGGACACCCTTGTGCGCACCCCGAACGGCTGGAAGATCTCCCAGCGCACCGCCAAGGTTGTATCGGCGGTGCTCTATGAGTCCACCGTTCTGGAGCTCGTCTCCAAGCCATAAGCCCTGCCAGCAGTGACTCCGTACGGCCCTCCAGGCGTTGCATCCGCCCGGAGGGCCGTAGGTGTTCCCTTCCGCGCAGTGCCGAGCGTGGAGACCGGAACATTTCTATTAGGAAAGCAAACTGCCGTTAAAAATGCGGTGCCTCTAAACCGCGTTCTCGGAGGTGTTGACCTCAATGTATTCCGCAACTCTGCAGTAATCATTGGCAAATTTCAGCTTCACGCTTATATTAAAGCTCGTGGATAGTCAAAAAATAGTAAAAAAACACCTTCTAAGGGAAATCCCCGAAAGGTGTCGAATGGAAAATGGGCGAAAAAGATTCTGTTTTTTTTGAGTTTTTTTGAAGCTATAACGGATGAAGGTTTCAGCTACCCCGGTGATTAAAATAAGGTGAGAGTCCTTCCATCAACCGATACAAAACCCTTGCGCGCATAAAAAGGCCTCCAATTGCATTACTGCCATCGGAAGGTCCTTTTATGCGCGCATTTAGTCACCTACCATAATCTTTCAATTTTTGGCAGTTGCATGTCGTTTATATAAATCGGCCGATTTAATCAAATTGCAATAAGATTATTGTCAATCTTCTGTGTGGACAAGTCCTGAATCACATATCTCGTTTGCGGTATACAATCACAGCGATCAAGATTGCAGCAAGTGTCCATGTGATCAGAAGGATGCTCCCTTGCAGAGGGGTGAGCACACCGGCATTATCAGGTTGCGGAAACCACATAACAAATCCTGCGGTGTCAGGAAGAGACTTCGCCAAAAATGTCTGGTCTCATAAGAGTGGGCCAGCGATGAAGTAATAACCGAGCACGACAGCAATCTAGGGCAGTGTAAACATGGCCTTTTGCAGGCGTATGAGCCGTCGAAGGCCATAGAAGAACGCTCCTGAAACGAAAACAAATACGGTAATGATGATTACAATAGAAATCCGTATAGCTTGATAATGATCCGATATGTCAGAGTCCGTTTGATTTGAAGAGGGATATACTCCGATTGCCATGATAATGATGATGAGCGAAAGCAGAACAAGGATCAAATAATGAACCGATTTCCTGATTATCTTCAATATACAAAACAGTTTTCGCTTTCATATACGTACTCCTCAATTCTCTTGATATCGCTCATCAACACGCTTTTTGCGTCTTTTGGAATCGACCACGAACGTCCAACTTAAACCGTTCCGTCAATCCGTTTTTCTTCACAAAGTTTTTGTATTCTACGTTCCGAAATGTCCCATTTAATTGCTACCTCTCGAACCCAAATATGACAAAGGACACTATCAATCTTCAGCGTACATTAAGGCAATTATATACGAATTAATATTAATCTGCTTAAAATGCGTATGTTATGGCTCGGGGTGCTTCCCTTGGTTCGGACGGCAGTTTCGGAGACGGTGCTGCCTGCTGTGCCTGTTCCGTCGATTTTGCGGAAATGGAACTTCCGCCGCCAATCCCGGCCGGCTGTTTCTGTTTGGTTCGCTCATCCGTTTTTGCAGCTTTCGGTGCTTTTTCCTGCTTAATAGAGCGGAGAGGCTTCTTATCCACTTTTTCGACGGTCTTGCTCCGGCTGGTGGCGCTAAGCCACTACCAAAACAATAAGACACAGGCAGCCACACGACTGTGGATACTTTTATAATGCCATTTAAAAGTGTTGAATTAAACTCAGTTGCGTAAAAGCTTCCGGATTGAAATCAGTAAATATATTTAAAGAAGGAAGATCATTTGTAGCTCAATGCGGTGCACTCTGCTCTGAATTTCATCATGAACCATGCAACTACTCCTTCACCGAACCGAGTGTAATCCCGTGGATGAAAAAGCGCTGTAGGAAAGGGTAAACAATCAGTACGGGGAGCATGGCGATGAAAATTTTCGCGGCATTCAGTGTTTGATTGGACAACTCATTCATCCGTTTATACTGGTCTTCTGTCATGTTGGACGCGTCGATGACCACGACAAATTGCTGGATTAACGTTTGCAGCGGATACTGATCCTGCCCTGAAGTCAGCACCAGACCATGAAAGAACTCGTTCCAGTGGTACACGATGGTGAACAACGTTACCGTGGCCAGTACGGGCACGGCCAGCGGTACATAAATGGTGATCAACATTCGCCACGGTCCGGCCCCGTCCACGAGCGCAGCCTCGTCGAGCTCCTTGGGCAAATTGCGGAAATAGTTCACGATCAAAATGACGTTAAATACCGGCACTCCCCCGCCAAGCACAAGTGCCCAAATGGTATCATAAAGCCCGATGGCCTTTACGGTCATATACCAGGGAATCAACCCCCCGTTGAACAGCAGTGTGAACACAAGAATCCACATAAACACGTTGCGCATGTGAAATTCGCGCGGGCTTCTGGAGAGCGGATAAGCCATCATTGTCGTCACGATGAACGTGATTGTCGCACCAAGCACAACCCGTTGTATGGAAATCCAGAAGGAATTGAAAAAGGAACGGTCTCCGATAATTTGCTGGTATGAATTGAGGTTGAAGCCAACGGGCCATAACCATACTTTCCCGGCAGCAGCAGCCGATTTTTCACTTAAAGACACGGCCAGCGTATACCAGAGAGGCAATATGCACAGGAACGCGATCAGGAGCAGCACGACCAGCAGCGTGACATCGAATACTCTGGATCGCAGCGTCGTTTCTCTTATCATCTCGCTCGACTCCTTCTCATTGTCAGAATATGCGGTAATTGGCGAACTTCGAAGCAAGCAGGTACGAGACGATGATGAGCACAAAACTGACCACCGATTTCAGCAACCCAACCGCGGTTGCGAGTCCATACTGCATGTTCAGCAGACCTTCTCGGTATACCCAGGTATCGATAATGTCGCCCGTCGAGTACAGCAGCGGATTGTACAGATTGAAAATTTGATCAAAACCTGCGTTGAGCACGTTTCCCAAACTTAGCACAGCCAAGAGCACGATCGTAGTTCGCAAGCCAGGTAAAGTCACGTGCCAGATTCTGCGCATCCGGGTTGCTCCATCAATCGAAGCAGCTTCGTACAGGGATGGGCTGATGCCCGTCAGCGCTGCCAGATAGATGATCGTGTTGAAACCGAACTCCTTCCATACATCACTGCCTACGAGAATAAACGGGAACAGGTCTGCACGGGCAAAGAACAGCACCGGTTCAATCCCCAGCAAGTTGAGTAGTCCATTGACAGGACCCGTATACGAAAACACATCGAGCAATATGCCAGACAAAATAACCCAAGACAAAAAGTGCGGAAGGTATACGATCGTTTGAACCCAACGCTTGACCACCATAAGACGCAATTCATTGAGCATAATCGCAAAGATCAACGGCACGATCAGATTGCCCGCAATTTTCATGACAGCAATGTAAACCGTATTAAAGAAAATGGTTTTGGTATCGTTCAGGCTGAACATATATTCGAAGTTTTCGAGCCCGATCCAGGTTGATTTCCAGATGCCTTGGCCCGGGTTGAAGTCTTGAAAGGCAATGGCAATCCCAAACATGGGAATAATGCTGATGAACAGCAGCCACACCATTCCGGGTAACAACATAATGTAATAATGTTTGATGAAACTTCGGTTTCGCATCCGGTGTTCCTCCCTTGCAATCTCCCATCCTGATTCTTTCAAGAAGAAGCGCCGGATGAATCCGGCGCTCTGGACAGCTGTCTACTTGACATATTCCTTGACTTCCTCGGTAATTCTGTCCCCGCCTTGCTTTTTCCAGTCGCTGACGAACGTATCGAACGTATCCAAAGGGGCGGCTCCCATAATGATCTTCAGGAAGGTTTCATCCTCCAGCTTCTTCAGGTTCGACCAGCGGCTTTCCATCGTGCGAGTCTGGGAATATAGAAGGCTGTATACCTTGTTGTAGTCCTGCTGCAAGGAAGATGATCCGACCAACAGCGAATAGATGCGGCTCCATACGCCAAGGTCTGCCTGAGGATCCCAGTACTGGATGTCCATATTGTCATACGGCTCTTTCTTTACCTTTTTGACATTCTGGATATCTGTCGCAAGCAGTTTGTAGCCCGGATCGGTAAAATCTTCAGGTTTTTTCGAGCCGGCGAGCACTTCCTGCAGCGCTTTCGCCGAATATTCGCTCTCATCCATATAGGACATCGGAACACGCAGCGGATAATGCCCTACAGGCACGGAGATATCGAATTTCGACTCGTCCCGAATGAGCAGGTTCAGCATTTTGATGACGGCTTCGGGATGCTCATATCCTTTGCGAACGACAACAAATACGGTAGAAGGAGCTCCCATGTGAGCGTTAAATTGTCCAGCGGCATCCAGCGGCAGCAGGTACGCTTGCCAGTTGGCATCAGGATTGTTTTTGATCGCATCGGGCAGCGGTCCGTATCCCATCCACCACGGAGCGAAGAAGATACCTGCGTTTCCATTGACTACAGGCTCGGATGCACTTTTACGTATGCCGAGTTCCTTGTCGATTAGCCCATTAGCATACATCTCGCGCAGTTTGGCGAGCGTCGCCTTCGTTTCGGGCAGAATGGAGCCGTAGACCGGGCTGCCTGAATCGTCTTCTAGCCAGTACCCAGGATATGCTTTGTACGCTCCAAAGATCGGATCAAGTCCATACGTGTTGTTCGTCGATTCCAAAAAATTGGCGTATAACCGGCCACCGTTCTGTTGTCCGGCAATACCGATCGTATCGTTCTGGCCATTGCCATCCGGGTCCTGTTCCACGAATGCTTTCGCAACCTTCTCCAGATCTTCCATTGTTTTTGGAGGTTCAAGTCCCAGCTTGTCGAGCCAGTCCTTGCGTATCCACATTTGGTGAACACCGTCAGAGTGTACTTGTATACTAGGAATAGCATACATTTTTCCGTCAAATGTCACCGCCTCGGCCGATACACCGTTCGTTTTTTCCATATAACTTTTCATGGCCGGAGAAGCATATCGATTAAATGCATCGGTAAGGTCCTCCAGCTGGCCAGCCTTCACCATCGCCCGCAATTGGGTATCCTTGACCACGAGCGCATCGGGCAAATCATTACTTGAAATCGCCAGGTTTACTTTCTGCTCATAGTTCGTTCCGGTGGCCGCCTGCCAGGTTACCTTGGTATCGATGTTCAGATTGTCCTTCACATAACGAGAATACTGGTTATTCTCCGGCGTATCTCCGGCAGGCAAACTTTTGTCCGTTGGATCGACCTCTTTGCCATACGTCAGGGTAATCGCCTGTTCATACTTGCCGAACGGATCGGCCGGCCCTTCTTCAGCAGCGCCAGGCGTGGTATTGTTTTCCGCCGTTCCGTTCTCCTTGTTGCCTGCGCTGCTGCAGGCGCTCGTGAATGTGAGTAACAACATCATCGCCACCATGACCATTTTTTTGCTCAAATGGATGCTCCCCCTTTAATGGAATGTCATTAGCGTCCAGCACCAACAATATAACACGGCCGGAAAACGTTTATGGATAGAGGGACGGACGAGAAACAGGCGGTCAAACGTCCGTTTTTGATAACGCTTACAATTCATTCGTCTCCCCTGACCTCCATCCGTCTACCCTCCTCTTGGTGCATTACGGTACTCGCTTGGCAGCATGCCGACCTGCTCCCGGAACATCCGGCTGAAGTACTTTTCGTCTGCATAACCCGTATGCTCGGCAATCCAGACAATCGGTTTGGCCGTTTGGGTCAAATAGTCCCGCGCCTTGTCAATCCGTACCTTGCGAAGATATTCATTAAAAGAATAACCGACCATTTCCTTAAAGCATTGATTGAAATAACTGCGGCTGAGATTGACCCGCTTCGAGACGTCGCTGGCGAATAACGGTTTCTGCAGCTCGTCATGAACAATTTTGACGGCAGTCAAAATGCTGCTGCTCACCTCCTTGCGAAGATACTGGCCGCCCGATAATACAAGCGCTTCTGCACGAAAGTCAGCCATCCATTCCACCACGTCTTGCCATGACGCAAAATGAACGGGCGTGGTCATTTCCGTTTGGACGATGTTTTTGAATGTTCGGTTCCAGTCTACGGTAACGCCGTATAGCAACTGCATCAATCGGGGCACGGGCAATCTCAAGGTCCTCATTTCTTGCAGCAGTTCATTCAAGTACCGCTCATCGTGAACCCAGCGAAAGGAGTGCAACTTGTCCTTTAGGCTCCCCTCTCCCGTTTCAACGAATGCCGATCCGGTTTGCTCACATTCGCAGATCGATTCGTTCAGTAATGGTGTACCTGTGTCAGCCCCCCCATAAAACAGCGTGTCCTTATCGGATTCTGATGCGGTATCGTCATTTAAACGTTTTCGCCTGTCCGTCAGAATACGGTCATGGATGCGCCCAAGCACTTCCTCGAACCGTTCCTTCTCCAGTTGTACTTTGGCAATGTAATCGATGGCGCCCAAACGTAGCGCTTCCTGAATGTATTCGAAATCCTGATGCAGCGTAAGAACAGCAATCGGCAATTCCGGGTATTGCTTGCGTGCGATACGGATTAACTCAATTCCTGACATGACAGGCATCGCCAGATCTGTAATCAATAAATCCACGCGGTTCTCTGATAAAAATTCAAGCGCTCTCTCGCCATTCCCCGCTTCGCCAATGACCTTCATTTCAAATGCATCCCACGGCATCGCAAGCATGAGCCCTTTGCGTACAAGTTGATCGTCATCGACGATCAGCACCTTGATCATGGTGATTCCTCCTCTTTGCATCGAATAGGCAGCTGTATGACAATCCAGGTACCTTTTCCCGGTTCGCTGGATACGTTCAGGCTGGCATGGCCTTCATAATAAGACTCCAGCATACGCTTGACATAATTCATGCCGATCCCCATTCCAACCCGATGACGTTCGGCCTGTTCTTGTTCCAGCAGCTCCTTGATCTTTTCTTCCGAGATGCCCCTGCCATTGTCCCTGATCGAGATTTCAAGCCGGCTGTTGTTCCTTCTTACTTCCACTTCAATCCTTCCCTTGTCGTCCAGCCCATGGTACAGGGAGTTTTCAACCAGCGGCTGCAGAATGAACCTCGGCACCGATACGTTAAGCAGTTCGTCATCGATGTGGATGCGAACATCGAATTGAAAATTATAGCGAATCTGCTGCAGAATGAGATACTGCCTGAGCGAATCCATCTCCTCACGGATGGTAGAGCTCTGACCGCCTTTACGCAAATTGTAATACAGCAACTTGTTCAACGAAGTTACGAGCCGGTCAATCTCCTCCTGTCCATTCATGACAGCCAGCCAATGAGCGGTATCCAGCGTATTCATCAGAAAATGCGGGTTGATTTGGTACAGCAGCTTTTCGATTTCCAGATCTGCCCTTCGCTTCTCTTTTAGCTCAACCTCGGAATATAACCTTGCAATGTGAGACTTCATCCGCCCGAACTGCGTCAGCAGCATTTCAAACTCTGGTATGCGGGAGTTTGCATCCACCACATCGAAGTTGCTGTCAAGCATCTGCTTCATCTCCCGATGAAATTGGGACAATGGCCGATATACCATTTTCCACAGCAACCAGCCGATCGCCAGGCTGACTGCGGCAAACAACACGGTTAACAGAAACATCTGCATCATCCAACGGTTCTTCTCCTGGTCGTAATCCGTTTTGGAAACAAGAGATACCACACTCCATCCCTGGTTGCTGTACTGCCTGTACCAGTAATAATCTGAGGTGATGCCCGAAGTTGCTGCGGCAGCTGCAGAATCCCGAGAACCAGGAAAAGTCGTGTTTTCGGGAAACATCTCTCCTAACTCGCTGTAAGAGACTCTCCCATGGTTATCCAAAATGAGATGAGCCGTGTTTTTGCTGACATCGTCCAGGTCAAGGATGCTTTGCGTTAGCTTAAACCCGGATTCAATGTACACATAGGCGTCCTCACGTTCAGGCAAATCCACCTTTCGCAGCGCGGAAAGAACGTATTGATCGTTAAACCTGTCGTTGCTGATATGGGGTCCGAAATACGTAATCCCGTAATAGCTGGCCATGATGGGCAGTTTCTCCGGATCGAATGAATCATTAACCCCCATCGTTTCAAAAAGATAAGTATCGTCTTCACGAAAATAGTACATGGACAGCCCGATATTGGGATTGGTAAACGCAATCAGGTTTAGCTGATATTTGATCTGGTCGGTCAAATAACTGCGGTCATAGGGTTGATCCGCAATCATGAGCTGTTCCAGCTGTTTGCCGATGCTTCCTTCGAAGGCAAGTTGCTGGGAGGCATGGTTCAGGTTGCTGAGCGTGTTTTCCAGGGACACCGTCACCTGTTTCAGATTGCTTTGGATGCCGGATTGCAGTTTGGTCGTCAGGATGGAATTGATCGTACGGTAGGATAGGTAGCAGGATAAAAGGAAAGGAATGAGGGCTACGACCGCAAAAAGCAGAAGAATTCGATTTTTCAGCGTGATTCGCTCCATACGGGACTTTCGTACATGGTCTGTTTTCATGCATTCATCTCCGCTTCCGGGTTTCAACATGCAGGGCATGACGGAAGGCCCCCGGTATACACCAGGGACCTCCTGACCTGCCAGTCTCGAAACCACGCGTTATGTTCAGTTGCCATGCAATGCCTTGAAACGTTGGGTTCGATTCGGTGACTCCCGCCTTAGTTACGCAGCCATACGCTCATTTCACCCGGTTCGCGGTTGCCCCATAAATAATAAGGGATGGCCGTGAAGCGTACCGGATTACGCGCCTTGCGGATCGGCTGGTACGGCTGATCCTCCGGCCATGCGGATCCGTCCGCGACCAATCCGTCACCCTCCACCACAACGCAACCGCCGAGCAAATCCGCGGCTTCCCGCTCCGTCAAATTGGCTGACTCTGCAATGGATAACGAGGCAAGCGGTGTTCTGTTATCCACCTCTTCCACGCAATAAACAAGGGGTCCGCGCTGAATGGCTGCCTTGCCAGCATCGGCCCGGATTTGCGGATGAGCTTCAATCAGCTTCGTTTCCAGTGGCAGCAGCCACTCCAGTGTATCTCCTTCCGACCAGAGTCGGTTGATATGTGCATAGCCGTTATTCACCGTAAACTTCTGTAATACACCATTGATACGAAGAACAGGCTGCCCGCTCTGGAACCAGTTGGGGACCCGCAGCGCGAGCGTAAAGGCAGCACCATTGGCACTTCCTGGAGCAAGCGAGACGTTGAAGTCAACTTTGCCGTTCCATGGGAGTTCGGATCGCTGACTAAGCGTGACTTCCCGGCCTTCGGCCGACGTAAACCGCACCGTGCTGCCAATGTACAAATGGACGTGAACTGCGTTCGCTTCCGAAGACATATCATAGATATAATCGTTCAGCGAGCTGAGCAAACGGGCCACGTTCGGCGGGCAGCAGGAACAGCCGAACCACTTCTGGCGGATCGGTTTCACATGATGCTTGTCCGGATTGCGTTTGCTGGCCTCTGGCCATACTTCAAGCGGATTGACGTAGAAAAAATGTTTGCCGTCCTTGGACATGCTGCCAAGCACGTTGTTGTACAGCGCGCGTTCCATGACATCCGCATATTCGCTTTTCGCTTCCAGGCGAAGCATCCGGCGTGCCCAAAAGATGAGTCCGATGGATGCACATGTCTCCGCGTACACCGCATCATTGGGCAGATCATAGTCAAAGGTGAACGCCTCGCCAAGATGCGTTGCTCCGACGCCGCCCGTAATGTACATCTGTTTGCGGGTCGTATTGGCCCACAGCCGTTCACACGCAGCGCTCAAGCTGTCATCATTCGTCAAGCGGGCGAGATCGGCCATTGCCGTATACATGTACACTGCTCGTACGGAGTGTCCGACCGCAGCTGTTTGTTCACGCACCGGAAGATGCGATTGATACATCTCCAGATGGGGTGAACTTTGCGACCAGATGCCCGTTCTGCCGCGCCGTTCCCATTCCTGGGTGAAATAACTCGGGCTGCTGCCCCGCTCATCGATGAAATATCGGCTCAGATTCAGGTAGCGTTCCTCCCCGGTTGCATGATACAGCTTGACGAGTGCCAGTTCAATCTCCTGGTGCCCGCAATATGCCCGCTTCTGGTTCTCCCCCGTGCCGAAAAGAGTATGGATCAGGTCGGCAAAGCGGCATGCAATGTCCAGTATCTTATGTTTGCCCGTCGCTTCGGCGTAAGCCACCGCGGCTTCAATCAGATGCCCGGCACAGTACAGTTCGTGGGCCTCATACAGGTTGGTCCACTCTTTACCCGGCTCTTTGATTGTGAAATAGGTGTTTATGTACCCATTATCATGCTGAGCCTGACCAATTAGATCGATCGCTCCGTCTGCGATGATCTCCAATTCGGGATCCGGGTGATTCCGCAGCGAATAAGCAACCGCTTCCAACCATTTATATAAATCGCTGTCCTGAAACACCCAGCCTCTGAATTCGCCCTGTTCCAGACCGGAAGCGATCCGGAAATTGCGTATCGCATAGCTCGGTTCTGCCCCTGTGATGCGATCGTTCAGCGCTTCCCATTGATAGGGAATGACCGTTTGGCGAACCAGCTCGGTATAGTCCTCCCAAAACTTGTCTCGGATGTGAACCTGTGTTGTCTGCATCTACCGTACCTCCTATTATAAAATTGACTCTTTACGAACTCAATTATATGCTTGGTACTACGGACTTAATAGCGATGGAATGAACCAATTTCTATAAAATTTAACACAGGCGAAGGGGCGTGAATGTTCTGGTGGAAGACACCATGATTGAGCTTCGGATCCCCCCGCTACCCTATTATCTGGGATCGGGCCGGACGGAATACAAAATCGGGGATCAACATCCCCACCGTAGCAATATCGGGGCGTATGATTTGCTGATCCTGGTTCGTGGGGAGATGTATATTGGCGAGAATGGAAAGCATTGGGTGCTAACAGAAGGGGACATGTTGCTTTTGCTGCCTGATGCGGAACATTATCCTGTCCAGCCCTGCGAGCAGGATACCGTTTTTTACTGGGTGCATTTTGAGCATGCACCCAGACAGGATGCTTTTCCGGCAGAGCAAACGGAGAACAATCCATCACCCTATTCAACCAGGCCATTCATTAATCCTCATACCCTGCGATTGCCGAAGTACTGGCATTTGCCTGACTCACGGACGGTGTTTGGCATGGTGGAGCAGCTGCTGGTTCAGCCGCCAGCCCTTTCCTTTTGGCAGGAGCAGCAGCTGCTTGGCGAGTTGCTTGGTTCGCTTGAAGAAGGAAGCTTCGGGAGGACGAATTCCGTGGCTTCCAGACTAGCCGAACGCACTGCGGCGTATCTTCAGGTCAACTATCGGGAGAAAATCACCAATGATGCGATTGCATCTGCTCTCCATTTTCATCCAAATTATATCGTAAGATGCATGAAAGCGAGATACGACTGCACACCATCAGATTACCTTCAACAGTATAGGCTGGAGCGGGCCAAGCGTCTCCTGGTAACCACCGATTGGTCCATTGACCGGGTCGCCGAGGAAGTAGGTTTTCGCTACTCTCCCTATTTTTCGTCCTGCTTCAAGCGCGAATTTGGCCTTTCTCCACTGAAATTCCGCAGACAATATTTGAAATGAAAAGAAGGGATTCATTCGATATGGTGCTCATAGCCCCGTCAAGTAGACAGTGAAAAAAAAGATTTTAAGCTGCGGCCGTTTCCCGGCATTCCACCGGGGAACGGTCTTAGTCTTTTCTGGAATCGATTCTGGTTATAGAACAGAGTATATTCGCTCACTTGCTGCTATTTTCTCGGTCTTTAAAAGAGAGAAGAAAAGACTCGGTACAGCATTGTCCAAGCAATTCCCACGCCTGGAGTGACTTCCTAGCATGCCGAGTTGTTTCAATTTGTTCAATATATAACCGTGACAGATATATGTAAAAAGGCTGGGGTTGCCAGAGTTACGTTCTACAAATATTATAGTACGACCAATGATGTCATGCGAGCAACTGTTGACAACCGAGTAGATTATTTCGCAAAAAGAATTGCTGGCCAGGATCCTCATACAGATCTACAAATCATAATAGAATATGTGATTGAAGTACTCGACTACTCTGAAGAAATTCTTGAAAATATTACAAATTCAAACATGTCAGGAATTCTTCTTGATTATATTAATTATGGCATCGAAATCATGACTCAGGAGGATGTAAAAAACAATAAAATCAGCAGAACTCAGGTGTTATTTTTGGCTGGAGGAGTTTTTAATATTATTCATGATTGGGTTAAAAGAGGCTCAAAGGAATCTCCGCAGCTGCTCGCACAAGAACTGATCAAACTAATTCCAAATACATTGATGGAATAAACCAATAGCTAAACGCGAAGTGCCCCCGTAAAGTTAGACAGATTATATCATTAGGCAACTTGCTGGGCATGAATCCGGTACCGTACAGGACTCATGCCTCTTAGTTTTGCCTTAATGCGTTTGTTGTTGTAATAATCGATGTATTTGGATAGCTCTTGTTTAAAATGTGAGACATTTTCAAATTCCTTTAAATACAGAAACTCGGAGTTCATGATGCCAAAGAAGTTCTCCATGACGGCGTTATCGTAGCAGTTGCCTTTACGGGACATACTTTGTGTGATGCCGCGTTCTTCAAGGGCATGACGATACGGTCTCATCTGATAGTGCCAGCCTTGATCCGAATGAATAAGGACTATATCTTCATCTGTTAAACTGCTTGATCTAACATCGTGGAAACAAGCGAATAGACCGGTTTGAACCAATCGTATATGTAATGATTTCTCTGTTATATAGATCAAGTATGGGAGATAAATATAGTTTTTCTCGGAACAATTTAAACTCTGTACTGTCCGTAACCCACTTCTCGTTTGGCCTTTCAGCGTAGAAATTTCGTTCTAATAGGTTCGGTGCAATTTTGCCAATCGTCCCTTTATACGAACGATATTTCTTCATACGTACCAAACACTTTAATCCCAATACCTTCATCAAACGCTGTACCTTTTTATGATTCACATGGTGTCCACGATTGATTAACTCGTCGCGAATACGACGATATCCATAGCGTCCCGCATGCTCCTTATAAATCGCTTGGATCATGTCTTTTAGCTCTGAGTCCTTGTCTGGCGTACCCAACGCTTTTACCACGTAATAATACGTGCTACGAGGGATATTTGCTAGCTGTAGAAGTGCTTTCACCGAAAATTCGTTCCTTAGTTCATAGACTACTTGAGCTTTGTCTTGTTTGGTGATTTTTCCTTGCTTTACTAAATCTTACACGTAGCAACGTAAGTATTATTTGAAAATTAATTATAGGCTTTTCTGATTGAATATTTAACACTGGGCTCGTCAAATTAACAATCAACCCACCTTCTAAAAAGCGCCTGACTTCTTCAGCTAATTGATCTTTCATGATCTCTATAGTTACCACGAGACGCTCGCCCGTACCTTCATGATACATACCAGAAATCGGATAGTCTGGCAAACTGTCGATATACGAAGACATCGAGAAAGGGAGAATCCCTTCCGAGAGCCAATTCCCAGTCCGATCGAAGAGACGAGGATATTGCTATTGCCCAAAATTCTGTGATCTTGTTCGAACAAACGATTCCCGTTCTTATCTCTCTTAATGTAAGGGAGCAATCCCTCCTTCTCGTAAAAACGAATCGTATGAGCTGGGCAACCAAGCCGCTCTGAAGCTTCTTTGATCGTGAATGCCATTGGCCGGATCGCTCCTTATCGGTTATTTTCAGACGGAATCGGCTGCTGGTTGCTCTCATCCTAGACCTTAAAGTACACTTTAAGGCAAGCGTTATTTTGGGAGACAGCTGTTAACGTCTGAACTACTGGTTATCATTATAATGCCCATCATTGACCCCTGTTTAGGGGGGGGGGGGCTGTGAAAACTGGAGCTATAATAGAGGCACCTTCGGCGTCAAAATACGCACAATGTTCGTTCCAATATCGTTTATTTTCGAATCCTTCTTGCTTACTCAATGGACACTTCGTGCATCCGAGTGTTCTACCAAACAGAAGTCGGCACTAAAAAGAGAAAAAGGCAGCTGGATTAAATACTCGCTGCCTAAACTAAA
>NZ_JCAXEL010000015.1:0-175186 GCF_059759055.1 Paenibacillus sp. GQ49
TTCGCATGTTTCGTTTCGAATCTAGTTTTCAGGGAGCAATCCTTGAATGATGTTGATGATTGTTATTTGGAGAGATACCCAAGTGGCTATAAGGGGACCCTCTGCTAAGGGGTTAGACTGCGTAAGCGGTGCGAGGGTTCGAATCCCTCTCTCTCCGCCATCTTTACCTAAAGATGGACAAGCAATCAAGACACAATTAATATGGCGGTGTAGCTCAGCTGGCTAGAGCGTACGGTTCATACCCGTAAGGTCGGGGGTTCGATCCCCTCCGCCGCTACCATATTACCCAGGAGGCTTAGCTCAGCTGGGAGAGCATCTGCCTTACAAGCAGAGGGTCGGGGGTTCGATCCCCTCAGCCTCCACCATATACGCCGGTGTAGCTCAACTGGTAGAGCAACTGACTTGTAATCAGTAGGTTGGGGGTTCAAGTCCTCTCGCCGGCACCATTAATGCCTGGAACCGTGGTGTAGTTGGCCTAACATGCCTGCCTGTCACGCAGGAGATCGCGGGTTCGAATCCCGTCGGTTCCGCCATTAATCCTAAAAATTAAATATGGCTCGGTAGCTCAGTCGGTAGAGCAGAGGACTGAAAATCCTCGTGTCGGCGGTTCGATTCCGTCCCGAGCCACCTTTAATCCCTGGAGGATTAGCGAAGTGGCCAAACGCATCAGACTGTAAATCTGCTCCCGTACGGGTTCGGTGGTTCGAATCCATCATCCTCCACCAGTTTTATGAGTCATTAGCTCAGTTGGTAGAGCACCTGACTTTTAATCAGGGTGTCGAAGGTTCGAGCCCTTCATGACTCATCTTTAATAAAAAGAGTGATTAATCATTAATTTGATTAGTCGCTCTTTTTTGTTATGTGATTTTAACTCAATATGGATATTTATTAATACTCGGCAAGATATGATAAACTAGTAGAAAACATGCAGAGTGGTGACGTTCATTATATGAAGCTCATACCTGATCTAAAACAGCAAATTGAAGTCATTATTGGCACAACTTTGGACGAATATGAAATTACAATAGAAGAATGGATGCAATCCGTGGAAAATCTGATTGGTCATCATGAGAATTCAGAGACCTTTAGTGATGAAGTTGAGCGTCGGGAGTTATCTGACCAATCTACATCTCCAAGTTCATCCGATGTGATCAGTTTGAATACGGGAAAGCGTATATTTTTTAAGGTTCGAATGATTGAGAAAGAAGAGACCGTTGTGTGTTGGGGATGCGCTGCAAGATCTATTACCTTGGAAACACGACAATTGATCGAGCTTGTAATCCGTACTAACACGGCTCTACCCGATGAGGCACAACCTGTTGTATATGAGAATGATAGGGAGCAGTATTTGACTGAATTGGGTCTCTGGCTTAAAGAGCAGATCGAAGAACCAAACAAGCAGAAATCTGAAGCGGTTCCTGATCGCTTTGTGGCGCCTGCAGGATTAAATGCTGAGAAGATTCTCTTCTTGCTGCAAGGAGATACACCGGATGCACATCGTTTGCGGTCCAAGGAACTCAACAAGTTGCTTGAGAGTTACTTTGGCGAGGAGATTGTCTTGATTCCTTTGGGGGAGCAAGAGTGGATTTTCATGGGTGATAAAGAAATTGTTACTGAAGAAGCCGAAGAAGATACAACGGAAGCCAAAAAGGATTCACTGAACGCTTTTTGTCTGGGGTTACATGAATTGGTTGCCAGTGAGTGGGCTGGGGTGTTCCATCTGTCTGCATCTCTGCCATGCATTCCTGCGCAACAACTTGTATCGGTCACAACTCTTCTTAGAGAGAGTGTTCACTTAGGGAGAGCATTCCATGTTACGCAGCATATTCATCTCCCATGGGACCTTCACCTGGAGCGGTTGGTAGCGAGCATTCCAGATGACCAACGTATACGTTTTATAAAGGAAACTGGTAAAGACACGGTAATCTTCAATGACAGTGAGACACTTGCTACGCTGGAGACCTTTTTTAGCCTGGACTGTAATGTCAGCGAGACAGCAAAACGACTTTTCATTCATCGTAATACGTTGGTATACCGTCTGGATAAGATCAAACAGGAGATTGGCTATGATGTGAGGCACTTTGAAAGTGCTGTTCTAGTGCAGTTTTTACTACTAATGTACAAAGTGACGAAAAAGCATTGATATTTTTGTGCAGTTTGCGAATAGTCAAACCTCACGTAGATAGGGTATTATAAAAATACAAATTGTATTCGATTACAAAATGATCTCTGAGGAGGCAACAATCATGGCTGGAGTACGTTTAGAGCATATTTTCAAAAAATACCCGGGTTCTGATAAAGCAACTGTAGTTGACATTAACCTGGACATTAAAGATAAAGAATTTCTGGTACTGGTAGGTCCGTCCGGTTGTGGTAAATCAACAACACTGCGTATGATCGCAGGCCTTGAGGAAATTTCTGAAGGTAAACTCTATATCGGTGACCGTGTCGTTAATGATGTTGCACCTAAAGACCGCGATATCGCGATGGTATTCCAATCCTATGCCTTGTATCCGCATATGAGCGTATATCAAAACATGGCGTTTGGTTTGAAATTGCGTAAGGTTAAAAAAGATGAGATCGACAAACGTGTACGTGAAGCAGCTAAAATCCTGGATATCGAGCATTTGCTTGAGCGTAAGCCTAAGGCATTGTCCGGTGGTCAACGTCAACGTGTCGCTTTGGGACGTGCGATTGTCCGTGATCCACAAGTATTCTTGATGGATGAGCCTCTCTCCAACTTGGATGCCAAACTGCGTGGTCAAATGCGTGCTGAGATCACTAAACTTGCGAAACGTTTGGAAACAACTGTTATCTACGTAACGCATGACCAGATCGAAGCGATGACGATGGGTGATCGGATCGTTGTTATGAAGGATGGTATCATCCAACAAGCAGCTTCTCCGGAAGAGTTGTACAACCTGCCGGCTAACCTGTTCGTAGCTGGTTTCATCGGTTCCCCGACAATGAACTTTATCTCGGGTAAACTCGCTGAGCAAGGTACTAGCATGCATTTCATAGCTCCTGGTGTGGATGTTGAAATCCCGCAAGGTAAAGCACAAGTACTGAAATCTAGAGGATACATTGGCAAAGAAGTGATTCTGGGTGTTCGTCCAGAAGACATTCACGAAGAGCCAGTATTCCTGGAAGCATCCCCGAACTCTGTATTCTCTACACACGTAGATGTTACAGAGAACCTGGGTCACGAAATGCTCCTCTACTTGAGCGGTGTTGGTAATGATACAACGATCGCACGTGTAGACGGACGTTCTAACACTCGTGATGGTTCTACAGTTAAAATGGCCATCGACATGAACAAAGTTCATATCTTTGACAAAGAGACTGAAGTGAACGTACTTCTTCAAGACAAATAATACTGGGATTCCTCGGTGACGATGGAACCTGACAGTTAACGCAATTATACATTGTAATGAGAGCCCCTTCCGTTATTGCTGGAAGGGGCTTTTTTAAGATTATTGGAATTATAAGTTTCGGCGGATCTGAAGGATTAATAATGGCAAGAAAAACAACCGTTAAACTACGAATGTAGTATTTCGATGGCGCTTCGATCAGAAGACTTTTCTTACTAATGGTTGTCGGAGGCTGCGATTGCATTCATCCCGGAATTCATTTAAGATTATTTGAAGGTCTGTCTTCTCATATATTTGAGAGAATCGACTGTTGGAAGGGTATGCAGTCTGTACCCCATGTTGTGAATGCGCTAATAATGGAAATAACTGATACACGATCTGATGTACATAGAGGGACAGCTAATGCTGAAAGGAAGAGACAAATGGCGAAAAAAGTGAAAGTATCTGAACTGGTGCAACAATTTCAGTTGGAGGTTGTTTCTGGATCTCACGGACTGAAAAGAGTCATTACGGTAGATGATCTGAACCGTCCTGGTCTGGAAATGGCCGGTTATTTTGAATACCATCCACAAGAACGGGTACAGCTACTCGGAAGAACGGAGTTAGCTTTCTTTGCAATGTTACCTGAGCAAGAGCGGCGGGATCGTATGCAACGTCTTTGTACGGAAGAGACGCCTTGTATCGTTGTCACGCGTGGATTGGAAGTTCCACAAGAGCTGATTGATATCAGTGAAGAACAGAATCTGGCTGTACTTCGCAGCAATATGGCAACAACGATTCTATCCAGCCGGATTACAGGATTCCTGGAGAAGAAACTGGCACCAACAGCAACCATTCACGGTGTACTTTGTGATGTCTATGGCGTAGGTATGCTGATCACAGGTAGCAGCGGTATTGGTAAGAGTGAAACAGCGCTTGAACTGGTGAAACGTGGACACCGACTGATTGCCGATGATGCGGTAGAAATCCGCCAAACGTCAGATTTTCAGCTGCACGGTACTGCACCTGAATTGATCCGCCACTTGCTCGAAATTCGAGGTGTCGGTATTATCAACGTCATGACATTGTTCGGAGCTGGTGCGGTTCGGAATAACAAACGGATTACCTTGGTTGTACGTCTGGAAGCATGGCAGCAAGATAAACAATATGATCGTCTGGGTCTGGATGAAGAGACTACACGTATCATTGATACCGATGTGCCTCTGGTTACGATCCCTGTTCGTCCGGGACGGAACTTGGCGGTTATTATTGAAGTGGCAGGTATGAACTATCGTCTGAAACAGATGGGTCTGAATGCTGCACTGCAATTCACGAACAAGCTGACAGCAACCATCTCGGAAGATATGGAAGACATGGATTAAGGAATATTTTATACAAGGACATGCTGATAAATGGTTGACATGTACTGCTCTCTTAAGGCGCAGGGTATGCCAACCATTCGTCATGCGTGCGATTGATTGAATAAATAGGAGTGTGAATGAATGGATACATTATTACTGTTGAACCCGATTGCGTTCTCTATTGGAGCGTTAAAGGTTCACTGGTACGGGCTTATTCTTGGTGCCGCTGCACTTATAGGACTGCTGCTCGTGATCCGGGAGGGCAAACGATACAATATTCCACAGGAAGTGTTCATGGACATGGTCCTGCTGGGTGTGCCTTCTGCCATTATTGGTGCCCGCATCTACTACGTAGCATTTAAGTGGGAAGATTATAAGGATAATTTTTGGGATGTCTTTAAAATATGGAATGGCGGTATAGCCATTTATGGTGCCCTTATTGGTGCAATCATCTGTGCAGTTATTTTCTTCCGTCGTAAAGGGTATAACTTCTGGCGTATGGCCGATATCTGTGCGCCTGGACTGCTCGTTGGACAGTTGATCGGACGCTGGGGGAACTTTGTAAACCAGGAAGCCTACGGCGGTCCTGTAGAAGAATCATTTTTGAGAGACAAGCTCCATCTGCCGGACTTTATTGTGAATCAAATGAACGTAGACGGGGTATTCCGCCATCCTGCGTTTTTGTATGAATCGATGTGGAGTCTCGTTGGTCTGGTCTTGTTGCTGGTTCTGCGTCGTCAGAAGTTTCTGCGTTCAGCTGAACTGTTCATGTCTTATTTCATCTGGTACTCTATCGGTCGCTTCTTTATTGAAGCTTTGCGTACGGACAGTCTGGGCTTCCAGGCTCCACAGTGGGTTGCTTCACTAGTGAACGGGTTGTGGTCTCCAATGACTGCAATGGGCTTCGAACAAGGATATCTTGACCCTGCTTACGGTAACGTAAGAATCTCACAACTACTCGCGATTGGCATCATTATTGTTGCTGTTATATTCATTGTGGTGAGAAGAGTGACAGGTAAAGCAGATGTTCGTTATAGTGATCCGATTGTATCGTCCAAAGTTACCTCAGATGATATGGAGCATACGGGAACAGTTGCTGGCAAAGAGAGTAAGTTAACACCTCCAGCCAAAGATGAATCCAAGCAAGTTGATGATAAAAAGGAGTAATGCAACATGATTGACACGGTATTGTTTGATCTGGACGGAACGATTATTGATACCAATGAGTTGATCATCAGCTCATTCCAGCATGTCATGGGAGGATGGGAGCATTCAGCTCCATGGACTCGGGAACAGATCATTCCACATATGGGTGGCACACTGGAGCAGCAAATGCGTACCTTCTCTGGTCAGGAGGAAGTCTCCGAGTACGTGAAAGGTTACCGTGCTTATAATGATATCCATCATGAAGCGATGGTTAGACCTTTTCCACATGTTATTGAGGTAGTAGAGGCGTTGCATCAGGCTGGCATTGTGATGGGTGTGGTCACAACCAAAATTCGTCCATCTACATTAAAGGTGCTGGAGCGTTTTGACCTACTGAAATATATGAAGACAATTGTAACAGTGACCGATGTAACGAATCCGAAGCCACACGCTGAACCTGTACTGAAAGCCATGACGGAACTGGGTGCAGATCCTGCTAAAACGTTAATGGTGGGTGACAGTCCGGTGGATATCCAATCGGCACAGAATGCGGGCGCTCTATCGGCGGGGGTTGCATGGTCTCTTAAAGGAGAAACAATCCTGAACGGATATGGACCCGACCATATGTTGCATGACATGAGAGACTTGTTGAAACTCATCCGTATTGAAACGGGACGTTCATGAGAAAAGTAACCCGCTATCCGGTAGAGGACCAGAATGCACTTTGGCATATCTACAAGACAGTGAGTCCGTGGAAGGGCGTTCGTAATTTTATCTGGATCCAGTTGTCACGCTATTGTCCGATCCTATCGGTGAAGAATTGGATTTACCGCCGAATGCTCGGTATGAAGGTGGGAAAACATACGGCCTTTGGCCTGATGGTGATGGTGGATGTGTTTTTTCCGGAGAAAATAACGGTTGGCGAAAACTCGGTCATTGGTTACAACACAACGATTCTCGCTCATGAGTATCTCATTAAGGAGTACAGGCTCGGTGAGGTGATTATCGGGGAAAATGTACTGATTGGTGCCAACACAACGATTCTGCCCGGGGTCACTATAGGAGACGGAGCCGTTGTGGCTGCTGGAGCTGTCGTACATAAGGACGTTGCACCAGGAGCTTTTGTTGGAGGTAATCCACTACGTGATTTATCCCGCGCGGCAGCTTCTACGGAAGACACTGTCTTTAACACGGATGATTCTTCTCAGGGTAGTGTGCATTGAGTCAATAAAGTAATGAATGAAGATGGGTTGAAGTAAAAAGCTGCTTATGGCAGCTTTTTTCGTATATAAATACCGATTGGAAGCGTAACAGTGTGTATATAAAACGATATGTCGTTCCAAGGTCAATTAAGCTTTGGTATTGTTGACGGTAGTGCGGATTTCATGTTATCATATCCCATATCCTTTAGTTTGTTAGCACTTTACCATGTGAAAGTATTATTGGAGAAATGAAGCATGATAAAGATTGAACTAAACCAATAGTTTGAAGGCTTATGCGATAATACTGTGATTCAAGATTTATAAGATAGAATGGGGATTTACACTACATAAATCCTGTTGAAATAGAACGAGTGCGACTCTTAAACTACTGACTCGGGGTGAATATTACCAATGTCCAAACCAAAAGGTTTTGAAAAACCGACCGGATTCCGCGACTATACACCACATGTAGTATCCAAGCTGCGGACGATTGAACGCAATGTACTGGAATGTATGGAACGCTGGGGTTACCGTCAGATCATTACACCAACGATTGAATATTACGATACGGTCGGTGTAGCAAGCTCTACATCAGATCGTAAATTGTTTAAATTGCTAAACAGCCGGGGAACCACGCTGGTGCTCAGATCGGATCTAACGGCTCCGATTGCACGTGTAGTCTCATCCATGCTCAAAGATGAGCAGTTGCCGCTGCGTTTATCCTATCATGCGAATGTATTCCGTTCTATTGAAGAGGAAGCTGGGCGTGAGGCTGAATTTTTCCAGACGGGCGTGGAGCTGGTTGGAGACGACTCACCTGAGGCGGATGCAGAAGTTGTTGCGCTTGCGATTGCCTCTTTGCAGGCAGCGGGTGTGTCTTCTTTTAAAATAGCGATGGGCCATATGGGATTCCTGAACGGATTACTGGAGGAAGTGATTCCAGGCCAGACAGCGGAGCAGGAGCAATTGAAGGAAGGGCTGCTCGGACGTGATTATGTCGGCTATCGCCAGTCGATTGAAGCATTGAACCTGGAGCCGAAGTTGAAAGAACAGCTTGAAGCAATCTTGCGTCTGCGCGGTGGCAAGGAAGTATGTACACATGCGGTAGAGCTAAGTTCAAGCGCTGAAGCAGCTCAATCGATTGCACATCTGTGTGCCGTATTCGAAGTGTTGGAAGCGTACGGTGTATCCGAGCATGTGCTGATTGATCTGACGATGATCGGTGATTTCTCCTATTATACGGGCATGACGTTTGAAGGGTATGCGGCAGAACTGGGGTCTCCGGTATGTAGTGGCGGGCGGTATGACAATCTGTTACAACAATTCGGGCGTTCGCTGCCAGCTACAGGATTTGCACTGAAAACGAACCGGATTATTGATGGTGTTCATGGCATTACCATTGAGGAGAAAAAACCGGTACTTATCCAATATACCTCGAAACGTCGGGCTGAGGCATTAACAGAAGCGTCAAGATTACGCAGTATGGGACAAAATGTAGTGACTCTCCTTCTTCCTGAAGACGGGGCTGAGGCGAGTGCCCTATCGGGTGAAGCAAGAACCGATCAGGCTGAGCAGGTTATTACTTACGGATCTGAAGAAGGAGGACGCTGAGATGTCGGATATTCTGAAGGTGGCCATGCCGAAGGGCCGAATCTATAAAAAAGCCTCCAAATTGTTCCGTGAAGCGGGGCTGGATATTCCAGAAGACGTGGACGATACACGCAGATTGGTCATTGAAGTACCGGAAGCGGGAATGGAATTCATTATGGCGAAGCCAGTAGATGTTCCAACGTATGTGGAGTACGGTGTTGCCGATATCGGAATTGTTGGTAAAGATGTGCTGCTGGAGGAAGATCGGGACGTGTACGAACTGTTGAATCTGGGAATCGCCCAGTGTCGTATGTCTGTGATCGGACTTCCCGACTGGAAGCCGGGCATCCAGCAACGTGTTGCAACGAAGTACCCGAGGATTGCTTCACAGTATTTCCGGGAGCAGGGGCAGCAGGTTGAGGTGATCAAGCTGAATGGTTCCATTGAGCTTGCGCCTTTGATTGGTCTGGCAGACCGGATCGTCGATCTGGTGGAGACAGGTCAGACGCTGCGCGAGAACGGATTGGTGGAGATGACAGGCATTCTGAACATCACCAGCCGTCTTATCGCCAATCGGGTAAGTTATCGGATGAAAAATGCACGAATCCAGGCTTTGTGTGATGCACTTCAGCAGGTCATTCCGGCATCGAATGAAATTTCGGCGGGAAGCCTTCGGGGATGAATTACTGCTTCGGAAACATAGATGAGAAACATGTAAAGCAAAAGTAAAAGTAAGAGTAAGAGACAAAATAAAGAAGCAAATCGGCCACAAGAAGGCAGGTATTACAGAGGATGAGGAGGTTGTACGTATGAAAATTGTACCTGCACGGGAGTTTGATCTGAAGCGGGAAGTGGAGTATGGCACGCCGGAGCAAAATGAAACGGTACGACGTATTGTCAGCGACATTCGCCGTGAGGGTGATGCGGCACTGCTGCGTTACACGGAGCAGCTGGACCGCACAAAGCTGACGGCAGCGGAGCTACGCGTGCCGCAGGAAGAGCTGCAGGCGGCTTATGCAGCCGTGGAGCCATCCTTTGTGACGGCGATTCGGCAAGCCGCCGCCAACATTCGTGCGTTTCACGAGAAACAGAAACGCAACTCGTGGATGGATTGGCAGCCGGACGGCAGCCTGCTGGGCCAGGTCATCCGACCGCTGAAGCGGGTCGGAGTCTATGTACCTGGCGGCAAAGCAGCGTATCCATCGTCTGTGCTGATGAATGTGATTCCGGCACAGGTGGCAGGCGTGCCGGAGATTGTTCTTGTGACGCCGCCGTCAACGAACGGTGGCGAAGGTATTAACCCGTACATTCTCGTTGCTGCTGCGGAAGCAGGCGTGAGCGAGATGTACCGGGTTGGCGGCGCTCAAGCTATCGCCGCCCTGGCTTACGGCACGGAGAGTATTGCCCCGGTCGACAAGATCTGTGGACCGGGCAATATTTACGTGGCGCTCGCGAAGCGCGAGGTGTACGGTGCGGTCGATATCGATAGTATCGCCGGGCCGAGTGAGATTGTGGTGCTCGCCGATGATACGGCGAATCCAGTGTATGTCGCCGCCGACCTGTTGTCGCAGGCGGAACATGACGAGATGGCATCGGCCATTCTCGTCACGAATTCGACCACGCTGGCGGAAGCCGTGCAGGGCGAAGTGCAGCGGCAGCTTGAAGTGCTGCCGCGGCGTGATATCGCTGCTGCTTCCGTGGAGCAGTATGGCGCGATTATTGTGGTCGATTCCATCGATGAAGGAATCGACGTGGTGAACCGGCTTGCACCGGAGCATCTGGAGATCATGGTGCAGGAGCCGATGGCATACGCTGGCCGGATCGAGAATGCCGGTGCGATCTTCCTCGGCCCGTACAGCTCGGAGCCGGTAGGAGATTATTTTGCCGGACCCAATCACATTATTCCGACCAATGGAACTGCGCGATTCAGTTCACCAGTGGACGTGGATGATTTTATCAAGAAATCGAGTCTGATCTATTATAGTAAAGAAGCGCTGCTGAAGAACGGAGCGGCTATTATAGAGTTGGCCCGCCATGAGGGTCTTGAAGGGCATGCCCGTGCAATTGCTGTACGGTTAGAACAGGAAGGAAAGGCGGAATCGGACAATGGATAAGCAAAATAATGGTGTGGAACTTGAAAACAAAGGTGCAGTGCGCCAAGCAGAGGTGGACCGCAAAACTAATGAGACCAATATCCAATTGGCCTTTACTGTAGATGGCACAGGACAATCCACGATTGAAACGGATGTACCTTTCCTGAACCATATGCTGGATCTGTTCACCAAGCACGGACAATTCGACCTGAACGTGCAGGCTCGCGGAGATATCGACATCGACGATCATCACACGGTTGAAGACATCGGAATCTGTCTGGGACAGACGTTGCGAGAAGCGTTGGGCGATAAACGCGGTATTAAGCGTTACGCCAGTGTTTTTGTACCGATGGACGAGGCACTTGCTCAGGTCATTATTGACGTGAGTAACCGACCTCACTTTGAATACCGTGCAGAATACCCTTCCCAACAGGTAGGCAGTTTCTCCACGGAACTGGTACATGAATTCCTGTGGAAATTGGCATTGGAAGCTCGGATTACATTGCATGTCATTGTACACTATGGTCAGAACACCCACCACATGATTGAAGCGATCTTTAAGGCATTGGGACGTGCACTGGATGAAGCTACGATGATTGATCCACGTGTAACGGGTGTCCCTTCCACGAAGGGAGTGCTGTAGACGATGGCGATTGCAATTGTCGATTACGGTATGGGTAACCTGCACAGCGTCGGCAAAGCGGTCGAACGTCTTGGCTACGAAGCGCTGGTCACGGGTGACCGGGAAGAGATTCTTGGCGCAGATGGTGTCATTTTGCCAGGCGTAGGTGCTTTTGGTGATGCGATGGTTCATCTGCGGGAGAGTGGACTGGACACGGTGGTGAAGGAAGCCGCTGCCGGGTCTAAGCCACTGCTCGGTATCTGTCTGGGCATGCAATTGTTGTTCAGCTCAAGTGAAGAGCATGGTGAACATGAGGGACTGGATATTTTGCCAGGTAAAGTGGTGCGTTTCGCACCAGGAGAACTGAAAGTTCCTCATATGGGATGGAACCGTTTGGAGTTCCTGCACGCGGAAAACCTGCTTTTTACGGGGCTTGAGGCAGGACACGTCTATTTTGTTCATTCCTATCATGCGCTCACTCAAAAGAGGGACGATCTGCTGGCGGTAACGGATTACGGACATCCGGTGACAGCCATTGTAGGCAGAGGATCCAACTTCGGTATGCAATTCCACCCGGAGAAAAGTGGAGAGCTTGGTATGAAGCTGCTCGGCAACTTTTTGGCTCTGACAGGAGCGCCTGTACAAAGGTAAAGCATCATCTCTTCTTAACTATAGAAAGCGTACAAATCTAATTCATATTCAGGAGGCCTTGTATGTCATCTTTTATCCTATATCCGGCGATTGATATCCGGGACGGCAAATGTGTAAGACTGGTGCAGGGAGATTATAATCAGGAGACCGTGTATAACGATGAACCGGTTCAAGTAGCTCTATCCTGGGAGAAGCAAGGCGGTACATACGTTCATCTGGTGGATCTGGATGGTGCGAAAGCAGGTCATCCTGTTAACGATGAGCTGATCGGGCGGATTGCCTCGGCTGTGAACGTACCTGTTCAGGTGGGCGGCGGACTTCGTACAGTAGCGGATGTAGAACGTTTGCTGGGTCTGGGTGTTAGCCGGCTGATCATTGGAACAGCAGCAATTGAGGATCGTGCTTTTACAGAGGAAGTACTGGGACGTTACGGCGACAAAGTGGCAATTGGCATCGACGCTCGTAATGGTTACGTGGCAACCCGCGGATGGCTTGAAACATCGGAAGTACAGGCAGAGGTACTCGCGAAGGAATTGGCGGCGTATGGGGCAGAAACGTTTATCTTTACGGATATTTCCCGTGATGGCATGATGCAGGGTCCTAATGTGGAAGCAATCGTATCTCTAGCCAAGGCAAGCGGACGGACGGTTATTGCTTCCGGCGGTGTGAGTGTAATGGATGATCTGCTTCGTCTAAGTCGCCACGCGGATGATGGTGTTGGTGGAGCAATTGTGGGTAAAGCACTGTATACGGGAAGCATCGATCTGTCTGAAGCTGTACGTGCGGTCAATAAGTAAGGGATATTCGGATAGAGAGGAAGAGGTAGCATGCTGGCAAAAAGAATCATCCCCTGTCTGGACGTGAAGGACGGCCGGGTCGTCAAAGGCGTCAACTTCGTCAATCTCCGCGATGCGGGTGATCCGGTAGAGCTGGCGGCGCTATATGACCGCGAGGGCGCGGACGAATTGGTATTTCTCGATATCTCCGCTTCGGTAGAAGGTCGTGAAACGATGGAAGAAGTCGTGCGGCAGACGGCTGGCGAGATCGCTATCCCCTTTACGGTAGGTGGTGGCATCTCCAAGGTGGAGGACATGAAGCGGATTCTTCGTGCAGGAGCGGATAAAATTGCAGTGAATACAGCCGCGGTACTTAATCCGCAGTTGATCGCAGATGGTGCACGTCGCTTTGGCTCGCAGTGTATCGTGGTAGCGATCGATGCCAAGTATAACGAAGCTTGGGGCGAGTGGGAGGTCTATACACATGGTGGACGGAAACCCTCCGGGATCAAGGCGTTGGAATGGGTTAAACAGGCTGAGAGCTTGGGCGCGGGGGAGATTCTTCTCACAAGTATGGACGCGGACGGAACAAAAGACGGTTTCGATCTGAAGCTGACGGCAGCAGTATCCGAATCTGTGCGTATTCCAGTCATCGCATCGGGCGGTGCGGGCAAGGAGTCTCATTTCTATGATGTATTCACCACAGGCAAAGCGGACGCAGGTCTGGCCGCAACGATTTTCCATTACAAAGAAATCGCCGTACCGGCGTTAAAACAACATTTGAGAGAACAAGGGGTGGAGATCCGTGACTAAAGTGAGCGATGAAATCAAGGAACAGTTGTCCTTGGAACAGGTTGTGGAACACATTCGTTGGAGTGACGGATTGGTTCCTGCCATTGTGCAGGATGTGGATACTCGGGAAGTCTTAATGATGGCTTATATGAATCGCGAATCTCTGAAGTTGTCGCTGGAATCCGGTGAGACGTGGTTCTGGTCACGCTCGCGTCAGGAGTTGTGGCATAAAGGGGCAACATCTGGCAACGTGCAGACGATTACTTCCCTAAAATATGATTGTGACGGTGATACCTTGTTGGTTGAGGTGAAACCGAACGGTCCGGCTTGCCATACAGGGGCGGTAACTTGTTTCCATAATGAAATCATTGGTTTGCCAGAGAAATCGGCAGACAAGGCTTCGGATGAAACGGGTGAGGCATCTGCTTCTGCAAATTCCGGTTCCGAAAGTCGCTTTGAGGTATTGGCTGAACTGGAGTCCGTTATTGCAGAGCGTGAACGTGAGCGTCCTGAGGGTGCATATACAACGTATCTGTTTGATAAAGGTGTAGACAAAATACTGAAAAAAATCGGTGAAGAAGCGTCCGAGACGATCATCGCCGCCAAAAATAAAGATAATGACGAGCTTCGTCTGGAAGTCAGTGACCTGATGTATCACCTGCTCGTCCTGTTACAAGAGCGCAAGCTGCCGCTGGACGACATTATGTCAGAACTGAGCCGCCGTCATGAACGGCCTCGCCGCGATTAGGGGGCGAGTTCGTGCGTATAGACTATCATACACACCATGAGCGGTGTGGACATGCCATTGGCAAACTGGAAGAGTACGTGCAACGTGGTGTGGAGATCGGACTATCCCAGATTGGATTGTCCGATCACATGCCATTGTTGCATGTCGATCCGGCTCAATATTATCCGGAAATGGCGATGCCTATGGATGAACTGCCACGTTACGTAGAGGAGTGTTTCTCCCTGAAAGAACGTTACCGTGGTCAGATTGACGTACGTGTTGGTCTGGAAGGTGACTATATTGAAGGCTGGGAAACAGAGATCCGTGCAATCATTGAGCGTTATCCATGGGATTATGTGATTGGTTCTGTGCATTTTCTCGGGGAATGGGACATTACGGATTTCCGCCAGACCCATCACTGGGAGGGCAAAGACATCCTTGAAGTATATCGTCAGTACTACGATGCCGTAAGCAAGGCAGCCGCCACGGGCATGTACGATATTATGGGCCATACGGATGTCATTAAACGGTTTGGCTTTGTTCCTTCAACAGAGCAGACAGAAGAACGTATCTCACTGGAGAACGCAGCGCTGCAGGCTATTGCCAAAAGTGGCTGCGCCATGGAGCTGAATGCTTCCGGGTTATCGAAGCCTTGTGCCGAGATGTTCCCTAGTCGCAGAATGCTGACGGAAGCCATTCGCTTGGGTATTCCATTAACCATGGGCTCTGATGCACATGACCCACTGAAGCTGGGGGATTATTTGCCTGAAGCTGAAGCACTTTTACATGAGTTGGGCTGTACGGAAGTCGCTGTTTTTGAAGGCCGTCATCGCTCGTTCATTCCTTTAAATGTATAAGCCAGTGGAGTATAATGAGGGAAATAACCTTTTAGCTAAGGGATTATATAGGGACTTCAACCCTCGGGAGGGCATTATGCAGCATTCGTTACGTATTTTTTCCGGTTCATCGAACCCTAAGCTGGCAGAACAGGTATGTGACAAGCTGGGTGTACAACTGGGCAAGATCAAGCTGTCCAGGTTCAAGAGCGGAGAAATATACGTTCATTATGAAGAAACAATCCGTAATTGTGATGTGTTTCTGGTACAGTCGTTGTCTCATCCGATCAATGAGCTGTTTGTCGAGCTGTTGGTGATGATTGATGCCGCAAAGAGGGCTTCAGCGCGCACTGTGAACATCATTGTTCCGTATTATGGCTATGCTCGACAAGAGCGTAAATCCGCACCAAGGGAACCGATCTCGGCCAAGATGGTAGCAGATGTATTAACTACGGCTGGCGCCAATCGAGTGGTAACGATCGACCTGCACGCAGCGGCCATTCAGGGATTCTTCAACATTCCGGTTGACCATATGACATCACTGGATCTGATTAGTGATTATTTGTTAAGCAAAGGAATCGAGAACCCTGTTGTCGTCTCCCCGGATGCGGGACGAGCATCGATGGCAGAGAAGCTGGCGAACCGTCTGGATTCTCCATTTGCCATTATGATCAAGAAACGTCCAAGCCATAATGAATCGGTGATTACCCATGTCATTGGTGATGTAGAAGGACGGACACCTATTATTATTGAGGATCTGATCGACACCGGAACAACCATTCTGAATGTTGTGGAAGGGTTGAAGGAACGTGGCTCCAAAAATGTATATGTATGTGCAACACACGGATTGTTCTCCGATGGGGCAGTGAGTAAATTGAATCACCCGTCAATTGAAGAGGTGGTCGTTACGGACTCGATCGCACTGCCAGATGACCATCCTGAATGCTTCAAAGTGTTACCTGTTGCACCAATGCTGGCCCGCGCCGTACGCATTATTGTGGATGGTGGCTCCATGGCCACATTGTTTAAGGATTCTGGCATTTAGAGCATCGAGGATATAACGGTGTGCTGCCAGATAAACTGTCCCGTGTCTGAGTTGTTGTCTGCTCAGCACGGTTTTTTTGTTTTGGCTCTTAGAATTCAATTCTTGCTTTGCTGCTCAGAGGCTTGTGCTATAATAACATAAAATCAGTTATGATAGCGTTATCATATAGTATTCAACCTCTAAGGTGAGATGGATGCTGAACAGTAGAACCACGGCTGAGAACATTGGCATCGTGGAGTGAGGAGTGGGGTCTATTGTCTCGTAATTGGTACTACCGGTTATTGTTTTCGTATTTCCCAATTTTTTTTCTTACGGTGACCATACTCATTTTCATTGCGTTTGTATTCATCAATGACATCTCTAAAGAAGAAACAAAAAAAGCAGACCGGATCTCCTCCAGTTATATGATCGACACGGTGGATCGCACAATCAGGGATATTGAACTATCCATCCTGGAGACGGTACAGAGTCAGCAGGCATACAAACTCTATTTTAATAACACAAACCTGACCAGCTCGGACACGGTGTATGCAATCGCGCAGAATTTACGTGAGCTATCCAATTCGTCCTCATGGATTCAATCCATCTATCTATATGACAAGCGAAATAAACATGTTCTGACCATAAGTGGTTCCAGAGAAGCGGAAGGTTTCTCGGATAAGGCATGGATTGATCAGATGGGTAGCGGGTCTATCGGTTCAGGCTGGCAGCCGGTCCGGGAATTCGATGCGGACTCTGTTCAACGTACCCCTATTCGCGTATTAACCGTGAACAAGGACATGCCTTTGCCTTTTGGCTCACAGGGCACATTGGTCATTAATATCAAGATGAGCAGCATTGAACAGAGTGTAGATAGTATGGTTAATGGTCAGCTCTCATTCCTGACGATTACGGATCGGGACGGTAAGGTTGTGTATAATGCACACTCGGACCAAGAGGGCTCGATAGACGGTCAGGAACTGAATAGGCTATCGCTAGAAAGACTGGGCTGGACAGTATCCAGTGGAATTAAGGCCGGCAACTTATTTGGCTGGGTATCTGTTATATCTTATGTATGGGTAATCATTGCTATTGTGACTGTTATCTGTGCAATTGTATATATCGTGTATATTACTCGCCGTAACTATAAGCCCATTCAGATCATCATGAACCGGATTGAGTCTCATCAGATTCGGGCGTTTGAACACTCAGGTGCTCGCACGGATGAGATGAAGATGATTGACGGTGTGCTTGAGAATCTGATTAATCATATGATGGATTATGACAAAAAAAGCAGGGAAAATGTACTCATGCAGCGCAGCAAGTTGTTCAATGCCCTGTTGCATGGTGAACATATAGAAAATGCAGCAGAGCAATTAAAGGAGCTCTCTCCACTGAATGATGTGCATGACTCGTCGCGTTTTGTCGTTGTTGTTGGAGAGATTAACCGTTATGAGAAGGGATTTCAGGAGAGGTACACGAGAGGTGAACAAAATACGCTGAAGTTTGCCTTGATGAACGTTTTGCAAGAGCTGTCACGTAATACGGGAGTCCAATGCTGGACGGAATGGATTAGTGTGGATCGAATTGCAATCCTTTTTGTGTTGAAAGAACAGAATGATAACAACTTGGATATGTCTGGGCAGATTCGTGTTGTAGCTGAGGAATGCAAATCTTGGGTAGAACAAAATCTACGCATTTCCTTAAGCTTTGGCATTGGACCTATTGCTCAGGGAATCGGTTCAATACGAGATTCCTATGCAGCCGCAGAAGCGGTAATGCAACGTAAACTGTTGATGAATGGAGATGTCGGCCTAGCGGACTGCGGTGAAACACAGCATCCTTTGCTGGATACCTATACCTATCTGCAGATGATTGCGGACTTTGTTAAGCGATTCCGGATGTCGAGTGGACAGTGGCGGGAACAGTTGGAGGAGATCTTTACAGCGTTTGAACAGAACAAACTGCCGGATGATGAGATTCGTTCTCTGATTCAGGCCATGTTACAGATGCTTAGCCGAGAGGTGGCCATGATGTCGGAAGGACTCCAGGAAGAGCTGTCCGAAGAAAACATCAACAGATGGTTGAGTACTGTGGAAGAGGCAGAGACGCTTACGGATGTGAAAAGTCTTTTGTTTGATGGTCTGACGGACTTGTTCAGAACGTATGTAGCGGTAACGGAAACCAAGAGTTACAAAGCCATGGTTAACGAAATGAAAAATTATATCGAGGAACAGTTTGCGAATCCTGATCTTTCATTGAAACATCTGAGCGACCGATTCCAGATTACGGGCAAACATGCGAGTTATTTGTTCAAGACAGAATTCAACATGAAGTTTGTTGATTTTGTTACAGAGCTTCGCATGAAGGAGACGGAGCAGCTTCTGCTCACTACCGACTACTCTTTGCAGGATATTGCCCTGAAGGTTGGGTATGCAAATGGAATTACGTTGGGACGTGTATTTAAGCGGGTAACGGGTATTACACCAGGAGATTATCGTCGTTTGAAACGTGAAAATCGAGAACCCGATGAGTAACGCAGAAGTGAACCTATTCTGAGATCTATACATCAGGATAACACAGGGTGAATTTCATGCAGCCACTTTCCACTTAGGAGAGAGGCTTGCAGAGGTTCGCCCTGTTTTCGTTGAACAGTTCTCTGCTGCCCGAGATCGATGCAACTGTTTTCGCAGGATAGCAAGCTAATATTCCTGTTTTTTTCCCGTTTACGAATATAGGCAGTGTGTGAAAATGGTTTATCCGACTTGGGACAGGCAGTTCTGATCCTTGAGGTGAAGAGTACCGTCAAAGCTTAGAGCGGCGTAGCTTTGGGAAAAGAATCAGTCTGCGAAAATAGGCTTAGCATATAAACCATAATCCGTTTGTAAGCGCTTCCGAAAGAGGTTTATTGCAGGATGACGGAAAAATGTGAAATACTCTGGGCAAGCTTTAAACATTCACGCAAAGCCAAAGGGGATGACAAAAATGACAAGCAAAGCAACCAAAGGGAGTCTAAAGAAATGGATGGGTTTGGCGCTTACGATGGTAATGGGCGTTTCTTTACTTGCGGGATGCTCATCAGCATCAGAAGAATCAGCTGAAGGCGGAACATCAGGCAATGGCGAGCGCGTTACCTTAAAGGTGGAGATTTTCGACCGTGGTAACAGTCCTTCACCGTACACAATTACGAACAACTATCTATCTAAAATGATTCAGGAGAAGTTCGGTGATCCCAACAATATTGATGTACAGTTTGTACCCGTTCAGCGTTCTGAGGAAGTTACCAAGCTGAACGTCCTGATGGCTAGCAATACGGATGTCCCTGATATTGTCTTTGTTTATGACTCAAGCGTGTTTTATCGGTATGCCCAGCAGGGTGGTTTGACTGATGTTGGAGAGTTGATTGATCAGCACGGTCCGAACCTGAAGAAGTTCCTGGGTGAAGATACTTTGAAGTTCGGGCAAGTGGAAGGACAACAGTTTGCAGTTCCGGGTAAACGTGCGATCACAGGCCGATACAGTTCTTACATTCGTCAGGATTGGCTCGATAAGCTGGGATTGCCAGCGCCGAAGACCACGGATGAATTATATACAACTTTGAAAGCGTTCAAGGATAAAGATCCTGGTGGTCTAGGAAGCAAAAACATCCCAATGGGTATGGCTCTTGCACCAGCTCAATTCGAAACGCTCATCTACTCATTCATCAAACCAGTTAGTGGCGACCTGACTTATGGTCAACGTTATGAATTGCCGCTGCATGAAGGATTCAAAGAATCGATGCAGTTCCTGAACAAACTGTACAACGAAGGTTTGATCAGCAAAGACTTCAGTTTGGATGAAGACAAAACGCAGTTAGGGAAAGACATTCAAAACGGTAACGTAGGTTACTGGTCTGAAGATGTGGATGCCATGTTCTACGGAGATGGCACACTGGATAATTTGCGTAAAAATGTGAGTGGCAGTGAAGTGTTGCCGGTTGATGTATACACCAATCCAAATGCAGACAACAAACATATCAAGTCACGCTACGGAACAAATGGTATGTACATTATGATTCCGAAGAGCAGCAAACGTTCCGTCGAAGCGATCAAATATCTCGACTGGATGGCATCTGACAACAATCTGATTGATATCTACAGTGGTGTGGAAGGCGAGAACTATGATCTGGTAGACGGCATTCCGGTTGTGAAAGAGGATGCATCCCAGGAAGCACAGGATCGTCTGTTTAACGCAGGGGATACAGCCATTATCTCGAACGGTAAAAACATTGGTGATCAAGCGACGAATGAAAAGGCATGGATTATGGGCTTCCCGCAAAATAATCAGGAGATGCTGAAACAATCCATTGATATTGCTAACACCGATACGGTAGGACCGATCATTTTCGACAAACCGATTGAAGCAGAGATGAAGTACAGCACAGCTCTCAAAGACAAATTAAATGTCATTATCGTAAAAACAGCGATGGCTAAGCCGGCAGAATTCGATGCGGTATATGAAAAAGAAATGGCTGATTTCATGTCTCTGGGTGGTACTGAACTGAAAAAAGAACTTGAAGAAGCAGTTCAAGCACTCCCTGCAAAGTAAGTAACTTCACATTTCAAGATCCAAGACAGATACCCATACTACGGCTTAACTAGAAAGGAACGTGTGCCGCCGGACTGGCGGCACAGCCGTTTCCTTGTTGATAGGAGGAAACCGACTTGACCACCACATACTTGAAGAGGTATTGGCAATTATACGCTCTGATTTCACTGCCCATTATCTACTTTTTAATCTTTCGTTATGGACCGATGTACGGTGTACAGATCGCCTTTAAGGACTTTAACCTGTTTCAGGGAATTAGCGGCAGTGAGTGGATCGGTTTTGATGCATTTCGTGAAGTATTTGGAATGCGGGACTTCTACACGACATTGCGCAACACCTTTATGCTGAATTTTCTTGATCTGGTCGTTTCATTTCCAGCTCCTATTATTCTGGCGATCATGCTTTATGAAGTTCGATTCAAATGGTTCAAAAAAATCTCACAAACGATATTGTACATTCCTCACTTTATCTCATGGGTAATCATCGGGGGAATTGTGTACCAATTGTTCGGTAATCAATCCGGTATGGTTAACGGTGTACTGGAGAGTATGGGCTTAAATTCGATACCATTTTTGACAGAAAAAAATCCATGGCTTGTGACGTATCTCTTCACAGGTGTCTGGCAAAGTGCAGGATGGGGAACCATTCTATATCTGGCCGCATTAACCGGCGTCAACAAGGAATTGTTTGAAGCAGCTGAGATCGATGGAGCATCACGGCTGAAGAGAATCTGGCATATTACGTTGCCAAGTATTAAACCAACCATTGTGACCCTGCTCATTCTTAATCTTGGACATATGGTCAGCATCGGTTTTGATCGGCCTTATATCATTGGTAATACGGCCGTGCGTGAATATTCCGATGTACTCAGTACCTTTGTATACAGAGTTGGTCTTGAATCAGGACAATACACGCTGGCAACTGTCGTCGGACTGTTCCAGGCAGTGGTGGGACTCATATTCGTGCTAGGATCTAACTATATTTCGAAGAAAGCAACCGGTGAAGGTATTTTGTAGGTTGTGGTTGAACGGAAGAGACGCCAATCGGCTTGTTTGTATAGACCATCAGTAAAGGAGCTGTGCGCATATGAGTGAACGCACCTCAAACCGGATTTTTGATATCGTTAATATCTCCTTTATCACCTTGTTTGTTATATTCTGCTTGGCTCCATTTCTGCACACGATCGCAATCTCATTCAGTTCTAACCGTGCGATAACGTCAGGTGAAGTGACCATATTCCCGAAAGAATTCAATTGGGATGCGTATATCCAGGTGTTCTCTGATCAGTCGATGATCTATTCACTGGGATACACGACAGTTCTGACAATTGCTACTACTGTCCTGTGTATGATGTTCACACTGGCAGCTGCATACCCGTTAACTAAGAAAAAATTGAAAGGGCGCAAGCTCTTCATGTATGTCATCATCATTACGATGTTCTTCAGTGGCGGGATCATTCCCGAGTACTTGCTCATTCGTGACTTGAACTTGCTTAATTCCGTGTGGGCACTGATTCTGCCGGGACTGGTCAGTCCGTTTAACCTGATTATCCTGATTTCTTTCTTCAGAGGTATTCCTGAAAGTCTGGAAGAATCCGCTGAGATTGACGGCAGTTCCCATGTACACACGCTCTTCAAAATTATATTGCCACTATCCATGCCAGTACTGGCTACATTAGCTCTTTTCTATGCAGTTGGACGCTGGAATGGATTCCAGGATTCCCTGATGTATATTAATGATCCGAAGCTGTACCCGCTTCAACTGAAGTTATTCCAAATGGTACAGAACAATATGGTCAGCGAGCTTACCCAGATGGAGGGTGCTAACCGTACACCATTGACTCCCGAGAGTCTCAAGGCCGCGACCGTTATTTTTGCAACCGTTCCGATTCTACTCGTTTATCCGTGGCTGCAAAAGTATTTTGTCAGCGGTGCGATGCTTGGCGCGGTAAAAGGTTGAGTTAAGGCTGATGTAAAAATTTTAGCCAGAGGGAGGAGAAGGAAAACAGATGCAGCACATAGATAAGGGGATATATTCGTTCTCCACATGCTGGAATATCCGAAAACATGATGTCGGGGAAGATATGATTCGGGAGATTGCGGATCTCGGCTTTCGTCGGGTGGAGCTCAATTATAATGTGACGAAGGAGATGCTCACGACGATTGAGCCCATGATTGAGCGTGGAGAGATCGGAATTTCTAGTGTCCACAACACCTTTCCACATGACCCTGATCCAGACTACGGTACGGATTCCATCTTGCTCGGCTTCGAAGATGAAGTGAAACGCAAGCGGGCGATCGAACTGCTGGTAGAGTCGGCTGAATATGCCCAACGTTATGGGGGAGAAGCTGTTGTTGTACACCCGGGAGAGGTACCTTTTCCTGAGGATATCAGCAAAGACCTTGGAAAGATCTATAACGAGGAAGGTCCGGATTCACCGAAGTATCACAGCAAATGGGCTGAATTGATGGAGCGGCGGGAAGCTCTCAGTTCAGGGTATGTAGAGAAAATTATCGCCAGTCTCGATGAGGTATGTAATCGGGCGGCAGCTAAAGGTCTGGATGTTCGTTTTGGTATCGAGACGAGATCCCGACCACAACAGATTCCTACCCTTTCCGAAGCCAAGACCATCATCACAGCTCTCAAAGGGGCTCCGGTTGGTATCTGGTACGATACCGGTCATGCCATCATGATGGACCGAATGGGCCTTTATGACAGTGTGGGAGAAATGCAAGGCCTGATGGATGATATCGTAGGGGTCCATATCCATGAGACACTTGGTCTCTCGGATCACTGGTGCCCGTATGTACACAGTAAGGATATGAACTTCTATGATGCCTATCTGCCGATGATTCGCCGGGCACAGGTGAAGGTGTATGAGTTGAAGTCTGCCTGTAAGGCAGAAGAGATTCATGAGAGTCATGACTTGCTAATGAAGAAGCTTGGAGTGACAGAGTAGGCGCGGTGATGTGGGAAACAGTTTGCATGTTCACAGTATGTGTTTAATGACTGTTTCCTCAGTGACAGTGACCCATAAATAATGTAGTAAAACAAGCACAGATTTTCTGGCGACTTATGTAGAAATATGATATATACTGACGAGAAAAATGAACTCACCTACGGGCGGTATGAGTAAGCTTCCGGTCTGAATTGAAGGCACTGAAGCAATATACTCCGCACATCGTGAGAATGCATTGGTATGGAGGGGACTGCACATGTACAAACAACTGGTGGACAGTAATGACAGAGCGGTAGAAAGAGGCATATCCCGGCAGATGCTTGACCCGGAAAGCCGTTACTATGGAGGGACAATTGATCCCTTTACAGGTGTTGCCTGGGTCAACCATACGACTGGAACACCCACGGATATGTGTTACTGGGGAGCTGCGCTCTCCAATCCGGACTCTATCTATTACCGGGATGAATCGTTGTTAAATCGACTGCTGTTAGCTACGGAATTTGTACTCCGCTTCCAACATGAAGATGGTTCAATATCGCCTGGCTGGACCAATTACCATTCCCCTCCGGATACTGCATTTGTCGTTGTAGGGTATTCACAGTTGTATCAGCTTCTTCAGCAGCAAGAATGGGAGCCGCTTCAACCTGTATTGAACAATATGAGGCTGTTTCTGGAACGTACAATCCCAACCATGCTTACGGGAGGTTGTCATACGCCTAATCATCGCTGGGTGCTATGCGCGGCGCTTGGTTTCCTGCATGAAATATTTGATCTGGAGGAAGCTGTGCAGCGCGCAGAGCAGTGGATGGATGAAGGCATGGATATTACACCCGATGGGGAGTGGACAGAACGGAGCAATGGGATATACAGCGCAGTTAGCGACATCATGTTAATTCATGCTGCGCGCCTGCTCAATCGTCCTGAATTGCTGGAACCAGTGAGGCTCAATCTCCGCATGATGGTGTATCTGGTCCATCCTACGGGTGAAATTGTTACGGACTATTCAGGACGACAGGATCTGGGCAGTGTTCATGATCTGTCACCTTACTATCTGCCTTATGCCATTTTGGCCCGCCTGGACGGTGATTCACTTTTTGCAGGTATGGCAGCCTGGGCTGGAGATACATTGACCGATCCGGGAGTATGTTCGGTGAATACGCTCATTCGATTAATGCTTGAGCCGGAGCTTCAGCAGACGAATGATACACGTGATGCATTACCCGAACAGTATGAGGTCATGCTGAATGAACATTTTGTACGGGGCGAATATTTGAAACAGATGGATTCAGTAGGGCATCACGGACGTATCTCGCACAGTCGGATGCATACGGACTTTGGTGCTCCGGTAGCCCGAATTCGGGATGGCGCTACTAGTGTGACTGTGATGACAGAAGTTCCTTCTTTCTTCGCGCTTCGTCATGGCAAGGTGCGCCTGCTGGCTGTGCAACTGGCCTCTTACTTTAATCCAGGGTATGTACCTATGCAGCAAATGACGAGGCTGTCCGAAGGGTATCGACTAACTGGTGAGCAGAAAAAAGGTTACTACGGCCCAATCCCTGCAAACCTGCTGCCAGAATCGGCTGCATCAGCCATCAGTCCATGGTACTTGTTGCCTCATCAGAGTCGTCAGCTTACTCATGAGCAGACCTTCCGTGTAGGAGCAGAATTACAGCCAACGGAAAACGGATGGACCATGCATCTATCTGGACAGGAACCGGAGGACATTATGATGCAGTTATCCTTTGTATTCGGAAGCGAAGGTGAGCTGACCTGTGAGGACGCGATTGAAACGAGTGAGGGTCACTACTTGTGGAGAGGCGGTACATTACGATATACCTGCGGAGAAGACTGGTTGGAGATCACCGGGGGCGAGCTGGGGCATCTGGCGGCAAGTGTTCGGGAGGCAAAACTGCCGGACAAGTGCAAGGTTGTGCTGGTCAATTTCATGACGCCGTTTGATAAAACCCTTCATATTACACTTTCTCCTTCGATGGCGTTGAAGATCTAGATTTATTAGATATTTAAGCCATAACAGTTAGAAGACCGAGCCTATGGAAGCGGTCTTCTTTTTTTTACGAACGACGAATGACTGCAATTAACGTTCTAAAATGATATTCCCACTGTCGAGCTCAGTCCAGTAATGTATGAACTATTATCATTTCAGTTGCTCTAACGCAGTTTCGACTGGTTTAGTGAACATAGGATTATCTTTGGTTTTGCTCCAGTAAACGATAAGAACATTTCTTTTCTTATATAGAAAAGGGAATGTTGTGAATTGGGCTTTTTCCATGTGTTTATTGAATTCTTTTGTCCCATTTATGCGATCCTTTTCAGAATTGAAAATATAAAAATGTATAAATTCAGGGCTATATGGTTCTTCTTCCACGGGCACTTCAACGGAGTACACCTCAGGTACAACATCATTTAATTTTAAAGGATACCCGGTTATACCAAAGGATACTAAATCCAGTTCTTGAGATTTCAAGGCGATAGGTTTCCGCAAAATGGAATATCATCTTCTTTTGCATTTTTTTCATAAACGACATGAAACTACATATTGAGAAGTGGGCCTTAAGATGTGGTATACTGAAGAGTATGAATGAAATGCAAAGAGGAGGTGCCTTGGAAGATGAAGGGCAAGCTAGTGCGGGCTGAGGGACACCTTGCCAATATTATACCGATTCACTTGGATGCTTCTTTCTTCTTTGAAAGAGCTGTCCGCTCGCTGGACCGTAATCATGTCGACAAGGCATTAAAATATTTTCGCAAAGCTGTTGAATACGAACCGGAAAATCCGGTAAATCATTGCAATATGGCGGGTATATTATCGGAGAAGGGGGATTACGAAGCCTCCAATGCCATTCTGGCTAACGTGCTGGAAGTGGTAGATCCGTCAATGACGGAATGTTATTTTTATATGGCGAACAATTATGCAAATATGGATCGGTTTGAGGAAGCCGAGCAAGCACTTGTTACCTATCTGGAGGAGGACACTCAAGGTCAGTTCATGACGGAAGCCGAAGAGATGATGGAGCTTCTGTACTATGAGCTGGATCGTCCGACCAAACTGAATCGAATCAAATCACGCAAAGGTGTAGTGGAGCACGATCAGGCACGGGAACTGCTGGAAGAAGGAAAATTTGCACAGGCTGCTGAATTGCTTGAAGGCATGTCTTCTGATTATCCTGATTACTTGGCTGCCCGTAACAATCTGGCACTCGCCTACTATTATATGGGTCTGTTTCCCAAAGCAAAAGAGACTATTGCCGAAGTGCTTGAACAGGAACCAGGTAATCTGCATGCACTCTGTAATCTGGCCATTTTCCATCAAAATGAGAACCGGGCTGATCAAGTGCTGCTTCTGATCAAAAAATTGCGGGTCATCGTGCCCTTCCAGCACGAACAAGTCTACAAACTGGCGACAACGATGGGAATTCTGGGCCAACACGATACGGCTTATGTTCACTTCCGGCGTTTGCTCAAGGACGAAGAGACAGCTGCTGATCCGGCACTTGCTCACTATGCAGCAGTGGCGGCTTATAATACAGAACGTTATGATGCTGCTGAGCGTTTATGGCATCATGTGTCCAAGCTTGATCCGGGTTCCGAAGTATCCCGGTATTATCTGTCAGGTCTTGAGGCTGTAAAACAAGGCGAGCAAGAGCCAGAGAAGCTGAGCTATCACTATCATCTGCCATTTGATGAGCAATTCAGACAGTGGGAGAACTACGGTAGTGGCATACCTGAAGAAATGAAGAATGATCCACTGATTCGCTCATCCTTCTTCTGGGCATTGCGTCATGGTGATCGGGCAACCAAGCTACAGGTTATCCATGCGCTTGGGATGATCGGTGACTATGAGGTGCAACAGGCTCTGCAATCCTTTATTGAAGAGCCTGGAGAAGAACAGGATCTGCTTGAGGTAGCACAAACTGTACTGAACGGATTGAAATCGGCTGAACATGAGGATCGGAATACTCAGGTGGTTCGACCCTTTTCTCCTGTAGCCTTGAAGTCTATTGGGAAGGTTCAATCCACATCAGAACAATCGGACACTGGTTCAACCTCCCATTGGCAGGCGGTTGTTGATCGTGCGTTACAGATGTCTGAAGCAAAGGCTGAGTTGCAGCAAGAGATGGAACGGCTCTGGACGGATTATGTATCCCGGGTACATCCGGAAGTTCCGGGTACGAAGCAGATTGAGGGTTGGGCTGCAGGACTTGAATATTTGGCAGCGAAGAATCACAGTCGGCCCGTTACCTATCAAAGCATTGCTGAGCGGTATGGGATATCGGCATCAACGGTTAGCAAGTATGCTAAACAGATTCATTCGGTTTGTAACAGCAAGCCACCACTAGTATAGAAAGTTCGCTTCAACTCGTTTTCAGAAAGACATCATCAGGTGAAGGATACAACAACCGGGAAAACGGGTAAACTTAACGAATGGGCTTCGTAAACGCCTGTAGGATATCATCTTGGCAAGTTCATCGCTAGTACAACACATTCTCACCTTAATTAAGGAGGCTGTATCTATATGTCTAAATACAGAACGATTGTGATCGGAACGGGACCTGCGGGTCTGACAGCAGCGATATATCTGGCTCGTGCTAATCTGAAACCACTGGTTATCGAAGGTCTTCAGCCGGGTGGTCAATTGACGACGACAACGGAAGTTGAGAATTTCCCCGGTTTCCCGCAAGGTATCATGGGTCCGGAACTGATGGACAACATGCGTAAGCAAGCTGAACGTTTTGGAGCGGAATTCAAAAACGGTTGGGTGGAAGAGGTTGATTTCAGCAAACCGCCCTTCAAGGTCAAAGTTGGAGGAATCGGTGAACTGGAAGCTGAATCGATCATTATCTCCACAGGTGCTTCCGCTCGTTATCTCGGTATTCCGGGCGAGCAGGAAAATGTGGGACGTGGTGTAAGTACATGCGCGACATGTGACGGCTTCTTCTTCCGAGGCAAAAAAATCGTGGTCGTGGGCGGTGGAGACTCCGCGATGGAGGAAGCGAGTTTCCTGACTCGTTTTGCAACAGACGTGACATTGGTTCACCGCCGGGATGAATTACGTGCATCCAAGATTATGCAGGATCGGGCTCGCAGCAATGAAAAGGTGAAGTGGGCGCTGAACCGTACTCCACTCGAGGTCGTACCAGAAGCTTTGGGTGTCAAAGGGCTGAAAGTGCGCAACAATGAGACGGGGCAGGAAGAGTTGCTTGAAGCAGATGGCGTATTCGTTGCCATTGGTCACACACCGAATACCGGATTCCTGGGTAATGCGATTGCACTGGACGAACATGGCTATGTTGTCGTTAAACCCGGAACAACGGAGACCAATATTCCAGGTGTATTTGCCTGTGGTGATGTTCAAGATACGAAGTATCGTCAAGCTATTACGGCTGCAGGATCAGGATGTATGGCTGCAATGGATTGTGAGAAGTTCCTTGAAGGAAGCATTGTCCATGATTGGAGCGAAACGTTGGATAAATAAGCATTAGATGCGTGAGGTTAGGCATATGCTGGGAATAAGAGACAACGGGAAGTCTCATGAAATGAGAGAAGCCGGAAGGCTTCTCTTTTTTTGAAACTACAGTGGGCATGAGATCGTATACATATAGGGCATATTAGCTGTGAGGTGAAGATTTTGGGGGAAATGATAAAAGATTGGTTACAGAATGCGACAGTGAGACGATTTTTGATCCTGCTCTTGTTCTGTTTAATTTTGTTCAGTATGGGGAGTATGCTGCACATGATTCTGCTGTTGTTTCTGGTGACGTATGTCATGAACAGGTTACAGCATTTCATTACAGGTGGTTTGAATCGGTTGTTTCCAATCAATTATAAAGTTGTGGTCATCCTACTCTATATGATTGTGATCGCAGTCATTGTGCTTGGCATTTCCAGATATTCACCACGGATCGTGGATCAGGTCGTTCAGTTGACAAACGAGATTATGAAATTTCTGGATAGTGCAGACGGTGATAATTTTGCGTCCAAAATTGCGGGTTATCTTCAATCCTTCGATATTAAAAATTACACCAATGATGCATTGAAATATATTTTCGCTTTGAGCAAATGGCTGGAGTTTATTCTGCTCGTCATCATTCTGAGTCTGTTCTTCTTGTTGCAGAAGCAGGAGATATCCAAGTTCACGTCCAAGTTCAAAACAAGTAAAATTGGATGGTTCTACAATGAAGTTGCTTATCTGGGAGACAAGTTCGTATCTTCTTTTGGTAAAGTCATTGAGGCACAGCTTCTTATTGCGGTGTTTAATACGGTACTGACGATACTTGGCTTATGGATTCTGGGTTTCCCGTATCTGTTCGCTCTGACCATTCTGGTGTTCATGCTCAGTCTGGTTCCCGTTGCGGGGGTTATCATCTCACTTGTACCGCTCTGTCTGATCGGGTATCAGATGGGTGGACTGAAATTAAGCATTATTGTAATCATCATGATTATTGTTATTCATGCTTTGGAGACGTACTTCCTGAATCCAAAACTGATGGCACACAAGACCAAATTGCCAATGTTCTACACCTTTATCGTTCTAATTCTGTCGCAACACTTCCTGGGGATCTGGGGATTGATCATTGGTATTCCGATCTTTGTCTTCCTGCTCGATATTCTGGATGTGAACAAGATGGAGAAGACGGAAGAGCCGGTACGTGTGGAAACGAAGTTATAACGCAGAAAAATCAACTGAGTTTAACCCCAATTCTACAACTTCAGAATTTTCATAAAAGTAAGGGCGCCTTCTATATGTGGAAGGCGCTTTTTTGTTGGCAATACCGTCATTCGATAGCTCTCTGTATGAGAATGACAGGTGGCGGGGTACATAAGACGAGTCACCTATATGAGGGGGCAAAGTTCATCTTTTATGAATGGAACGGGTGAAGATGCAATATCATGAGTTGAGGCTTCCTCTGTTATGGAGGAAGGAATAAAGCGTGCGTTTATAAATGAAGGTAATGAGATTGTATACGTATTCAAAAATGCTATGTGATGTGGTTCACAACCCTGGTGAAGCATGATGTATACAAGGTCTTATCGTCTTGACCCAGGCGTATCCTTCAATTATAGTTGGTACGTAGGACTTAAACTATTTTAGATAGATAAAGGTGGCTTGCAGCATGTCTGAGAAAATCTACGTTGGGGTCGATCTCGGCGGAACAGCAATCAAGGTCGGTATATGCGATGAACAAGGTCAGCTAATGCATACGTATGAAGGACCGACTGAAGTGGATAAGGGCGTAGACACGGTCATCGCCAACATCGAGAAGTATGTCCGACATATCGTAGCCGAATCACCATACAGCTGGGAACAGCTTGAGGGTGTAGGTGCTGGAGTGGCCGGTTTCACGAATGTACGCGAGGGAATTATCGTTCATGCCCCTAACATCGGATTTCGGAATGTGGCCATTCGTTCGATTCTGGAAGAACGTCTGGGCAAGCCAATCAAAATAGATAACGATGCAAACGTGGCTGCACTGGGAGAAGTATGGGCAGGTGCCGGCAAAGGCGTAGACAACTGCGTATGTTATACACTCGGTACGGGTGTTGGCGGAGGCTTGATCTTGAATGGCAACATCTATCAGGGTTTCTCCGGTATGGCGGGAGAACTGGGTCATATCAGTGTTGTACCTGATCTGGAGGCCATCAAGTGCGGCTGTGGTAAAATGGGATGTGTAGAGACAGTATCGTCTGCAACGGGTATTATCCGTATGGCAAAGGATGCCGTAGAGCGCGGGGATCATACGTCACTGGCACTCGTCGACAAGATTGCAGCCAAAGAAGTATTTGATGCTGCCAAGGCAGGCGATGAAGTGGCACAGCGCATTGTGAATCGTGCGGCCTTTTACCTGGGCAAGTCCATGGCTACTGTAGCAGCTGTCATTAACCCGGAGATGTTCATCATCGGTGGTGGCGTATCCAAAGCAGGTAATTTCTTGTTTGATGAAATCCGTACTGTGTTTGCTAAGCTGACGCCAGAACCGTTGCAAGATGGGGTTCAGATTCTGGAAGCTACACTTGGTAATAATGCAGGTATTGTGGGTGCAGCAGGTCTTCTCTTGCGTTCCTAGTATCCTCGTAACAATATATGAAGACAGCAATATGATAAGGAGGGGACATTTATGCTTGAAGGTGAAGGCTCACCAGGCACAGGCGCCACGCTCATTATCATTACGGGCATGTCCGGAGCAGGTAAAACCATTGCAGTACAAAGCCTTGAGGATCTGGGTTTCTTCTGTGTGGATAATCTGCCGCCGGTATTGATTCCAAAATTTGCGGAACTAATTGAACAGTCAAACGGCAAGATTGGTAAGGTTGCATTGGTTATCGATCTGCGCGGGCGTGAATTCTTTACGGCTCTGTCCGAGTCTTTGAACTATATTAAAGATCATTTTACCATTCATTGCGAAATTTTATTCCTGGATGCTACAGATTCTGTACTTGTTCAGCGTTACAAAGAAAGCAGGCGCAGACATCCTCTGGCTCCTGAGGGCATGCCGCTGGACGGCATCCGACTGGAACGCAAGATGTTGGAGGAACTCAAAAACTCTGCGACTCAGGTACTGAATACAAGTACGATGAAGCCTGCTCAACTGAAAGAACGCATCATATCCCGCTTTTCTCATCTCGAGAGCCAAATGCTGTCGGTGAATATTACGTCGTTTGGATTCAAGTATGGCATTCCGATTGATGCTGATCTGGTGTTTGATGTACGTTTTTTACCAAATCCACATTATATTGATCATTTGCGACCGAATACGGGACAGAATAGTGATGTGTACGAATATGTTATGAAGTGGCCAGAAACACAGGCGTTTCTGACCAAGCTGCTGGATATGCTGCATTTCCTGATTCCGCAATACCGGAAGGAAGGCAAAAGCCAGGTTATTATTGGAATCGGCTGTACCGGAGGCAAGCATCGTTCGGTAGCAATATCGGAATATTTGGGCAAGATGTTGGGAAGCAGCGAGACTGAAGCTGTCACCGTGAGCCATCGCGACGCTGACCGGGACCGTCATTAAAGAGGGTGAAGGGATGAAAGAGGCCGGACCACGAAGAGAACGTCCGAGAATAGTTGTAATGGGCGGCGGAACCGGATTATCCGTGATGTTGCGCGGTTTGAAAGAGAAGCCGCTGGATATCACGGCCATCGTCACGGTTGCAGATGACGGTGGAAGTTCAGGCATCCTGCGCAATGAGCTACAGATGCCGCCTCCGGGCGACATTCGCAACGTGCTTACGGCACTGGCTGATGTAGAACCATTGCTTTCAGATATGTTGAAGTACCGTTTCAATACAGGCGCGGGGCTTGCAGGCCACAGCTTGGGAAATTTGATTTTGGCTGCAATGACGGATATTTCGGGCGACTTTGTGACCGCAGTGCGGGAGCTTAGCCGCGTGTTTGCCGTTCGAGGTGAGGTATTGCCAGCCGCAGGCCAGGCCGTTGTGTTGCATGCCGAGATGGAAGATGGGACAATTATTACAGGCGAGTCCAAGATTCCTGAGGCAGGTGGACGCATCAAACGTGTTTTCCTTGAACCGGATCACGTGGAGCCGTTGCCAGAGGCAGTAGAGGCCATTCGTCAAGCTGACGCCATTCTGATCGGGCCAGGCAGCCTCTATACAAGCATCCTTCCCAATCTGCTCGTACCTAAGCTGGCTGAGGCTGTGGTAGAGGCTGATGCGGTGAAGATGTTTATCTGTAATGTTATGACACAGCCGGGAGAAACAGATAACTATACGGTAAGTGACCACCTTAAGGCGGTACACGAGCATATAGGTCATCAGCTCTTCGACTATGTTATCGTAAATAATGGTGATATTCCGCTGCAAGTGCAGAATAAGTATGCGGAAAAAGGAGCAAAACCGGTTGTACTGGATATGAATGTACTCGAAAGTGCCGGTTATCAGGTGGTTGCAGATACTCTTGTTCTGTTCAAAACCTATCTGCGTCATGATGCCGACAAGTTAAGTCATCACATCTACCAACTGGTACAAAATTGGATGTTACGGAAGAGGTGAAGCCCCATGTCGTTTGCAGCACAGACCAAAAAAGAGTTAACTATGATCGAGAGCGAACCGTGCTGCGAAAAGGCGGAACTTTCAGCCCTCATCCGTATGCTTGGTGCAGTGCAGTTATCGAATAAAAAAGTGATCTTGGATATTTCGACGGAGAATGCCGCCATTGCAAGACGGGCATACTCTCTGCTTAAAAAGCATTTTCAAGTGCATACGGAATTACTGGTCCGCAAAAAAATGCGGCTGAAAAAGAACAATGTATATATTGTTCGTATTCCAACTATGGTACAGGAGATTCTCAATAGTCTTCATATTGTATCGGAAGGTTTTCTGTTTACGCCAGGGATTAATACGGAGTTATTTCAGCAGAACTGTTGTAAACGGGCCTATCTTCGCGGTGCATTTCTGGCCGGTGGATCGGTTAATAATCCGGAAGGTTCCTCGTACCATCTGGAGATTGCGTCCATGTATGAAGAGCACTGTCAGGCACTGGTTGACCTGGCCAATGAATTTCATCTGAATGCCCGGTGTATAGAACGGAAAAAAGGATTCATCCTATACATTAAGGAAGGCGAGAAAATCATTGAGCTGCTCAGCATCATTGGTGCTCATCAGGCCTTGTTCAAGTTTGAGGATGTACGAATAATGCGAGACATGCGTAACTCCGTTAACCGGATTGTCAATTGTGAGACCGCCAACCTGAACAAAACCATTGGAGCGGCGGTAAGGCAAATCGATAATATTCGGTTATTGCAAAAGGAAGTTGGTCTGGAGTCGCTGCCTGAGAAGCTTCGTGAAGTGGCGGAGGTTCGACTGGCTCATCCAGATATCAATTTGAAGGAAGTCGGCGAACTCCTTAAAGGTACAGTTAGCAAGTCAGGAGTGAACCATCGGCTTCGTAAAATTGATGAGCTGGCTGAGAAAGTACGCACAGAACGTTATGGTTAAGACGGAGTAGGGTAAAGTAACAAGGTCGGGGAAGTCAACCGTTAAGGATCTAGGGGACTTATTTAGGTCATTGGACGCGCTGTGCAAAAGATGAAATTAGGGCAAGATAATGTCCTCCAAAGCACTCTGAGTTTTTTCTTCTAGTGTCCTGCACGGGTTAATGGTATAATGTTGTATAAATATAATTGTGTATTTAATGTCCAGATTTCATAATAGGGGGTAAGTTTCCATGACAAAGCACCCGGTAGTTGTCCGTTTGAAAACGGGTCTCCATGCCAGACCTGCGGCACTGTTCGTTCAAGAAGCGAATAAGTACTCGTCTGAAGTGTTCGTCGAGAAGGACGACAAAAAAGTTAATGCAAAAAGTATCATGGGGATCATGAGCCTTGCGATTAGCACAGGTACGGAAATCCAGATTAGTGCAGAAGGCGCGGATGCCGAACAGGCTGTAAACGCTTTAGTTAGTCTGGTAAGCAAGGAAGAGCTCGAAAACCAATAAGATATGATCAATCCAATGAAGAAGTCCCGAAAGGGACTTTTTTGTGTTTTTCACGTTTATGCTATCGTCAAGTGCAACATTATGGAATTTGTCCCGTCTGTTAAGGTATCAAATCGTTTAAAGTTTGAGATGTTAACACATAAGGAGGCTATCGTGATGGGTAAACAATGGATGAAACCGTTTGGTGCGGTGCTGGTGGCAAGTACGTTGCTTGTTGGAGGAACAGCATGGGTTGCACCAGGTAACTATGCTTACGCTGCAGAGGTTCAGGGAGTACAACAGAATGTGATTAATGTTGTGGGTAAAGGTGAGATTCAGGTGAAGCCTGATATCGCTTATCTGTCCATTGGTGTGAACAGTACTGCAGAGACAGCTGCATCTGCTCAAAAAGCGAATGCTGCCAAAGTTCAAAAGGTATCCAACTTGCTGAAAAATACGTGGAAGATCAGTGCAGACGACATTCAAACGAGTCAGTTCTCTGTACAACCCAACTATACGTATAGCGAAAAAGACGGACAGCAAATTAAAGGATATACAGCGCATCATACGCTGACAGTCACATATCGTGAGATGGACAAGATCGGCGAATTGCTCGATGCTGCTTCGGGTGCGGGTGCCAACAATATTGAAAACGTGCGCTTTACTGTAGAAAATCCGGAAAGTTATGAATCCCAAGTGATTGAGAAAGCTGTTGCCAATGCAGATGTGAAAGCTGGCGCCATTGCAAAAGCAGTTAAACGTCAACTGGGTGCTGTTCTTTCCGTAAGCCAAGGTGATGCCAATGTGCCTGTGTTCTATGCAAGTGAGGCGTTGATGTCCAAAGCACAAGATACAGCAGGTGGCACTGAGATTGAAACAGGCCAGGTTAAAGTAAGCACAATCCTGAATATCACGTATGAAATGAAATAAACAAGAGTGAATTAAGGATTGTAAGCTCAAGTAACCTTTTCAAGGGTCATTTGAAGGGTAGAACGAAATAATGACAAAGACTTTGTCCTGCGGACAGAGTCTTTTTTTTGTTGGAAAAGCAAACTTTGATGAAGTTGGATAGGAGGAACCCCTTTTGAAGCAACATGAAATGCTGTATATTGGTATCTTTTTTGTATAGTTGTTCGTGACAAAAAGGTCATATCCCGTTATATTTTCGGTCTGATATTCATCAACATTGTAACTCGAGCTGTAAACCTTTCCGAGATTGGGTTAATTATAATAGAGAGGTGAGCGTATGAGATATGCGATCAGGTCAGGATTACATACGCAATGATCCCTAATTGTGAATTCAGAGAGGAGTTTTATATATGACATCATGGAAAAAATGGACAAGTGCGTTGCTTGCAGCAGGAATTATTGTAGGTAGCGGTTCGGTATTGCAGGACAGTTCGGTTCAGGCAGCATCGGTATCCTCCAAAGTGACAACCCCGGCTGAGGTAACTCTGAAATCGGGTGGAAAAACACTGACTCAAAAAGGGCTTCTTCAAGGTGGTTCAACTTGGGTATCTCTTACGGCAGTTAAAGATGTGGCAGGTGGAACGCTGAAATATGATGCGAAAACCAAGTCATATACGGTAACAGCAGCCAACAATGCGATGACCGTTAGCCTGATGGATGGACAGCCAAACGTTTATATTAACGGTTATTACCCTCAGGTGGAAGCAAAATTGATTCAGGGTCGATTATATATCCCATTCTCGGCAATGAGAGATTATCTGGGTGTACAGGGAAATTGGGATGGCAAAACCAAAACGTTGACCCTCAGCAAGGTGAAACAAAATAACGTGAAAGTTAAAGCGGCAACAGTCAATGTTACGGTGAAAAATGCTATTGTGGATGTTCAATATCCGCAAGTGAGTGGCCTTGCGAGCAAAGAAGCTGAGGTGGCGATCAACAAAGTATTGAAAGATGAAGTGGATGCTCATGTAGCTGCCTTCAAGAAACAAACATCTGAATTCGGCGGTGCAACGGCCGATCGTCCATATGCATTTGAGAGCTCCTACGTGGTAACATACAACGAAAAAGGCGTGCTGGGACTTATTACACAACGATACGAAGATTATGCTGGCGCTCACGGGATGACATACCGTACGGGCCACACCTTTGCACTGGACACAGGTAAGGAGCTTACGTTAGATGATGTGCTGCAAAATAACAAAACCATGCGCGAGACGTTGGGTAAAAAAGTGGGCGATCAACTGAAAGCCCGCGGTGGATACCTCGACGGTTATAAAGGGTTAAATAAAGATCAAGATTTCTATGTGACACCAACGGGTGTAGTTGTGTTCTTCCAGTTGTATGAATATACGGCGTACGCAGAGGGCTTCCCTGAAATGCCATTTACGTATAAAGAGCTTCTCCCTAAAGGCACAGAACCTTTCAGTAATGTAAATGGAACCAAATAAAGAATAATTATTATGCACTCTTAAGTTATCTTTGTTATAAAATGAAAAAAAGAAGCCCTCATCATGATTATGATGAGGGCTTCTTCCCGTATAGACAACACAATGAGGTGTTGCTGATTACGTTAGGTGTTGATTATGTTAGCGCGTAGACCGTGGTCTACATAACACTTAGATACCTTGGGAACCTACGTTTTCGATGACTTTATCAATGATACCGTAATCGGCGGCTTCAGCAGCACTCATGAAGTAGTCACGATCCGTGTCTTTCTCGATCCGCTCCAGCGGTTGACCTGAACGCTCAGAGATGATGCGGTTCAACGTATCACGCATTTTCAGGATGCGACGAGCACGGATTTCGATGTCAGAAGCCTGACCTTGTGCACCACCAAGTGGTTGGTGAATCATAATTTCACTGTTTGGTAATGCAAAACGTTTACCTTTTGCACCGGCATTCAACAAGAATGCACCCATGGAAGCCGCCATACCTACACAGATGGTAGATACATCCGGTTTGATGAATTGCATTGTATCGTAAATCGCCATACCGGCTGTAATCGATCCGCCTGGGCTGTTGATGTATAAGTGAATGTCTTTCTCCGGATCTTCCGCAGCCAGGAACAACATCTGTGCCATAATGGCATTAGCCACTACGTCATTAACATCGCTACCAAGGAAAATAATACGATCCTTCAGCAATCTGGAGTAGATGTCGTAGGCGCGCTCACCCCGGTTGCTCTGTTCAACGACCATTGGAATAAAACTCACGTGAAAAACCTCCTTGGAATGTAAATGTTATTGGTGTTTATACTTAAACTGTTACCGTATTACCCACATAATAAACAATTCCAAACAAAAAGTCAAAGAAAGTCAAACTAACTTACAAAAAAAAGAAACCTTTCCGGTTTCATTGGTTAAATGGGTTATGAGCTGTTAAATAAAAATGGCGCGCCCGCCAAGAATCGAACTTGGATCTCAGGCTTCGGAGGCCTACGTCATATCCATTGGACCACGGGCGCACATTATGTGACAGCAATAATGATTATAGCTCATGAAATATTTAATTGCAAGCAGTTCGTTGTGGTGTTGGTTTGGATTAACCTAAAAATGATCATGATGAAGAAGAGTGGATAAAGAGTGTATTTAAGTAAATGCTATTAGAGGTTTTGGACATGCCGTATGAAATGTGATTCTGAGCGATATGTAGATGGAGTTCATTTGTTTCTTCTATATATGGTATGCGTGAGCTAGTCCTTGATCATGGAAGACTAGGATTGTGAAAATAGGCGCGTACAAACGCTGAATGCGTGTCGAAATAACACGTTGAAACACTTGCATGTCACGTCAGTTTTAGGTAGAATAGACGTGGGACTTAAAAAGTTAACCCGGGACGTTTTAGGGCCACGAAAGAGAGCTTAGAACGAGAACTTGCGGGAGTGGAAAGCATGCGAACGATTTTAGAAGTACAAAAGCAGCTTCTGCCTGATCTCATGGATATCTTGAAAAAGAGGTATACGATTCTGCAACAGATCATGTTATCGGATGTGATCGGACGGAGAACGTTAGCTAATTCCATGCAGATGACCGAGCGGGTTCTGAGGGCTGAGACCGATCTGTTAAAGGCTCAGGGACTTATTGAAATTGACAGTGCAGGAATGAAGATCAGCGAGGCAGGGTATGATTTGCTGCAGCAGTTAGAGCCCGTAGCCAAAGAGTTGTTCGGATTATCCGAGCTGGAAGAGCGCATCAAGCAAGCCTACGGTCTGCAAAAGGTAGTTGTGGTTCCTGGTGATTCGGACGTTTCTCCATTTGCCAAAAGGGAACTGGGCAGAGCCGGAGCGAAGGCTCTCGGCAATATCATGAGTGACAACGACGTTGTCGCCGTTACTGGCGGATCAACAACGGCCGAAGTCGCAGAGCAACTGACTCCGCCAACATCGCTCAAAGGTGTCTGGTTCGTACCGGCACGCGGTGGACTTGGAGAAAGCCTTGAAATTCAGGCAAATACGATTGCATCCACAATGGCAAAACGGGTAGGAGCACAATACAAACTCCTGCATGTACCGGATTTGCTTAGTGATCATGCCTATGAATCATTAATCCAGGACCCTAGTGTTCAGGAGATTCTGCAGCTGATTCGGAAATCGCGGATTGTTATTCATGGAATTGGTGATGCCGTAGAGATGGCGACAAGACGTAAACTTGCGACGGAGATTATAGATGAACTTCAGGAGCAAGGGGCCGTATCTGAATCTTTCGGTTATTACTTTAATGATCAGGGTGAGGTGGTACATACCATGCTTACACTGGGTATGCGACTTCAGGATATTGAACGAACCGATGTTGTGATTGGAATTGCAGGTGGCAAAAGCAAAGCTGCTGCAATACACTCCGTGTTGCGATTTGGTCAGGAAGATATTCTGATTATTGATGAGGCTGCTGCCGAAGTCATCGTTGCTGAAATGGAATAAGTGTTTACTTTGCATTACAATTATTGTTGTCTTGACGGACTTCACCGTCTGTCTTGAATATATAAGTTTCATAAAAAATTAATCAAAACTTGGGAGGAACTTACTCATGATTAAAGTAGGTATTAACGGTTTTGGACGTATTGGACGCTTGGCATTCCGCCGTATTCAAAATGTAGCAGGCATCGAGGTAGTAGCAATCAACGACTTGACTGACGCTAAAATGCTCGCTCATTTGCTCAAATATGATACAACTCAAGGTCGCTTCGACGGCGATGTTGAAGTACACGATGGCTTCTTCAAAGTGAACGGCAAAGAAGTTAAAGTATTGGCTAACCGTAACCCAGAAGAACTTCCTTGGGGCGACCTGGGCGTAGATATCGTTCTGGAATGTACTGGTTTCTTCACAACTAAAGAAGCAGCTGAGAAACACTTGAAAGGTGGAGCTAAGAAAGTTGTTATCTCCGCACCAGCTACTGGCGACATGAAAACCATCGTTTACAACGTAAACCATGAAATCCTCGACGGTACTGAAACTGTAATCTCCGGCGCATCTTGCACAACAAACTGCCTGGCACCTATGGCAAAAACACTGCAAGACAAATTCGGAATCGTTCAAGGTTTGATGACTACAATTCACGCTTACACTGGCGACCAAAACACGTTGGATGCTCCACACCCTAAAGGTGACTTCCGTCGTGCTCGCGCAGCAGCTGAAAACATCATCCCTAACACAACTGGTGCTGCTAAAGCAATCGGCCTGGTAATCCCAGAACTGCAAGGCATCCTTGATGGTGCAGCTCAACGTGTACCAGTAGCTACTGGTTCCCTGACTGAGCTCGTAACTGTTCTGAACAAAAAAGTAACTGCTGAAGAAGTTAACGCAGCTATGCAAGAAGCTTCCGATCCAGAAACTTTCGGATACACAGAAGACGAAATCGTATCTTCCGATATCCAAGGAATCACTTTCGGTTCCCTGTTTGATGCAACTCAAACTAAAGTTCTGACTGTTGGCGACCAACAATTGGTTAAAACTGTAGCTTGGTATGACAATGAAATGTCCTACACTGCACAATTGGTTCGCACTTTGGAGCACTTTGCAAAAATGATTAAGTAATATCTGTAATAACATAGAGCGGAAACAGATGCTATATTGTTTCCGCTCTTTATATATCTACATTTTGCAAATTTCTCAAAAACACCAGGATTGACGAGGGATTTTAGCTCTTGATTGGTCCACCAAATACATGGGTGCGGAGGAAATACAGATGAACAAAAAAAGTGTACGCGATATCGAATTGACAGGAAAACGGGCTTTTGTCCGTGTAGATTTCAATGTGCCGCTCGAAGATGGTAAAATTACAGATGACAAACGTATTCGTGCAACGCTTCCTACAATCAACTTCTTGATTGAAAAAGGCGCTAAAGTCATTTTGGCAAGCCACATGGGTCGTCCTAACGGCGAAGTGGTTGAATCTTTGCGTTTGACTCCAGCAGCTGAGCGTTTGTCTGAATTGCTTGGTAAAACAGTTGTTAAAGCTGACGGTTCTGTTGGTGACGCTGTTAAAGCTCAAATCGCTGAACTGAACAACGGCGACGTATTGTTGCTTGAAAACGTTCGTTTCCACGCAGGCGAAGAGAAAAACGATCCGGAACTGGCAAAACAATTTGCTGAACTGGCTGACGTTTTCGTTAACGATGCGTTTGGCGCGGCTCACAGAGCACACGCTTCGACTGAAGGAATCGCTCACTTGCTTCCAGCAGTGTCCGGTTTGTTGATGGAGAAAGAACTTGAAGTGTTGGGTAAAGCAATCTCCAACCCTGAGCGTCCTTTCACAGCTATCATTGGTGGATCCAAAGTTAAGGACAAAATCGATGTAATCGACAACCTGCTGAACATTGCAGACAACGTGATCATCGGTGGCGGTCTGACTTACACGTTCTTCAAAGCACAAGGACATGAAATTGGACAATCCTTGTTGGATGATTCCAAACTTGATGTTGCTCTCGGTTTCATCGAAAAAGCGAAAAAACTGGGCAAAAACTTCTACCTGCCGGTAGATATCGTAGTGTCTGACGATTTCAGTGCAAAAGCAAACACACAAATCGTTGACATCGACGGCATCCCAGCAGATTGGGAAGGTATCGACATCGGTCCTAAAACACGTGAGATCTATGCTGATGTAATCAAAAACTCCAAATTGGTTGTGTGGAACGGACCAATGGGCGTATTTGAAATCGAGCCATTCTCCCACGGTACTCGTGCAGTAGCGGAAGCTTGCGCTGAGACAGAAGCTTACACTGTAATTGGTGGCGGTGACTCCGCAGCAGCAGCTGAGAAGTTCAAATTGGCTGACAAGATGAACCACATCTCTACAGGTGGCGGTGCATCGCTCGAGTTCATGGAAGGTAAAGTACTTCCAGGCGTAGTGGCATTGAACGACAAGTAAGTTTTAGTAGTCTATAGCATGAAGGAGTTGAAACCCATGAGAACACCGATTATCGCAGGTAACTGGAAAATGTTCAAAACGGTTTCCGAGTCCAATGACTTCATTCAGGAAGTTAAAGGAAAAGCGGAAGTTGAAGGCGTAGAAACTGTAATCTGCGCACCGTTTACAAATCTGCCATCCCTGGTAGAAGCGGTTAAAGGCACAAACATCAAAATTGGTGCACAAAATCTTCATTTTGAAGATAACGGTGCATTCACAGGTGAAATCAGCGGCGTGATGCTGAAAGACCTGGGTGTGGATTATGTCATTATTGGTCACTCGGAGCGCCGTCAATATTTTGCGGAAACCGATGAGACTGTCAATAAAAAGTTGCATGCAGCATTCCGTCACGGATTGACTCCAATCTTCTGCCTTGGTGAGACGCTTGAAGAGCGTGAAGCGAACCAAACAAAAGACGTATGCAAAGTGCAAACAGTAGCTGCTTTTGCAGGTCTGTCTGCAGAGCAAGCAGCACAAGTTGTTATCGCTTATGAGCCAATCTGGGCGATTGGTACAGGCAAATCCTCCACTTCCCAAGATGCGAATGAAGTTATTGCTTACATCCGTACGCTGGTGAAGGATCTGTACAACGAGACGGTTGCGAATGCAGTTCGTATTCAATACGGCGGCAGTGTTAAACCGGAGAACGTAACAGAATACCTCGGACAAAGCGACATCGACGGCGCACTTGTTGGCGGTGCCAGCTTGCAGCCGGCTTCGTTCATCGCGCTTGTTGAGGGGGCGAAGTAAGATGACAGCTCCAAAACCTGTAGCACTGATCATCATGGATGGCTTTGGTCTGCGTAACACGGTGGAAGGCAATGCGGTAGCGCAAGCCAAGAAACCGAACTACGACCGTTTCATGAGCCAATTCCCACATACAACACTCACTGCTTGCGGTGAAGCTGTAGGTTTGCCAGAAGGGCAAATGGGAAATTCCGAGGTAGGTCACCTGAACATTGGTGCCGGCCGGATCGTATACCAGGATTTGACCCGTATCTCCAAATCCATTCGTGACGGCGAGTTCTACGACAATGAAACACTTGTCAAAGCTGTTCGCGAAGCGAAACAAAGCGGCAAAAAGCTTCATCTCTACGGTTTGTTGTCCGATGGCGGCGTACATAGTCACATCGACCACCTGTTTGCTATGCTGGATCTGGCCAAAAAAGAAGAAATGAACGATGTATATATTCATGCCTTCATGGATGGCCGTGATGTTATGCCAGACAGTGGTAAAGACTTCATGCAGAAGCTGATCGCTAAGATTGAAGAAGTCGGAGTAGGTAAAATCGCAACGGTTCAAGGTCGCTATTACGCGATGGACCGTGACAAACGTTGGGAACGGGTTGAGAAATCATACCGTGCCATCGTTTATGGAGATGGACCAAAATACACTGACCCACTCAAAGCGGTTGAAGAATCGTATGAGAAATCCGTATTTGATGAATTCGTTGAACCAACGGTTATCGTCAAAGCGGATGGTGAGCCGGTAGGTTTGGTTGAGAGCGGCGATTCCGTTATCTTCCTCAACTTCCGTCCTGACCGTGCGATCCAGTTGTCGCAAGTATTCACGAACCAGGATTTCCGCGGTTTTGATCGTGGTCCGAAGTTCCCTGTAGGCTTGCACTTTGTATGTTTGACTTTGTTCAGTGAGACGGTTGAAGGTTATGTGGCTTATTCGCCGAAGAACCTCGACAACACCCTGGGTGAAGTTCTGGTACAGAACAATAAAAAACAACTGCGTATTGCAGAAACTGAGAAATACCCGCACGTTACCTTCTTCTTCAGCGGCGGTCGTGATGTGGAGCTTCCGGGCGAAACTCGCGTACTGATCAACTCACCAAAAGTTGCAACGTATGATCTGCAACCAGAGATGAGCGCGTATGAAGTGGCTGACGCATGTGTTCGTGAGATCGAAGCAGACAAACATGACGCCATCATTCTGAACTTTGCTAACCCTGACATGGTTGGACACTCCGGCATGCTGGAGCCTACCATCAAAGCGGTTGAAGTAACAGATGAGTGCATGGGCCGTGTTGTAGATGCAGTACTTGCCAAAGGCGGCGTTGTACTGATCACTGCGGATCATGGTAACGCGGATATGGTGTTCGATGAGCAAGGACGTCCGTTCACAGCTCATACAACGAACCCGGTTCCATTCATCGTTACGGATGCAAATGTAACCTTGCGTGAAGGCGGAATCCTGGCAGATATCGCGCCAACGATCCTTGACCTGATGCAATTGCCTAAACCGGCTGAGATGACAGGTACATCCGTCATCTCTACCCGTAAATAATATAATTTTAATAGGTTGTCGAATAAGACCTAAGTTACACTTTAACGAAGCGGGCAGAACCGATCTGGAGAAGCGAAGCGCTCGCCTTTATCCCCTAATTCTCACCTTGTATAAGGAGTTCAAAGAATTTGGGGATAACAGCGATCGAAGGACGGTACTGCACGCGGAGTGGCTTGGTGAAACATGTTTGTTCTGAACGTATTAAAATAAAATTTCAAATTTAAAGGAGATTATCACAAATGACTATTATTTCTGACGTGTACGCTCGCGAAGTCCTCGACTCCCGCGGTAACCCTACAGTAGAAGTTGAAGTATACCTGGAGTCCGGCGCAATCGGACGCGCAATCGTTCCATCCGGTGCCTCCACTGGTGCCCACGAAGCCGTTGAGCTTCGCGATGGCGACAAATCCCGTTACCTCGGTAAAGGCGTTCTGCAAGCTGTTAAGAACGTAAACGAAACAATCGCTCCAGAAGTTATCGGTATGGATGCATTGGATCAACTGGGTATCGACAAATTGATGATCACTTTGGATGGTACGCCAAACAAAGGTAAACTGGGTGCTAACGCAATCCTGGCTGTATCCATGGCAGTAGCTCGCGCAGCTGCTGACGCTCTGGACCTGCCATTGTACGTTTACCTGGGCGGATTCAACGCTAAAGCATTGCCAGTTCCAATGATGAACATCATCAACGGTGGTGAGCATGCTGACAACAACATCGACGTTCAAGAGTTCATGGTTCTTCCAGTTGGAGCACCAAGCTTCAAAGAAGCTCTTCGCGTAGGTGCAGAGATCTTCCACAACTTGAAATCCGTATTGAGCTCCAAAGGCTTGAATACAGCTGTAGGTGACGAAGGTGGTTTCGCACCGAACCTTGGTTCGAACGAAGAAGCAATCACTACAATCATCGAAGCTATTGAAAAAGCTGGTTACAAACCAGGCGTTGACGTATTCTTGGGTATGGACGTTGCTTCCACTGAGTTCTACAAAGATGGTAAGTACACACTTGCTGGAGAAGGTAAATCTTACACTTCCGCTGAGTATGTTGACCTTCTGGCTTCATGGGTTGAGAAATACCCAATCATCACAATCGAAGACGGTATGTCCGAAGATGACTGGGATGGTTGGAAATTGCTCACTGAGAAATTGGGAGACAAAGTACAACTCGTTGGTGATGACCTGTTCGTAACAAACACTGAGCGTCTGGGCAGAGGTATCGATGAAGGTATCGGTAACTCCATCCTGATCAAAGTTAACCAAATCGGTACATTGACTGAAACATTTGATGCAATCGAAATGGCTAAACGTGCAGGATACACAGCTGTAATCTCCCACCGTTCCGGTGAGTCCGAAGACAGCACAATCGCTGACATCGCTGTTGCAACTAACGCTGGTCAAATCAAAACGGGTGCTCCTTCCCGTACAGACCGTATCGCGAAGTACAACCAATTGCTCCGCATTGAGGATCAACTGGGTGAACTGGCTCAATACAATGGTCTTAAAGGATTCTACAACCTTAAAAAATAAGTTGTTTTTACAAATTTTAGACAGACCGCGAAATCGGTCTGTCTTTTTGTGTTATAGATAAAAAGAAAAACAGCAACCTGACTGGTTGCTGTAATTGGACTTGTTCAAGGGATGTATATTGCACCTTAACTAATAGCTGTGACAAAGAGAAATAGAAAAATAGCCATAGAGATATTGATAATTTCGAGTAAGAGTAATGGCTTGCTCATTTTTGTTGGGGATTTTGGAAATATGCCAGCGAGATCAACAGCGTACACGATAAAGTACAGAACGGCAATTACTTGAGCAATCCACAAAGCATGAGGGGAAGAAATCAGCAGGAGATAACTGGCAATATAAGATCCAGCTCCAAGCAAAATCAAAAACAGATTAAATCCCCAGAATACAATTCCCTTAAGCTTGGAGAAATCCCGATTTTCAATGGGGCCACCCGGAACCAAGATCGCCAGTAAAGTCACATTTAAAAATACGATTATACTTGCTATAAGCATCATTGTTGCGAACGCCTTCCTCTCCATCATCGTTGTGGCTAAAGCATATCAGGTCATAAGGCTCGCTGTATTGTAAAAAATAAGCATTCAAATATGGACTTAAAATTTATTTTTGGCTCGCCATAAAAAACGAAGGGTTAGTTCGTCAACCGACTTCTCAAGTTCGTTTACGGTTTTACCAGCAAACTTTCTGCATGTCTTTATGAAGTGAGACTGGTCGTAGTATTGTTCATATATGTCAGTGGACCAGTCTGCGTTCACAATGCTTTTTTGGAACTTTACGATATCTCCATACACTTTGGGAGTAAGTCCTGTATATCGCTTAAATGTACGCTCCAGCGTACTGATGGAAACTCCGAAATATGCTGCCATCTGGGAGACATTTAGGGTTCCCCATTGCTGTTCCACATAAGAAAGCATATGATCGGCACGGTGTGTATCCAAAGAGTTTAACTTGATTCTTTCAATGAAATAATCGTTTATCGCTGTAATGATCGATTCGTTATCTCTGGCATTGGTGAGTTGGGTACGTAGCTGATCTAGTCCAGAGGATACGTCGACTACTGAGCATATTCGTTCGGTGAGCCGAGAAATGGGGTACTCAAAAGATTGAATGTACCCCACAGGAGTTAATGAAATACCAATTTGGTACAAGTTTTTTCCATACTTGACATGCTTCGCTCTTTTAATCTGACCGATCACGGATGAATCGGGAATGAGAATTCGTTTTTTTCTCTCGATGAGGTAGTAGGGGGATCTATAATTGAAAATAATATTAATATGACCTAACGGCATAATGATGTCTTGTCTGTTCATTGGGGTGAGCTTGTCTTGTTCTACAATCCATATATAATCTATGATGCCTTTAAGGGCGTCAGTGGCATGAAACCTTTGAATCATTTTGCCCTCCCTAAATTCTTATGCTTCCAAAGTAAGTCCTTATCTCGGATGAGAACATAATGTGGTTATAACCATACAACCATATTATCATGACTTACAGATGAGATGAGTAGTTCCTTATCATTTGTATCACTACTTGTAGTACAACCATAGCTATGTTACAATTAAAGTAACTGTTTTTATGGTGAGATGTTATGCCCACATGGGTAGGAGGTGGAAAGAATGGATATTGCTTTGAAATTGCTGCTCGTTGTTTTCTCGATCGGTCTAATCACTGTAGTATTGCTGCAGCACGGGAAAAGCGCTGGTTTGGCGGGTGCCATCTCCGGTGGTGCGGAACATCTTTTCGGTAAAACGAAAGCGCGCGGATTGGATCTCTTCCTGCAACGTGCAACGGTGGTACTGGGTGCAGGATTTATGATTTTGTCTATTATTGTTACGGTGGTTTCCAAGTAAGATTCGGAACTGCTTTTCAATGAATAGCTTAAGCTAATGGCTTAATTGAGGAACCTTCGTTTCGTGAAGAAACGGGGGTTTTTTAATAAATTCTTACGCGTCCAAACTTTTCCAATAATCTAATCTATAGACTCCATGATTTTCGGTCTTCTTCTCACTTCTGTTTCGGTTTTCCTTCCTTAATATGCAATACACCCCTATCATGTATGGTATGTCTCTCGCTTATTCGTTGCGCGAACTCACTCCCTATAATGAATGTCATGTGTACAGAAAATTTTCGCATGTCGTCCTTTTCCAGATGCGCACAGCACGTGTATCGCATAAAATGTCTGTAGAGATACGTGAAAGCGCGATTTTAGTGGAGCGCTTGGCAAACTGTGGTTTTTTTGCGAGGTACGGATGGGCCGGATTGAATTCGTGTATACTAGGGTATGAGATAGTATGGTTGCACTACTACGCTCTTCACAACAGTGATATTGCATTGCATGAAAATGGTAATAATTCCGATACATAAAGAGATGAGATTGCTTACACTTTTATGTTTCCCGAGGTGAATATATTAATGATAACAGAACAACAATTGCTCGACTTCATGCGGGAAACCGCTTATAAACCCATGACTTATCAGGAGTTGGAACAGCACTTCGCTATTGAAGATGCAGCTGATTTCAAAGCCTTTTTGATTATGCTTAATACGCTGGAGGAATCCGGTAAAGTTTTGCTGACCCGTAACAATCGCTATGGCATGCCAGAGCGCATGGATTTGGTACGCGGACGTTTACAGGCTCACGCCAAAGGTTTCGCTTTCCTTATCCCTGAGGATCGGGAGCACCCGGATGTGTACATTCACGCCAATGATATGAAAAGTGCGATGAATGGTGACACGGTACTCGTTAAAGTCACGTCTCAAGGACCTTCAGGTGGTCGCCTGGAGGGTGAGATCGTCCGTATTGTTACTCGTGCTGTGACCCAAGTCGTTGGTGTGTTCCAGAGCCATGAGGTGTACGGATTTGTCATTCCGGATGACAAACGGATTAATCGCGATATTTTCATCCCACGTACCAATTTTGCTGGGGCGGTTGATGGACAGAAAGTCGTAGCAAAGATTGTCAGCTATCCGGAGGGCCGTGCGGCGGCCGAGGGTGAAGTGATCGAGATTCTCGGTCATAAGGATGAGCCGGGTATTGATATTTTGTCCGTCATTCGCAAGCATCAGTTGCCTGAAGCTTTCCCCGATGAAGTGGTAGAAGAGGCGGAAAAAGCACCTGAATCCATCACGGATGAAGAGATTGTACAACAGGGTCGCCGTGATCTGCGCGGACTTAACATTGTCACGATTGATGGCGAAGATGCCAAGGATCTGGATGATGCTGTTAACGTAGAGAAACTTCCTAACGGGAACTATCGTTTGGGTGTTCATATTGCCGACGTTGGCTATTATGTGCAGGAGAATTCCAAGCTTGATCAGGAAGCTTACAACCGCGGATGCAGTGTGTATCTGGTAGACCGGGTTATTCCGATGTTACCACAGCGTTTGTCCAACGGGATCTGTAGTTTGAACCCGCAGGTAGACCGCCTGACACTGTCATGTGAAATGGAGTTTAACGACCAGATGAAGGTTGTAAAACATGACATTTTCACAAGTGTAATCAAAACCAAAGAGCGGATGACGTATTCTAATGTCCGTAAAATCCTTGAAGGTGAAGAGCCGGAATTGCTCGAGCGGTATAAGGATCTGGTAGATGATTTCCATCTGATGAAAGAGATTGCTTTGAAGCTTCGTGCTATGCGTATGCGCCGTGGTGCGGTTGACTTTGATTTTGAAGAATCCAAAATCATTGTGGACGCAGAGTGCAAACCAGTAGATATCGTAAAACGGGAGCGTTCGATTGCAGAGCAAATCATTGAGGAGTTCATGTTGGCAGCGAACGAAACAGTGGCAGAGCATTTCCATTGGTTGAAGGTTCCGTTCATTTATCGTGTGCACGAAGATCCGGATCAGGAGAAACTGCAAAATTTCCTCGCCTTTGCGGCGAATTTTGGACACCAAGTCAAAGGACGTGGCAATGCAATCCATCCACGGGCGCTTCAATCGTTGCTTGAGGATATTAAGGAAACGAAAGAACAAACCGTGATTAGTACGATGATGCTGCGTTCCATGAAACAGGCGAAGTATGATTCTGAAATGTCAGGTCACTTTGGCCTCGCGGCAGAATTCTATAGTCACTTTACGTCTCCAATTCGTCGTTATCCCGATCTCGTCATTCACCGGGTGATTCGCGAAGTCATTGAAAATAATGGTGCTTTGCCGGAGAACCGTCAGGAGTATTTGGCAGCACGTATGTCCGATATTGCGCAGCAGTCTTCTGAACGTGAACGTGTGGCGGTAGAAGCTGAGCGGGATACGGAGAAAATGAAAAAAGCCGAGTACATGCTCGACAAAGTAGGCGAAGAGTTCGAAGGCATGATCAGCAGTGTGACCAGCTTTGGTATGTTCATTGAACTGGAGAACACCGTTGAAGGTCTGATTCGCTTGAGCGCGCTCACGGATGACTATTACCATTTTGATGATCAGCATATGGCTCTGATTGGTGAACGTACCTCGAAAGTCTTCCGCATCGGTGATGAAGTGAAGATCCGTGTGGCACGTGTAAGCATGGAAGAGTATACGATTGATTTTGAAATGGTGGATATGAAACCTCGCGCTGAACGTCCTGGCGGCTTCAGTGGCGGACGTGGCGGTAAAGGTGGACGTCCTGCTGGCGGCGTTGGACGAAGCGGTGGTAAAGGCGGATCCGGGTCTGGCGGTTTTAGCGGTTCACGTGGCGGCAAAGGCAGTTCGACAGGTGCTGGAGCCAGCCGTGGTGGCAGATCAACGGAAGAAAGCAGCAAAGGTGGACGTGGCGGTCGCGGTGGAGCAGCGAGTGCAGGCGCGGGCGCAGGCTCATCTGGTGGCTACGCAGGTAAAGGCGGCGGCAAACCAAAAGGTGAGCGTCGTGCTGGTGATGCTGGTGGATCAACTGGCCGGGGCAAAGGTGCGGTGAGCTTTGGCTTTGGCTCTGGTAAAGGTGGATACGGCTCTACATCGAGTGGACAGGACAGTGGTTCAACGAGCGGTCAAGGAAGTGGCCTAAACAGCGGTCGCGGTGAAGGAAGCTTTAAGTCCGGCAAGGGCGGCGGTAAAGGCGGAAGTGGGCGCAAAAACACTTCGCCAAGCGGCGTATTTATTGGAGAGAATGCAACTCCTGGTGGCGCTCAGGAAGGCGGAGCACCACGACGCAAGCGGAAGAAGAGCAAAGGTGCAACTGGTAACGGCACGGCAGCTTTTGTACGGAAAAAGAAAAAATAAAGCTAACGTAACTTGGAGATCTGGATCACAATTCAATTCGTTCCTCCAGGTTAAGCGTTAGAGAAATAGTCACTTCAGATGTGTGTTGTTTCGCACAGTCTGAAAGTGGTGTAATGAGGAGGGGCGGCAGAGGTCGCCTCTTTCTTGATTTTAACAGCCGTACTTGCTACAATTAAGGTCTGGCACGTGGTACCTTGGTGCAACATTAGGTGCGCTGCTATAGAGCATGGTACCGGCTTATTTTACGGAGAAGGAGTGAGGACATGGGCAAGAATGATGGACAGAGTAAAGTGCTTGCACAGAATAAAAAGGCTTCCCATGACTACTTCATTGAAGATACGTATGAAGCGGGCATGGTGCTTACCGGAACGGAGATCAAATCTCTTCGTAACGGCCGTGCGAATATTGGTGATGCATTTGCCACGATTCGAAACGGTGAGATTCATATTCACAATATGCATATTAGTCCTTTTGAACAAGGGAACCGAAATAATCCGCTCGATCCAACACGTACGCGCAAGTTGCTGATGCATAAAGTGCAGATTCACAAGCTGCTCGGGCTGTCGAAACAGGATGGGTACAGCATTGTGCCGCTGAAAATCTATATCCGCAATGGATATGCAAAGCTCTTGCTTGGACTGGGTAAAGGTAAGAAGCAGTACGACAAACGTGAAACTGCCGCGAAGCGCGATGCTCAACGTGATATCCAACGGGTACTGCGCGAGAAGCAGAAGGTTGCACGATAAGTGGAGCGCTGGGCGTAAATGCTTTACTTTTAAGTGTATAAGATAGTTTTTGTGATGAAGCTAGGAAGATTGATGTATGAATTAAGGAGTCTCAAGGTTTGTCCTGCAATGGGCAAGATTGGGGCTTTTTTATTTGTATTTGGGGAAGGTGATTTGATGTGAATAGCTGAAGTGTATTGTGTCGTGATTTCCTTTGATATGTGTTGAAGGGATGTCGGTAGGAGCATGGAGCTTGGCGCGTTGATGGATCTAAATTTTTAGCTTTTGCGTAGTTTGCCTGAAACGTGGGTAAGATACTTAGGTGCCGTTGTTCGTGAGCCGATCTGGGTAAACTTTACTTCCGATTGGCGACGCGGTATAATATGTAGACGATTGAGCCTGTTGTATTGGATAACCTTGTACACATGCTCAGCCTGCTGGAATGTCTTCCAGCAATCTGCACTATTTCGGTGATGTGTCCTGTGTTATGATTACTCATGTAGCAGACAGGAATGCCGAGTTTGAAAGAAGCATCTTTTTACCTTGGAGGAAAAAGATGTGCAGCACCTTTGCTCCGTATTCACGGATTAATCCTGGAGCCCTTCTTCATTGAGGGGGCGTTTATGGATTCGACGGGGATAGTTCGAGCATGGGTAGCGGGTAGTGGGGACGCGTCCGCTTTATCAACGCTAAAGCCTATTAAACGGCAAACAACAAACAAACTACGCTTTCGCAGCCTAAGAAACTGTGTGCGTGCTTCTACCCTGCATCGCCCATGTGACAGGGATAGGGGCTAACTAGTAGTGGGATACGCTGTCACATCTCCGCCTGGGGTGTGCTGAAGAAGACAATCAGGCTGACCCAACGTATAGCCGGTTACGGGGCGATACTCGGGTGACATCAAAACTGTGACTACACCCGTAGAAGCTTATGTGCCGTTATCTTCGGACAGGGGTTCGACTCCCCTCGCCTCCATTAGAGTCAAAAACCACCAACCAGCGTTCTGGTTGGTGGTTTTTCTGTTTATGATATAATAAAACATAAATTTAGATTGGGGGACTCAAGATGTTTGAAAATCGAGAACAGCTCCAAGAAATTTTAAAAAAAGCAAATCAACATGCACGCGAACAAGCTAAAGAATCAGGTGCCTCTATTTATTATATAAAGAATAATAAACGCGTTCGTGAGGATGCTGCGGGTAATAAATTCGAAATTATTTTCGATACTGCTGGGAAACGCCAGGAGTTTGAGTATCATGAGTGAAACTAAACCAGTCATGACTGTGTTTGTGGAACCAATGGAGCAGGGAAAAGTACACTCAGCATGCAAATGAGAGAGTGGCTTGGAGAACTTGTTGATCCTGATCAGATTGCAAGGGAGTTGAAGCCAGAGGATCCACGTAGTGCTGACCTGTCTGCTGGAAGGGAAGCTGTGAAAAGAATCCGATCTCTCATAAAAAGTGGTACAAACTTCCCTATTGAAACGACATTATCTGGATCGTTTGTTTTGAAACACATGCAAATTGCAAAAGAAAACAGTTACGAAATTTTCGTATACTATATTGGCCTTGAGGACGTTCAAATGCATATAGACCGTGTTTCATCTTGTGTCGAACAAGGTGGTCATTGGATTGCAGAGGATGATATTCGTTTTCGAATCCACAACCGCAAGAGGTTGTGGATTTTTTGCATTTTCAAAGTAAGAGTTCCACATGCTCATTGAAGCTTGCCAGGAGCTGCCGTAAACCTGCTTCTGTGACGCTTGCATTTTGCTTTATCGATTTGGCTAACCGTTTTTTTCTCAGGTTATTCACCAAGAAAGCAACTGTACCAATTGGGTAATGGCATGTTCGTTGAAAACTTTCTGGTTAGTTAAGTTGCGTTATGACGCAGCTTGTATTCTCTGCGTAGCTTCGCATTGACGCATTGCTGAGCGCGATCACGATTGTCACAGTGGCAGGTGACGCCCACCATGGGAAGTCTGACTCCTGCATGTTAAGATCCTGCTTATTGAAAAGATCCTTAATAGTAATGGTGCATTAATTTTACATTGCATTGTTATAGTACTCTTAGAATGATAATTTCACTAAGGAGTGAAGGAAAAGTAATGAAAGCAAAAGTATTACAAAAGACAGTAGTGATTGCATCAATGGTAACGTTGCTAGGAGGAACCCTGCATACAGGTATTGGTCAAAATAATCATATCTATGCAGCAGATGAAACTGCGTCATCCGTCATGGTTGAAGATTTTGAAGATGGAATCTCAGATGTGAAATTGAATCCTAAACGTATGTATGATGCGACGCTGCACTTGGAAGACAACAAGAAGCATGTAAGAAATGGACAATACTCGGCTAGAATTGATTACGATATGATTGGTATCGTAGATAACCCCTCTCAAATTGAAGTAGGGTATAAAACAGGGAATATCCCAGTAACAGGTTACCCTACTAAAGTAGGTATGTGGGTTTATGGGAACAAGGAAGGCCATTTGCTAACGACAAAATTTAGAGATAAAGGCGGATCTTCTTTCCAGGCTGAATTTTATGATGAAAATCAAATCGGTATAGACTGGTCTGGTTGGAAATATATCGAGGCGGATGTTCCGCAGGGTAAACAAGGACCGTTTGTCCTTGAATTGTTTCTCCAATTGAAACAATCGAATATGAGCAAAAAAAATAAGGGCTCTATTTGGGTAGATGATATTACCTTCATCTATGAGGAAATGAATGAGGATAAAGACGTACCAAACATTAAACCTATAGCCCCTGTTGAAAATGAAGCATTAAACACTCCGCTTGATGAATTAAAGGTTGAGCTGACCGATAACGGATCAGGTTTGGATTTGGATACATTATCTGTTCTTCTGGATGGAACGGATATTACGGATGAAGTGCACTATTCTCCAGATACAAATGTATTAACCTATCCAGGGAAATATGTGGGTGGCGGTTACCATGAGCTTGTTATTGAAGTGAGGGATAAGGTTGGTAACCCGGCAGGGAAAACATACAATTTTACAATGAATGCAGGAGAACGTTTGTTCATGACTGCTGGCAATGAAGCAGTAAGTAATGAAATCTACTCTGTTCAAGTCAGCATCAAAGATTACTTGAATGCAGAAGGGGCAAAATTTGCACTGAATTATGATGCAAACACCCTTCAAGTTGAAAGTATTACTCCAGCGGCTGGAGTTGTCCTAACCTCAAATATTGATAATGAGCACGGAATTGTTCAGGTAGCACTTGATAAGGTAACAGCAGCAGCTCATGATGTCGTTACTGTTAACTTCAGAGTGAGCTCTCATGCCTTGTTAGAGCGCGGTGAAGAGTACAAAACTATTACTATGAGTAATTCGAGTCTTACAGCGGGCGATGTTCAGACAAGCTCAACGGTGGCTGCACCTATTCACTATACAATCGCATTTCCATATCAGCTGGAAATGACGGGAGTTGGTTTGGGCACTTCTTCTACATTTACAGTGTTAGACCGAGAGGGCAAACCGTATGAAGGTGCGGATATTGTTTTCACCGGATTATTAAAGCAAAGCTCAGTAGTTACAGTTAAAACTGTAACGTCTAATGTATATGAGGATGATAATATGTCTTCTAATGTATTAATGGTTGCAAAAGCTGGTGAACGTTACTACGCTTCAGCAGAAGCTGAGGATGGATTATTCGAGGTTATTCTCGCAGATGGCCAAACAACGGGCTATATCTCTGAAGCTGATGTTAGCAGTCAGTTATTGAACAGCAGCATTGGTAAAACAGATGCTAAAGGACAATTAACGACAGACCTAACTACATTGGCACTAGGAACCTATCAGGTTCAAGCTGTCAACGGTGATCAGAACAGCAAGGTTGTCCATTATGAAGTCGTGGAGCAATACGGTACGGATGAACCTCAATATATTCAAACCTATGTGGCAGAAGATATGTCTTCACAACTGAGCGCTGCCTGGCAAACAAATCCGGACCAAACCTTTACTTATCTTCAATACATCGAAGCAAGTGAATGGGGAACAGGAGAAAGCCCTGATGTCAATCATGTAAAACAGCATCAAGCTGAGAGTGAGCTCCAAGTGGTTAGTATGAAGGAAAATGGAACGAAGGGTGAAATCCGGTTTCATAATGCTCTGATTGAAGGCTTGAAAGCAGATACCACTTACAAATATCGTGTAGGCTATGAGGGCAATTGGTCGGAGTGGCATGAATATTCTACTGTAGATCAGAACAAATCAACACCGACCTCATTCTTGTTTATTACGGATTCTCATACGAATCAATTACAAGGACAACAAATCTATCAAGAATTAATGACTAACGCTATGACACAATATCCATCTACCCAGTTTATTATGCATGGTGGAGATATGGTTGATGCAGGTGGCGCATTTGAAGAATGGCAAAAGTTCTGGCAAGCTTCGTCGGTCTATGCAACAACAATTCCAACTGCTCTAACTTTGGGTAATCATGATGTGAAGAGTGAAGGGAAAGATGTATTTACCAAAGGTGCGAATTTCCCAGAGAACGGGCCGGAATCCCAAATGCAATATGCTTACTCTTATGAGGTCGATGATACTCATTTTGTCGTATTGAACTCAGAAGGTACAGAGGAGCAAATGATTGATCAAGCAGCATGGCTGAAGGAAGACTTGGATCAGAATGATAAAAAATGGACCATTGCTATGTTTCACCGTCCTGCCTACCATACAGAAAATGGCCGGGAATCCCTTGTTGAGTATACACGAACGTATTTTGCACCTATATTAGAAGAGAAAAAAGTTGATTTGATCTTGGTTGGTCATGATCATGTGTATGCGCGCACCTATCCAATGCTGGATGGAAAGCCCAATAAAGCTACAAATAAGGGTACTGTATATCTGGATGGTGGAGCTTCGGGCTGGAAATTCTATGATGGCACTAAATATAATTATTTGAATTTTATCTTTGATGAAGACGTTCCCCTATATTCCGCTATTGAAATTAGCGAGGATAAGATTCATGTGGAAGCACGTACGAGTGAGGGTAAAATGATCGATGAGTTTTCTGTCGTGAAAACAACAGAAATCGAGCCGCCAACGCCGACACCAACGCCAACACCAACACCAACACCAACGCCAACGCCAACGCCGACACCAACGCCAACACCAACACCAACGCCAACGCCAACACCAACGCCAACGCCAACACCAACACCAACACCAACACCAACACCAACACCAACGCCTTCGAAGCCTGTCTTCAACGATAAGGTAGATGTAGACGCAGTTAAGGCTATCGTGGAAAAAGAGAAATCTGCTCCCGATGTAAGTTTTACGGACGTTCCAGCATCTTCATGGAGTGCTTCCGTAGTGGAACGTGCCGCTAAGATGGGCATTGTAACGGGTTATCGTGATGGTTCTTACCGTCCCAATGAAAAGGTAACTCGCGCCGAGTTTGCCACGATGCTTGCAAAAGCTTTTGGTCTAACGGATTCAAGCCGTTCTTCCTTCTCTGACACGCAAGGGCATTGGGCTTCAGAAGCGATTGCAGCATTACAGTCTAAAGGGATAATCAAGGGTTATGGTGATGGTTCTTTCCATCCTAATCAAGAAATCTCCCGCGCTGAGATCGTTGCCATGCTTGCTCGGCTGACGAACTACGTTCCCAGCGCATCCAATCCATTTTCGGATGTAGTTACGAACTGGGCTTCTGAACAAATCAATGCTTTCGCGAATGCAGGTATCGTAAGTGGTAAAGGCAACGGATTGTTCAAACCGAGTGATTCTGCTTCCCGTGCTGAGTCAGTTGCGATGATTATTCGCTTGTTGGATAAACTGCTTGCACCATAAGTGAGATTTTAAGAAGAAGTATAAATAGGCGGGCAGTCAACGGTGACCCGAAAGATGAACTCCAAAAGGGATCACTTTCGGGTCGTAAAATACCTACGGACTTGAGCAAGCCCGACCAGGTAGAAATTGCGGCGAATTGTGGTTTTGCATAGCCACGGTTCGCCTCCATTAGAGTCAAGTCAAAAGCCACCAACCAGTGTTCTGGTTGGTGGCTTTTCCATTTATTATGATATAATCTAAACAGAAATTTAGATTGGCGGACTCAAGATGTTGAAAAATCGAGAACAGCTCGAAAAAAATTTAAATAAGTCCAATCAACATGAACGGAAACAAACTTTTAGCTAGACTGAATTATGATAATAGAAAATACATACGAGGCATTAATGGTTTAGGGAATTTAAAGCTTGTTGATTCTATTTTGTGAAGCCTGGGCTAGCTTGGGCCCGAATTTTTGATCTAAGAAAATAGATTGGATACATCCAAACGGAGACTACTCGCCACAGACCTTTGGAAGATGTTCGGCTCTCAGGGTCTTTCATATAAAAACTAATTTATAACGTTTAACATTAAATACCATATTTTTAATACTGACAGAGTAAAGGAGTAGTTATTTTGGATCCGTATTTATATTTGTTTTTTCATGTTCTATCACATGCTCTTCTTGGGGCGGTAATTGCATACTGTTTTTTGCCAAGGAATACATGGAAAGATCTTATGATATGTCTATGCTCGGGTGCATTGTGTGGAATAATCCCTGATATTTTCGGGGATAGAAGTGTAGCTCCGTGGTCCCATTCGGTTTTATTTACACCCTTTTTAGTTTTAGGAATAGCCTATTTGACAAAACTGTTCTATAGAAAGACAAGTTTCAAATTAATCTGGGGATCTTCTATTTTGTCTGTCTTGTTTGGACACTTATTTTTAGACTATATGGGACATGATTTACCAGCATTCTATCCCCTTAGCGATAAATCATATATTATGGAAGCCATTACATTGGGAGATCCATGGATATGGTTTCCGTTAATTATTGGTCTTGGATTGAGTGTTTTTTTGAGGAACAAGCCTAAATTACCTGTAATTACTTCGATACTATTCATATTGGTATATTTAGTTTTTCGAATAATATCAAAAGAAATAATCGAGCACAAAGTTCAAGTTCAACACCCAGTTCCTGAAAAGTCATATATTATAGTGGAGCCCGATAGTCATTATGAATTTCCTTTAGATCCCAGAAAGTGGTTAGAGTTCAGGTTTCGAGTCATCAGTCCTCATTTCTCTAAAGGTGGTGATGCGGGTATACTGGGAGAGAAATCAGACAAACTATTCTGGTACGATTTTTATCCAGTAGCCTTTGAGATAAATTTATCAAGAGGAAAGTATGTTCCAATAAATTTACAGGATTCTAAAGTTGTCCTATCTGTTACTAAGGAATGGAAAGAAGCGGGTTCTAACTTTATTCAGGGAAAGTATGATGGAAACCTTCTTACCTACAAAGAAACCACCAATGGTCAGTGGGAAGAAGTTATACCGCAATAGTTTTCTACAGTTTCTATCCACCATCAACCAGCGGTCTGGTTGGTGGTTTTTCTGTTTATGATATAATCTTTGTGAAATAAGCTGATGCAAGCCCGATTTACTCTGTAATCTCCCAAAGGAGGCAAAAAAGCATGAGCCAAACGCAGCAACAGATCCACGAGTTTGTTGCAGGGATACAAGCATATGTCTCGCCCGTAAATGTGATTAATCCTTGGAGAGATTATGTGGCGGGCTATGATATCGGCCCCGAAGCGGTGAAGATTCGTTCTGAACATTTGGTCAGGTATTTGGAACCAAGAATGTCCAAGGCTCGGTACATTTTTATCGCGGAAGCCGTGGGATATCAAGGGGCGAGGTTCACCGGCGTACCCTTGACGTCCGAGCGAATGGTTACCGGGAATCACTCGCTGGTGAATCACCAGATGATTTTTTCAGGCAAACCGGGTGTGCGAACAAGCCTGCCCAATATCGCTAAACCTAACCGGAGTCAGGCGCTGTATGGATTCGCAGAACCGACAGCATCCATCATATGGGGCGAAGTGTTATCCAGTTCAAGGTGGAAACCAACGGACTTTATATTTTGGAACATCTATCCCTTTCATCCCTATCAATCTCCTGCAAACAGGATGACGAATCGAACGCCGACTTTGGCAGAGTTGGAGGCTGGTGTGTTATTCGCGAGACAGCTTATGCAACTGAATCCTGGTGCTCAGATCGTGGCTATTGGCAGAAAGTCAGCAGACACGTTAAGCTCCCATCTCATTAAACATCACCATGTTCCTCATCCTGCAAATGGAAGGGCAGTACAATTCCAAAAAGCAGTAAGGTCAATGATCTAGCCCATTTTGAACTGGAGGAATGTAAGGCTAACATATGCACCTTATCGTTCAAGTGCCCTACACATAACGTAGTGTCCCATCATATAAAGACTGGTTGGTGAAGCTGAATGAGTGAAAAATACTGGCTTGTGGTGCAATATCCGCTGAAGAGCGCGCAGGGCAGCAAACGGGATCATTGGTTGAAGGAAAAGGTGATGGAATATCTGGAAACCGTTCTAACCCAGGCGGATTTGGGAGAGGTAGATGGATGCGATCTGGGTAGCCGTGTGGCTGATCCGAAGGAATATGTAATGAACATTTTCTGTGTGGTAACGGACGAGGATCGGAGCATAGCGCTAATTAAAAAAGTGCTGAGAGAGAGTCGGTTGGATTACACCCGCATCCAAATCGCTACGATGCCATATGGAACAGAAGGAAGCTACACGCTGAAATATGCCTCCAAAAAAGGCGTTACCGAATTCTCGCTTTGATCACGATTCGCTGTTTCATACCATAACGAACTCTGTACTTGTCCTGCCCGAGGGCAGTTTGCCCCGACACTTTCCCCACTTAAATTCATGATACAAGAAAACGATGAGTGGACTCCCCCAAACTTAACCACTCGATCAACACACTGTCAGTAGCAAGAATTATGCTCGTACATATCGTAATTTTGCTCAGAAGTATGCCATATCAAGGTAGACGTTTATCATCGTCTTTTGTGTACTCAGATCATCCGCTTCCCCCGCTTCTCTCTCTCTATCCGGCACAAACCACAACTTATTATCTGTACCTCCAACATTTTATAAAGCAATACTCCTTGCGGCTCCAATTACGGGGGCCCTACCCGTTGCATTCACAACAATCAGATCCCCAAAGCCTCATTCTACTTCACTCAGTCAACCCATCCGTAAGCGATAAAAAGAGTTGAGCCTGCTCCATACACAGTCCTATAATATACAATTGTATAAAATCCGAGAGAGTGGTGGATATCACAACAGATCATCCGATCACAACCGATAAACCCATCACACATCGGAACCAAAGGAGGGGCACAGTGAAACACAGAGCAAAAGATGCAAAAACAGATGCAGGAGCAACAACAGAAGGAGATGAAAAACAAAAGTGAAAGCAACAACTCAATTAGATGTTGAGACCGATGCAGAAGTAAACGCAAATACAAAAGCGAACACCAGTGCAATGAAGAAGAATTGGACTCCCCGTTTTAAAGAGTTCATTCAACGCAAGCCCAAGACGCTGGCTTTTAAAATCCCGTTTGCTTACTTTGTCATTATTCTGCTAACGGTGGCGTTCAGTGCGTTGGTGTTGAATCGAATCTCGGAAAGTGACGCGCAGCGAAAGATCAATGAAGCATCACTGCAGACGATTACATCCATTGAAACCAACGTTAATCTGATGATCGAGAACGTGAACAATTATTCGAAAATGATTTTCTCCGATCCCAACTTGCAGAACCTGCTGCGGCAGGGCAATGTGTACTCCAATTTACAGACACAGTCCAAGGTCAGCGCGTATTTGACCAATCTTATGCAAGCGGTTCCAATTATCGATTCAGTCTATATTTACGATAATTCGGGGCATCGATTCTCGGTCGGTACTCAGGAATGGCCCACGTTTATGGAAGCGAATGTGAAGGAAGCGCCATGGTACGAACAGGCACTGAAGCACAACGGACGATATCTGCTCAGGCTGAATGGTGGCAACAACGACGGCGGAGTCTCGACGACGGGTGAGAATGATGGGCACGAGGTGGTCTCATTTATTCGACTCATTCGAGATTTGGATGATACGTCTCCACTTGGATTTCTGGTCATGAACATCAAGGGAAAATCCATTGCTCAGGCCTATGCCAACCTGTCTGCACCGGATTCATTTCAGGTGGCCATCCTGGATGAGCATCAGCAGGTGATCGCAACGAACGCAACCGATGGAAAGAAGGCCGGGCCTGCTGTATCCGACGCATCCATGTCTGCGGCTTCTGGACAGGGAGGGATGCAAGAGATGTTAGAGGCCAATCAGGCCAAGTTAAAACAAACATTTCAAGAGCAATCCTCCGGTTTCATCACCTTGCAATCGGGTGGTCAGGAAAATGCGGTGACCTATCGTTCGGCTGGTGATGATCAGTGGAAATTCATCAGCATGAGCCCATACCAGGCTACAGATACCCGTAATAAATCCATGGTGCTGCTTGCGTTGATTCTACTCGCAGTGAACGGGACGGTCTTTTTCATCAGTTCGTTCATCATCTCTCGCAGCGTCATTAAGCCGATTCACAAGCTGCTTCGTTCCATGCAGAAAGCGCCAAGCGGCAACTTCCGCAAAGTGACGGTTGAGCTGAACAGCTACGAATTCGCACAGCTATATGGAGGATACAACCAGATGATTGAGCAGATTGACCAGATGCTAAAACGCATCATTCAGGAGCAGCAGACGATCCGCCGAGCAGAGCTGAATACACTTCAGGCGCAGATCAAGCCGCATTTTCTATACAACACACTTGATTCCATTACCTCCCTGGCGATGTCGGGCATGAACGACAAGGTATGTGAGCTGTTAGAAGCGCTTGGAAGTTACTATCGGCTGAGTGTCAGCAAAGGCCGTGAACTGATTACGCTGCACGAAGAGGTTGAGATTGTACGCAATTATCTGACGATACAGCAGGTGCGATACCCGGGTGTATTTGAGGTGCAGTACGATATTGCTCCAGATTGTGAGCGTGTGATGATTCCCAAGCTCGTGCTCCAGCCACTGGTGGAAAATTCGCTGTATCATGGTATTCGTCCAAAAGGCAGCCCAGGCACGATACGCATTCAAGCTGGTCGATCCAAGGAGGGAGTAGTTCTAACGATCACTGACGACGGAGTCGGCATGTCCGAGGAAGACGTGCAACAGGTTCAACGCACAGAAATGAACAGGTTTAACCGTTCTAACTCATCTAACTCATCTAATACTTCTAATACTTCTAGTCCTACCTATAACGCTAAACACAATCCAAGCTTTGGCTTATGGGGGACGATGGAGCGGCTCCGCATTTTTTATGACAGAGAAGATGGACTCAAGCTTCAGAGCGAAGTTGGAAAAGGAACCACCATTATCATAACGATCCCGAAGGGAGCCGATGAATCATGGAATTAACTGTGGAACCATTAAAGGTATTGATTGTGGATGATGAGTACCTCATCCGAAATCTGCTACGCATGCGTATCGATTGGGAGCAACAAGGCATGAGTATCATTGGCGAGGCCTCCGATGCTGAAGAGGCTTTGAATCAGGTTGAGCTGTTGCGTCCAGACATTGTGTTCACGGATATATACATGCCAAAGATGGACGGCATTGAACTAAGCGGCATCCTCATGGAGCGTTACCCGAACATAAAAATCGTGGTTGTGACGGGACATGATGAATTTGAATATGCTCGTCAGAGTGTGAAGCTGGGCATATCCGATTTTATTTTGAAACCCATCCGTGCTTCTGAATTATTACAGGTTACGGCGAAGCTGCGAGTGGCAATCGAGCAGGAGATGGGGCGCGAGTACGAGCTGATGAAGCTGCGGGAGGAAATGAAGCAGAGCTTGCCTTATCTCAGGGAGCGATTTGTGAATCAATGGTTAAGTGATGTGATGCATGAGGATGAACTAAAAGAGAATGCGCGTTTCTTCGGTATTCCTATCTCGTCTGGTGAACCAGGATCACGCATCGCAGTAATGGAGGTGGAGGTTGCTGTACCGCAAGTGAAGATAGCTGCACCAGAGGTATATCCTCATCTGTCCGAACCATATCACCAAACACACCAAACACAACGAGGGCCTCAACAACAACAGCACGGTCAGCCCCAATTAAGCCAGCATCAGACACAAGCGCATCGACAACCCGCTGAGGAAATACATATTTTGCTGCGAATGGTAGGCATGAAGCAGGTTCAGGCCTTTTATCTGGAGGATTCGCAAACCATTATCGTCATGGACCCGCATAACCGGATAGTTGTGCTCTCACTTGGTGTGGATACGGAATTTGCCAATCAGATACAGCAGCTTCAGGAAGAACTTCAACATTCGCTTAAGCTCGAAGGGTGTGAAGTTGATGTGACCGTAGGGATTGGGCAATGGCAATCAGGATGGGGGAGGGCCTGTGTGGGATACCGGGAAGCTTGTCGTGCACTCGATTATCAGGCGTTTGTGGGGAAGAATCAGGTCATTTGCTTCGAGGATCTGGTCATCGAAGGCGGGAAAAGGCCCTACCACTCGGATGCTCAGCTGCTCCAACAACTGCAATTTTACGTCAGTGTTGGTGCGGGGGAAGAAGCCGTATTGTTGCTGGAGCGTATGCTGTCTGTGCCGTTCTCGGACGTTTCACAGTTTCGGATGGCAGCCATGGATGTGGTTACGGAGTGCCAGCGTGCTGCCATAGAGCAGCAGATTGAGGGAGAGCACGCATTGAACAAAGAGGCCGTTGCGGCCATTTTTACAGCAGATCATCTGCCCGAACTAAAAAGCATGCTGGGGCAGCATGTCCGCACCGTATCGGATGTCATACAAGCCAAGCGACAGGCCAAGGAAGGCAATCTGATCGAACGGGTGAAGGGTTATCTTGAAGAGAACATGGGCAATGCGGAAGTGGGGCTTTCCAGCACCGCGGCTGCTTTTTACGTAAGTTCGGGCCATCTGGGGCGGCTGATGAAAAAAGAAACCGGGCAGACATTTGTGGAATATATGACGCAGCTTCGTATGAGAAAGGCCGAAACGTTGCTGAAGCAGACCGATTTAAAGGGGTATGAGATCGGGCAGCAGGTAGGCATCCCGGACCCGCATTATTTCAGCGTCTTGTTCAAAAAACATATCGGTCGGTCCATGAACGAATATCGGAATGTAAAAACCTGAAAAACGAGAATACCAACTCGGGAGTGTAGAGAAGGTGTGAGCGTATCCCCAGTTCCAATTCCACATATGTTCGAATATTACAAATTGATGCCTGTTTTCTAAATGGAGAACAACGCACAGTTCGCCTAAAATATGGGCTAGAACGAACTAAAACACATAGGGAGGTCCATAGAGATGAAAGCGCTATTAAAAAAATCAGCAAGTCTAATTCTGACTCTGGGAATTGTAAGCAGTCTGGCGGCATGTTCATCCGGTTCGTCCGGTGGTACACAGGGGGAAAGTAATGGCAAGATCAAGCTGACGCTGTGGGATCAATCGGTCGGCAATACCGATCCTTCGGCCAAACTGCTGCCCGAGATTGTTGAGAAATGGAACAGCGAGCATCCGGACATCCAGGTTGAACGTACAGGCACGACAGGAGAACAGTACAAAACCAAAGTCAAAACATCGATTGCGGCTGGTGAGGCGCCAGACCTGTTCTACGGTATGGGCGGCGGCAGCTTCATGCAGCCGTACATCAAATCCGGCAATGTGCTGGAAATCTCAAGTTACCTGACGGACGATATCAAAGAACGAATGGGCCCGGGTATGGCTGAGGCCATCAATATGGACGGCAAAATCTACACATTGCCCGTGTACACACATATCGCCAACCTTTACGTGAATACGGAACTGTTTGAGCAGGCGGGTGCCAAGATTCCGACCACCTATAACGAACTGCTGGATGCAGTCTCCAAGCTGAAAGCGGCGGGGATCACCCCGGCTGTGATTGGGGAAAAGGACCGCTGGCCGGGCATGTACTGGTACGACATTATTGCGATGCGTCAGGCAGGCAATGCTGCGGTGATGGAAGCCTTTAAAGATCCGTCGAAGTGGGATTCGCCCGACTTTGTAGCCGCCGCGACTAAAATGCAGCAGCTTGCGCAAGCAGGAGCGTTCAACAGCAGCATGTTCAGCATGAGCTATGACGAGATGCTTGGGGCATTTAATGCAGGTAACGGGGCGATGATGTTCCAGGCCAACTGGGTGAATGCAGGAATTGAGGACCCTTCCTCCGCAGTCAAAGGCAAAGTGAAAGTGATTCCGTTCCCGGTGTTTGAGGATGGCAAAGGCACAAATACCGAAATCTTCGGCGGAGCCGTCGATGGCTTCTACATCAACCAGAATACCAAACATTCCAAGGAAGCCGTGGAATTCCTCATGTATCTGAGCGAACAGCTTGGTACGCAAGGTTTCCTGGCTGGAGCCGGCCTGCCAAGCTGGAAAACAGATGCACTCGACACGTCCAGCCTGTCCTCCCTTGATCTGTCTGCGGCAGATATTATGAAAACAGCGACCTCATTCATCGCGTGGTGGGATAACATTCTGCCAGCGGAGTCTGCCGAAGCGCACAAAAATCTGATTGCCCAACTGCTTGCCGGAGATGTAACACCGGAGGAGTTCTGCAAACAGATGGCACAGCTCAAACCAACAGAGCTAAGTCTATAGAAAACAGGTAGGCAGGTATACGTGCGTGCAAGCTTACAAGCTTAAATGCTTACAGGCCCTAGGTCCTTACACTACAAGTCTTTGCAAATTACCTGTGAATATCTTGCGCATAGACCTTGTGAGCTTGCAATGCTACCGCTTCTAACAATGAAGATGAACCCAAACAAGGCGTCGTCCGGCATATCCCGGTCACGCCTTTGAGAGGAGAACAACAATGAACTCTGTATTTTCCAATAAAGGCACGATAGCCGTCTTTGTACTGCCCACACTGATTCTATTCTGCGGCATTGTGCTTATTCCCATCTTTGTCTCCAGTTATTACAGTCTGCTGGACTGGAACGGCGTGGGTAGGGGGACATTTATCGGCCTAGACAACTATGTAGAGATGTTTACGGATACCCGGGTGCTGAACTCGATCAAAAATTCCCTGTTATTCGCAGGTGCTTCGGTGTTCATTCAACTGCCGATCTCGTTGGTACTTGCACTGATTCTGGCGTCCAACGTCAAGGGTGAAGGTTTCTACCGGACCGTGTATTTCATCCCGGTGTTGATCTCAACGGTGGTTATTGCCCAGTTGTGGTCAAAAATCTACAATGCCGATTACGGCCTGCTGAATGTGCTGCTGCAAAGTATCGGCTTATCCAGCCTGGCACAGGACTGGCTGGGGCAGAAGGACACTGCCCTGGCGGCATCGTTTATTCCGACCTTGTGGCAGTACGTGGGGTATCACATGCTGCTAATGTATGCAGGAGCAAAGTCCGTGTCTCAGGATGTGCTCGAAGCTGCTCGAATGGATGGTGCTTCCCGTATTCGCACGGCGTGGTCCATTATGATCCCGCTAATGAAGCCGATTCTGAAGGTAAGCCTTGTTTTTTCCGTCATCGGTGCGTTCAAGGTGTTTGACCTGATCTATGTGCTGACGGGAGGCGGACCGTTCTACACCACTGAAGTGCCGAGCACACTGATGTACGCTACCATTTTTGATACGTTCCGGTATGGATATGGCAGTGCGATCTCGGTCTTCATCATTGTGGAGTGTCTGGTGTGTACGATCCTCATTAATTCATTGTTCAAAACGGAGTAGAGGGAGGCAAAAGGCATGAGTACCGTAGAAGTCATGTTACAAAAAAAGCCCAAGCCGAGGTCCATCTCCGGACCGATCGGGAAAGTGTTCCTGCAAGCGTTTCTGATCCTCGTCGCGATTGTGCAGATCTACCCGCTGATCTGGCTGGCGCTGTTTTCCCTGAAGGATAACAGTGAGATCTTTAGCGGTGATGTGGCCGGGTTGCCCAAAGCGTTTCTGTGGAGCAACTACACCAAAGCAATGTCCGACGGCCATGTGCTGACCTATTTTATGAATAGTGTGCTGGTTACTGCGGCCTCCATTGTCTTGGTACTGATCCTGTCCTCCATGACGGGTTACGCAATCACGAGAATGAACTGGAAGCTCAGCGGGTTGACGATGACGATTATTTTGCTGGGCATGATGGTGCCGATTCATGCGGCGCTGCTGCCACTGTTTATTATTTTGAAGAATCTGAGCCTGCTCAACAGCTACTGGTCTCTGATTATTCCCTATGTGGCATTTGGCATTCCGATGGCGGTATTCATTCTGGGCAGCTTTTTCAAAGGTATCCCAAGAGAGATGGAGGAGTCGGCGGTTATCGACGGCTGCGGCATATACCGGACGTTTTTCTCCATTATCCTGCCTCTGGTAACCCCGGCTATATCAACGGTAGCCATCTTCACATTTCTGTCCTGCTGGAATGAGCTGATGTTTGCAGTTACGTTTATCAATAACACGGCTTACCAGACATTGACGGTGGGCATGATGTCGATGGTGGGAACGTACATTACGCAATGGGGTATCATTGGTGCTGGACTGATGATTACGACGGTGCCAACGGTGGTCATCTATCTGCTACTGAACAAACAGGTGCAGAAGAGTATGATTGCAGGTGCGATCAAAGGTTAGCTGGGTGCTGGACTGGAGGGCGTGGCGGTAGAAGGCTCGCTGCTTGCTCGCTGTACTCTCTTTCTGGTGGATATCGGGTTGATCGGGATTTCGCAAGGTGTGATCTCTGGACTAGACCGGAGCCTGTGGTCATGGAATAATAAGGGAGTATGTAGCAGGCAGTTGCAGAGAGGGGTCATTATTTATGGTCAATATCGCGATGGTAGAGCAGGAGTCAGTTCGGGAAAAGGTTGTGGCGTTCACGTTTGATGATGGGCCGCATCCGGTGTATACACCTCAAGTGCTTGAGATTTTCCGCCATGCGGGTGGGCAGGCGACGTTTTTCATGATTGGCCAAGAGATGGAGAACCACCCGGAGATTGCGGCGGAGGTGCATCGTGAAGGGCATGAGATTGCCAACCATACGTACACGCATCCAGATCTGACCAAGTTGACGCTGGAGGAAGCCGGGGAGGAGCTGCAACGCGCAGAAAATCTTGTTCAAAAAGTTACGGGGCAACCTGCCCGCAGCTTCCGCCCGCCGTATTTTGGCGTAAACGATGATCTACTGTCTCTGGCAGCGGAGCGTGGATATCGCACGATTGGTGCGGTGAACGGTGATGCGAGGGATTGGGACAATCCCGGTGTTGAGCACATTCTGGAGCATACCCGGTTTGTAGTGAAACCCGGCAGCGTGATTATATTCCATGATGGGTACGGGGATCGTTCCCAGACGGTGGAGGCGGTTCGTGTGCTGGTGGAGGAACTGGTCGCGGAAGGGTACCGTCTGGTGACGGTGAGTGAGTTGTTAGACATTTCTCGTGAGCATGATATAAAGACGACATAAGCAAGTGGGCCCATCATTCTTTGAATGACAGGGTCTTTTTTTAATATATATAATACATAGGAAGAACGGAGCGGGAGCACAAACTTTGCTTGCCCTCTCAAACTACTTTATAATAATAGGCTAAACTAGATTATGTCAGGAGGAAACAATGGACTTTATCAGAAATCAACTAGAAGAACTCGGCATGAGTGGACCTTCCATTGGATACCTTTCGAATGTGATTATGGTTATTTTTATCGCGCTAATCTCGGTAATGGCGAATGTTATTGCCAAACGAGTGGTACTGAAGACAGTGCATCGTATCGTGAGTAACAATCGTTTCAAGTGGGGCCATATCGTGGTGCAGAAAAATTTATTTCAGAAGCTGTCGCATCTTGTGCCAGCCATTATAATCTATTATTCTGCTTATATTTTCCCGCCCTATCAGGCTTTGATTGAAAAAGCAGCAATGACCTACATGATTGTCATCATGATTACGGTTCTGAATGCTCTGCTGAATGTCTTCGATGATATCTATCGTACCTATGAGGTGTCGAAGATTCGCCCAATCAAGAGTTACATTCAGGTAGCCAAGATTGTCCTGTTCATAATCGGGGGCATTATCGTCATCTCCAGCCTGATCGGACAGAACCCGCTCATTATCCTCAGTGGACTGGGGGCGTTATCGGCAGTATTAATGCTCGTGTTCAAAGACTCGATCCTGGGCCTCGTGGCTGGTGTACAGCTATCGTCGAACGATATGGTGCGCGTTGGTGACTGGATCGAGATGCCAAAGTATAATGCGGACGGGGACGTCATCGACATTACACTGAATACGGTAAAGGTTATGAATTTTGATAAAACGATTACGATGATTCCCAGCTACGCCCTCATTTCGGATTCGTTCCGTAACTGGAGAGGCATGCAGGTGTCCGGCGGCAGAAGGATTAAGCGGAGTATCTATATTGATATCAGCAGTATCCGTTTTTGTACGGAAGAGATGGTGGCGGAATTTGAGAAAATCCACTACCTGACTGATTATGTCACGGCAAAATTGAAGGAAATTCAAGCATACAACATGGAGCACGAGGTGAATACCGAAAGCAACGTGAACGGCAGACAACTGACAAACGTCGGTGTATTCCGGGAATATATCCATCAATATTTGAGGAATCATCCAAAAATCAATAAAGATATGACGATGATTGTGCGACAATTAGCACCGGAAGATCGTGGGCTGCCTCTGGAAATCTATGCATTCAGCAATGATATTAACTGGGGTGTATATGAGAACGTTCAGGCGGATATCTTTGACCATATCTTCGCGGTGGCGTCAACATTTGGACTACGGGCCTTCCAGAACCCAACCGGACATGATATCGTGCAACTGAAAGAAAACAAACAATATTCGAGCGGATATTGAGATCCGAAGCACCGTAAAGGTGCTTTTTTTTATTTAAAAAGTGACATATTTACTATTTACAAAAATGGAAATAATTAATAGTATGTTTATATGGGTTTGATTTCCATATTCTATTTTTCTTTATCTTCTCAATCATATGGATATACAATGTACCGCTTTGATTGTTGGAAAATTTAATGGAGGTGAGTGCCGTGGCACGTGTATTAGTTGTGATGATCCCTGCAGAAGGCCATATCAATCCGTCGCTTGGATTAATCAAGGAACTGGTAGAGAACAGTGATGAAGTGGTCTACTGTTGTACAGAAAAATACCGGACGAAGATTGAAGCGTTAGGCGCACAATTTAAGGCCTATTCCTTCAACGAGGCAACCCTGCTCAACAACCCTGGTATGAAGCCATTTGAACTCAAACATCCTTACCAATTTTTATATATGATATTGAATAAAGTGATTCAACGCTTTATACCAGATGTTCTGAATCTGATCGAACATGAAACCTACGATTATATCATTTTTGACTCCATAATAGGCTGGGGAGGACAAATTCTAGGTGAGAAGTTAGGTATACCAACGGTATGCTCAACCAGCACCTTTGTTTTTGTGGAGCCTCTTGGATCAGACAATCAACTGAAGGATGATACGGAGGAGGTCAAGGAGCTATATAACAGCATCGTGGAAATGTCCCAGCAAATAGCTTCCCAATTCGATGTGGCTGTACCTTCCCTGGCGGAACTTTCAGGGCATTCAGGACAACTGAAGATTGTCTATACAAGTCGTTATTTTCAACCCATGGGGGACAAGCTGGACGACAGCTTTGTGTTCACCGGCCCATCCATTATCCCACGCAAGGATGCGCCAGCTTTTGCAAACGAGTCTTTGTATGCTCTTTACAAACAGGCAGTTTATATTTCGATGGGAACCATTTTAAATAAAGATCTCGAGTTTTATAAGCTTTGCTTTACGGCCTTTCGTGATTTGCCTGTGCAGTTTATATTATCTTCTGGGAAGGATACCGATTTGGAGCCCATTGCTGATCTCATTCCTGACAATTTCATCATAAGACCCTATGTCCCTCAACTGGAAGTGTTGCAGTGTGTAGATGCTTTTCTGACACATGCAGGCATGAACAGTACCAGCGAAGCTTTGTATTACAATGTACCATTAATCATGCTTCCGTTAACATCGGATCAGCCGCGTGTAGCAGGCCGGGTACAGGAGTTGGGAGCAGGGGTCATTGTGGACAAAAATAACCTTACACCCGATGTGCTTAGAAATGCAGTCTTAGAAGTGCTCGGTAATGCCTCCTACAAGGAGCATGCTGAGGTTATTGGGAAAACGTTACGCGATGCTGGCGGGTATAAGCAGGCTGCTATGGCCATTAAGAACTTTATAGGCAATCAGCCGTTATCGGCAACGCCCATCTCTTCGTTTGAATGAAAAGGAGACCGCTCTTCATGAGAGCTAGAAGAGGAAGCCGTCACCCGACTAAAAAGGAGTGGTGGCTTCCAATTGATTCAAGTGCGTATGGAGGGGTAGATAAACGGAGAGGGGCATTATTTTCACCATATTGTTCGTATACCTTTTGCAAAGGAGAGTCTTCAGATGAATCATCAAATACCGGAATATACATTGAACGATGGCTTGAAAGTGCCTGCAATTGGATTTGGTACCTATAGTTTAAAAGGTGAAGAAGGCGTTAAATCGATCGCGTCCGCAATGGATGCGGGTTATCGATTAATTGATACGGCGTATAACTATGAGAATGAGGCAACGGTGGGCAGAGCAATCAAACAAAGCTCCATCGCCAGAGAAGATCTGCTCATTTCCTCGAAGCTGCCGGGACGTTATCACGCTCATGATAAAGCACTTGTGGCGATCCAGGAATCCCTGTACAGAGCGGATCTGGATTATTACGACCTGTATCTGATTCACTGGCCCAATCCGAAAAAGGACATGTATGTCGAGGCATGGCAAGCGCTGATCGAAGCCAAAAAACGTGGATATATCCGATCCATTGGAGTCAGCAACTTCCTGCCTGAGCATAATGAACGGCTGATTAAGGAAACGGGGATAGCGCCGAGTCTGAATCAGATTGAGCTGCATCCGTTCTTTGACCAAGCCGATCAGCGGGAACAGGATACAAAGCATGGCATCGTGAATGAATCCTGGAGTCCGATTGGACGTGGCAATGATGCCGTGCAGGATATTCTGAAGGATGAGAACATTCTTCGGATTGCGGAAACGCATGGCAAAACGCCAACCCAGATCATTCTGCGCTGGCATGTTCAGCTGGGTTCCATTCCCATTCCGAAAGCCGGCTCCTTGCAGCATCAACAGGAAAATATCGATATATTCGATTTTGAGTTGAGCACAGAAGAGATGCAGGTCATCTCTGCATTTAATCGTCCAGATGGACGTTTGTGGGATCAGGACCCAAGCGAGTACGAAGAATTTTAAAGAACGACAAATGAAGCGCTGCTCTCATGTCAGATATGACTGGAGGCAGCCCTTCACTATTGAAGCATAGTAAGCAATGTTGCAGTTTTTCATGTTGCGTAATTTCTGTTTACTGTCCCGCAGGGATACGGAAGGTCAGAATCTCATACGGTTTGATATCAAACGAAATTCGACCATTTTCCACGGCGCATTCCGCTTCGTTATTCTCGAGCAAATCACACGCGTACGCCGTAGCACCTGCTCCCTCAGGCAATTGCAGGGAAGCACGGCTGCGGCGGCCATGTGCTTCGTAGACTCGGATGATCATATCATCGTTGTTCTCGGCTTTTTTGATAACCTCCAGCACGACACTATCCTGATCGACCGATGCAATTGACCATGTTCCCGGCAACGTACCGGTTTGCGGACTTACTTCACGGGCAACCAGCGGACGGTTGAGATCATAAGCAGCTTGGATGACACGTCCCTCACGGAAGTCGCCCTGATGCGGATAGAGCGCGTAGGTGAATACGTGCTGCTCTTTGTCGGCATTTTCATTCGGGTACGTTGCACTCTTGATCAGTGACAGTCGCATCACCGAGTTATGAATATCATATCCGTATTTGCAGTCGTTCAGCAGAGCAGCACCGTACCCGTTCTCCGCCAGATCGGCCCACTTCTGCCCGCATACTTCAAACCGGGCTTGATCCCAGCTCGTATTACGGTGGGTAGCACGCTCAACGTTGCCGTACTGGATTTCGTAGACGGCCTTTTCACTCCAGATATCGAGCGGGAAGGCGGCTTTCAGCAGCAAATGCTCCTGCTTCCAATCCACAAACGTACGGAAATCAATCCGGCGCGTATGCGCATAGAAGATGATCGTCTGCTCAATGACCGAGTCCAGGAACTGTCGCTTCACTTGAAGCACGGAACGCACGGGCCCGCTTTCAACCCACTCCAGCGACTGCAGGTCATTAATCTCCCACATATGCTGTTCATAATAATCGTCAATGTTCCATGCCTCGTATTCCGCAGGTCGATCCTCGAACACTTGCAACACGTTACCGCGCTTGCCAGACTGAAGCAGCTCACGGCCCTCCAGCTTGTCCCATACGGATGTGAATTCGGCACTTTCATTCAGGTGAATATCGTACCAAGGTGTATGGATGTGGCGCCGATCTGCTTCCCACTGTGCAACCGAAACTCCCGCAACAAGCTCGCCTGTTAGATCCGGTGTGATTCGGAAAGATTTATACCCGGATGCAGGCACGTTCTCTGCAAGGAATACAAGTCCGCCTTCGGGAGTCCGCTGGCTTGGTACAGGGCGATCTCCATCGTAGACGGTTACTTTTCTCGCAAAAGCAGGCAGTTCAACCACATCCGTCCGTACAAATCCGGTCGTGTTAAATACTACAATGGCTTCGCCATCAGACGTAATTCGGCTTGCAATGCCGTTCAGCGCGCTGTCTTTCAGCTCATCGGTGACACGCAGGACTTCTTCATATTGCTCCTTGGAATCCACATATACCTGCTCAATGGAGCTGCCCGGGAGAATATCATGGAACTGGTTCAGCATCGTCAGCTTCCATGCATGCTCCAGTGCATCGGTTGGATAGGCCGCCTGTGCATTCGCCTGACGATGAATCATGGCATACAGCTCGGCATCAGCCAGCGCAAATTCACTATGACGGTTGTACCGTTTGTTACGCGCCATGGACGTGTAGGTCCCCCGGTGATACTCCAGATACAGCTCACCTGACCAGCGGGGAACGGAAGGAACATCCGTCAGATTTTGCTCCAGCTTCTCGAAAAACTCGCGTACAAAGGTACGTTTCACTGCGGGTACACCCGGCAGTCCGATATCAAGTCGTCTGCCATGCTCCAGCATCTCCTCGGTTGGTCCGCCGCCGCCGTCTCCGAATCCGAAACATTGCAGGACATCTGCATTGATGTTTTTGTTCTGGTAACGCTGCCAAGTGCCTTTCACTTGCGAAGCATTAAATCGTCCATTATAGGTTGTTTCGAAGCGGCGCTGCCTGAAATCAGGATGTTTGTCATAGTCTGTTGCTGTGATGAAATGGGTGAGGACCTCTGATCCGTCGATTCCTCGCCAGTACATCGTGTCATTTGGAATCTGGTTGGTATCATTCCAGGCAATTTTGGTTGTCATAAAATAATCAATGCCGCTCTTGCGCATAATCTGGGGCATCGCTGCACTATAACCAAATACATCCGGCAACCAGAGCACACGGTTCTCCACGCCGAATTCTTCCTTGAAGAAACGTTTTCCGTAGACAATCTGACGGATCATGGATTCACCCGAAATCAGGTTACAATCGGCCTCCAGCCACATTGAACCTTCCGCTTCCCAGCGGCCTTCGGCCACCTTTTCCTTAATTTTCTCATATAGGGACGGGTAATCTGCTTTCAGGTATGCATACAGCTGGGGCTGAGAGGACATGAAGGTATACTCCGGGAACTTGTCCATTAGATACAGCACACTGGCGAAGCTACGAATGACCTTCTCCCGAGTCTGATCCAGCGTCCACAGCCATGCCACATCGATATGCGTGTGTCCGATACAGTGCACGGTAGGGATGTGATCACCGGCAGGGCGGATATCACCATAGACATGATCTTGCAGATATCGGCGTGCTTCCAGTACCGACGCATGGAATTCTGTGCTGTTTTCCTGTCGTAAATCCAGCAGATTCACGGCTTTATTCAGATGTTCGATCAGCTTCAGCCGCTCCAGATCATCCTCACGCAGCAGATCCGCAGCATCCAGCGCAGCCTTGAGATCATAATAAAAATCGGAGACTTGCTGATGATGCTCGGCGATATATACATTTAGAAAAACATCCGCTGCAGACGTACTGCAATACGCGTATAATGCCAACTCAAACTCTTCGCCCTTCACCGCGGATGGAGTCAAGTCAATCTCCGTATGGTTAACATCCAGACCGCAGATTAATTCCCCATTGAGGAATGCCAGAAACTGCGGATTATCGTAATTCCAGATATCGTCAGCACCGGTGACGATGGCACACACGACCTTTTTTCCTTCCAGATGATCCGGGATTTGAATGCGGGTTTTGAAGCAGCTATGTACGTCTTTGCCGCCCCAGCCATCACCCTTACGGAATACGTTCCAGGAGGAAGGGTCCTCATGCACCAGTTCCCAGGAGTGGTAACCACTTTCTTTATGATAAAGCTCAGGGATATATGTCTTTGAGGTTAGTCGTGCACGTTCCAAGTGTTTAACAATGGTATGGATCCGAGTATACAAGGAATTCATTTTCATGTTGGTTTCCCACCTTGGTTTGTAGTAAGTACAGGCTGTAGTCGTCGTTGGAGCAAGAATTCTGCAAGCGCTAACATATCAACTTTATCATAACAAAAGAGAAATGGGCGAAACTACGTATTGTATGCTGAAAATAACGTCTTTTTATTGCATTTCATGCTAAAATAAACTCATTAGAACCAGGATGGGGGCATGTTCATGACACAATCGGTTTTGGCATACGAGCAGGGATATGCGATCCATGTGAACCAGCCTGGAGATTCGCTTTTTTATCATCTGGATTATGACGAGCGTTCTCATGATCTAAATATGGAGTTTCAGCATTTCCATGATTTCTATGAAATCTGTATTCTTCTGGATCGCACGGCTGCGCACATCATTGAAGGCAGTTTGTACGAGATTCAACCTTATGATATCGTGCTGTTGCGACCTTCTTTGCTGCATAAAACGCAATATCCGAAGGGTGCCCCGCCGAAACGATTGATGATCACCTTTGCCATGCCACGTAATACACCTGGTCTTGAGAGCGATTACAATGAGCTGTTTTCGATTTTTGATGAATCCATCCCGATATTCCGATTTACAGAAGAAAGACGCAAGGAAGTCCTCACGCCGATCAATGATATTTTTGCTATATCGCAGCAGCCTTCTGCACTTCAAAAGGTTGTGATTCATCATAGATTTGTTGAGTTTCTGTGTGCGATTCATCGTTACTCGGTAGAGAATGGGTACGTTCGTGAAGAGACAGGATCATCGATGGCCCGGCGTATGTATGCCGTTGCATCGTATATTCATAGCCATTATCAACAGGATTTATCTCTGGATGAGGTTTCTAAGCAATTCTATGTAAGTGCCCATCACTTGTCTCGCCAATTCAACAAAGTCACCGGCTTCACCTTCACGGAGTATGTGCAGATGACTCGTATTCGGAATGCCCAGCAATTGCTGCTGAATTCGAGGGAGAAAATTACGGATATTGCTGCACAGTGCGGTTTCGCAAGCTTCTCCCAGTTCAATCGCATCTTCAACAAACAGAGTGGTATGTCACCAAGTGCTTATCGCCAGAGCAGACCTTCACAGAGCGAACGTAAGATGATGCTTGCGGGCGAGACCCGAGTGACTTGAGCACCTAGATGAGATGTACGAGGGTAGTGATGGACAGGTCTAAAGCGCTACTTAAGTGGTTATTTTCTGGACAGAAGCCTTGCATAACATGAATAGATAGGGACATGACGGGTATGTTGATGTGTCAGTATATTCATGATTCTGCCAGGGATAATCCTCCATCACTCATCCGATATACTTTATCGCAATATTCAAGCATGCGCTCATCATGGGTAACCATAATGGCTGCTTTTTGGCGTGATTTCACCTCGCGTGCAATTAGACTGACCACTTCATGGGCTCGTTTGGTATCCAAACTGGCGGTTGGTTCATCGGCTAAGATGATGTTGGGATTATTCATTAAAGAACGAGCAATGGCTGTCCGTTGCTTCTCACCACCTGATAGCTCTTCTGGGAAACTGTTCAACTTCAAACCCAGACCCAGTTCCTCTAACAGCTTAGAGGCAAATTCCTTATCCTGCCTTCCAACCTTGCCAGACATTCTTTTTACCACGAGCAATTGATCAAGAACATTTAAATAGGGAACCAAATTCGAAGATTGCATAATAAACCCAATTTCTTGCAACCTAATATTAGACAGTTCTTTCTCAGTAAGTGCAGAAATGTTATTCCCATTTAGTTGAACCTCTCCTTCAGAGGCTTTAAGCATGGCTCCAGCAATAGATAAGAATGTACTTTTACCAGAACCGGAAGGTCCAACCACAGCAACAAACTCTCCCGGCTCTACTGATATGGATACATGATCGAGTGCAGTGATTTGATTGTTTCCTTCGGCATAATACATGGTGACTTCCCGCATGTGCAGTCCCTTACTCATTATTCAACCCTCCCGAGCGCCTTAAGCGGATCAATCTTAGTAATTTTGCGAACAGATACCAGTGAACTTAACATAGCAATAACCAGCAAGATAACAGAATAATTGAAGACAAGACTGGTTTCCAGCTTAAATGGCATTCCTTTTGGCATAATTGCTGCTGTCCCATAAGTCAGCAAGATTCCAACAACAATACTAGTCAGCGAAAGTACAAACACTTGCGAGATAATGGCTTTTCCCAAGAAACGGTTACTAGCGCCTATCGCTTTCATAATGCCAAACTGGTTGGTTTTTTGCATCGTAATGACATAGAAGAATACCCCGAGTACAAATGCAGAGATCGCGAGTAGAAATGTAAGCATCATTAGAATCGTACCGTTCTCTTCTTTGTATCCTGGCATTCCTTGTACAGCTGCTGCTCGGGTAACTGTATCTGTGCTGGCTAACTCTTTATTTATAACTTCTGGATCAATATTCTCGCCTTGTAACATGATCGCATTAACCGGTCCGGCAATTCCTTTATCTGAACCTGGAGCCGCGAAGGTAATCTTCCGCCATTCAGCCATTGGGGTAAATACGGATGCAACGTGGTTATACGTCTGATTCTCCACAAATCCGATAATCGTCAATGATTCCGTTGTGCCATCCAGTTGAAAGGTGTCCCCAAGTTGATAGCCCTCATCTTTCATGGTTGAATTCACCACGACACCCGTAGGGTTCTCGGAAGACAGGCTTTCACCTTCTACAATAGCTGGTTCCAAAAAGCTTCCTGGGTCAATTCCTATAATCGCTATATCTACCTTATCTTTATTCTTGGTGCTATTCTCTTTCAGTGCCGTTGCCATCGTACTTCCCATGGGTGCAGCAGCATCCACATTTGGCAGCTTTTCTGCCTGAGCAACCAATTGATCTGACAGCAGTGACTTGCTCATGGAAGACTGAGCTCCTTCTTCAAAGATGACATAATCAGCCTTCATGGTTTTGAATGTTGAGGCAGCTAGCGTAGATAATCCATTCCCCAGACCGGATAAAATAAAGACTAACCAAGCCATTAGTACGAAAATAATAATAATCATTAAAAATTTCATTTTATTATGCATTAATTCCTTCATAGCTAAAAACATGATCTGTTCAACTCCTTCTTTCGTTTTTTTATTGACACATGTGTCAAATTAGAGGTGCAGCCACGTGGTTTATATAATTAAACGATATAAATGACACATGTGTCAAATTTAATCCAAGAATAAATCTAGCTCTTGGCCCCCCCAACCCACATTTGAAACAACAGCTTACCCCAATCAGGCGTAGGGATATTTAGCATATTAGGCGTATTAATTAAGTTAAAAAAAACACCAATAAGTACAGGTAGAGGAATATCTTGTCGCAGAGCTTGATCCTGCTGAGCGCGTTCAAACAAGCGTGATAATTGAATTTTAAGAGTCATATGTGCTTTCTCAATAAATTCAATATCTCTCGCTGCTGCGGAAGAATTAGTCGTATTAATTTTACTAGCATCTCCCAAAAGTTGATGGAGCGTAGATTCTTCTGCGTAAATGAGGAGCAATTGTTCGAGGGCATCCATTGGATCTGTCTCATCAATGGCTAATGAATTCTCTAATACGGTTGATATGGAGCGCTTCATACAAGCAGCAACAATCTCTTCTTTATTAGAGTAATATTGATATATCGTGCTCCGGGCTCCAGACAGATGCTGTGAGAGTAGCTTGAGATGAAAACCGTCGTAGCCATGCTCAAGTATTAATTTTTTAGTTGTGTCCAGTAGCTCTGTCTCAGTAAAAGATTGTTTTCTTCCCATTAAATCTCTTCCTTTTTATCATTTAAAGTCGGTGTGAACTTCACGTAATCGATGTGTACTGCAGGTCTACAGGAGTCCTACACTTTACTTGCATATTATGATCAGTTTAGCATATGTTTGATGGCCATAATACCAACCAAGACTATTGGTCTGGATAAATGGGTGGACGATATACAAAAAGGCAAACCCTCTAAGTTACAAAGGGATTGCCTTTTTCCTTCTATTTATCGAATACCGAATATATACCGATACGAATACAATTGATCTTACGATCAGACTCAAGCATGTACCGAATGAATCTTGATGTTATCCCTGATCCTTCGGCGCCAGCTCAATAGCAGAGCGGATGGCAGCCAGCATGCTTTTATCATCGGCGATATTTTTGCCGGCGATATCGAAGGCGGTACCGTGGTCGACAGACGTACGGATGATACCGCCTTTCAGCCCAACGGTGATGTTCACGCCTTCCTCGATGCCCATTACCTTGATTGGTGCGTGACCTTGGTCGTGGTAGCAGGCTACAACGATATCGAAGTCACCGCGACCAGCGCGGAAGAAGAGTGTGTCCGCCGGCAGTGGACCAACGACGTTAATGCCTTCCTGCTGCGCACGCTCAATGCCGGGCTGTAGTTTCTCTTCTTCTTCACCGTTGCCGAATAAGCCATTCTCTCCGGCATGAGGATTGATTCCGCATACGGCAACACGCGGATTCTCAAAGCCTGCTTTTTTCAACGTATCATGAGCAAGCTTCACGACGGTGTAGGTTCTTTCCGGATTAATACTCGCAATAGCATCGATCAGACCCATGTGTGTTGTCAGGTGAATAACACGCAGATTCGGCGTGGTCAGCATCATTGAGAAGTCCTGCGTATCCGTCAGGTCAGCCAGAATCTCAGTATGTCCCGGATACAGGTGCCCCCCTTGATGGAGAGCTTCTTTGTTCAAAGGTGCGGTGCAGATGGAATGAATCTGCTGTTTTTTGGCAAGATCAATGGCTTTGGCGAGAAATTGGAATGCTGCATCTCCAGCCACGGCCGATACTTTACCATATTCCAGATCCGCAGGAACAAGGTTCAGATCAATCACATCCACAGTACCGAATTCATACTTGGCTTCGGAAGGCTCTTGAATCGCATTAACGTTCAGACTTGAGCCGATGACTGGCAACACACGCTCCAGAATCTTTGCATCACCAATAACGAGTGGATTGCACTGATCGTACATCTCTTGATGACCCAGTGCTTTCATAATAATCTCCGGTCCAATGCCTGCTGCGTCGCCCATCGTAATTCCAATTGTAGGTTTCATACGAGAATACCCCCTTTTAATTTTTGAATCGCATGAATAAAGACATCGGGTTTACCGAATCCGCCTGCTTTGGTAATCACATGCAGATCATCAATCCCTATAAACTTGGAGATCGGCACGCCGATTTCAAGCTCATCCAGCAACTCGAAGCCGCTGATATTCCATTTCAGACAGATTTGTTTTGCCGTATCGCCGCCAGTCATGGAGACCCCTTTGAAAAGTCCCTCTTCCAGCAGTCTGGCACAGATCTCACCCATCGCGAGTACAATTTGGTTGCTGACTTCCGTGTGATTGAGACCACGAACTTCGCCCGTTGCCCGTGCCAGTTCGATATCCACCTGTTCAGCGGTGGAGTAGAGGACAACATCTTGTCCTTCCAGCGCTTTGTCTCGGACTTCGTTATAGACACGTTCCATCTCTTCCGCGCGGTCTGTGGTTGCGGATACCGCTTTGAAGGAATGGAAGGAGACTGAAGCCACGCGGGACTTGCGCATCAAGCGATGCAGCTGCTCACGGGAATTCTTGTTCACGCTGCCAACCACCGTTAGGATTGGACCGGGATTCTCCGGGATATCAAGTGACGCAGCCCTGGATTCCAACTCGTAATGTGCGGGGAGGTAATTGGCAATGCCCGCCGAACCTGCCCAAGTAAAGGTATACTCCAACTCGCGAGTCATCTGCAGAATCAGTTCCAGATGTCTTTCTTCGGTGGAGTCCACCATTACATACGGAATGTTATTTGTTTTCAACTGCTCTAGCTTGGTGCGAATATGACTCTGCCCGGCTTCCAGATCGGCGACGGTGATCTCGCCAACATCGTACTTGGTCTGTTGTTTCAACAAGTCCGGAAGGTAGGAAATCGTTACAGGTGTCTTCGGATCATGGGCAATTTCAGTATCTGCCAGCGGAACGCCGTTCAGGTAATGAATTCCTTCCAATATCGTCCGGTTATTTTTTGGATAACCCGGGGCAATCATCATAAAGTCCGGCTTTACGACATCATATACAGCATCAATCTCGATGCCGATATTACCGCGCATGGTGGAGTCCATTTTTTTGAAAATCGTCTCAAATCCATTGTTCGTCAGCAATTCAGCAGCCCGATATACCCGGTCATACGCTTCCTGCGGGGATATGGAACGACTATCTGTATCAAAGACGACGGCATCGTAACGTGTAAGAGGGCCTTCATCCATATTAAAAAGAACGCTGGTCTTCAAGCCATGACGGGCAAGCTGCACCCCGCTGTCATTGGCACCGGTCAAATCATCTGCAATAATGGCTAATTTCATGCAGTCATCCCTCCTTGTAAGCACAATTCAATAAAAAGTCTGTTCAGATCATTCACTAAGCACAGATTAAGCACATTAGTTCAGGTGAAAACCATTTATGTGGTTGGTCGTTGATTGTATTTCTCGACTCCACCTGATTTCTCCAGTCGTTTGGAGAGGAACCCGATGAAGATTGGCAACAGGATGGCTGTTGTTACAACGCTCGCTGCAATTTGTACCGTAGCAATCTCGGCAATCGGGCCAAATGAAGCATTAGCAGCCACGATGGCAGCAGGTGTACCTACGGCATTCCCGGCTGTAGAACCTTCGGAAGCACCAACGATAGGGTTCCAGCCGATGGCTTTGAACAACAGAAATCCAATTCCACCTGTGAGAAGAACGGTCAGAACGCCAAGCATGATTCCACCAAGTCCACCTTGGATGATCGACGAGAAGTTGATTCCCATACCCAGTGAGAAGGCGAAGAACGGAACAAGTTTGTCGCTGCCTTTGTGCAGCCACTCCGCAAGATTGCGGTCCAGATTACCAATAATGACACCAACGATGAGCGGAAGCAATACCGCAACAAAGGCCATAGGGGAAAACATGCCGTTTGCAAAACCCATCGCACCGAAGATGGAGAGCGCTACCATGGTTAGGAATGGACCATCGCTGAGTGCGAGGAACGGATAGGCTGCTTTGTCATCTTCTTTGCCGTATTGACCGGCGAGTGCAATGTACAAACCACCGTTCGAGTTGGTCATTGCTGCAATAATGGCCAGTGGGGCAAGACCCAGGAATAATCCACTTGAGTCAGCAAATAGAATGGCAACGAGACCGAGTGCTGCACCGATCGCCCACTTGACGACCAGCAAGGTAACGCCCTTGCCGACGGATGAGCCCGCTGTTTTGAACGTAATCTGTGTACCCGCAATCAATAGGAACAGCGCGATCAACGTACTGGAACTGTTAACGAAGAGAGCTTCCGTGAATCCGCCAATGCGCAGAGCATTTGGGAAGAATGTATTGATGGTTGCACCAAGTAACAGGGGAACGACCATCATACCGCCAGGGATGCGATCTAAAGTTGCTTTAATGTTCATAGTAGTAGCTCCTTATGAAGTAATCGTTTTTATGAAGCGCTTGCAGGGATTATGTTATCCCATATCGTTTAATATAGCAACAATAAATTATTGTAAATTTTAAATACATAATTAATTGTTTAAAAATGCAACACATAAAGGCGATAAAAAAGACGCAAACTTAAAGTTAATCTTTAAGTTTACGCCATAATGTGGCCCGGTTAATCCCCAGACGCTCTGCGGCCTTGGATTGATTGTTATTTTCCTCCTGAAGCACGAACTGAATAACTTCCTTCTCAATCTCCTTCAGCGTACCGTTCAACTTCATTGGGCTTGAAGAAGGTTGCTGATCCAGCAAGCGGGACAAGGTAGGCGTGGTAATTACATAATCCTGTTCATTGAGTGCAGCCTGCTTGATCAGGTGTTTCAACTGGTTGACGTTCATATTCGTGATCTGATCCCGGATCAGCTGTAGTGCATCTTCTTTTATCCTCACCGCAGTAGTTCCGTATTTGTGGTAGTAATCCGTCAGGAAATGCTGCATCAGTGGAGCCAGATCCTCTGGTCTATCCGCAAGATTTGGCATCATAATTGTATTGAGCTCCAGATCAAGTGACCACTGCGGGTTCATTATCTGTTCCCCGAGTATAAACACCCCAATCTGATTTTGAAGGCAGCTCTGGATAAAGGCGAGCAACTCCGGATCTTCCATGCGTGTTTCCATGTGGTTAATCTCTACATTTCTAACCTTGGCGAGTGGTATCTTGTGCAAATGACCGGGCGGAACTTGCGAGAGATCCATCTGTAATAACAGTCCACCACCGGAGTACATCTGATGAATGTGTTTGACCAGAAAAGATTTACCGGAATCCGCTTCACCCCGCAGATAGATCGGTTCATGATTCTCGTAAAGTGCCCGAATGTTCTGTAATACCGCCTGCATGGCAGGGGATTCGGCAACGATGGGCTCCATCGATGCATCTGTGAACGTTGTTATGCCGAATTGTGCAAAGGCATAGGGTTGTCCTTTTTCCAGCATATACACCTTGTAGTTCTTGTTGTCCAGGGTCGTTTCATAGGCGTTAACCGTGAGCTGGTAATCGTCCACCATGAACACATTTTGGATGTGGGATTGATGGAATTCCAGACTGGTATTGGTCAGATATATGTGATTATCGGTCAGCGGATTTTTCTCAAAATCGGTCAGGTTCTCGAATACAACTTCATTCCGTTCATTTAAAATAAGTAAATTGGGATGTTCCCGTGTAACCAGGTCATTCAGGATGATCGATATCGCATGATTTTTGCTCAAATAACGATAGACCAGCTGTGCATCCTCCATCGCTCTAAGGATGGATTCCTGGCCAGATTGGATTAACAATCCCTCCAGACCATAGGTCTTCGCGGTGTTGACGGTGATCACATCTCCGACAATCTGTCGGTACCCGGAAGCTTTCAACTCCAAGAGGAGTCTTGCCACATCTTCCGAGCTATGTATGGTATAGACCTTAAGGGGCAGATCCATCAGATCAATAATCGATTGTGCACCAGAGGTGATGTTGGAGAAGCCAACAATGGCTGTTTGGCCGTTAAACTGGCTTGCCAGGGTAAGTGAACGAATCATATCATAGCCCGATAACTGCACATCAATGACGGGAATGGTCACTGCTTTTTTAATGAGTTGGGCGGTTCCGCCGCGGCTGATGATAATCTCTGCACCATTTTTCTCAGCTTGAGTTGCTAATTCTACACCGTTCGCCAAGTCGCCCACGTCCGTCTGAATGGCTAACTGGGGAAAGCGAGGAATGCACTCTTGTATAATAGGAATCATCGATTCGTAGGGAGCAATAAAGTGAACTCGTGTACGCATATTTTTCCTGCCTTTATAGAAAACTTTGATCCCCTTATTATAGCCAACTTGCGAAGGAATGGCACCTATGGGGGAACCAACACTGTCACATCTGTAAAATGCCTGTGTGATATGCCGCGATAACTCTCCGAGTGGAATGTGATGAAGTACACTGAATCGAATTGTTATGTATTTCAAAATTAACGGATAATTGCACACGTTAAGTGTGGAGAAGTGAGGAGATTTCATATGGGAGAGATTCATAAAGTAGCTGAGCCGGATCACATCATTAAGGATGTTGTCGGGAAGTTCACGTGCAGGGTGCTGTGGAGTGAGGGCCGTCCATGTCTGGAGTATCAGAGGGAAGAGGATGTGGCGTTAATAACCGAATATATCCGTACAGTGTACAACGTCGAGCTACTGGATGTGTTTTTCACAGCGGTGGAGAGCCTTAATACCGATCAAGATCGGATCACAGATGAAAGTATGCAATTCATTAACGAACTGTGATTGAGGAACAATGATACTGATAATATGAGTGATTTTTTTGATTATAAGGCGACACTATAAGTGCTCGTCTTTTCTTATATTACATTTTTATAGTACGGATTTGAATCGTAGTAACTCCACTTGCCATCGTGAAATGTGAAACGTATGTGGGCGTATTCATGTATTATAGTATACATATGAACTTTTCGGAGGAGGAACAAGTCATGGGAATCTTATCGAGGTTTAGAGACGTGATGAAGGCGAATGTGAACCACATGTTGTCTCGGGCGGAAGACCCGGAGAAAAGCGTGAATGAGTATATGCGAAGTCTGAGCAGTGATCTGGGTCAGGTAAAAGCGGAGACAACGGCGGTGTTGTCCGATGAGAGCCGGGCGAAGCGAGCATTGGATGAGTGCAGCGCCGAGGTCAAGAAGTTACAGCGATATGCGGAAAAATCGGCGGAGTCGGGAGACGAAGACAAGGCACGTGGTTTTCTGGAGAAGAAATTGAAGCTTGCTGACAAATTGAACGAATTACAAGCCGCCTATGAACGTGCTTCTGCCAAAGCCAAGATGATGAAGCATATGAACGATAAACTGGTTGCAGATCTGGGGCAACTGGAAGCAAGGCATGCAGAACTGAAAGGTCGCATCGCAGATGCAAAGGCACAGCAACAGGCCAACGAACGGAATGCATCTGCGGGCAGAGCCGATGCTGCATTGAAGGCCATGGAAGACAAGGCGAATCAGGCGCTGAACGAAGCAGAGGCTTTGGCAGAACTTCGTGCTGGGACACAGGAAGATGATTTGGACGAATTAATAGCCCAGTTGGAGAGGGACATGAACGCAGATGCGGGTAATAATGAGAATGCATCGCCAAGTGCAGAGGAAGAACTCGCAGCGATTCAGGAGAAGCTGAAGAACGGAATTTAACATATAGACTACAACGTAGAGGGCAGAAAAGAATCATATTTCGTTAACATTGAGGTGAGCAGATGCCGGTTATTGAATATAAATGTCCAAACTGCGGCAGTGGCATGATCTTTGACAGTGTGTCAGGTGCATTATCCTGTCCCAGCTGCGGCCGTCAGGACAACATAGAGCAGATCCCCGATCCCTTGAAGAGACAAGTATTTACCGAAAATGAGGTCAAGGAATACCACTGTAACAGCTGTGGAGCTGACATCGTGACAGAACCGGAGACCAGTGCGACGACATGTAGTTTCTGCGGTGCAGCGGTTGTACTCAGTGATCGGCTGACGGGCAATCTGGCCCCTGCGATGGTGATTCCCTTTTCGATCAACAAGGATCAAGCCAAGCAGGCTTTCAAAAAGTGGTGCAAAAACGGCCTTTTGACGCCAAGTGGCTTCATGTCCGCCGATCGGATTCAGAGCATTACTGGCATGTACGTGCCGTTCTGGTTGTACGAGTTACATAACAAAATCGAAGTGCATGGTCGTGGCACCAAGGTCAGATCCTACACCCAGGGCGACTACCATTACACGGAAACACAGCATTTCGATATATACCGCCGGATTCGGCTGAATTACGTGAACCTGCCCATCGATGCATCGGAGAAAATGAAGGATGAACTGATGGATAAGCTGGAGCCATTTCCATATAATCAGCTGAAATTGTTCAAGACCCCGTATCTGGCGGGGTACATTGCGGAAAAATACAGTTATACGGACGAGGAACTTTTTCCACGGGCCAAGGATAAAACGAGATCGTACATTGATTCGTATATTGCTTCAACCGTATCCGGATATACCAGCGTGAGCTACACGGACAAACAGATTGATACCACGCTCAAAAATGCAGACTATGTGCTGCTCCCGGTGTGGATGGTCAACTATGACTACAATCGGGCACAGTATACCTTTGCCATGAATGGTCAGACAGGGAAAGTGGTCGGTAAACCGCCGATCAGCAAAGCTAAAGTGGCAGGATGGTTCGCAGGAGTCTCTGCAGTCTCGTTGTTGTCACTGAAGCTGGTTTCCTGGATGATGGGAGGTGGATTCTTATGAGAAAAAGAACCCCTCTGGGCGTGATGGCTACGCTCATTTTACTTATGATAACCCTTGTGGCTCCGTTGATTCCCATATCATCGGCATCCGCAGCGGAGAGCAAAAATCTCATCTACGATGAGGCTAACCTGCTGAGTGAGCAGGAGATAAGTGAACTGAATCTACTTGCGAATCAGTATGGCGCGGAACGGCAGACGGACTTTGTTATCTATACAACAAATAATGTTGAGAATCAGGATGTTATGCTCTTAACGGAAGATTTTTATGATGAGCAGGGGTTAGGGTACGATAAGAAATTTGGTAATGCTGTCATATTGACGATGGATATGAATAATCGCGAAGTGTATCTGGCTGGATTTTATAAGGCAAAAGAGTATCTGGACGATCAGCGGCTTGATGCTATCCGTACCCGAATTACCTCTGAATTGTCCAATGGGGATTATAAACTCGCATTTGAGAAATATATTGAGCTCTCTTACAAATATATGGGGTATGAACCTGGTGTGAATCCAAACAATATTTTGTTCAACGGTTGGTTTCAGTTGGGAGTATCTGTAGTTCTTGGCGGTATTGTTGTTGGTATTATGACCTATCGTTCCGGGGGACGTGTCACGGTCAATCGTGCGACTTATGAGGATTCAAGCAATTCCAGTGTAATTGATCGTCAGGATCGTTATATCCGTACAACCGTAACCAAGCGCAAAATCGAGAAGAACAATAACAACGGTGGCGGAGGAGGAGGCGGGGGTACCTCCCGAGGCGGTCATTCACACAGTGGAAGTAGAGGGTCGTTTTAGTAACGGAGTTTGCGAATTATGTTAAATAGAAGGGATGGGAACGAGTATGGGATTTTTCAGAAATCAATTTTCGAATGTGGTGGAATGGGAAGAGTTCAGAGATGACATGATATTTTGGAAGTGGAGCAACCGGGAGATCAAGAAGGGGAGTAAACTCATCATCCGTTCCGGTCAGGACGCCATTTTCCTGAATAACGGTAAAGTGGAAGGCATTTTCGAGGACGAAGGATCATTTAATATCGATTCCGAGATCATTCCATTCCTTTCTACATTAAAAGGGTTCAAATTCGGATTCAACAGCGGCATGCGGGTCGAAGTCTTGTTTGTAAATACAAAAGAGTTCACCGTGCGGTGGGGCACACAAAGTCCGGTGTTGATTCCAACACCACAACTGCCGGGCGGGATGCCGATTCGGGCGAACGGTACATTTAATTTTAAAGTAAGTGACTATGTCACCCTGATTGATAAGATTGCAGGGATCAAGCAGAGTTATCTGGTGGAGGATGTCAAAATCCGAATCACTTCCGTGCTGGATCAGCTTCTGATGAAGTGGATTAGCCGCGAAGGGAAGGATATGTTCAACCTGCAGGCCAACGCATCGGATATTGCCAAAGGTATTCAGGAAGATCTGGATATGCAGATGATAGACATCGGTATTGGGATTACCGGTTTCCAAGTGATGAGTTTCAACTATCCAAAAGAGATTCAGGATATGATTACAAAGACCGCTTCGCATGAGATGATTGGTAATCTGCAAAAGTATCAACAGGTCAGCATGACAGACGGCATCTCATCCGGTAAAGTACAGGGCGGCGGCGCTGCCTCGGATATGGCGGGTATGATGATGGGTATGAATATGGCCAATGAAATGATGAAAAACATGAATCAGAACCAAGGCCAGAACCAGAACAATAATGCGGGTTCGTCTCAGAATCAGAATGCTGACCAGAAGCCAGCGGGAAATAGCAATGGTGATTCAGGTAACTCTTCATCGACAGAAGGCAACAAGAAGCCAAACTTCTGCCCGAACTGTGGAGCCAAAAATGAAGGAGCCAACTTCTGTCCGAATTGTGGTCATAAGCTGGGCTAATTAAATCAATACATGAAGGACTAGGTTCGTAGTAAGTGAATTACTGCGGAGCTAGCCCTTTTTTTGTTTTTGGATTCATAGTTAAAGCAAAATGGCGTAGAGCAGAGGAACGGGTTCATTTATTTTAGTTTAGATAAAAGAGTTGACAACCGATCACAAATCATTTATCTTTAACTTAAGATATTTAATTTAAATATAAATATCAACCAAAACAAATATCTTTAATCCATTAGACAAGGAGAGATCAAGATGATGATCCCAACATTGACCAGAATAAATGAACTTTCAAGAAAAGCCAAAGAGGGCGGATTGACGGAGATGGAGAAAGAGGAACAGGTTCGTCTTCGCCAAGAATATCTGCAAACTTTTCGCGGTTCGGTCAACGACATTCTGCTGAATGCTACCATCTATGATCCAAACGGCGATGACGTGACTCCTGATAAATTGAAACAAGAACAGGCTAATCAAAATAACAACTAAAATATAATTCGCTAGATCATATATCTTAATTTAAAGATAATACAAACTTACTATAAATCTACTATCTCAACTATCTCTAACACCTACTCAATTCAAAACAAGCTTACCAAACCAAGGAGGAATTAATCATGACTATTCAAACAACAGGTATTCACCATATTACAGCTTTCGCAGGAGATCCACAGGCCAACGTTGATTTTTATGCCGGAGTTCTGGGACTTCGTCTTGTGAAAAAAACAATCAACTTCGATGCACCTGATGTATATCATCTGTATTTTGGCGATGAGCACGGAAGCCCAGGTACCATCATTACCTTCTTCCCATCCGCTGGATCACCACGGGGGAAAATTGGTGGAGGTCAGGTCGGCATCACTTCCTATGTCATTCCTCCTGGGTCGATTGGCTTCTGGCAGAATCGGCTGGAACAGTATAACATTGAGGTAACCAAAACAAGTCGCTTCAATGAAGACCTGCTTCAATTCGAAGATGGCGAAGGCCTGCGGCTTGAGCTTGTTGAACGGGAAGAGGGAGCAACCAGCACTTGGGCGCACGAGGGGATTCCAACAGATAAAGCAATCAAAGGCTTCGGTGGTGCTGTCCTGTTCAGTGTTAACCCGCAAAGAACGATGGATGCTCTTGAGAAAATTTTGGGATTTGTCAGAGTGAGTGAAAATGAAGAATATGCTCGTTTCCGGTCCAGCGGGGATATCGGTAATGTCGTAGATGTTCCAGTGACCCGTATACCTCTGGGTATGGGCGGCGCAGGAACCGTGCACCATATTGCATGGCGTGCCAAAGACGATGAGGAGCATGCACAGTGGAGTGAAGCTGTACGCGAGTATGGGTACCAACCAACTCCAGTTCGGGATCGTCAGTACTTTAACGCAATCTACTTCAGAGAAGCTGGCGGCATTCTGTTCGAAATTGCTACAGATCCTCCGGGTTTTGCCAAAGATGAACCTGCTGATTCACTTGGACAAAAATTGATGTTGCCAGAGTGGTTTGAGAAATACCGCCCTCAAATTGAGGACAACCTGCAACCAATCGTGGTAAGAACGCTCGCACCTGCTACAGCTGCGAATTAATAAGAGTTCTAGAAAAAACCTGAAAAAGCGAAGCGATCGCCTAAAAGCTTTCTGAAAGAAAGCTACATCGGAAGCGTACGTTATCCCCGGATTTTCCCTTAGGAAAAGGGAATCAAAAAAATCTGGGGATAACAGCGATTGGAGGGTTATTCTGTCATCGGAGTGTATGTGTGAATCAGCTTTAGTTCAACTTATATAGCTGACGTTAGATTATGAGAAAACCTAAAGGAGCAACGAAGGATGATGGAGAAAAAGGTTACCTGGCTGGAGCTGTTTTACGATCTGCTCTTCGTAGCAGCGGTCGCCAAAGCGGGTCATGTCTTGTTGCATGCCGAACACGGAGTAATTACGTTTGAATATCTAATGAAGTTTGTGCTTATTTTTATCCCTGTTTGGTGGGCATGGGTTGGTCAGACCTTGTTTATTAACCGCTATGGTCAAGATATCCTCATCCATCGAATATTCCTCATCCTTCAGCTTCTGTCCGTTATGGTCATGACGGCGAGTCTCTCTACCCATTTTGACCAATACTACCTGTCCTTCTTCGTTGGATATATCGGCTCACGGGCATTTACGGCGATTCAGTATCTGACGGCTCACAAGTCAAAAGGCGAGCATCAGCAGCAAGCCGCTCGTTACTTGGGTATCTGTTTCCTTATTGGGATCTTGATCTCATCGGGTTCACTGTTTTTCGATTCCTGGCTGCGCTACGTGATTTTGTATGCGGGGATTGCCGTGGACATCGTACTTCCATTGATCGGACGCAAAAATCTGGTGAAAGTGCCCGTTCAGACCCATCACTTGTTGGAACGTTTCGCACTCTTTACACTTATCCTGCTTGGTGAATCGGTGGTAAGCATTATCGCTGTGCTGCAAGCAGATCATTGGGATATGAAATCCATCTTGTTTGCAGCCTTTACGTCCATCTTTGTCATTGCGATGTGGTGGCAATACTTCGACAACGTGGAGAAAAAGGTTAGCAAAGAGATTCAGACAGCCGGGCAAGCGATCATATACGGCCATCTGTTCATCTACATCTCCATGAGCATGATCGCTGCTTCAATTCAGCTGTTATATCAAAATCAGTTAAACTATGTGTTCATGCTAGGGTTTGTGTTTGGATCAACGCTGCTATATTTCTTGTCGACATCACTTGTGTTCCATCGTTACAGACACGCACATCTACGACTCCGGCCACGTCATCTGGCGGTGATGGTAGGGTTGCTGGTGGCATTTGTCCTTGTGGATCTGATCTATCGGGTTCCGGGTTATGTCATCATGGGCGAAGAGATGTTATTCTTCCTGGTATATGCGAAACTTACAACTTGATATATAAAAGGAATTCTATAACCTTCTAGGTAGCAAAACAAACTAAATAACCGTTTTCCAGTAGTAGACCGGAGAACGGTTATTTAGTTTATACCTGAAATCGATCCCAGATGAACCACCATTAACAGTTATCTGATGATTCAGTGATGGTGATAGCTGTAGAGGCTGTTACTTGTGTATATACGGTCTTAACGTTTTTAAAGTTTTAACAATGGGTATGGGTCCTTTTTGACCATCAATGAAAGTAGTGCCCGAATTTTTTTGTGTTATCGGTTCGATAAGAAACGTTCTTGCTACATATGTTCCTTCCACTATTTTATCTATTCCAAGATGGATATAGGCATTGTGATACACATCAAATATCAATAGGGCACAATTAATATTATTAACAGGTTGAGTGTAGTAAACGACTTGTGTTGAAGACATAAGTAGCTTGGGAATGAGATGGAAATTAACTAATTTACTTTTTACACTATTGAATCCACCCTTGTTTTTCTTCTTTAAATCTTCAAACGTAATTATACCGTTCATTACACCATTGAAACCTGGCATGCCCCTATATTTTGAAGCTGCGCGTTCCTTCAAAGTTTTATTGACAATACTCTGTAAGCCTACAAAATGACAAAAGTTTTCTTTGTTAAAATCTAAGTGGAGTATGGAGCCATCTTCCAAATGGTATGTAAATCGATAAGGTAATAGATAGCTGATGTAATAGTCGAGGAGCAATTTTAGGTTAATCTGATCTATTCTTGGTTTTACATCTAGTGAGTGTAAGTCCTGGACATGTGATATCCTTTCGAGCATATAGGTTCCCTCACAATTTCTATTTGCAAACTAAAAAAGACGCTAGGTAGATAGAACCCGCGCCTTCACAATTACAATATGGTGGCGACTAAAAGCTCTGTTCCGCGTCTTATTTAAAGTCCACCGCGGAGTGGAACTAGGGGTCGCCTTCCCCAGTGACCCTAGGGGTCCAAATATAGTATATTCCGTATTACCGTGTGTTATGCAACTAAATACTCTATTCCGCATCTTATTTAAAGTCCACTGCGGAGTGGAACCAAGGGTTGCAACCCTGGTGAGCACAGTACGCTCCTAATTTGTTGATATCACTAGTATACCACAAAAGCCTTTTAGTTCAACAAAATGGGAGATATTATCCATACGTTTATCGGAAATAATTCCCTAAATATTATCCTTGAATCATTGTATTCTTAACGAATAATTGATTGAATGAGCGTGTTCTTACATCGTGGAACCGCGTAATTGTGTCTACAACTTTTGACGTTAGGGTAATTTCTTCTCAAAAGCACAAATCTAATTTAATTTCTTCTATAGAATCTGTTAATATGAGACTATGTACAAGTGAATCTACCAGATCATATTGAATGGTCTTATTCGTTCGTAGAGATGGGGATGACAATCAGGAGGGAAATCATTGAGCACACATCAAATCGGAGTTCCATTGGAAGGGTTTGCAGAGTTTAGTCGTACGGTTGCCGCAGAAGGAGCCGTTTTAGTCAGAAATGAAGGCCAAGTGCTTCCACTTCGTGAAAACGAAAACGTTTCAGTTTTTGGTCGAATTCAAGTCAATTATTATCGCAGCGGTACAGGTTCAGGCGGTAGTGTACATGTGGCTTATACAACGAATCTATTGGATGGTCTGCGCAGCAAGAAGAATATAACGGTCAATGAAGAGCTAGCAGCTGTCTATGAGAAGTGGATTGAGGAAAATCCATTTGATGATGGCGGAAAAGTATGGGCGGCCGAGCCATGGAATCAGAAAGAAATGCCTTTGACGGATGAACTGGTTGCACAGGCCAGAAGCAAGTCTAGCAAAGCCATTATCGTTATTGGACGTACAGCAGGAGAAGACCAGGATAATGCGGATGCGCCAGGAAGTTACCAACTGACAGAAGATGAGAAAGCGATGTTGAAGCAAGTTACTTCGCAGTTTGAACACACGATCGTTGTGTTGAATGTCTCAAATATCATCGACATGAGCTGGCTAAACGAAACGTATCTACATCCGATCGAAGGTGTAATTTACTCCTGGCATGGCGGTATGGAGGGTGGCAACGCGATTGCTGATGTGCTGGCGGGGGACGTTACACCAAGCGGTAAACTGACAGATACGATTGCATATTCCATTGAAGATTACCCTTCGACCAGCAACTACGGCAATGAGTTCAAGAACCTGTATCAGGAAGATATCTATGTAGGTTATCGTTATTTCGAAACGTTTCGACCTGAGCGCGTTCAGTTTGAATTCGGTTACGGCCTGTCTTATACGACGTTTTTGGCCCAGCACGAAGAAGCAAAATCAGTGTTCAAAGACGGTGAAACCTACATTGAAGTTCGTGTAAATGTGACCAACTCAGGCACAACATATGCGGGCAAAGAGGTTGTGCAGGTCTACTATGAAGCACCACAAGGCAAACTGGGACAACCGGTGAAGGCTTTGGTGGCTTTTGGCAAAACAGGATTGTTGCAGCCGGGCGAGTCAGAACTTCTGACGATCAGCTTCCCGATCCATGCCATGGCATCCTATGATGATGCGGGTGTTACAGGTTTTGCTTCCGCGTACGTATTGGAAGAAGGCACATACCGACTGCATGTAGGAACCAGTGTGAAACAAGTGCAGCATATCAGCATTGATGGCCAGGATGGCTATAGTATTGAATCTCTTCAATTGGTGGAGCAACTGCAAGAAGCGATGGCCCCAACTGAAGATTTTACACGGATGAAACCAGGTTCACGCAAGGAAGATGGATCTTATGAACTGACTTATGCAGAAGTACCGAAACGTAAGATATCCATGGCAAACCGGATTGAGCAGAATCTCCCGCAAACGCTGGAGCAGACAGGTAATCAGGGCCACAAGCTGAGTGACGTTAAGGCTGGCAAAGTGAGTCTGGAAACCTTCATCGCTCAACTGAGTGATCAGGATCTGGCGGCGATTGTCCGTGGCGAAGGCATGAGCAGTCCGCTCGTTACTTCGGGGACGGCATCTGCATTTGGTGGTGTCAGCGACAGCCTGTTTAACTACGGTATTCCGGTAGCATGTACGGCAGATGGCCCGTCCGGTATTCGTATGGATAGTGGCGAGAAGGCAACACAGGTATCCATTGGTACGTTGCTTGCGGCGACATGGAACAAGGATCTTGTTGAAGAGTTGTATGTGATGGAAGGACAGGAATTGCTGAGAAATCAGGTGGATACCCTGCTCGGACCTGGACTCAATATCCGTCGGAGTCCGCTCAATGGCCGGAACTTTGAGTACTTCTCCGAAGATCCGCTAATCTCGGGTGTATTTGCCGCAGCATGTACGAAAGGTATCATGAAGGGTGGTTCCAATGCCACACTGAAACACTTTGCCTGCAACAACCAGGAGAAACACCGTAGCAAAGTAGATGCCGTTGTCTCTGAGCGCGCACTGCGTGAAATTTACCTGAAAGGGTTCGAAATCGCAGTCAAAGAGGGCGGAGCAAACTCCATCATGACCTCCTACAACCCGGTTAACGGACACTGGGCAGCATCCAACTACGACCTGAACACCACGATTTTGCGTGGCGAATGGAATTTCGAGGGAATCGTAATGACCGACTGGTGGGCGATTATGAACGATGTGACCGAAGGTGGAGAGGCTGATCGCAAATACACCAACTGGATGATTCGTGCGCAGAATGATCTCTACATGGTTGTACCGAACTACGGCGCAGAGATTAATGGCTGGGACGATAACACGATTGAATCCTTGGAAAATGGAACACTTACGCGCGGAGAACTGCAACGTTCCGCGATTAACATCTGCAAGTTCATCATGAATGCACCGGTGTCCGGCAGAAAACACGAGATCGTGGAGAACGTCGCTTCGTTCCAAGCGAATGCCTCCCTATCTTCTGCACAAGCTCAGGATCTGGTTGAGAACGCACAGGTGAAACCTGCGACAGCTGAACCGGTCTACATGAAAGTGGACGAGGCAGGCCATTACCGGATTATCGTACAGATCATGTCCCCTGAGCCGGAACTCGCTCAAAGTGCATGTAACCTGCTCCTAAATGATCAGTTGGTAACCACTATCCAAACAAATGGTACGGAAGGCAAATGGATCAGACAGAAGCTTGTCAAAGTAGATCTTGAAGCAGGACTATATGAATTGAAACTGGACTTCACGAAACCAGGCCTCCAGATTGACTGGATCGAATTCAAACAGGTGTAGAAGATAATCGGAAATATCAGGTGATAAGAGCAATCGAAAGGTTGTTCTGTAATCCAAAACAGAATACGTTGGTATATGACAAAGGACACTGTACGCGGGTGTCCTTTGTTGTAACACAGAATAGCTACTGTTATGATAGTGTTATGAGATTCGTAGTTCTGAACAATGGGGTCAGGGGTGTTGCGAGGAATGAGAAATTATAATTTTTTGAGTCCAATCCTGCTGGTTGTGGTGGCGCTGATTGTGAGAGGCCTGGTGACTAACCTGGGGGTTCTTTTCGGACTATCACAAGAAGTGGCGAGTAATATTGCCATGATAGCTATGATTATTGCTGCACTGATTATGTTTAATCGAATGACGAAGGCTCGGCGTAGAAAATAGAAAAAGCTCGGATAACCAGAAGGTTATCCAAGACACGAAGACATCCTCCGGGTGTCTTTTTTTGTATTGACGTTCTGATCCTAACGTTTTAGACTATTGCTAATAAATAATAACATTATAAATAACAAAAATAACAAAATTCATTAGATGAAGTGATGAAATCCGTTGCGCTCTCTATTTGCTAGCCCATTCCGGTCCCCAAAGGAGAATCCAATCATGAAGATCATTACCGACAAACCATATATCGTTCATGAAGGTCAGTCTTTGCAGATTGCGATCTGGGAAGCTGACCGTCGCCCATAATGATGAAGAAGGACCGCAGGAGCGCTGACGAAGCGTTCAGTCGGTCCTTTATGTCATGGATCAGGCTGTGTGCAGTTCGAGAGATGTGTATCAATACTGGTTAACGTTGCGAGGGTTGGGTGAGAATACGGGATTGCAATCTCGGAAGTATCTACTTACGACATAATGTCCTGCTGATGATCACCTTAATACGCTGTAATATTCAACGAAGAAGTGAAGGGAGCGATCCTTATGAAAAGACAGCCTATATTGGAAGTCATCGCTGTAGATGCGGCAGATGCCAGAGCAGCTGAAGAGGGAGGGGCTGATCGGATTGAGCTGGTGTCTGCGATGTCCGAAGGAGGGTTTACCCCCAGTTATGGTGTCATGAAGCAAGTACTCTCTCAAGTCTCCATCCCAGTGTATGTCATGATCCGTCCGCATAGCCGCTCGTTCCGCTATAGCGCAGATGACATCCACGCCATGACCCGGGATGTACGCGTGGCGAGGGAACTTGGAGCCGCTGGCATTGTGATCGGTGCCCTCACCGGAAATGGTGAAGTCGACCTCATATCCTTGCAATCATGTATGGCCGAGGCTCAGGGTTTGGGCGTTACGTTTCATCGTGCAATTGATGTGAGCACAAGCTTGACTGAGGCGCTCAAGGCCATTAACACATTGGGCAACGTAGAGCGTGTACTTACATCGGGAGGGAAACAGACAGCGCCTGAAGCCATACTGGAACTGAAACAACTTCAGCAATTGGGGCAAACCTTGAACATCACTGTCATGGCAGGGTCGGGGGTCACCATAGAGGGAATTCAAACGCTAGTGAGTCAGACGGGTATCACGGAAATCCATATGGGATCAGGCGTGAGGTACAAAGGCAGCTTTAATTATCCCATTGATCCACATTTGGTTGAAGAAGCCAAGCAGCAGTTATTGCTTGCATCACAGCCATTTCATGGACAGTAGTGCACTGAGTAGCGGTCCAAGCAAGGGTGGTCCAATGATATAGGGATGCGCTAAATAAAAGGAGTGATACGCCATGAATTATGAACTGCAATCAGCCGAATGGATTAAGTCCGTAGCACAAGTCAGCCCATCGGAACGCCAGTTGAGGTGGCAGGAGATGGAGTTCTACGCGTTTATTCATTTTACGGTAAATACATTTACGGATCAGGAATGGGGCACTGGGGAGGAAGACCCGTCAATTTTCAATCCTTCTGAACTGAGCGCAGCGCAATGGGTGCAGGCGTGCAAGGCTGCGGGGATGAAGGGGCTGATTTTGACATGTAAGCATCACGATGGATTTTGTTTGTGGCCAAGTCAGTTTACAGCGCATACGGTCGCGGCTAGTCCGTGGAGGAACGGGACGGGGGATTTGGTTCGGGAAGTCGCCGATGCCTGCCGTGAGGGCGGATTGAAGTTTGGCGTGTACCTGTCTCCTTGGGATCGGCATGAAGCCACTTATGGAGATTCTGAGAGGTATAACCAGTTTTTCCTCCATCAGTTGCGCGAGTTGCTCACGAATTATGGCGACATCTTCTGTGTATGGTTTGATGGTGCATGTGGTGAGGGTCCGAATGGCAAAAGGCAGGTCTATGACTGGGACGCCTATTATGCGCTTATTCGTGAACTTCAGCCCAAAGCTGTCATCTCGGTATGTGGCCCGGATGTTCGCTGGTGTGGCAATGAGGCTGGGCATACGCGGAAATCGGAATGGAGCGTTGTGCCAGCGCATATGCAGGATAATGAGAAAATTCAGGAGCAATCGCAACAGGTGGATGATGGTGAGTTCGCCACAAGGATCAATACGCAGGACAGTGATTTGGGAAGCCGAGAGGTCATTCGTTCCCAAGGTGAGCAACTGATCTGGTACCCTGCCGAGGTGAATACCTCGATTCGCCCGGGATGGTTCTATCATGCCAGTGAAGATGATCAGGTCAAAACATTGGAAGAACTGCTCGCCGTCTATTACGGCGCAGTGGGGGGCAACGCCACCTTTTTACTCAATCTGCCACCGGATACACGTGGTCTCATTCACGAAACGGATGTGGAGCGACTACAGGAATTGGGAGATTCGCTGCGCACCATTTTTCAGGAAAATTTCGCCTTGCAGGCGCTGGTAAAAGCATCGCAGACGATGGATGAACAACATGCTGTATCGGAAGTGCTGACGGAACGACGGGATACGTATTGGTGTCCTCACGAAGGAACGGAGCAGGCTTGGATCGAGCTGGATTTGCAGGAAGAACGATCGTTTGACCGGGTGGTGCTGATGGAACATATCCAGACAGGCCAACGGATTGAGCGTTTTACACTGGAGTCACAGACGGCAGATGGTGGTTGGGAAGAGTTTTACAAGGGGACGGTGGTGGGGTATAAGCGAATTTGCTGTTTCCCACAGGTCACATCGAGAAAGATGCGTTTAAGCATTCATGAATCCAGATGGTGCCCTACGTTGTCCGGGTTAGGCATATATCTGAGCGAGCGGGGAGGGCCGTAGAATGGCCGTGCTGACGTATAGAGGTTCACAATTTATGTATGATGGCGAGCTCATTCGGATTTTGTCGGGTGCCATCCATTATTTCAGAGTGGTCCCCAACTATTGGGAGGATCGGTTACTCAAGCTGAAAGCCTGCGGTTTCAATACGGTGGAGACGTATGTGGCGTGGAATGTTCATGAGCCGCAGCCGGGGCAGTATTGTTTTGAAGGCATGGCTGATCTGGAACGTTTTATTCGCACTGCGGGAGATGTGGGTCTGCATGTGATTGTTCGCCCAAGTCCTTATATATGTGCCGAGTGGGAGTTTGGCGGATTACCTGCCTGGCTGCTTGCCGATGATGAAATTCGTCTGCGGTGTAATGATGCAAAATTTCTGGCGAATGTGGATCGTTATTATGATGTGCTTTTGCCCAAATTAAACCCCCTTCTTAGTACCAATGGCGGGCCGATCATCGCAATGCAGATTGAAAATGAGTACGGTAGCTTCGGGAATGACGCCAGTTACCTGCGATATTTACGTGATGGCATGGTGGAACGCGGTATGGATGTGTTGTTATTTACCTCGGACGGCCCGACAGACCACATGCTGCAAGCGGGATCAGTGCCAGGGCATCTGGCTACAGTCAATTTTGGATCAGGTACGGAGGGAGCGTTCGCCAAGCTGCGTGAATATCAGGCCGATGAACCTTTGATGTGCATGGAGTATTGGAATGGCTGGTTCGATCACTGGGGTGAGTCGCATCATACCCGAGAAGCCTCAGATGTGGCTGGTGTGTTTGAGGAGATGCTCCGGGCAGGGGCTTCGGTTAACTTTTATATGTTCCACGGTGGAACGAACTTTGGATTTTATAATGGGGCGAACTGTCAGCAGAAGGATCAATATGAACCCACAATTACAAGTTACGACTATGATTCACTGCTCAGTGAATCCGGGGAGCCGACAGCGAAGTTCCATGCGGTGAGGAACCTTATTGCTCAGTATAGCGGCGAAGACTTGGGTGAGCTTGTGCTGCCAGAATCGAAGGGGACCATCGCTTATGGACGGGTGGAGTTGACCCAGCAGGCGCCATTACTGGCCCAGTTGGACCGGATATCAGCCCCGGTGCAGCGTACAAATCCGGAACCGATGGAGAAGCTGGGTCAGGATTATGGATTTATTTGTTATCAAACCCGAATATCCGGGCCCAGGGAGCAACAGGAACTGGTGGTTCAGGAGGTGCGTGACCGTGCGCTTGTGTTTGTTGATGAGCAATTTCAGGGCGTGCTGGAACGGGGGAATACGGCATTATCGGTTTCCTTTGCAGTGCCGCCTGAGGGCGCAGATCTATTGATCCTTGTTGAAAATATGGGGCGAATCAACTATGGCCCGTACCTGAGAGATCCGAAGGGCATTACGGAGGGAGTGCGACATGGTTTTCAATTTTTATATGATTGGACGATTCATTGTCTGCCATTAACCGATCTGTCGGGTTTGCAATTTAGTAATGTGATTAGCGAAGCAATTAACGAAACAGTTAATGAAGTACAGGGACCAGCATTTTATCGAGGAGAGTTTAATATCACGGATGTAAGAGATACTTTTCTGGGTCTGGATAGCTGGATCAAGGGGGTTGTATTTGTAAACGGATTCAATTTGGGACGCTACTGGAGTAAAGGACCGCAAAAAACACTGTATGTACCTGCCCCGCTCCTTCGTGAAGGTGAGAATGAAATCACTGTACTCGAGCTTCATCAGACGGATGATCTGGCAGTAACATTCGTGGATACACCGGATTTGGGCTAGAAAAAGGAAAATAGTATAGCCAAACGATTATTGAGAATTGTCGTGTTCGCCGGAAAAAGGTATACGTTGGGTATGGACATCGACTAGGGCGTGTCTGAAAACTCCGAAGGACGCAGATTTTGCCGAATTTTCGTTCCAAGCAAGGAGATTTTCCGCAGGCGTGCCGGGGCACGTCATAGGGAAAGTGACGCAGCAGGGGGCGAAAAGGCGGTAAAAGATGCACTTCAGTGAGTTTTGAGACACGTCCTACAGGAGAGGATGAGGGAAAATGAAAGTTGGACTCAGCACTTACAGTCTGCAACAAGCATTAGATCGCAAAGAATTGACCGTGCCGGATGCCATTCGCTGGATTGCTGATCAGGGCGGAGAACATGTGGAGATTGTTCCAATGGGATTCAGTCTAATCGATAATCCGGAGTTGATTGATGAGATTAAAGCTGTGGCAAACGAGGTCGGGATCGAAATTTCCAATTATGCCATCGGCGCTAACTTTGCTGTGCAGGAAGACGCCGAAGCGTTGGAGCAAGAGATCCAAAATGTGATGCGACATGTGGATGTGGCTGCTGCATTGGGTGTGAAACTGATGCGTCATGACGTGGCTTTCCGCCCTGCATCAGAAGGAACTGTAGCCCAGTTCGAGATCGACCTGCCGGTACTGGTGAAGGCTTGTCAGCGGATAGCCGATTATGCAGCGGATTTTGGAATTACAACAAGCGTGGAGAACCATGGGTACTATGTGCAGTCGAGTGAACGAATTCAGCGTTTGTTACACGAAACGGCACGGGCTAACTTCAGAACCACACTGGATGTCGGCAATTTCCTCTGTGTGGACGAAGATCCGGTGAGTGCCGTAAAAAATAACATTCCATACGCGTCGATTGTGCACGCCAAAGACTTCTACTGGAGACCTTCCTACCGGAACCCCGGTGAAGGCTGGTTCCAAACCTCGCATGGCAATTACCTGCGCGGTGCCATTGTGGGCCATGGCGATATCGACATGCCTGAGGTATTCCGTGTGTTGAAACAATCCAGGTATGAAGGATATATCTCGGTTGAATTTGAAGGCATGGAGGATTGCAAAACCGCCTCACGCATTGCCATGGATAATGTCCGCCGCCTATGGGAAGAGGCATAGGGCTGAGTACTTTTTTTAAATGAAATATGAATAGTTACGTATGGCTCAAACGGAAAGTTAATTCAGTCAGGAAAAGTAGTGGAGGGGCGAAATCGATTCTGAAGAAACGAAGTGTTCGCCTTTATCACCGGATTTCCCCATTGCAAAAAGGGGATTGAAGAAATCTGGGGATAAGAGCGATCGGAAGAACGATTCGCAATCGGAACGTCTACCCGCTGGACGTCAATTATTTTATTTATGGAGGAATCAGCACTATGTCCAAATTGAAAGTCGCCGTCATCGGTGCCGGATCCATATCCGATTGCCATTTGCAAGCCTATGCCAGTAACCCGGACGTTGAAATATATGCTATCTGTGACCTGAATGAAGCACGTGCCACAGAAGTGGCGAAGCAATATAATGCACCTCATGTGTTTACCGATTATAAGGAACTGCTCGCACTGCCCGAGATCCATTCCGTCAGCATCTGTACATGGAACGACTCCCATGCCGAGATTAGTATTGCTGCTCTGGACGCGGGCAAAAACGTGCTGTGTGAGAAACCACTCTGCCAAACGGTGGAGGATGCCCTCGAAGTAGAGAAGGCGGTTCATCGCAGCGGAAAGCTGCTTCAGGTCGGTTTTGTTCGCCGCTATAGCAACAATGCACAGATTCTGAAGAAGTTCATCGACGAGGGTGAGCTGGGTGAGATCTATTATGCTAAGGCCTCCAGCCTGCGTCGTTTGGGCAATCCGGGTGGCTGGTTCTCGGATATCAACCGCTCCGGCGGCGGGCCACTAATCGATATCGGGGTGCATGTGATCGACATTTGCTGGTATCTGATGGGCAGACCAAAGGTGAAATCCGTCTCGGCTAACGTGTCCAACCGTTTGGGGAACCGCTCGAACATTAACAATCTGTCGTTCTACAAAGCAGCCGACTATGACGCGGAGCAGAACACTGTTGAGGACATGGCGAATGCCCTGATTCGTTTCGAGAACGGTGCAAGCCTGCTCGTGGATGTCAGTTTCACAATTCATGCCAAAGCAGATGAGACTTCGGTCAAGCTATATGGCGACAAAGGCGGTGCCGAGCTGGAGCCGGAAATTTCGATCATTGGCGAGAAATTCAACACCATTTTGAACATGACCCCACAGGTGGATTTCAAATCATTCGATTTTATGGGTTCGTTCCGCAATGAAATCAACCATTTTATAGATAGTACACAGGGCCGCAAAGAAACACTTAGTCCCGTCGAAGACGGCGTCGAAGTGATGAAAATGCTCTGCGCCATCTACGAATCAGCCCGTCAGGGCCGCGAAATCACGCTGTAAAAGGAGCATTGCATAGCGTTGTTACGCTACGTTGATACATTACTACCCCTGTGGAATTGAAAGTTATGAGCAATTTGCTCCTTTTCAATGAAAGCTCCGCTCCGGGCGAGACTCGAAGTTGTCCTCTCCGCTCGTCGTTGGAGCAGAGTAGGGGGCGAGCGTTAACGAATCTGAGGCGTCTTATTCAAGGATTCGAAGCGCTGGCAGAAATCTAAGGAACCTGACACATGCTATATCAGAATAAGCAGCAGTTTACAGCGTTTTTACCACCTAATTTCGGAAAATAACGTGTCTGATGTTCCTTACAATTTAAAAAGAGGATCAAAAGGTTAAATAAGACGCCCTGTGTTCCTTAGAAAATTATCTACCCATTTGCCAGGATCAGCCGCTTGGATTTCGAGACGTTATAAACGCGCTGACATCCATCATCATATATCTTCCCTGACTGAAGTTGAAGACGCATCCTATAGAGACTTACCGTTTGCGCCAAAACGGAGAGTGCAGAACCAATCCGAAGTAACAAGCTAAAAGCTTCGGAAGATCCTACTACACTAAAAATGACAGGATTTACGATGTCCTTCTTAGTTGAACTAAACGTTTACACGATAACGGAGAGGGCAGAAAAAATCTGAAGAAGCGGAGCGCTCGCCTTTATCCCCGGATTTCCCCTCGAGGGAAATAATCACAAAAATCTGGGGATAACAGCGATCGGAAGATTATTCTGGCAGCGCAGTGGCCGAGTGTAAACCTATGTGTTCAGCGTTTGACATTGAAATCTAGAGGAGATGAAACAGGATGAGCGAAACCAAAGAAACCGTACTGGAGCAGGAAGAGCAGATTGTCGAAGCCGGCGTGCACAATTTTAGCAAAGAGGAAGAGTGGATCAAACCGGAAGATCCATTGCTGAATGAGCGGCTGGAGTGGTTCAAGGATCAGAAGCTGGGGCTGATGATGCACTGGGGGCCGTATTCCCAGCTTGGTCTCGTGGAATCCTGGGCGCTGAGCGATGAGGACGGCGATTGGTCGCGCGATGACATCGACTGGACGGATGATATGGAAGACTTCAAACGGGAATATTTCGATCTGAACAAAACCTTCAATCCGATTCGCTTCCAGCCCGAGGAATGGGCACAGATGGCGGCAGATAACGGGTTCAAATATTTCCTGTTTACCACCAAGCACCATGACGGTTTCTGCATGTGGGATACCAAGACGACGGATTACCGGATTACGGGCAAGGACACGCCTTTTCATACCCATAAGTATGCAGACATTTGCCGAGCACTGTTTGACGCTTTTCGGGTCAAAGGACTGGGCATCTCAGCGTATTTCTCCAAAGCGGACTGGCATACCCCGTATTACTGGGCACCGGGCATGGAGCGTGGACGTCATATGTGGCGCGGGCCTTCGTATGATCCTCATAAGTATCCGTGGCTGTGGGAGAAATTCGTGGAGTTCACACATGAGCAGATCATGGAGCTGTTGACGAATTACGGGCGAATCGAATGTCTGTGGCTGGATGCCGGCTGGGTGCGCGAAGGTCGCAATGGTCAGGATATCAGGCTTGGAGAAGTTGTGGAACGGGCGCGTAAGACCACACAACCTTGGCTCCTGTCCGCAGATCGCACCGTCGGTGGACCGTATGAGAATATCGTTACCCCCGAGCAGACCATACCGGAACATCCGATGAACATTCCATGGGAGAGCTGTATTACCGTGGGGAACTCCTTTGCTTTTGGATTCGATGATCAGTATAAAACGGGAAGACAGCTGGCACATATTCTACTTGAAGTGGTGTCCAAGGGCGGTAACCTGGCGCTGAATGTAGGACCACAACCCGATGGGCGTCTGCCAAAAGGGGCAATTCGAGGCATCAAGGGCCTCGGTGAATGGTTGGGTACTCATGGAGAAGGCGTCTATGGAACCCGGATCTGCGGACCATATTTTACGAAAGATTGGGCTTTCACACAGAAAGAAGAGATCAACACCGTATATGCCTTCCGGTTATACCGAAACGAGAATGAGACGGTACAACCACAGTTAATCATTCCTTATCTGGAAAAGGTAGAGCGGATCGAACTCGTCGGTAGCGATGACGTACTTTCGTATCAGCAGACAGAAGACGGACTTCTTGTGGATCTGCCACAATCCGCTACAACCAGTGCGGCACCGATCACACACACGTTCAGATTGATCACAAGCGTATAGAGGTTATTCAAAAAGTCTCCAATTGATCACGAAGTAGACCACGAAGCTAACTCGACATCGAATCTTGCGTTCACCTTCGGAGTCCGGTGCTCATGTAGGTTTGCCTACACTCCGCTCCTCCTCCTTCAGGTTCTCGCAACCTTCTCGGTGCTGAATCGTTAACTTTTTGAACTTGCATGTAAAGAATGCCATGTCAATTCCGGGGGAGATATAACAGCCTCCGGAATTTTTTTATTCATACATAAGGGACACAATTCCCAATAGAAACGGCTCGAAATTGCTTGTCACACAAGGGTTTGTGGAATAAAGAGAAGTCGGAGAAAATTGCAAATTGATAAAAGTTTATCGGGCAATGTACTATCAAATTAAGAAAGCGCTACCTGATATGAATGTTTACATCATGTTTGTTAAACAAGGAACTAGGAACAGAAAAAAGGATGTTTAAGGGATGTAAATGTAATGTATTATTACACTTGAGGTGTAGAAGGAGTGACGCAAATGAGTCGAGCTACGGAAAGCATACCCGCCAAGATGGAACTCCAACAGAGGAAACATGTGGAGCCCAAGCGGCAGCATCCATTCATCAAAAGCCTCAAGAAACACTGGGAACTCTACCTGCTCGTGTTGCCCCCGGTATTGTATCTGTTGATCTTCAAGTACATCCCTATGGTGGGTGTCCAAATCGCCTTCAAGGACTTCAGTGTAGTCAAAGGAATCTGGGGAAGCCCGTGGGTCGGATTCAAACACTTTGAAGCCTTCTTCCAATCTCCAAACTTCTGGCTGTTAATCAAAAACACGATAGGCATCAGCTTTTATTCCTTAATTGCCGGTTTCCCCATTCCGATCCTTCTTGCGCTGGCGCTGAATGAGATTCGAACGGGTTACTTCAAGAAGACCGTGCAGATGGTCACTTACGCTCCGCATTTTATCTCAACGGTTGTTATGGTATCCATTATCATTCTGATGCTCTCCCCGCATGTCGGCGTGGTAGACAAGCTGTTCACACTGCTCGGCTTCCCGATGACGAACTTCATGGGCATACCGGAATACTTCAAATCGATCTATGTCTGGTCAGGTGTGTGGCAGGGCATGGGGTATTCATCAATTATATATATCGCAGCTCTTGCTGGTGTTGATCCATCTCTCTATGAAGCAGCAAAGATGGACGGCGCATCAAGGCTTCGGAAAATATGGCACATTGACCTCCCATCGCTCATTCCAGTCACCGTTATCATGCTGATTCTGAGTCTGGGCAGCATTATGGGCGTGGGCTTCGAGAAAATATACCTGATGCAGAATCCGCTCAACACAAGCGCTTCGGAGGTCATCTCCACGTATGTGTACAAGGTGGGTCTGATCGGAGCGAATTTCAGCTTCTCCTCGGCAGTAGGGTTCTTCAACTCCATTATCAACCTGATCCTGCTGGTTATCGTCAACGGCATATCGCGCAAAGTATCCCAGAACAGCTTGTGGTAAAGGAGGAGTTTATCCATGTTCAACCTGATTAATCGTAACCGGATCAAGGACCCACTCGGTGACCGCATTTTCATGACATTCAACTATATCTTTCTGTTCGCCATACTGCTAACGGTGTTTTACCCGCTCTTGTATATCATCAGTTCTTCGTTTAGCTCTTCACGAGCCGTGACATCCGGTCAGGTGTGGCTGTTCCCGGTAGACTTTAACATCAAGGCGTACATCTCCATTTTCAAAAGCCAACAGCTTATGCTCGGTTTTTATAACACGATCATCTACACCGTGGTGGGCACGTTCATTAACGTGGTGCTGACCGTCATGCTGGCGTATCCTTTGTCACGAAAATCGTTCTATGGACGAGGTGCCATCATCATTTTCATGATGATCACGATGTTCTTTGATGGCGGTCTGATTCCCACCTACCTCTTGATGAAGGATTTGCACCTGCTCGATACACGTTGGGCGATGTGGCTGCCCGGGGCGCTCGCAGTATTCCAGGTCATCGTGGCAAGAACTTTCTTCCAATCTTCCATTCCGGAAGAACTCGGGGAGGCCGCGGAAATGGACGGTTGCCGGGATATCCGGTATCTGATCAGCGTAGTTCTTCCCTTATCAAAGCCCATTCTGGCGGTCATGACACTTATGTATGCCGTAGGTCACTGGAATGCGTACTTTGATGCACTGATCTACCTGCGTTCCGAGAAGTTGTTCCCTCTGCAATACGTGCTTCGCAATCTGCTTATCCTCAACGCAGCTGATCCGGCGATGCTTGCCAATACCAGCCAACAGATGCGGGATCAAGGATTTGAGCAGGTGTTGAAATATGCACTGATCGTTGTTGCGAGTATCCCAATTCTAATCATGTATCCATTTGTACAGAAGCATTTTGTCAAAGGGGTCATGGTTGGTTCCCTGAAAGGTTAATCCTTGTGAGTTAAGCCCGGTTGCCTCTTGAGAGGAGGTGGAAGGAACACGCCGGCTTCCGGGATCGATTTTATAAACGTGCAGTACAAATCAATAATTTGCCGTTATGAACAAAAAGGAGGAGTCAGATTGAGAAAATCTTGGATTTCGATGTTGTTTCTGGTCTTTGCTTCGATGGCTTTGTTGTCCGCGTGCAGTTCATCCGAGGAATCGGGTGGAAGTAGCGACGGTAGCGGGGAGAGCGGCGGTCCTGTAACCATGACCCTCTTTGCTCCGCAAGGCAAAGCGTCCATGGAAGAGAATGAATTCACCCAATTTATCGAAGACAAGTTCGACGTTACCCTAAAATGGGATCTGGCCCCAACGGACGCCTTGCAGGATCGCAGACAATTGCTGCTGGCCAGTGGTGATTATCCCGAAGTGTTTCTTCACGGCAAGTTCACCACCTCAGACCTTCAAACCTATGGAAAACAAGGCGTGTTCCTTCCGCTACAGGATCTGATTAAGGAGTATGGTCCGAATCTGACCAAGATTATGGAAGAGAAACCTTACTTCAAAGAAGCCATCACAGCACCGGACGGCAATATCTATGCTTTGCCAATCTTCAATGAATGTTACCACTGCACGTATGCACAGAAATACTGGATCAACACGGAGTGGCTCGATAATTTGGGCCTGAAAATGCCAACAACAACAGATGAACTGTATACCGTTCTTAAGGCGTTTAAGACACAAGATCCAAACGGTAACGGGAAAGCGGATGAGATTCCACTTACGGGCGCACCGAACAAGTATGTATGGAATGGCAACATTGATGCCTACCTGATGAATAGCTTTATCTACAATGATAACGACAAATACCTGATCGTGAACGATGGCAAGGTGAGTTTTGCCGCCAATCAGGAAGGCTGGAAGAAGGGGCTGGAGTACATGAACAAGCTCTATGCAGATGGCCTGATTGATCCGGCTTCCTTTACACAGAACGATCAGGCAATCGGACAACTGGGCAACAAGGAAGGTGATGAAGTGGTTGGCTCCATTACGACGGCGCTGGTCAGTTATCTCGTGAATACGTATGACAAAGACATCACCCGTCACCAGCACTGGGAGATCGTTCCTCCATTGAAAGGACCAGATGGAGTGCAGACGACAGGCGCCACACAGAGTGTAGGTGAGTTTGAATTTGCCATCACGAACAAAGCGACAGAAGCACAGCAGATTGCCGCCATCAAAATTGTGGACTACATGTTCAGTGAAGAAGGTGCGCTGTACGCGGAGTATGGTCCAACCGAAGGCAAGGGCTGGAAGAAGGCAGATGCCGATGAGAAAAACATCAATGGCGAGCCTGCCAAATACAGCTACTACAACCTGCCTGAGCGTGATCCAAACGTTGTTGTGAACGAGAGCTGGTCACAGATCGGAGCACATGACTTGTCCAACACGTTCCGTAATCTGTTTGCCGAAGGACAGAATCCTTTAGAAGCAGAGGGTTATGGTACACGTCTGGCTCAAGCTACCAATGTGTATGAACCATATGCACCCAAAGAAGTGTACCCTGCGAACGTATTTATCCGTCCGGAGGATACGGAATCAGCTGCACAACTGACTACTGCGATCAAGGATTATGTGCAGACGAATATGGCACAGTTCATTATTGGCAGCAAGAGCATTGATAAGGAATGGGATTCGTATGTCAAAGGCTTCGATGGTCTTGGGCTGAATAATTACCTTGAGATCTACCAACGTGCCATTGAGAAGAATCAATAATTGTTGAAAGATTCCATATAGAGGCTGTCCCGTCTGTCACCCGTGACCGGGACAGTCTTCTCCTATGACAACCCCACGTCATCCGATATAATGTACTGAATATTTATGGAAAATTAACGATCAGCACAGGTGTTTGTCGTCATTCAGCATGAATAGTAATGGTGGGGGGATCTCGGAGATGAACAACAATTGGTTTAGACGTTTGCTGTTATCGTATCTGCCTGTTTTCTTTATTGTGACGACCATTCTATTCTTTATTTTCTTTCAAGTATTCAATGAACAGAATCGTAGAGAAGCGCTCAAGGCCAATGAATTCCTGGCCTCTCAGGTCACGCAATATCTGGACAACTCCCTGCGTTCCATCGACTTCAAGGTACTGCGTGAGATTTTGACCAACCCTAACTTGAAGAATTATTTCTCGGTATCTGGCAGCGATGATGTGTATGCCGGCATTCAGGCGGTCCAGGTGGTTGATGAATTGAAAATAGAGTATCCGCTGATTGATTCGATTTATCTGGTTCGATATGGAGATGGCACGGTCTTCAGTAACGGGAAGGCTGTTCCGATTGAAGAGTTCCCGGATGCAGACTTTATTGCAGATAGCCGGTCAAGGGATGAACAGAAGTGGGCAGGGGCACGAGCGTTCCGGGCTTTCCCTTCGCAAGCGACTGAGCAAGTGATTACGATTGTGCGAAGTGTAGGGAACGGTAAAGGACTTGTAGTCACAAACGTGGACCTGAGTACCCTGAGGAAATCCATCATGCAGATGTATGATCCGGAATTTACGTTTGTGAACATCTTCAACCGTTCAGGCGGCAATCTGTGGGATAGCAGTATGCCAGAAGGGGTTACAGCCTCCACTAAAACTACATCGGGAGAAGTCTTCTCCGAATTTACGTCGAGTTATAGCGGTTGGAAGGTACAGACAGGTCTCAACAATGGAAAAATCGTCAAATGGGCTCTGCAATTTTATAATATCTGGTTTGCTTTTGCTGCAGTGGTTGTGTTGATCGGGGTTGTGTGGGTAATCTATGTGACCCGCAGAAACTACAAGCCGATTCAGCAGATTGTCACGTTAATTCAGACCGTTTCTTCGCAGAAACAATCCGGACTGAACTATGGCAAAGAGAATGAGTTCCGATTCATCCATACAACACTGGAACGCATGATTGATCAGACGAGACAATATCAGGAGGAACATGAAGAGAATCTGATTTTGCAGAAAAAAATGTTCTTTCAGGAGTTGCTGGAGGGCACACGAGACTTTACAAGCACGGAGCTTACAGCTGAGATGATGAAGTTCAAACTGCCTGAGCTGGAGCATCGCTGGGCCGTCATGGTAGTTGAGATGGACCGGTATGATGCATTTGCGACGGAATATCATCATCAGGACCAATCCCTCCTGAAATTTGTGTTATCCAGTATTCTGCAGGAGAGTGCCCGCCATGAAGGAACGGAAGTATGGGCTGAATGGATCTCCGATCAGCGTCTGTACGCCATCCTCTGGATTCCGGACATGGAACAGGCCGAGGAAACTGAGCATCGATTGCTTGCTGGTTATCTGGACAGAATCGATCAGTATCTGAACTTCACCGTGACCATTGGTGTTGGTCGGGTTGCTGTCGATATTCGGGGGTTGAGAGCTTCATTGAAAGAAGCTGTGCACGCGCTGGAGTATAAGGCTGTACTGGGGATAAATCGCATCATTCCGTGTAGCGATGTGCCGAATTCAACCAATGATGTGTATGAGTTCCTGAAAACCATCTCGCTGCTGGTACAGGCGATGCGTTTATCGGACGATGTCTGGGAAAAGCATTTTGAAAGACTCTTTGGACAAATCAGTGAGTCCGTTCTGTCCCGTCAGGAAATTATGAATACAATCCAATTGTTATTTCAACATTACAATCGGGAATTCGCCGAACTTCCACGGGAGTATCAGGATTCGTGGGCCGCTATATTCACCCCGCTTCTCCCAAGGCTTGAGGGCTGGGAGACGTTAGACGATCTGCGTGAGCTGTGCTGGGAAGGGTTCAGAGAACTGGCGCTGCAGATGCAGACGCTGCATTGTTCCCGAAAACACAGATCGAATATTTTGGAGATTCGCAAATACATCGAAGAGCATTACAACAATCCTGATCTGTCACTGAACTACCTTAGTGATCTATTCGATATTAATCCGAAGTATCTGAGCAAGCTTTTCAAGGATGAGATTGGGGAGAAGTTTGTGGATCTGCTCATTAGTCATCGCATCGAAAAAGCCAAGCTGCTCATGCAGGAGACCGATAAGGCTATTCAGGAGATCAGTGAGGAAGTGGGATACACGAACTATAATTCCTTCAACCGGGCTTTCAAAAACGTGGTGGGTGTGGCACCAAGTGACTACCGCAAAGCCATGTGATGTAAGTGCACGCGCCTAACTAATTCCGAACGCATAAGGAGAATATGCATATGGACTATAAAGATGCTTCGCTTCCCATTCAGGAGCGGGTTCAGGATCTGATCGGACGGATGACAACGGCAGAGAAGATTGGGCAACTCATCCAGCCGATGGGCTGGAAGACGTATGATAAAACAGCTGATGGTACAGTACGGGTGACGGAAGAGTTCAAAGCGGACATGGAACAGGGCGGTGTCGGTTCTCTGTATGGTGTGCTTCGGGCCGATCCATGGACCGAAGTGACGCTGGAAACGGGGCTGACCCCACGGCAGGGAGCCGTTGCAACGAATGTCATTCAGCAGTATGCCATGGAGCATTCCCGGCTGGGCATTCCCATTTTGTTCGGAGAAGAGTGTTCCCACGGGCATATGGCGATTGGTGCGACAGTATTTCCGGTACCGTTAACGGTGGGAAGTACGTGGAATATGGAGTTGTACCGCAAGATGTGTGAAGCCATCGCTGTGGAGACCCGGAGCCAGGGGGGAGCGGCAACGTATTCCCCGGTGCTTGATGTCGTACGTGACCCGAGATGGGGACGGACGGAGGAATGTTTTGCCGAAGATCCATACCTAATCGGTGAATTTGCAGTAGAAGCCATGAAGGGACTACAGGGTGAGCGTCTCGATTCCAACCGGACGATTGTGGCGACACTTAAGCATTTTGCGGCTTATGGCAGTTCAGAGGGTGGGCGCAATGCAGCACCTGTGCATATGGGATTACGTGAATTGCATGAAATAGATCTGTTGCCGTTCAAAAAAGCAGTGGAAGCCGGGGCATGTTCCGTGATGACAGCTTATAACGAGATTGATGGCGTACCGTGCACGTCCAGTACGTATCTGCTGAATGACCTTCTGCGTGAGCAGTGGGGTTTTGATGGGTTTGTGATTACTGATTTTGGCGCTATTCAGATGCTGGTCCATGGACATAACACCGCCGAGAACGGGGAGCAGGCCGTAGCGCAGTCCCTTCAGGCAGGGGTAGACATGGAAATGTCCGGGTACATGTACCGCAAACATCTTGGTCAGGCGTTGGAGCAGGGATTGATCGAAGAGAAGGATCTGGACTTGGCTGTATGGCGGGTGCTGGAGATGAAATTCAGACTTGGTCTGTTTGAACAACCTTTCGTAGATCCTGACTTTGCAGAACAGGTTATCGGATGTGAAGACCATATTCAGCTGGCGAGAGAAGTCGCACAAGAGGGGATTGTTTTACTGAAAAATGAGGGAAATGCTCTTCCGCTTGCCAAAACAGGTACAAAGCTAGCTGTTATTGGTCCGAACGCGAACCATATCTATAACCAGCTTGGGGACTATACCTCGCCACAGCCGAGAGAACAGATTGTCACCGTACTGGATGGCATTACGCGCAAGCTTGGCGCGGATTCAGGTCAGGTGCTGTACGCACCTGGCTGCCGGATTAAAGGCGATTCCAGAGAGGGCTTTGCACAAGCGCTCGCCTGTGCGGAACAGGCGGATGCCATTGTGATGGTGATGGGCGGGTCCAGCGCCCGCGATTTTGGTGAAGGTACCATAGACTTACGGACAGGAGCATCCGTGGTGACCGATGATCCATGGAACGACATGGAGTGCGGCGAGGGCATTGACCGGGCGTCCCTGAATCTCATGGGTGTTCAATTGGAACTGGTGCAGGAGGTACATAAGCTGGGGAAACCCGTTATCGTGGTGTATATCAACGGCCGCCCCATTGCTGAACCTTGGATTGATGAGCATGTCCATGCCATTGTGGAAGCGTGGTACCCCGGACAGGAAGGTGGTAACGCGATTGCGGATATTCTGTTTGGCGATGTGAATCCATCGGGCCGCCTGACCGTCTCCATTCCCAAGCATGTTGGGCAACTTCCGGTCTACTATCATGCCAAACGCACTCGTGGCAAGCGGTATCTGGAGATGGATCTTGCGCCGCAGTATCCGTTCGGATATGGACTGAGTTATACGGATTTCAGTTACGAGAATGTAAGGGTTGTACCCGACGTAATTGGTCCAGAAGATGAGGCACAGGTGATGGTTGAAGTCACAAATATCGGAGCGGTTGCGGGAAGTGAGGTTGTGCAGTTATACATCACGGATGTGTCGGCTTCGGTCACTAGATCTGAGATGTCACTGAAAGGTTTTCGTAAGATCCATCTGGAGCCAGGGCAGACTCATACCGTTACGTTCCCTGTGCAAAAAGAACATCTCGCACTCATCGACTCTCGTCTTCAGTCTGTCGTGGAACCGGGCGAATTCAGGCTCATGGTTGGCCGCAATTCGGCTGACTGGACCGCTTGCAGTCTGCAGATCCAGAAGGTGGGGGTGGAGGTATGATTCGAATTCAGCGATTCATCGAAGATCTGAAACAGCGGCAATGGCTGGATACGATTGAGCTTCCAGCGTGGGAGATGCAGAGGGCCAGATACATTCGGCCAGGGGAATACGAGTACGAGCAGGGATATGAAAATGAAGATGAGCAGGCAGAAAAGGCCATGCAAAACTTGAATCCGCTGAACAGCGTATATGGCACGACGTATTTTCTGAGCAAAAGTGTGGAGATTCCTGCGGAATGGCAAGATCAGGCTATTGGGCTGATCTTTGAGACTGGAGGAGAAGGGCTGCTGAAGGTGAATGGCCTGCCTTATCACGGACTGGACCGGAATCACGGGTTCGTACCCCTTCCGCGAAGTCGGGTAGGGAATACGCCGAAGTTGGAGATTGAACTCTACGATCCAATTCCAGAGCCGCATGATCCACTCAACCGACAAGCTGTTATTCAGCCGCCTATTCAGGGCATTCGGGCAGCATTGGTTCATATCAATCAGCCATTGCAGAGCCTGATGTACAGCGTGACGGTACTCGCCGAGTCGCTCCGGGCATATAACGAGAAGGAGCCCAAGCGGATGGCCCTTATTCAGGCCATTCATCAGGTGATGGATGAGATGTACAATGACCCGAACCGCTGGAGTGAAGCAGCCTGGATACAGAACTTTGAACATGGATTAGTACAGTCGGTACAGCAGGAAGACCCGGAGGAATATCGAAGTGGCTTCATGCATCTGGTTGGACAATCCCACATTGATATTGCCTGGCTGTGGCCTGTACGTGAGACAGTTCGCAAGTCCAGTCGCACATTCTCGACCATGTGTACCTTGATGGATACGTACCCGGATTTTGTGTATTCCCAGAGCCAGCCGCAATTGTATGCCTTCGTGAAGGAGCATTACCCGGAGCTGTATGAGCGAGTCAAAGCCCGTGTTGCCGAGGGACGCTGGGAATTGGTTGGAGGCATGTGGGTGGAGCCGGATCTGAACATCCCGAGTGGCGAGTCGTTGGTTCGGCAGATTCTGTATGGACAGAACTTCTACCAGACGGAGTTTGGCAAACGCTCCAACATCGAGTGGCTGCCCGATACGTTTGGTTACTGTGCTTCTTTACCGCAGATGCTGAAGCTTGCGGATATTCCTTATTTTATGACCACGAAGCTGAATTGGAATGATACCAATGCGTTTCCGTATGACCTCTTTGACTGGGTAGGCATTGATGGTACTTCTGTACTGGCATATCTGAATCATGGGGTGAATGAACATACACGGCCTAAAGATGTGGATGAACATTGGCAATCATTTAAACAAAAGGATGTACACCCTGAGCAAATGTTGCTTTACGGACATGGCGATGGTGGTGGCGGCGTGACGAATGAGATGGTGGAGTTTGCAGAGCGATCCCACTTGATGGTGGGGCAGCCGATCAGCAAATTCAGCACGGCAGGCGCTTTTTTTGAAGACATATCGTTAAATCATCCAACGTTGCCAAAGTGGCACGGAGACTTGTACCTGGAGCTGCACCGCGGAACCTATACGACCCATGCGAGGAACAAACGTAGCAACCGAAAGGCAGAGGTATTGTACCGGGAAGCGGAGATCTGGGGGCAATTTGCCGGGGCTTGCGCTGCACACACGAAGAATGATCTGGATGAAGGCTGGAAGCTGATTATGCTCAACCAATTCCATGACATTATTCCGGGAACGTCGATTCCTGAAGTTTATGTAACGTCCACTGAGGAGTACACGAAGGTATTTGCACTGGGTACGTCCGCACTGAGGGAAACGCTGGATACCCTTGCGGGGAACATTGCAACAGATGAAGTGGATGGTCTTCCCTACATTGTATTTAACAGCCTCGGCTGGGAACGTGGAGAAAATATCACCATTACAGGCGATGCCCACCTCGCCGGGATGGCTGCATTTGATCGTCAAGGAAACCGTCTGGCTGTTGATCTGGTGCAAAAGGAAGACAAGTACATGCTGCTCGTGTATGTTCCATCGATTCCTGCTTTTGGGTATACAACCATATGGCTGCGCGAGGCATCGGATGTTATCCTTCCAGTAAGGGAAGAAGAATCTTTCCCTTCCACATGGGAAACCGATTTTTATACTCTTGAGTTCAATGACTTAGGAGAGATCACCAAGTGGTATGACAAAACGGCAGGACGTGACTGGCTGAAGCCCGGTGATCGGGCGAATGAGTGGCAGTTTTTCCATGACAAACCGACGTACTGGGATGCCTGGGATATCGATCCACGGTTTGAATCCCAGCGAGCAGGTGCAGTGCAGTTGATCTCCAGAGAGGTTGTACAGCGCGGGGCTACGCAAGATGTACTGCGTTTTGTCTGGAAGCTGAATCAATCCGAGATCAGCCAGGATATCATTTTGCATCGTCACCAGCGGCGTGTTGACTTCCATACAAAAGTGAACTGGAAGGAGAGTCATAAGCTGCTCAAGGTGGCCTTTCCAGTGGATCTGGTGGCAGCCAAAGCAGCCTATGAAATCCCGTTTGGAGCGTTGGAGCGTCCAACTCATAACAACACCAGCTGGGAGCAGGCGCAGTTCGAGGTCTGCGGGCATCGCTGGGCGGATATCTCGGAGGGCAACAGCGGTGTGAGTTTGCTGAATGATTGCAAGTACGGGTATGACATCAAGGATCGGACGATCCGCCTGTCTCTGCTTCGTGCTCCGAAATGGCCGGATGAACATGCCGATCAGGGCGATCATGAATTCACGTATTCGATCCTGCCCCATCAGGGCGATTGGCGACAAGCCGCCGTCGTTCGCCGGGCGATGGAGCTGAATCATCCGGTGGAGGTTGTAACAGCGAGTCCGTCTCCGGGTCACTTGCCATCTGAACACGCGTGGGTTCAGTTCCACAGTGAGCATGTCATTCTGGATGCCATCAAGGCTGCGGAAGACGGCTCGGGAACGGTACTGCGTTTCTACGAATCATCAGGAGGTCGGGAAACGGTACAAGTTGAGTGGGCTGAAAAGGAAATTAAAGCGTCCATCATTAATCTGCTGGAGGATGAGATCCATCCGTTGGTTTGTCCAAACGGAGCATTCGAACTGACATTCAAACCGTATGAGATTAAGTCGGTGAAGCTTGTTCCAGTGAATCCAAATACGTAATCCTCAGGAGGTATGACATGAAATTAACCAATAAGATCGGTGTCATCGTGGATAGCTTTGGCGTAGGCGTACGGGAAGGGTTGAACAAAGCCAAAGACGTAGGTGCAGAAGGTGTGCAGATCTATGCTGTCAAGGGAGAGATGGACCCTGAAAATTTGTCGCCTACGGCGCGCAAGGAACTGAAGAGTTACATCGATTCTTTGGGTCTTGAAATTTCAGCATTGGTCGGTGACCTGGGCGGACATGGGTTTCAGGTCAAGGAAGATAATCCGTGGAAAGTGGAGAAGTCGAAGCGGATCGTGGATCTGGCCCTCGATCTGGGCACCAACATCGTCACCACACATATCGGCATTGTTCCACATGACCCTTCATCGGAAGTCTATGCTACGCTGCACGCTGCTTGTGAGGAACTGGGCCAATACGCCAAAAGTGTTGGTGCATACTTTGCTATTGAGACAGGACCGGAAACGGCTGCTGATTTGAAAGGATTTCTAGATACGTTGTCGACCAACGGAGTATCGGTGAATTTTGACCCGGCGAATATGGTGATGGTGACCGGAGATGATCCGGCTCGGGGCGTTCATCTGCTTAAGGATTACATCGTACATACCCATGTGAAGGATGGTGTGCGGTTGAAGGAAGTCGACCCACGAGACGTATACGGAGCGGTCGGTTATGCGCCTATGGATCACGAAAAGATTGCCGAGATGGTCTCGTCCGGAACGTTCTTCCGTGAGGTGCCACTGGGCGAGGGTGGCGTTGATTTTGACGGATACTTTGCAGCGCTTCAGGAGATTGGCTACACCGGTTATCTGACGATTGAACGCGAGGTTGGTCATCAGCCGGAGCAGGATATTCGCAAGGCGGTTCAATTTATCCAACAATATCGATAGGGAGCTGAGCAGATGAAAGTGGGCCTGAGCACGTATAGTTTGTTGAACGATCTGAATTCGGGTGAGATGACGGTGCTGGATGTGATCGACTGGATTGCGGCGAACGGCGGCGAGCATATGGAGATGGTTCCTTACGGTTATACCGTGGAGGATAATCACGATCTGGCGGATGCAATTCGGGAACGGGCAGCGTCTGTGGGTATTGAACTGTCCAACTACTCGATGCCAGCCAATTTCGTGCAGGAGACGGAAGAGGCGTTTGCAGAAGAGATGACTCGGGTCAAAAGACATGTGGATGTGGTACACCGGATGGGTGTAAAACATCTGCGTCATGACGTCACGGCGTTTACCCTGCCGAAGGAGAAGATGACCATTGCCTGGTTCGAGGAACATCTGCCGCTGATGGTGCGGGGAAGCCAGATCATTGCGGACTATGCTGCGCAGTTTGGCATCACCACAACTATTGAGAATCACGGCTTCAGCGTGCAGGCGAGTGATCGGGTGCAGCGTGTTCTGCATGCTGTAGATCGTCCGAACTTCAAAACAACACTCGATATTGGCAACTTCATGTGCGTGGATGAGAATCCGATCATCGGTGTCATGAAAAATCTGCCGTACGCTTCTCTGGTCCACTTCAAAGATTTCTACTTCCGTCCTTATGATGAGCATCCGGGTGAGGGTGAATGGTTCACCACCGCCTACGGTAACTTCCTGAGAGGTGCCATCGTTGGACAAGGTGACATTCCAATTCGTAAAATTGTAAAGTTGATCAAAGACTCCGGCTATGATGGCAACATTACGGTGGAGTTCGAAGGCATGGAGGAATGCAAATCCGCATCCAAGATCGCCATGGACAACCTGCGCCGCTTCTGGGAAGAGGCGTAACGAAGCATAACGAAGCATAAAGAGGGAATGGATCAAGGGCCACTTTTCGAAGTGGCTCTTATTGTTGATCATCAGGATTCTGGACTGCCCATCGATCCAGGATCATTTCGATGTAACGCATGGTATCCGTTGTCATACCATATACACGAGCTGACTGATCATCCTCTGGGGTGATATAATCCCAATATTTTTCTGCCAATTCTGCATTCCCTTGAAAAGTCCTTTCAGCATAATCAGAGATTCGGATGGCCAGTAACCGTGAGGCTTCGGAATCCGGAGGTTCCATCTTGCATGCATGAATATCTTTAAGAATATCGGCCCATTCCATGGATAATGAATTGTTCTGATTATTCAGAGGTAACGATTCCATTTCTTCAGGTGTAAAAACATCTTGACGGAACCTGCCCGGAGGCTGATCCAGTTCACGGATGAAACCCAACATTTCATCCAGACTGATTGTACCGGATGCTCTGATGGCATATATGGTTGAAAAAAGAAGATGCTCGACCTTGCTTAATCTCTCCTGCTGTTCCTTAACGACGGCCAGTTGTTGTTCCAACGTATTATTCCATAAAGTGAGATTACTCTCTGGTTCAGAGCGAGCAGCATCCTGATCGAGGAATTCTCCAATCTCATTCAATTTAAAATGCATTTTCTTCAGAATGGTAATCTGCTGAAGCCGTAAAATATCCTTTTCACCATATAAGCGATACTGATTGTTCTCATTACGGGCCGGTCGCAGTAAACCCAGCTTCTCATAATAATGCAGTGTTCGGATGGATACTCCGGTATGTTTGGATAGTTGTCCAACGGTATACAACAGGCAGAACCCTCCCTCATGATTTATGTATTCTCCACCAGCGCCATGCATTGAGCACCGCCAGAATGATTCCACCGACGAAGATTATCATCATATACAAAATAAATATTTCGGCCAACCCGTTATCTTGCGCGGTATAGTTTAACAATGCCGGTCTATCACCTGGCACAACAACGAATCGGGCTACTTCCAGGTAAGCGATATGAAATCCGATGGAGGCCCATAAAGATCCAGTCAAACTGCGCAGAAGCTGTAACGTAATTCCATAAGTCAAGAGCAGGATCATATAATCCAAGGTTATCCGGTTTCCGGCATCCATACCGACGAGCTCTTGCAATAGACCGACACTCATTGGAACCAGCAGAAAGAGTATGATTTGAGTTACATAAGCGAAAAACACAGGAAGTCGCAGTCTGGAGCGTAATCCATCATAGACCATGCCTCGCATGGATAGTTCCTCTGGCAAAGCTTCATACAAGAAAGCAATACAACTATTAAGTACGACAGCAAGCAAGAACTCGGCTGAGAAGTGCCACTCCGTAATCGTAATCCAGTTGTTCATACTGGCTATCGCCAACCCGATAAAGGCCAGAGAAGTGGCAAATAATGCGCCAGAGAGCAAGTGAATTATGCTTTTTCCTGTCAGAGGAAGAAGAACGGACTTCATATGGAAGTGTCTTCGAATGACGAATAATACGGGTAAGACGATACTAATAATGACAACAGCTTGGGTGAGATGAACCATCCATTCAGCAGCAACAACAATAGTGCTGATAAACTCCCCTGCGAGTGTAGCAAAAAACAGACCCAATGTCATTGTCAACCAACTCATTCCAATAATGGCTATACCACTGCTGCGTCGTTTCTTGGTTACATGTTCAGGTGACATACTCATGCTAATCCCCTCCTGAAGCCAGTATAAACCCTCGAGTTAACGTCAGGGTCAAGCAGGAAATCTGCCTATCAGAATATGGTTCTGCGCAAGGATTAAGTTACGAGCAGCACAAGTGTGGTATACTGGATATATTCAGCCTGATAATAACTGGCTATGGATAGGAGATGTCACTGATCTATGCAGGTATTCGAGGACTGGAATCAGAAAGTAAAGAGGACGTTTAATGCTACGAACCCAGAGGTAGTGTTGACGGTATCGGAAGCTGGAAGTTTGCTTGGTTTGACCAAAGACCAGATGAAACTGTACGTGGACAAGAACAAACTAACGAAGGTCCCGATCATGAGAAGTGTTCACCGATACCTCTTATTGAAAAGTGAAATAGATAACATCGTTCAAGCTCGATAATTTCATAGGATTGAACACAACCATTTTACCGACAGGATTCGGGAGAGTGGTCTTTTTTTTATCGGAGAGGGGACAGAACGTGCTGAATAAAGTGTCAAGTTGGTTCTATCAGCGGGTGAATTGGAAATGGGTTGTAGCTGCAATTGTTGTTTTTGCCTGTTTCATTGCATTTATTCTGCCTTGGCAGGCGGCAAAGTCGGAGCAGGCCACAGGTGGAGGGCAGTCCCCGGATTCCTCTTTTCTGTACACGGCGGATGATCTTTATCAGATGGCTGAGCAGTATGGAGAAGCAGGGCAAAGCGCCTATATTCAGGCACGGTTCACATTTGACCTCATATGGCCCTTGGCCTATCTGTCCCTCTTGGTTGTTCTGTTATCGTTACTCTATCGCGTGCTTCCGATAAAGAGTCGCTGGCGTTGGGTGAATCTGATTCCGGTCTTAGGTTGGGCTATGGACATGCTTGAAAATATAGGTGCATCCCTGATCATGTATCGTTATCCTGAACGTACGCCTGTGCTTACTGAACTCACTCCGATATTTACCCTGTTGAAATGGTGCCTGATCTATGCCAGTTTTGCAGCACTGGTTCCGGGTGTTCTGATCACGGTTCTCTATTATATACGCAAGCGCAAGAAGTAGTGGAGAGAGGGATGGATTAAGAATTATTTGGTAACCCTAATCGTGTAATGGTCCAACAGAAGTAGTGAGAAAATATACGCTTGTCAAAGGACAACCTGTTCATATATACTCATGTCGCAAGTGGCGTGAATCGTATAATTACATGAGCCCAAGGAGATGAAGAACGCATGTCGATCAGCTTGAATGTGTATCTGGTAACAGACGGTAATGGACGTGAAGCGGTTGAATTTTATCAAAAGGCATTTGGATCCGAAGTGCTCGCGCTTCAAACATTTGGCGACGGTCCATCTGACCCGAATCACCCGATCCCGCCAGAAGCGAAAGACCGTATTATGCATGCTTCTTTGCAGATAGGCAGCTCGGTATTAATGTTGTCTGATACGTTTCCAGGCATGCCGCACACTGTAGGTAATCATATTACCGTTACAGTGAACACGGATACGGCGGAAGAAGCCAAAGCGATTTTCAACCAGTTGCAAGACGGTGGCGAAGTGAAAATGCCGATACAAGAGACGTTCTGGAGTCCAGCCTACGGCTCGGTTGTCGACAAGTTTGGTGTACAGTTTCAAATTAGTGCTACACCGGGACAAGCTTAAGAGCGTACTCTTCACTAATATAAACTTCAAATGGCAAAAACCTCCGCGGTCTGCTTTGAGCAGTTGTGGAGGTTGTTTTGCTTTTTTTGTAATGACTCGTAATTAATTTTCCTTGTTAGCCTTCCTTCTGAATCTTGGAAGGGTTGTTGATTTTATAGGGAACCGGGTTGCGTGTCAGCTTCTTCTTGATAATTTTTGCTTCAAACGTAATGACATCTCCCACTTCCAGTTCCTGTTTCTTAACGGTGGCACTGTGGCTCGACCAGGCTTCTCCAACATCGATGACGTCTGGCTCCGTGATGGTAACTGCTTCATAGATAATGACTTCATCGTCATTGTCCGAGAAGTGATTTGGCACGGTGGTGAACTCTTTGACAACGGCACTCATCTTCACTTTACCTTCTGGCAGATCAATCTTGACGGTCTTGGCTTTGCTCGCTGTTTTGGCTTTGGGTTTGGCTTCACTGGTTGCCCCAGACTGAGGTCCAACATACTCTTCTACTAACCCATCCGGATCACCCTTCAGCCCCGAGGAGAATTCATCTGTGTCCGTATCGTCCGAATCATCCAGATCCACCGGCATTTCATCCGGGTTAACCAGGGCATCTGGAGTTGGCGTAACATCAGCAGCGACTGGTGCGACTGTATCCGAAATTGAGGGTTCTGTGCTTCGATCTGAACCGGCATTACTTATGCTTCTGGCACTGTAACTGGACGCTTGCATTTCCTTCAGATAAGACGGGTGAATACAATGCTTTTGTCCATTATCCAGTTGAATAACGGCTGCCATGTGATCGACATATCCAATGATGGTGCACGGCATGTTCAATCCGTTTCCTTTATAATAGAACGTTTTGAGTTTGGTCGCTTTACCAGAAAGCAGGCCCCACTCCTGACATTTCTCAATCAGCTCATCTTCGTTATCCAGCGCAATAAAATCCTGCGGTTCAATCATAAATGCGTATGTCATATGGAATTTCCGCCCTTCCAATCCATTCTTCATGTTCATCGTTTCCAAATTACAACCAGTGTATCACAAATGAGCATTTTGCATAAATCCAATCACTGAAATCTGTACCCGGAGATGAAGATTATCAACCTGCTCACAGAGGGCTATGCTATAATTTGATCAGAATGTAAGGTGGGAAGGTTGCCTTGATATACATAGTTTAAGAAGGGAAGATCTGCATGAAGAAAAAAGTAAATCATCAAGCTGTATGGCTTGCTATAGGAACGGCTATGGGAGTCAGCATTGGTACGGCTACGCAGCAGCTTGGACTCGGCATTGCTTTTGGTTTGGCGCTTGGCATTGTGATTGGTTCGGTGGTTAGCAAACGTGCGGGGTCAGACTCGGAACATATGCTCAGCGAGCATGTCCGGGAATTGCACAAACCAGATGACTGGGAAGACGCGCTTCATCGCTCGCAGGATCATCCGGTGCTTATCCTGAAGCACAGCACGACGTGTCCGACCAGTGCGAGAGCGTACAGAGAGTTTATGGCGTTTGTAGGCACCCATGCATCAGATCCCAAACAACCCATGGATTACCGCATCGTCAAAGTGATTGAAAATCGCTCGTTGTCCCGCCATATTGCGGAAGAGACAGAGGTTCACCATGAGTCACCTCAGGTACTTTTGCTTGATCAGGGACAAGTCGTCCATCATACCTCCCATGGCAAAATCACGAAGAAGAGATTATTGCAGTGGGCACAGAATCCATTTGGATGAAGTGTATGAGATAGGTTTACTTTAAAAATATCAAAAAAAATCATATCTTTGCACACGAACTTCGATTAAAATATAACTTGTCTTCATATTTATGAATCGGAGTGATCTATATGGAACAATATAAGTTCAAGTCGGAACATAGTCAGATGCTTGTTGATGCTATTGTTGAAGGATACCGCGAATATATTGATCACCGTAAAGATCGGAAGAGAAACATGAAGATTAGTTCAGCCTTTGCCTGGACAAAGGGAAATTTTATTGAGAGCAAAATAGCAGATTATTGCGGTGAACAAGGATTCACTCACAAGAAATCCAAAGCAGGTTTAACATGGGATTATCTCCAGTTCACACATGAAGAATCAAAAGTTCTATTTCTGATAAAGAACGCAGCCTACTTTAATGAGAATAGTTTTTCTAGTGCCAAGCTACCTACGGGCGTTGACAACAAAGGTGCTTTCCGTACCTATTTACACGATCTCTCCAAGATTAATAACGATCTGGAATTTTCTTTTATTCAACCACGCCGTAATGAACATGGTGAGTTGGAGAGGGTTGAGCAACTTTCTTTTCCAATCTCAGAGAGTCAGGTCAGCCGTGTGAAAGAAGAACTTGAACATCTTGCATCTACATATAATGAGTTTCATATACTCACTTATGCTATTGATGATGCATACCAAATTTCGAAGGTTCAGCATTATCTGCCTAATCCGCATGATAATATCGCTTATTTTATAGAAGATTTATCGGACCTCATCTCTGGTGCTGAACTGGATGATAGTGAACGGGAGGCGCTTACGCCTGATGTGGAAGATATCGTTGATCCGGCAGCTTATGATATTGAAATTTTGGAAGGAGAACAGCGGGGGTGATTCCCTGTGTCGTTCAGTAAGGAGGGAGCAGCATGTTCGTTGGTGAAAATTTGACCAATTTGCGGATCATGCATGGGTATTCGAGAAAACAGCTCTCCGAACAATTAGGTGTGACAGAACAAGCGGTCTGGCAATATGAAAATGCGTATACCTCTCCGAAGGTGCCAATTGTGAATGAGTTGAAACGCATTTTCAGTGTGAAAAGCAAGTATTTTTATACGAAAGATATGCTTACACAGCGTAATAACGCAGCCAACATTGATGTTATGAACATTGCCTATCGTTCGAAAGTGATGAATGTGATATCCAAGACACAGACAGAAGCAAAGCATGTAGAATATCTGGACACGTTCATTAATTATATTACCGCTCAGATCAGCCTTCCCACACTGAATATTATCCAATTGCGGGAAGAGGCAATTGAGTATATGAACCATACAGACGATGATCGTACGACTCAGATCCATTATGTTGCCCAGCTTGCGAGACAACGGCTGAATATGGAGCCATCCACGAATGAGAACCTGATGTTCCGGATCGAAAAAAGTGGTGTATATGTTTTTGAAAAAGCGATTGGTGAAGAAATTGATGCGTACAGCCTTTGGACACGAAATGATCGTCCGTTTATCATACTGGGCAACATCAAACGTTCTGCGGTTCGTAGGAATTTCGATATTGCACATGAGCTTGGTCATTTGTTGCTCCATTATCGTCTTGAATTTGTCAATCTGGACCGAAAAGAACACAAATTGATTGAAAATGAAGCTAATCTGTTTGCGGGTGCATTTTTATTGCCCGAAGAAGAGTTTTCATCGGACATGAATGATATCACTTATAAGACGAATCCCGATCAATATCTTGATTTGAAAAATAAATGGAAGACTTCACTACAAGTGCTGGGATACCGAGCAGCACATCTAGGAATGATGGAAGCTAAGGATCATCGTAATTTCTATGCGGCGATGCACCGAAGAGGATATCTGGAAAAGGAGCCTTTCGACAGGGAGATTCCACTTCAAAAGCCGATGCGAATTAAAACCATTATTGACCTGCTTTCCAATAAAGGTTTTGTGGATATCCGTTATATGATTGAGGAGGATTGGAAAGTGGAGACTTCCTTCTTTCATCATATGACAGGAATAAACACCGACTTTTTTAACAAGTACATGACGAACAAGCCACAAACTAGTATTAAAAATGTTAGGGAAATGCCTACACGTAGTTCTTGAAATGACGGGTAGGTAATAGATTGGCACGTAATGGAGTGCTCCGTATAAAAATGATGATAGACCCGTTCTTTTCAGCCCATTGCTGAGGAGATCGGGTCTTTTTTACGTTTTTTTTACACCTGTGGAGGCATTTTTTTACCCCTTTTTTACAGCGTTTCGTATTACGATTTTACATGTAGCAGGTGCAGAGAACGGTAGAGAGAGGGAGGAAAGGCGCATGGTGAATGATGCCACGATGATTGGATTGGTTGTGCTGCTATTTGCGGTATTTTGGGGATTCTTGAAATTCTGCGAGAAGGCTTGAGGGTAGAGAGGGGGAAGCCAGATGATCGTCATTGGCATGATTGTACTCGCACTGGTGATATATCTCGGTTATGTGCTGGTGAAGCCAGAGAAATTCTGATGCTGGCGATGTGCGTAATACGGGAACAAGGGAACGTTGAATAGGGAGGAAATGCGGATATGGGTATCGGTGTAGTGCAAGTAGTAGTGACGCTACTGATCATCCTGCTATTGGTGAAACCGGTGGGAAAATATGTAGTGAACGTGTTTGATGGACAGCGAACGGGGCTGGATCGGGTTTTTGGCGGGCCGGAGCGACTGCTCTATCGAGTGATGGGGGTACGGGAGAACGAGTCCATGGGGTGGAAAAAGTATCTCACGGCCGTTCTCCTCTCCAACTTTGTAATGTTGGTATTGATGTTTCTGGTGCTGCGGCTGCAAAAATATTTACCGCTCAATCCGGATGGAATCGGCAATATGCCTGCCGCACAGGCATTTAATACGGCTGTATCTTTCATGACCAATACGAACTGGCAGTCGTATACGGGCGAGAATGCCCTGTCGTACCTGTCACAGATGCTGGTCGTGACGTTCCCGATGTTTACGTCCGCAGCGACGGGATTTGCGGTGGCTATTGCGTTCATTCGCGGGCTGATAGGCCGCCGGGATGAACTGGGGAACTTTTACGTCGACCTTGTACGGTCGATTACGAGAATTTTTTTACCGCTCAGTTTCATTGTAGCCTTATTCCTTGTGTTCCAGGGGGTGCCTCAGACACTTGCGGGAGCGGTGAATGCAACCACGCTCGAAGGCGCGCAGCAGACGATCTCACGTGGACTGGTCGCCTCACTGGAGTCGATCAAACACATTGGCACCAACGGTGGTGGCTGGTTTGGAACCAATGCTGCACATCCATTCGAGAATCCGACGGCCCTGAGCAATCTGGTGCATATCGTCTGCATGATGCTGTTACCCACTGCACTGGTATACGCTTTCGGCTTGATGGTCAATAACCGGAAGCAGGGTTGGGCATTGTTCGCAGCGATGAGTTTTCTTTTCCTTGTGATGTTGACCACCGTATTTGTCTCCGAATATCGCGGTGTACCCGCACTGGATGCAGCAGGTCTTCAGGGCAATATGGAGGGGAAAGAAGTCAGGTTCGGCATACCGGAGTCGGCTTTATTTACAGCGGTCACGACGGCAGCTACAACAGGGTCGGTCAACAATATGCACGAGTCTCTTACTCCGCTTGGAGGTCTGGTGGCACTGGCGCAGATGATGCTCAATAATGTGTTTGGTGGCAAAGGGGTAGGGCTAATCAACGGACTGTTGTATGTGATTCTGGCTGTGTTTATCTGTGGATTGATGGTGGGACGAACACCTGAGTTTCTGGGCAAAAAAATTGAGGGCAAAGAGGTGAAGCTCGCATCCATTGCGTTGCTCATTCATCCGTTGATTATTCTTGTGCCAACGGCACTCGCACTTATGCGGCCTGAAGCCGTTGCGTCCATCTCGAATGGGGGCATGCATGGTCTGACGGAGGTTCTCTATGCTTTTGCCTCAGGTGCGGCCAATAACGGATCGGCTTTTGCCGGACTAAATGCCAATACTGATTTTTACAACATCGCGATTGGTAGCGTTATGCTGCTGGGAAGGTACGTTTCGATGATCGCCATGCTGGCTATTGCGGGTTCACTCGCTACGAAACGGGTTGTACCGGTAACTACAGGTACGCTGCGTACACACACGCCTTTATTTGCTGGTATCTTGGTCATGATGATCGTTGTTGTCGGCGCGCTTACGTTCTTCCCTTCGCTTGCTCTTGGACCGATTGCAGAGCATCTGGCGATGATTCAATGAGGGATATAACAGGGGAGCAACAGAGGAATTGGTGCAAGGACGTAATGTATGGAGGTGGCAGTGCACGATGAATGCAGTCGAACGAAAGAAGGAGCAGACGATGCAACACATGGATACAGAAATGTTCAGAACGAAGGGCAAAGAGCCGGATAACAACCGTGGTAATATTCAACGTGATCCCGGATCGAAACGGTCGTTAAGCAAGGATATGATACTTCAGGCTTCACTCGATGGGTTCAAAAAGCTAAATCCGGTGGTCATGATCAAAAATCCGGTCATGTTTATTGTCGAAGTAGGTACATTCATTACGCTCTTATTATGCATTAACCCCGATCTTTTCACCGCATCCGAGGCTGGACGCGGGTACAACATCGCCGTGTTTTTCATTCTGCTGTTCACGCTGCTGTTCGCTAACTTCGCGGAGGCACTTGCAGAAGGCAGAGGTAAGGCTCAGGCGGATACGTTACGCAAGACGAAGTCGGACACCCTGGCCAATCTGGTGCAGAAGGATGGAACAATCCGGCAAGTGTCTTCGACCCAGTTGAAAAAAGGCGATATGGTCCGTGTGGAGGTCGGTGAACTGATCCCAACGGACGGTGAAATTACAGAAGGCTTGGCCTCCATTGATGAATCGGCCATTACGGGAGAATCCGCACCAGTTATCAAGGAAGCAGGAGGCGATTTCTCCTCCGTTACCGGAGGTACCCGCGTCGTGTCCGATTACATCGTCATGCGTGTTCAGACCGATCCGGGTGAGTCATTCCTTGACCGGATGATCTCTCTGGTTGAGGGTGCTCAGCGCCAGAAAACACCCAATGAAATTGCGTTGACAACCCTGCTCGCCGTATTAACCCTGATCTTTTTGATCGTCATTCTGACGATGGTCCCGATGGCGAATTACCTGGGTATTCGACTGGATCTGGCGACCCTGATTGCACTGCTCGTCTGCCTGATCCCAACCACAATTGGTGGATTACTGTCTGCCATTGGTATTGCCGGGATGGACCGTGTTACGCAGTTCAATGTGCTCGCCATGTCGGGTAAGGCGGTGGAAGCGGCCGGGGATATCGATACGTTGATTTTGGACAAAACAGGAACGATCACATACGGAAACCGCATGGCATCTGAGTTTATTCCCGTTCAGGGCATTACTTCGTCAGAGATGACGCAAGCTGCTTTACAGGCTTCTGTGCGAGATGAGACCCCGGAAGGACGTTCTGTTGTGGAACTGGCAGGCAAACAAGGTCAGAGCTGGTCTGAGACGGAGTATGCAAATGCGGAAAATGTGGAATTCACAGCAGAGACTCGGATGTCCGGTCTCAATCTGAGTAGCGGTATGAAGATCCGCAAAGGTGCGGTGGATGCGATCAAACGTTATATTGCTTCCGAAGGAGGTCGCATACCCGATGATCTGGATGAGATTGCAAATCGTATTGCGAAGGCTGGAGGCACGCCGCTTGCTGTGGCCATCGATGAGCGAATCTACGGTGTGATCTATCTGAAAGACACTGTGAAGCCAGGACTGAAAGAGAAGTTCGCTGAGATGCGTGCCATGGGCATTAAGACCATTATGTGTACAGGCGACAATCCGCTAACCGCAGCGACCATAGCGCTGGAAGCGGGCGTGGATGATTTTATTGCCGAAGCGAAGCCCGAAGACAAGATTGCGGCGATCAAAAAAGAGCAGCAGGAGGGCAAACTCGTCGCCATGACGGGCGACGGTACCAACGATGCTCCTGCTCTGGCGCAGGCCGATGTGGGCCTGGCGATGAATTCGGGTACCATGGCGGCCAAGGAAGCGGCCAACATGATTGACCTGGATTCCGACCCGACCAAGTTATTGTCGGTTGTCTCCATTGGCAAGCAGCTGCTGATTACACGCGGCGCACTCACAACCTTTTCGATATCCAATGATATCGCGAAGTATTTTGCCATCATTCCAGCCATGTTCATTCTCGCCATGCCGCAGCTTCAGGCGCTGAATATTATGAATCTGGCTTCACCACAGTCTGCGATCCTGTCGGCGCTGATCTTCAACGCCATTATTATTCCACTGCTTATTCCCATTGCGATGAAAGGGGTTAAGTATCGGGCGATGTCAGCCGAACGGTTACTTGGTCGCAATGTGTTCATCTATGGCGTGGGCGGTGTGATTGTACCTTTTATCGGCATTAAGCTGATTGACATGGTTCTGTCGGGAATCCTTTAACGAGATAACAACGTTTATCAACATTATTCTTTTATCCTAATGAATTCAGGAAGTGATCTGTATGAACATGTTCTTGCCCGCTATACGGTTATCCGTTGTGCTTATGCTGATATGCGGCCTAATCTACCCGCTCGTAACGACTGGCGTAGCCCAGCTTCTCTTTCCTGCGCAGGCGAATGGAAGTCTGATTACGCAAAATGAGAAAATCATCGGCTCATCCCTGCTGGCGCAGGAAATCCAATCGCCGGGGCTGTTCCAGCCCCGGGCATCGAGTGCCAGTTATGACCCAACGGCTTCAGCTGGTTCAAATCGCGCCGTAGCCTCGGGGGAGTATATCGGCGAGATGAAGGAAAAGATTGCTCAGCTCCAGCAGGAAAACCCGGGATTGAAGCAGATCCCTGCTGATCTCGTGACGGGTTCAGGCTCTGGACTTGACCCGGATCTCTCTCCCGAAGCCGCTGAGGCACAGATCCCGCGCATTAGCAAAGCTACAGGGCTCAGTGAACAGCAACTTGTGCAACTTGTAAATGAGCATACAGAAGGCCGGCAAATGGGTATATTCGGGGAGCCGCGTGTGAATGTAACGGCTCTGAATATGGCGCTGACAGCAGAACTGAACTAACGAACATATTAGCCTGCTCACGATATATCGGGAGGGGCTTTCTCCATTTTTTTCTTCATATTATAAGACACGCTCTAATACGAAAGGGTGGAGAGGACGGATGGAAGACAGCTTCAAGCGCAAGTCACCAGAAGAGATGTTGAAGATGATTACGAAGCTGCAGCAGGGTACGCTCAAAATTTACATTGGCCCAGTCAGCGGATCGGGCAAAACGTATCACATGTTACGAGAAGGGAATACGTTGCGTGAGCGGGGCATTGATGTGGTCATCTGTGCCGTGTCCACGATGCGCAGACCGGAAACGGTAGAGCAACTTGGCGCACTCGAACGGATTCCAAGCATTCACTGGGTGCGCCAGAGTGATGATGTAGAGATGAAGGATCTGAACTTGGATGCACTAATGGTGCGTAATCCGGAGGTTGTGCTGGTGGATGGTTTGGCACATCGCAACAGAGCAGGCGCTCGCTATGCTACCCGGCTGGAGGACATTCAGTTCTTGCTCCGAAACAACATCAGTGTCATGACAACGGTGAATGTGTATGAGCTGGAAGGCTATACAGAGCTGGCACGACAACTTACGGGGATCGCAGCAGAATATACGGTGCCTGCCGATACATTGGAGCTTGCGGATGAAGTGAAGTTGATTGACGTCACGCCGGAAACCATACTGAGCCGTCTGGCAGAAGGTCATCTGAAGGGGCATGAGGGAGAAGCTGTTTTTCGTCAAGGCAATCTGGGCATTCTGCGCGAACTGGCCCTGAGATTGGTTGCGGAGGGAGTTAATGAATCCCTGCGTGAGCATCGAGAGGAGATGGGAATTACCGTCACAACAGGCATCATGGAACGGATTTTGGTGTCTACACAATATCACTGGAATGGCTCCATCTATATCCGGCGTGGACAACAGATTGCCAAACGGCTGAATGGTGATTTGTGCGCTGTGGTTTTTCGGAATATGAAGCAGCCATTAACCAAGGAGGCAACCGTATTTCGGCGTAATATGATCAAGTTGGTAGAGAAGTTTGGCGGCCATATGGAGGAGCTGTCTATATTACGCCGTCGCAACATCCCGTCTACGCTGGCACGTTACGCAATGGAACACCAGATTACCCGCATTGTAATGGGACACTCCCGGCGTACGCGCTGGCAGGAACTGTGGCAAGGGTCCGTTGTTAACTCGCTGCTGCGCAGATTACGTGGTGTCGACCTGTTTCTGGTTGCTGATCGAGCGGCCCGGGAGGGTGAACGTGTGGTTCCGGCTAAAGTTAACGATGTGGAGTCGCTGACATACCGCAGACTAAGCGAGCAGGAAATGAAGGAACAGATTGGTCAGATTCAGCGCGGCACATTTAAAATATATATCGGAGCTGCACCAGGTGTAGGCAAAACCTACATGATGCTTCGGGAAGGCAATGATTTGCTCCGCAAGGGCATCGATGTGCAGATCGGCTTGCTGGAGACACATGGGAGGGCGGAGACCGTGGAGCAGATGGGCCACCTGTCTGCGATCCCTCGCGCGCAACGCGTTTATCAGGGGGCGCGTCTGGAAGAGATGGACACAGAGGCTATTCTGCATCTTTGCCCAGAAGTGGTGCTTGTGGATGAACTGGCGCATACGAATGTACCCGGGAGTGTTCGGCAAAAGCGTTATGAAGATGTTCTGCTCCTGCTGAATGCAGGCATCTCGGTGATTACCACAATGAACGTACAGCATCTAGAAAGTCTGAATGATGCCGTTGAACATATTACCGGTGTTCGTGTCCGCGAGACCGTACCCGATCGGATCATTCAGATGGCGGATGAGGTGCAGTTGATTGATGTGGCGCCCCAGGCCTTGCGGCAGCGGATGAGGGAGGGTAAAATCTATGCAACTGCCAAGGTCGAGCAAGCCCTTGCGAATTTCTTCAAAATCGGTAATCTGATTGCCTTGCGTGAACTTGCCCTTCGTGAACTGGCGGACGATGTGGATGAACGGCTTGAAGCACAGCAGGCCAAAATTGCACTTCGAGGACCTTGGCGCAGACAGGAGGCAGTCTTTGTATGTGTAAGCAGTGATCGTCATGCCGAGCGGCTGATCCGGCGCGGATTCCGTATGGCTTATCGTCTAAAAGCCATCTGGCATGTACACCATATCCACATTGGTGAGTCCATGAGTGACGAAGTGAAGTGCCATCTGGAAGCGTTGGAGCAGCTGACGATTCGGCTTGGTGGTCAATTTCATATTCATCACAGTCCAAGGCTACGCGATGTACCTGGGATGTTGGCCAGAAAGGCATCGGAGGCGAGAGCAACGCAGTTGGTGGTCGGGCAGGCAAGACGGGTGTGGTGGCTGAATGGCTACCGCGGCTCAGGTTCGGTGGTCAACCGACTTGTACGTTTGTCGCGGCATCTGGATATATTGATCGTTGCAGATTACGATTATGAACTGAGCGGGATGTGAATGTATGTTATCTGAACGAATAAAAAAAGAAACGCGGGCATTCCATGGGAAACGGGTTCCGGCATATGTATGGGTAACCCTAGGAGTTACGCTGTTAACCTTGCTGCTTCATGTGATCGGTATGAATGGTGATCTGGTTAATGTAGCGCTGTTATACCTGTTTCCCGTATTAGTGAGTGCCGTGTATTGGGGAATGGGGCCAGCTGTATATGCCGCGAGTTTTAGCGTCATTATGTTTGACTTCTTTTTTGTACCGCCATATCTGAGCTTTACGGTTGAGGATTTGAGATATCTCATCTCTTTTGTCGTGTATCTTGCTGTGGCGATCCTGACAGCGAGTCTTGCAGGTCGATTGCGACAACAACTGGAGATGGTAAAAGCACGCGAGGCCACGACTAATTCTCTGTACGCATTGAGTCGTCAGATGACAGCCATTACGGATCTGAATACGTTGCTGGTTAACATTGCAACCCAGGTTTCGCTCACCTTGGGCAAGCCAGCAGCTGTGTATCTTCCGGATGGGCAGGGGGATCTGCTGGTTACAAGCTCTTCTGCACCCGCATCAGAGGGGGAAAAGGATGGCTGGGGAGATGGAGAGTCGGAGATTTCCATTGCCAAATGGGTGTATAATCACGGACAGGTCGCCGGTAAAGGATCATCTACTTTGCGGGAATCTCCCGGACTTTACGTGCCGCTACGCACAGAGGAGCAGATTCATGGCGTACTCGCCGTGAGCATGGACGCCGGCAAGGTTCATGAGCAGCAAGAACAACTTCGGCTGTTGGAGGCATGCGGTGGGCTGGCCGCAGGTGCTATTGCCCGAGTGAAGCTGGCGGAAGAGGCCCGGTTGGCGCAGATCACTGCTGAATCAGAGCGCATACGCACAGCGCTGCTGGACTCTGTCTCTCATGAATTGCGTACGCCCCTAACCGCCATTATCGGCTCGGCTACGGGACTGCTCGAGAATGATACTCTTTTTACACCCGAGGATCGGAGAGAATTAACAGGCAACATTCGGGATGGGGCCTTGCGCATGAATCGTCTCGTCACAAATCTGTTGGGTATGGTCCGGCTGGAGAGCGGCATGTTGCAATTGAACCGGAAATGGTGTGACGTGGGAGATATCATTAGCGTTGTGCTGACACAAGTTCGGGAATTCAGTCCGCATCGTAACATTCAAGTTGAACTGCCTGATGACCCGGCCTTTATCTACGGAGATGAAGTGTTACTGGAGCAGGTGTTGGTCAATATCGTCAGCAACGCCATCAAATATTCGCCTGATGGGAGCCAGATTGTCATCACTGTGACGAGTGATAAGAGTTCAAGTCAATTGACGATCTGGGTAGCTGATCAAGGTATCGGTATACCGGAAGCGGAAAGATTACGTATATTTGATAAGTTCTATCGCTCGGAGTCGACTCAGCATGTCACAGGAACGGGGCTTGGTCTGGCGATCTGCAAAGGCATTGTGGAAGTCCACGGAGGTACCATAGTAGCAGAGCCGAATCCGGGCGGGGGAACGAGAATGCGCATAGATATCCCCATGGAGGCTCACGGACCACGGTTTCCCTATTCAGAACAAGGAGAGGTTGAAGAATAACATGAACGCACCACTAGGGGCTCGCATACTGGTGATCGATGATGAGCCGCAGATTCGCAAATTGCTCAAGGTCACCCTTCAGGCACACCAATTCGAACTCCACGAGTGTGGGGATGGCGAAGAGGGCGTTATTCAGGCCAGCATTGTACATCCGGATCTGATCATCCTAGATCTCGGTTTGCCGGGCATGTCCGGTATGGAGGTGCTTCGCCGGATTCGTGAATGGTCACAGGTGCCGATTATCGTGCTGACAGCCAAGGATCAGGAGGGGGATAAAATTGCTGCGCTGGATGGTGGTGCAGATGATTATGTGACCAAACCCTTTGGGATGGGTGAGTTGGTCGCCCGTATTCGGGTTGCGCTGCGTCATGTAGCCAAAACGACGGATGAGCCAACACTGCGCTTCGGATCACTGAGGGTTGATCTGGCCCAAAGGCAGGTCGAACTGGAGGGGGCTTTGGTCAAATTAACCCCAACGGAATATGAGATGCTGAAGGTGCTTGCCTCCAATGCAGGGAAAATCATCACTCAGCGCCAGCTTTTGCAGCAAGTATGGGGAGGGCATCATCATGAGTCTGATAGCCATTATCTTCGGGTATATGTGGGACATCTCCGTAAAAAATTAAATGAAGATCCAACGAATCCGCGATATATTCAGACGGAGCCTGGCATTGGTTATCGCTTTTTGCTCCCTGCCGAATAAGGGTTTAAGAGAGCGGGACATTTCGTAACAATGATGTGATGCACCATTCAGCGGGTAAGCGATACGGAAAGAACAAAACACCGTCCCCTTTAGCTGCAAAGGAAACGGTGCTTTTATATTATGACGTGTATTTTGGCAACCAGTCGCCGTGAGCCTCAATCAACTCATCACACATCGCTACGATGTCATCGATAGACAGTTCTGCAGCTGTGTGTGGATCAAGCATGGCGGCGTGATAGATATGTTCTTTTTTTCCAGTGATTGCCGCTTCAATTGTTAGCAGTTGCGTGTTGATGTTTGTCCGGTTCAATGCCGCGAGTTGTGGAGGCAGATCCCCAATGTACGTAGGGCTGATTCCTGATCCATCTACCAGACAAGGGACCTCGACACATGCCTCGCGCGGCAGGTTCGTAATCAGTCCGTTGTTCATGACGTTGCCGCCAATTTTGTACGGGTTATTCGTCTCCATCGCTTCGATAATATGCGATGCGTATTCACGGCTGCGGGTATGTTCAATATTTTCGCTGGCAAACAGCTTGGTACGCATTTCTTTCCAGCCTTCAATCTGGTTCACACAGCGGCGTGGATACTCATCCAGTGGAATGTTGAAGCGTTCAATCAGCTCCGGATAATTCCGCTTGATGAAGTAAGGGTGGTACTCGGCATTGTGTTCGGAGGATTCCGTTACATAATAGCCAAAACGCTGCATCAACTCAAAACGAACCATGTCGTCATGCTGTTCTTTCTGTTTTTCCTTCGCTAAACGTTTAATCTCGGGGTACAGATCCTGCCCGTCTTTTGTAACTTCGAGCAGCCACGCCATGTGATTGATCCCTGCAATCTTAGCCACAACACCTGTCTGATCGATCCCCAGTGCATCAAACAGATGTGGTACACATACCTGCACACTATGACACAAACCTACGGTTTTGATCCCACCATGCACATTCATGACGTTAGTAAGCACAGCCATCGGGTTGGTGTAGTTCAGGAACCATGCATCTGGACATACTTCCTGCATATCCCGGGCGAAATCCAGCATGACCGGAATCGTCCGCAAATTACGGAAAATTCCGCCGATACCGAGTGTATCTGCAATGGTTTGACGCAGTCCGTATTTCTTCGGAATCTCGAAGTCTGTAATGGTACATGGATCATATCCACCGACCTGGATAGCGTTGATGACATATTTGGCCCCGCGCAGCGCTTCTTTGCGGTCATGATATACGTTCACGACGCAACGACTTCCGAGTGAACGAGCCAGACTGGTCAGCAAACGCTCTGAATCGCTCAAACGTTCAGCATCGATATCAAACAATGCTAATTCAAAATCCTGCAGTGCTTCGGTCATCATGACATCACCCAATACATTTTTGACAAAGACGGTGCTTCCCGCACCGAGAAATGTAATTTTGTTCATCTTAAGTTCAGCCTCCCTGAAAAATGTTGTACCCCAACTATAGGCCGATTTGGCACATATAACTATGGTTCAACCCCTCTCAAACATGGTATAATCCCATTTTTGTTTCCGTTTTCAACTAATAATTGTGTACTTTAGCTGTTATAATTTAATTAGACATACAGATGGTGAACCGCGGAAGGAAATAAGGAGGGGGGCGAAAAAGTGAGTCGCATTGAGATGAATGTGGTTCCCGCCGGCTGGACACAGATGGAGCTGATTTTGTTGTTTTTCGGGTGGGAGGCATGTGACCCTGCGCATTATTGGGGACCGGGTGTACGTGATTCTTACATTGTGCACTACATCCATGAAGGACGGGGCACCGTGTACATGGGGGATCAGGAGTACAATCTGACCCAGGGACAGGGTTTTGTCATTCTCCCGGACACACTTATACATTATGAGGCAGATCCGCAGGAGCCCTGGACGTATTCTTGGTTTGGTTTTAAAAGCGTACAAGCCAAAGCATTCATGCAACGTGCCCAATTGAGCCCGGAGCGTCCGATATATGATGCTCAGGATACCAATACGATGGAACAGTTGTATACGGAGTTGGTCCAGGCTTCTACGCGTCCGGGAGGCGATGTGATGAATCAGAGTCTCTTGTACCGCTTGATGGCAGAATTAATCTCTTCTTCACCTGTGGAGGAAGAAATCGGACAGCCCCTTTCGAACAAAGAGACGTACATCCGGCAGGCGGTGCAGTTTATGGAGAACAGGTACAGCCAGCGAACCTCCATTCTGGATATTGCCCAAGCTGTGGGGCTGGATCGCACGTATCTATCAGGATTGTTCAAAGAGCGATATGGCATGTCGCTACAGTCCTTTTTCCTGGAGTACCGTATGAATCGGGCTGCCGAACTTCTTCAGAATCCAGGGCTGTCGGTCAGTGAAGTGGCACATTCGGTTGGCTATACAGACCCATTATTGTTTTCCAAGATGTTCAAGCGAGTGACGGGTGTGTCTCCGAAGGGTTCGAGAATTGGCGGTTAGACGTATCCAGGGTTTCAAATTTAAAAGAAAAGTTTTGATCATTATTCGTCGTCCCGCTAAACTGATACAGAAGTGTAATTGAATATGTGGAACTTGGTGCTTTGCCCGTCAGGGTGGAAGCTTAATAGGGAAGTCCGGTGTGATACCGGCGCGGTCCCGCCACTGTAACAGAGGAGTCAAGTAGCGATAATCCACTGGTTTAAGCCGGGAAGGAGCTGCAAGTGACGATGATTCTGGAGCCAGGAGACCTGCCAGGTTTAACAAACACAGTAGTACCCTACGGGAGATAGGAAGGTGTTTAGAGAGCATGGTTTTTTATGAAATTCTGTTTATTTAAGGCGTCCTCATCCAGTAACACGGAGAGGGACGCTTTTTTTTGATAGAATTTATAAGTTTTCAGCGGAGCTGTGGACGGAGAACATCATGGCACATACATAAAGTTTTGGGGAAGGACGTTTGAGCACTTGAGCAGATATATCGTTAAGCGTTTATTACAACTGGTTGTCGTATTGTTCGGCATCACGTTCCTGCTAACCTACCTGTCTCCTGGAGAAAGTCTGTCAGGATAATACTAATGTGCGGGTTTTCTTTATAGTCTAAGTAAGGTTATAAAATGAGAATGATGCAAGAAGGGTTACCCCAGAAGTCCATAGATGACTTCCAGGATAACCCTTTTGTTGTATAACAGGCATGTTGTGTGTAGCTGGGATGTGACACTGGAATCACTTGTGAAAGCTTTATCGTATGTGGTTCAGTGCACCTATGTCATTCAGTACACCATAGTTTTGCGCAGGCTGTATAGTACTTAGTCTGACACTTCATGGCTATTTTATCATACAATTATTGATTGCTTCATTGGTGATGAACGCTATAAAGACAGTCAGTCTTATTTTGGAGAGGTACTCCGCATATAGACTCTTCTGTCCACATGTAGTTGGCTACATCTGCTTAGCCAGTCGTGCTGACATGAGAGATTCAAACTAGTGTGGTACTTGGGATTGGAAGTCATTCCGGCTGGACTGATCAGCATGATAAAAGACAATGTCGCCATCCTTCAGCGGCCAGGTTCTGCTTTGACTGTCTGTTGGCGTTTTGTTGAAACCTTCCATCTGCCATTGATTCATCAATGGTGCATGAATGTATTGCAGATGGGGCGCCTCTGTATTTCCATTCCGCAGGCTCTCCATGTTGAAGTTGACTACGATATAACCATTTTTTAGGAAAACATTCGATTTCTCATCCAGCTGATTTTGTCGGGCGAGGGGTTCAAGATCCGTACCTTTTGGTACGGCATATACATCGGCCGGCAAGCTGTACTCCCCGTACCAGCGTTGGATTGCTGCATTGGCCCGGTCCACGTTGACCCCGGAAGGAATGCCCGTTTTGGGTCCGATGAGTGTCCGAATTGGAGCAGACAGGATCATCCAGTCATAACGACCTACCCATGTTTTTTGATGAGAAGTCTGATCGACCAGGCGAACCATATGTTCTGCCAACGTACGCTGGTTGCGTTCTTCCGCTGACAGTTCATAAGTATACTGATAACGCGCTGTATCGCCTAACTCTGTGCCGGGTACATTTCGAAGCCGTGAGTTCAGCACAACAAAGCGTTTCTCCAGATCCTGTGCCGATCCGATACGGATTAGGCGTTCCTGGCCTCGATGGTAGTACAGATCCACTTCTTGCCGGGAGGACCCGTCTTTGCTTACAAAAGAAAAAGTTGGTGTTATGCGAATACCATCCTGCTTGCCAAACATATTGCCCTTGGTCTTTAGATCAAACTTGAAATGGTATCCTGTCTTCACAGTTGCGTTAGCGAATCCCTGCACCGGATGGCTTCCTGGTCGGATGGGCAATACAAATGGAGCCAGGTTACCTCGCGGATCACCATCAATGCTATTCCTCCCGGTCCAGTAGCTATAGCCCGTTGGTTCGGGACTACCCAATCGCTTGCGAAATACATTTTCCCAATTGTAATCGGAGATATCAGTGACGTGAAAATCATATAACCTTCCGATAATATCTACCGGCACGGTGTCTGCTGCAACATGATGTGCCAGATTGGTATTGGCATCCTGTTGCTCGGTAAAGTTTGCAGGTGCATTCTCTGCAATATTGCGGAATACAATGTGGTACTTGCCTTCGTCTACCCATACAGGGAGATAGAATGTGGTATCCAGTTGATTGACCGGAATATCGACCCATGTCTTGGCAGGGATAAACTGACTCCGGTCAGCGTTATAGACATCAAACGGGAATTGCACCTGTTTGATTCGAAAATATTTGGCATAGTCCCGATTTCCATAACCGGGATAACTCGCTGCGTCCAAGTGCTGTCCCGATGTGGGAATTCGTACAATGAACGGGCGTTCCAGAATGAGTGCAGCGCTGGTCGGGTCCGGTACGGTTTTCTGATTATGCGGCTGATCATCCGATACCCAGGCGTAGTTGACGACAGGGGTGTGTACCGTGACGGTGTTGATGCCGTTAATCGGTAATATTTTATTGGCGCCGCCATTCACGTTACCCGGTAGCAAATCATAATAGATCTCACCAGAGCTTGTGGTGTTTGCTTTATTCAGCAGGGAATTGCTGATCATATTACCCGGTTTGTACAGCACATCACGCCCAATCGTCGTTGGATTAGGAATGTTGGATGGTGTTGGCCCATCTTTGGTTGCTTCCACATCATTCATAATGGTTGTGTTGTTGAATTTCACCAAATCATTCTTCACTTTACTTTGAGGTGTGTTGGATTCAGCCATTCCTTTTAAACGTGATGTATCATCAGGCACACTGGGAGGTTGGTTCAAACCACCTGTTAATTTGGGTGGAGTATATGAGATTGAAGTGGTTTGCCCTGGTTGTACATGGCTTTCTACGGATTCATCATTTGTAGACTCCAGTGTTGGTGGTGTATATCCTGCAGGACTCATCGTAACGGTCTCTCCAGGCAAAGCATAATTGTTCATGGTTGCTTTAGCGATCTTGTATACTTCCAGATTGTTAATTTTCCAGTAGGAGTAGTCTCTTGTGATCTGGAAGTTGTATGGCTTGGGTACCGTGTCGTTCGCGGGTACAGGTGGCCCTGGTGTACAACCATCATCATCACATTCCTCTGGTCCAGGTACTGTCCACTCTCTGTCGTACGAGATTGTGACATTACAGTTGTATGTAACTTTACCACTCATTTTTGCCCAAGCTTGTTTAAACAGATAATTGTCAGCAAAGGCATTTGTGTAGAGTGACTCGGAAGTAGGGATTCCTCTTAACACATTGAATGTTTCATTATCTCTGTTATCTGACTTGATAACACCGTTGGCATTTGGATCGAGATCATTCATGCTCATGATGGTTGCAGCAGAAGGTGGTCCAATCGTTGGCGTGCAACTTCCACCACCGCCTCCGTTACCGTCGCCCCCGCCCCCGCCCGTACCTGGGTTCTCTTCAACACCAATGTTTGTTGTGGTAGTTAACTGAAATCCATCTTTCTTCCACAGTACGGTGATGGTTGTAGTTCCCCTACTGACAGCTTGAACTACTCCGGAGTTACTAACGGTAGCAACACCAGGATTGGAAGATTCCCATGTAGTTGTACCACCGCTTCCAGTGTTTACATTGGTCTCCGCTCCAAAGTTTCCATCTCCAGTTTTCGTCTTGACCGTTGCAGTCAATTGTTTGGACTGGTTCAAGCTAAGTTGCCCGCCAGCGGTAAGGTTGATCTCTTTTGTTATTTCGGCTACGGCCCTCCAATATATATCCGTATTGAATATGTAGTCGGCAGAAAATTTAGGTGGATTATAGGGTCTGTGGGCTGTTGGTTCAATAGCACCTCCGATTTGCATCGTAAATTTTACTGCATCACCTGTGAAACTATCTACGCTCACCAAAATAGGTTCACCCGAAGTATAGTAATCTTTATTGTCCATATACATTGGTTTTAGTGAAGCAGATTTGAATTCAGAGCTATGATGTGGTTCACCAAGCTTATCTGTATATGCAGTTGGCTTGTAGACTGGTTTGTCTAAAGGAAGATTGATACACACCAAGGATGAATTGGGTTTATTTGTCGTAGAATTATTTGATAATTCTTGTCCATTACATTCTCCGTCTACTTGCCACTTCATATTATCTAGTTGATATATGTAAATGCCGATATTACTTGTACCTTTACCTTCGACAGGACTAACTTTCTTTTGAGATTTTGCTGGGGTGGAAGGCTCCCAACGTGGAGCCTCCAAAGGGGGTTTTACCCCCGGGCCACCTCCAGCAAGAATAGAAGGAATAGGTGATAATATACTTATTATGAGTAAAGAAATGAATGATTTTTTAAGTACGGAATCGAAACGCAATGCGAATCACCCTTTTGAAATTAATTTGATGTGACATTGAAGTCGATTCCCTCTTTGGTAATGAGTTTCACATGAGTGGTTAATTCTTTATCAAAGTGTAACAATCCCATAGACCAGTAAGTAGGATTCTTAACCTGAAATAACCCTTTACTACCAAGGAAATCATTAACATGTGGTACTGAGTATTTAGAGAAAGATTCAGAATTTGGTGATTTTAAAGCATTGATACTTGGAGATTGTAAAAGGCTACCAGCCTGAAGTTGAGTCATGGAATTTTTAATATTTAAATCAAATTCAGCAAAAGAATAATACGATCCACGCAGTAAGGTGTCTTTCTCATCAACAAAAACTGGATAATAGATACTACGTTTCAATCCTGTAACATACGGATTTATGATAATCCAATTTTTTAATTTAACATCTGCATAACTAGTAACTGTAACTAATTCTTTATTTCTGACTTGAGAGAATTGATCAGTGACTTTACTGTAATCATACGAATCAAAGAATTTATTTTTTGGTGTCTTCTGATACTTAGGCGCAATAATACTCAAATTCGTCCCCGTCAAACCCACTGCTCGCAGCTCATTCAGACCCTGGAAATCGGCAGGTTTTGTCTTGGCAACTGCTGCATAACGGGCGATCAATACAGCTACTTCAGCTCGTGTTGTAGTACGATCAACGCCAAATGTTTTATCGTTTGCGACACTCATCAGTCCTGTTCCCAGGGCAACGGCTACTGCATTTTTTTGAGCGCTTGCGAGTTTACCTGTGAAATATTCCTTTGCAGGCACAACGGTGTTGGTTACATCAGAGAGTGCTTGTTTGTACTCAGGATCAACCACGGTTAGCCCTTGAGTCAGCCAAATAGCCATTTCGCCTCGTTGAAGAGCGCCTTGAGCATCCAATTTTCCCTTGTAATTAGAAGGGCTGATAAAACCTTTTGCTATAGCAGTAGAGACACCACTTTTTGCCCACTCGGGTATGTCCGTGAAATTGTTTTGTTCTTGTGTTGATACATTAGGCTGGTCGGATAAACGTCCCAGGATACTTGCCATTTCAGCTTTGGTGACAGGTGAACTTGGTTTAAATGTCCCGTCGGCATACCCCTTGAAATAACCTAGTTCCACGGCCGAATTAATTGCTGAAGATGCCCAGTGTGTAGAAGGGACGTCCTTGAATGTAGTTGTAACTTGTGCGGCTTCTACAGAACTCCCAACGCTTCCAAAACCTACGATACCCCCTGTTAATAAAGCTAATGCCGTTACGCCGGAAATCATCATTTTTCTCATGAATTTTACTCCTCTCAATTGTGAATTTCTCTCCTTGATATGTACTTTTCAGGCTACTAGATACTAAATTTGTAATAATAATCAATATTCTACCATGTATAACTAGGCTGTTGGTATGATTTATCAATATATTTCCTCCTCTCCACCCAACTGTTACTAATGCTCAAGACCTATATTTCCTCTAAAAATACAAAAAAAGGCCACGAATCCGCAGATTCATAGCCTTATGCTTTAAGGTCTCCAACATATGTAGTTCAAATCAATAATCAATAAATCAAGAATACTCGATTTCCAAACATTTGAAAAGCCCATATTCTTCTTCCTCAAAATAAAGTCAGGCTATCGGTGTTCCATTAGGCAATGGGCTATTCGGTGTAAGTAAGACAACATCGCCTTCACCAGGCACGCCGCCAAGCACAAGTACTTCAGAGACAAAACCGGCAATACGCCGAGGTGGAAAATTAACTACTGCAACGACCTGTTTGCCGATGATCATGTCAGGGGTATAGCGCTGGGTGATCTGTGCACTGGAACGTTTAAGACCAAGTGGTCCGAAGTCGATCGTCATTTTAATTGCGGGTATGCGAGCCTTGGGGAAGGGTTCGGCTTCCACCACGGTACCAACCCGGATGTCATGCTGCATGAATTCTTCAAAAGTAGCCATAGGGGTAGATCTCCTTTCAACTATTGGGGACTATTATAAATGAAAAATTAACAAAAAATCCAGATTACGCTGTATCGTAACCTGGATTTCTGTTGTGTTGTTTTACAGCAAATTAAGCGCCGTTCCAATTCTCTCCGGTGAGGTATTTCTCAGTGAGGATGGATAACATCTGAATACCTACTTCATTATGTCCGCCTTCTGGAATAATGATATCGGCATACTTTTTGGATGGCTCGATAAAAGCATCGTGCATTGGTTTTACCGTTTCGAGATATTGTTTGTACACGGATTGGATCGTGCGTCCGCGTTCTTCAATGTCCCGCAGTACTCTACGTAGAATCCGCACATCGGAATCGGTATCAACAAATACTTTGATGTCCATCAGACTGCGAAGATGTTCGTCAATCAGCACATGCAATCCTTCTACAATGACAATATGGTTCGGTGCCAGTTCAACCGTCTCATTGGCAGCACGGTTATCTATGGTGAAGTCATATACGGGAGCATACGCCGCTTGGCCTTTTTTCAACAGGGTGAGATGCTCAATCAACAGATCATTATCGAAGGCAAACGGGTGATCGTAATTGGTGAGTCGGCGTTGCTCAGGTGTGAGCTGCGACTGGTCTTTGTAATAATTGTCTTGGGATATAAACGTAACTTTAGCTGATCCCAGACGGTCTATGACGGAGCGGGCTACCGTCGTTTTACCGGAGCCGGTTCCTCCGGCGATACCAATAATGAGCATGGTTGTTCCATAAGCCTCCCTAAAATGGCAGCATGATGAATGGATAAAAGCGCATCAGAAATCCTTCGTTCATGGCCTTTATCCACATGTCTGTCTCTGAATACACAATTCCTTCATTGTACCATAGCACTCGACTTTTTTCATCTTGGTGTATGGACCATGTTTTGCCTTCAAGGGGCGTTATGCATGCTCATATTCATTTTACTGCATATTTTTGGATGATACTCCCTGTGGTGACTCCCATAGGGCCATTAGTCGCTGGCCGATGGAACTTTTGGTGAACAGATTCAGGATGATAAAACCAAGTACACTTCCTGTTGTATTGGCTATTATATCGTTCAGATCAGTACTACGACCGTTGCCCAAGGTTACTCGGAGCAGTAACTGTGTTACTTCAATGAGGATACTTATAGCCAATCCCGCTAATGCTGCTGTTCGCATCGAATGAATCCAAGGCTTTATGAAAGGAAGCATGAACCCCAGTGGCATAAACAGCACGATGTTTAGGAGAAAGCTTACTGCATCCGCGGTTAGGAGCGGAATCCATTGAATGCTTTGATACCATGGGGTCTGATTGGCATAGATTCCGATGTTCACGTCGATAGGGAAAAATACAAAATGCATAACGCCCAACATATATATGGCAAATGCGAGCATCGACACATACTGTCTGACCGTGTACCTGGTTTTGCTCACCCTGGCATGGAGCATCAGGGCGAGCAGGACCAGAACGAATAACGGACCAAGTACGATGAGAGATGAGATTGAATATTGGATGGACATGGAATGGCTCCTTCGATAAGGCACTGATATTAGGCTATTGAAGTTGAATCTTCATTTCCATTCCCTTGATGAATTGTTTATCTTTAACCTCTTCAGCGAAGTCATCCTTGATCTCAAAAGGTTTCACTATCAGATATTTTATATTCTTGGCAGTTGTGGCATATATGCGTTCCGATTTCAGTTGGTTCCCCTCGTATAGACCTTCGCCGCTGAGAGCGGTTAGCTGCCGCCCCTGATCATCATAGACGGCGAATCCGATGTGACGCAGCTGTTCTTCCTCTTTTGCCGTAAGTGTACTCTTATCGTTCAACCCAATAACGGTAGTTAAGCGGGTGGTGACAGGGGTAACCTCCGCTTCCGTAATAGCGGCTGTATACACATCGTTGGTCATGGCTGTGTTAGGCAGAACCTGATGAACGTTTTCTGTTGATTTGGCAAAAGGAACCGTCAACTCGAACTCATGATCGATGCCCTGCAACGTCAATTGAACCTTCGCCTCGAACTGATCCGGCAATTGTGCCGTTCCCTGATCGGAGGAAATGACCTGCTCAAAGAGCAGTGTATCTGGCTGCGTTTCTCCTACCGAACTATAGAACAGTCCACTATTCGGACGGGTCCCGTCGACTTTGAAAAAGACATTCTCAATTCCGCTGCTCAGTTTCACGATGTCCTTGCCATTGTCATATTCGCCTTGATTCAGATTAGGCGCAGTGAAATGAACCAGAAACGCAGCACGTGTACCATCATATACCGCTTCAAGTACTTCGAGCTTCACATCCTGGTAAGCGACCTTGCTGTTAACAGGGGTAGTTAAGCCTTCGTTGCCCGCCGTTCGCAGACCCATATCGGCTTCTATCGAGCTGAAGAGGCTGCCTACGAGTGGGATATTGCGCAAGGAGGCAGCCATGGCCGGTGATACAAAGCCGGATGCAAATACGGTAACGCCCAACACTCCCGCTGCGATCGTCGCAGCTGCAGCCTTGTGCCATCGCTTGTTCCGGCGACTGGAGCGCAAAGTCTGTTCGGTTTTCAATGTATTTGGTGACGCCGGCAGAGAATCCAGTGTGGCATCAATCCGGTTACGAACGAGTTCAGACATCAGAGGACGCTCCTTCGCTTGGTTCTTTAATTCCTGATCGATATTAAACGGGTTTGACATGTAAGTTTACCTCCCGAAAATTTTTAAATTTCTGATATAACTCCTGCCTTGCCCGAGTAAGTCTCATTTTCACTGCACTTTCGGAAATATTCAGGGCATGGGCGACTTGACGGAGGGACAGGTCTTCAAAATAATGCAAAACGACAACAATTCGTTTCGATTCCTCCAGATGGTCTACCGCTTCTCGCATATCGACCTCATCGTAGGGACTGGAATGCTCCCGCTTTTCTGAAGGTACTTCCGCATAAGCGGTGGAGAGAGCGCGGCGGGACAGCATCGTGTTGCATTCATTGATGAGGATGCGAAACAGCCAGGTTTTGAAATACCGGGGTTCCCGGAGTGTATGCACCGATTTGTATGCGTTCAGGATTGTCTCCTGAATGGCATCGGCCACGTCCTCCTCTTTTCGCAGCATGGATTTTGCCGTATTGTACAAAGAGTTTTCAATGTCTCGAATAAGCCGGATAAAGGCTTCACGATCTCCTTGGATGGCCTGGTTAACGAGATCGGTTGAACCCATGGATAACAGCTCCTTTCGTATTGGAGGGATGAAGCCAGCACTTGGCTGGTTTTTATATGAATTAGACTGGCGGGTAGGGCATATGGTCACATTTTCTTTTTATAGTTTTAAAAAAGGGTGTTGTTATATATGACGTATCGGGTCTCTGCGTTCCCTTCAATGATAAGAGTGGCTGATTTTTCCCTAAGATTGGATGATTGACTTTTTTAAAAACAGCACTATAATAAACTTATATTCATAACACGGACTGTTACTGGGGAAACCAGGCATGACCGAATTCGATTGCTTTACTGTAATCGCTTTCGGTCTTTTTTTATTTTTGTTGGGGGGTGAGAACATTGAAGGTTATCAAGAAAGTAAACAATAACGTAGCCATCGCTATTAATGAACATAACGAAGAGGTTTTTGTCGTAGGCAAGGGTGTAGGATTTCTGAAAACGCCCTATGAGCTGACGGAGACAGACTTGGTGGAGAAAATTTTCGTGGCACCAAAGAACATCCGGATGTATGATCTGCTGAACAGTATTCCGATTGAGGATATTTATCTCGCGGAGGAAGTCATCAAGCTGGGCAGTCAGATCTTGAATAAAACATTTAACCCGAATCTGCTTCTCACCCTGTCCGACCATATCAGTTTTGCATTAACCCGAACCAGAGAAGGTATCCGTATCAAAAACCCGCTGGAATGGGAAGTGCGGACACTCTATCCGGACGAGACCCGGGTGGGGGAGGCTGCGCTGAAGCTGATTCAGGAAAAAACAGATATCGCTCTGCCAACAGCTGAAACAACACTAATTGCATTACATTTTGTCAATGCACAGGTTGGCTCGGGAGAGATGACGGATACAACCAAGGTAACTACAGTTACGGGCGAGATCCTGTCCGTGATCAAATATGCGCTCAAAATTGACTTTCAGGAGGAATCCATCCATTTCATGCGCTTTGCCACACATATCCGGTATTTCATTCTGAGGCAGATGAGCGGTAAATCGCTCAAAGACGAGAATGAATCGCTGTTCCTGATGGTGAAGGAGAAGTTTCCGAAAGAACTCGCTTGTGTGGAGAAGATTGCGGACTTTCTGAAAAATAACTATGGCTGGACCTGTTCGGATGATGAAAAATTATATCTGATACTGCATATCCAACGATTGATTTCAAATGAACCAACGGAATGAACTAGTGAAGGAACTAACCGAATAATCCATATTGGACTGTTACTGATTCGATCAGGCATGACCAAGCGTAGGGAATGACGATTCCCCGGCTTGGTCATTTTTATATATCCAATTTATTCATGTAGAGGAGAAAGATCATGAACAACAAAGAATTGGCTAAAAACGTACTTGATCTCGTTGGCGGCGAGCAAAATATATCCGGGCTAACACACTGTGCAACCCGTTTGAGATTCGTATTGAAGGATGATAACAAAGCAGACCTCAAGGCGCTGGATCAGCTCGAAGGCGTGCTCAAGGCACAAAATTCCGGTGGACAGGTTCAGGTTGTTATCGGTGCCAAAGTAGACGCGGTATACAGTGAAGTGAAGAATTTAACTTCTGACCATATTGGCGAGCTTACGGAGTCTACAGACAGTGGACCGAAAAAGAGACGTAACCCCATCAACGTAGTGCTTGAAACTATCGCAGGTATATTCACGCCTGTTCTGCCAGCACTTGTTGGTTGCGGGATGATCAAATGTCTGGCTACCGTTATAACTGCCATGGGTTACCTGGAAGGCTCCGGCTTCCTGACGATCATTAACATGATCGGGGATTGTATTTTCTACTTCATGCCATTCTTCCTGGCTGTTAGTGCAGCAAACCGTTTCAAAACCAATCCCTATTTGGCGGTAGCTCTCGCTGCGGGGCTGATGCACCCCATCATTCTGAACGCTGCGTCCCAGATTGCTGAGACGGGTGTAAACAGTATTGATTTTCTCGGCATGCCGATTCTGTTGATGAAATATTCCTCTTCCGTCATTCCCATCATTCTGGCGGTATGGATTATGAGTTATGTGTATCCAATCGTCAATCGAGTGATTCCCAAGTTTCTACAGGTCCTGCTTACCCCAATGATTGTTTTGTTCATTATGATTCCAGTGGAATTAATCGTGCTTGGTCCAGTAGGTTCATATATCGGTGACTGGTTGACCAATGGCATTAACTCATTGTTCTCAACCGCAGGTGTTCTTGCTGGTGCGATTCTTGGATTTTTCAAACCGATCATGGTCATGTTTGGTATGCACTATGCGATCATGCCGATTCAGGTTCAACAAGTGGCTACATTGGGTGCAACCGTACTGTTACCAACGGCACTGGCGGCGAATTTGGCTCAGGCTGGAGCAGCCTTCGGTGTGTTTGTCCTAACGAAGAGTAAAACGATGAAATCAGCGGCTGCTTCGAGTGGATTCACTGCGTTGTTCGGGATTACCGAGCCGGCGATCTATGGTGTAACGCTAAAATACAAACGTCCCTTTTTCGCAGGTTGTCTTGCAGGAGGATTAGTTGGTGGATTCTACAGCTTGGTGCATACAACAGCGAATGCAATTTCACTTCCAGGTGTATTGGCCATTGGCACGTATTCCTCTGATCGTTACATGTATGTCGTTATTGGTTGTGTTGCCGCAGTTGTACTCGGGTTTGTGTTCACGCTGTTGGCGGGCATCAAGGAAGATACTGAAGGAAGTAAATCGAAGCAGCTAGCTACGGATAAAGTAAATAGCAATCAGACAGTCGTTGCCACAGAGGTAACTCCAGCGTCCGTATCATCACAGACATCCACATCTTCTGACATGCTTATCGTTAGTCCAATGACAGGGGAGATCAAACCAATCTCTGAGGTAGAAGATCAGGCGTTTGCCCAAGAGTTAATGGGTAAAGGCATTGCAATCATTCCGACAGATGGCAAAGTATACGCTCCATTTGACGGGGTAGTCGAAGCACTTTACCGCACCAAACACGCCATCGGATTGAAAGCTGCGAATGGTGTCGAGATCCTGATTCATATCGGAGTGGATACCGTCAGTCTGAAAGGGAAATATTTTAACGCCCATATCGAACAGGGACAGAAAATCACGGCTGGGGATTTATTAGTGGAGTTTGATCCAGAAGGCATTACGTCAGCAGGATATAACACGATTACATCGATTGTGGTAACCAACATGCAACAGTATGGAGACGTACTGACTACAGCGACCAGCGGCCCGATCCGGGAGAGTGAAGCTTTAATTAAGCTGATCCCATAAAACTTGTAATAAGACTCTAATAACACGTAATAACAGGAGGAAACTAAAATGACGAATTCCAATTTTCCAAAAGATTTTTTATGGGGCGGTGCACTGTCTGCCTGTCAGGCCGAGGGAGCTTATAATGTGGACGGCAAGAGTCTGACCATCCCTGAAGTGATGAAATTTAACGAGAAGAACGACCGCAAAGTGACCAAGCAGATCAGAGTGAATTGGGAGATGATTGAAGAGGCCAGGAATGACCAGGATACAGTTAAATATCCCAAGCGCCGGGGAATTGATTTTTATCATTCTTTCCGTGAGGATATCGCCTTGTTTGCTGAGATGGGCTTCAAAGTATTCCGTTATTCGATTTCATGGGCCAGAGTATTCCCGGGTGGCGACGATGCTACTCCGAATGAAAAGGCATTAGAGTTCTATGATCAGGTTATTGATGAATGTCTTAAACACGGTATGGAGCCCCTGATCACTATCAGTCACTTTGATACACCAATTGTACTGATGGACAAGTTCGGAGGATGGTATAACCGCAAGCTGATCGATCTGTATGTGAACTATTGTGATGTGTTGTTTAATCGCTACAAGGGCAAAGTGAAATATTGGGTGACATTCAACGAGATCAACATGAGCGTGAAAGCATCGGCCAAAACGCTGGGAATCATTGATTATGATGCTCCAAATTATGAAGAAATGCTGTTCCAGGGGCTGCATCATCAATTTGTAGCTGCGTCCAGAGCAACCAAGATGGCTCATGAGATTGATCCGAATAACCAGATCGGAAGTATGGTGGCTTATTTTACAACGTATCCTTACACTTGCAAGCCGGAGGATGCACTCCAGATGCAACAGGATGATCAGATGAAAAATCAGTTCTATCTCGATGTGCTCAATAAAGGCGAGTACCCTTACTATAGTAAAACGTATTTCAAAAACAAGGAGATCCAGCTGAATATCAAGGATGGCGATCTGGATAGTATTCGCGCGCACACGGCTGATTTCGTGGGGATGTCGTATTACAACTCGATGATTTCCAGTAGTGATACCGAACAACTCGAACTAACGGCAGGCAATGTACACAGTGTATATAAAAACCCGCATCTGCCCGCTAACGAGTGGGGTTGGCAGATTGATCCGATTGGCCTGCGGTATACGCTGAATCTCGTCTATGATCGGTATCAAAAACCGGTCTTTATTCTGGAGAACAGCTCAGGCTTCTACGATAAATTGAATGAAGACGGAACGATCAACGATCCTTACCGGATTGATTTCCTGAGCAAACATATCGAACAGATGGGACTCGCCATTGCTGATGGGGTCGAGGTGTCGGGATACACGATGTGGGGACCAATCGACATGATCAGTTCAGGGACTTCCGAGATGAGCAAACGTTACGGATTTATCTATGTGGATCAGAATGACTATGGCAATGGTACGCTCGAAAGATATCGTAAGGATTCGTTCTTCTGGTATCAGAATGTGATCCGTACCAACGGAGCAGAACTGTAACAGAGCATGAATATTTTGGGTCGTATCAAAAAAATACCCGGCGGCTTGCTAATTGTTCCTATGCTGGCTGCCGCGGTCATTAACACAATGTTTCCATCGTTCTTTCAGATCGGAGATCCAACGACAGCGCTGTTCACATCGAAAGGTACCATGGTGCTGATCGGTATGATTTTACTGATATCAGGAACACAGCTTAACTTGTCACAGCTTCTGGTGACATTGAAGAGAGCAGGAGTGCTCTGTATTTCACGCATCCTCATCAGCTGCCTGTTCGGCTGGGCGTTTGTACACTTTTTTGGTATAAGTGGGATCGGTGGAGTTTCTGCGGTAGCCTTCATTGCCGTTCTGACCAGTTGTAATCCGGGATTATATCTGGCCTTGATGAACACGTACGGAGATGATGTGGATCGTGCTGCGTTTGGTATTCTGAATCTGATCGCCGTACCGGTTATTCCGGTTATGATATTGAATTCGGCAAGCGGTGTCGGTATTGATTATCTCAGTGTACTTGCTACGCTAGTACCTTTCTTGATCGGGATACTGCTTGGTAACCTGGACAGAAATATACAGAAGATGTTCGCTCCGGGAACACTGATTCTGCTGCCTTTCCTAGGTACAAGCTTTGGGTCCAATATTGATCTGCGTATTGCATTTCAGTCCAGTCTGTCCGGTTTGCTGGTCACGGTGTTATTTTTGCTGATCTGCATGCTGCCGCTCATTGGAATCGATCGCACGATATTAAGACGGCCCGGTTACGCAGCGGCTGCGACATGTTCGGTTGCTGGATTATCCATGGTGGTGCCTTCGATGGCTGCCGAATTCAATCCGGTGTATGCGCCATATGTGGACACAGCTATCGCTCAGATTGCGTTTGCCGTGATCCTGACGTCGGTGACCGTGCCTTATATCGTGAAGCGTTTGGCGGGAGGAACAGCGACGGAAGCTTCTGCTTCGACAAATCACTAGAAAAAAACAGCATGTGTTCTGTCAGATTATGACGGATCACGTGCTGTTTTGCTTTGTACATCTATATGATCTCCTGGGGGAGGAGAAGGATCAATCGGTTTATTTTACAGACCCAGCAGTTGTTTAACACTTTCAGCTACAGCTTTGCTGGATTGCGGATTCTGTCCTGTGACCACGCGGCCATCTGTTGTGACATAGGAACTGAAGGCAGCAGCTTTATCATATTGTGCAGCGCGTTCTCTCAAAGCATCTTCCAGCAGGAAAGGAACATACTCGGTTTGTTGAGCCAATGCTTCTTCCTCATTCGTGAAGCCGGAAACGGTTTTATCGTTGATTAGAAGCAGGGCGTTGGACAGCTTCACATTCAGCAGGGCTGTAACCCCGTGGCACACGCCGGATACAACGCCACCTTTTTCATAGATATCACGAGAAAGCTCTTGAAGTTCGGCATTGTCCGGGAAATCCCACATCGTACCGTGACCCCCTGTGAAGTAGATTGCATCGTAGTCACTCGCGTTTACTTCGCCAGGTTTCAACGTATTTTTCAATTGGTTCATGAACGTTTCGTTCTCGAAATAGGCTTTGGTGCTCTCATCCAGAGAGTCGCCCAGACTTTTCGGATCAAGAGGTACGTTCCCACCTTTAGGGCTAACCAGATCGATCTGAACATTGTCATTATGGTCAAACTCTTCAATAAAGTGAGTTGCTTCGCTCAGCCATAAGCCAGTAGGCTCGTCCTTTGTTGCGTACTTATCTACATTTGTTAGAACAACCAGTATCTTTTTCATATAAAAACCTCCCGTAAAGTATATAACATCAATTTATATTAAATATCACAAAATTAAATTGTGTAAAATATATTAGTGAATATAACATAACCATGTTCTAAAGTAAAATCATGAACGTATCGTCGATCTCTAATGTGACTTTCAAGCTTAGGATTAAAGAACAATCTAGTTGTAGTAAATATGCCCGTAAGAATACACTTTTACTTATAATGCCCTGTTTATTTTACTCATATTGTAAGCGGAGGTAGGCGTGTGTAAGGGATCTCGAAAATTGATTCAAATTTGAAGTTGATTTGATTGAACAACTAGTTCTTTTGATTTAGAATGACGGAAGATACCAACAAAAAACTGGTACATATTACATATGGACTCGGAGGAACAGTCATGAAACGTTCAGGTAAATTTTTCGCTTCATCCGTAGTTGCTGCTGTCGCTGCAGTATCTATCGTCTCTTCAGCTTCAGCGAGCACAGTTTCCGTCTCCAACATCTCTGGCGTAACACCTATCAACATTAGCAGTATGGATATCGAAACGGCTTTGATGATGGTTCAGAGCGAACGTACCAAATTGCTGGATGCGCAATTGCAAACGCAAATTCAGGAGGTACAGAACCGTAATCAACAGATCGCGGATTTGAACTCTCAATTGCAGATAGCCCAGCAAAACGGGGATGAAGCAGCTGTTCAAAAGCTGAAAGGCCAAATTGATGCAGCGGGCAATTCCCAACAGATGGACATGCTTCGTCTGCAGTCCATGTCCAACAAGCGCAATGAAGCGTTTGATGTCATGACAAACTTTATCAAGAAAATGCAGGATTCAAGATCATCCATCATCGGTAACATGCGTTAAGAACGGATAATTATCTGCAACAATACAAAAAGAGCGAAGCCGGAATTTACTTTCCGAAACTTCGCTCTTTTTGTATTTCTCTTTTTTATGATATATCTCATCTATTCCGGGTGTGGACCCAGTCTGTATACTGTTTTCTTCAATCCAAGTTAGCCCGACCAGTCACGACGCCGAGTGAACAGATCCTGCAACTCATCCGTCGACAATTCGGTAATCCAGTTCTCAGAGCTTGTGATGATGTTATCGCTGAGCTGCTGTTTGCTCTCCAACATCTCGTCGATCCGCTCCTCCAATGTGCCAAGAGAGATGAACTTATGCACCTGAACATCTTTGGTCTGACCCATCCGATAAGCTCTGTCGGTGGCTTGATTCTCAACAGCCGGGTTCCACCAGCGGTCAAAATGGAAGACATGGTTGGCTGCGGTCAGATTCAATCCCACACCGCCTGCCTTGATGGACAGAATGAAGACGGACGGTTGCTTATCCTCAGGCAATGTACGGGATTGGAATTCCTCAATCATACGATCCCGCGCCGTTTTGGACGTACCCCCGTGCAGATACAGCACAGGCTCCTGCAACTCCTGACGCAGTACTTGTTGCAGCATCTGTCCCATACCGATGTATTGGGTGAAAATCAGGCATCGCTCGCCCTCGTCCCGTAATTCACGGACAAGCTCCATCAGTCGCTCCAGCTTTGCAGAGCGGCTGATCAGCATCGCCATATCTTGCGGGCTGTACACGTCATAAGCAGATTTCAGTGCACCGTCTTCGGGCAGTTCCTCCGGCAAAGCTTCTTTTGTCAGCAGCAGAGGGTGATCACACAACTGTTTAAGCTGGGTTAACGCCGATAGAATTGCACCTTTGCGCTTGATACCTTCCAGCTCTTTCATTTTATCCATCAGGGCCTGCACGGATTGGTCATACAATGCACTTTGTTCGCCCGTGAGGTGAATATAGGTTTTCATCTCGTTTTTGTCCGGCAGATCAAGCTGGATATTGGGATCTTTTTTCTTGCGGCGCAACATGAATGGTTTCACCAATTGCTGCAGATCCTGCATCCGCTGCTCATCTTTGTCTTTTTCGATAGCACTGATGAAGCGAGTCTGGAATGCCCGGGCGTTGCCCAGATATCCTGGATTGATAAAGTCATAGATCGACCACAGCTCGGACAACCGATTCTCGATCGGCGTACCTGTCATGGCAATGCGGTGTTTCGCAGGGAAGCTGCGGACAGCCAGCGACTGTTTGGTCTGAGCATTCTTGATATTCTGTGCTTCATCGAGACAGATGCATGACCAGGTATAGGTTTGTAACATCTCCTGATCCAGTGTAGCCGTAGCAAAGGACGTGATAATAATATCCACCTGCTCGGTCTGCTCCCGGAATTCTTCTCCACTTAATCGGCGTGCACCATAATGCAGACTGACATTAATGGAGGGTGCGAAGCGGCTAATTTCCTTTTGCCAGTTGCCCAGTACGGAGGTTGGGCAGATTAGAAGTACCGGGGCTTGTCCCGGCTTACGTGGTTCATGATCCTTGATGTGTAACAGATACGTGATGAACTGAATGGTTTTTCCAAGACCCATATCATCGGCAAGACATGCCCCAAGTCCGAATCTGCGCAGGAAACCAAGCCATGCAAAACCTTCCTTCTGATACGATCGCAGCTCGGCATGAAGCCCTGTCGGAATGGGTAAGGAAGGTGCGCCGCCTTGTCCGCCCCCGAGTTGTGCAATAACCCGGTTCAGGTGCTCATTCAGCTCTACTTCAAGCCGAATGTTCTGATCATCCTGCGGTTGCTGCTCTTCCTCGGTTTGTTGTCCTTCCTTCCATTTCTGATTGCGATATTCGCGCTGTTCATTATGCAGCAGATGCAGGTGCAGAATATCCTGGAATGAGAGTCCCTGTTCCCGATCTACACCGCCCATGGCACGACGTATCTGTTCCAGCAGGTCGGGGTCGAGAGGAACCCATTCTCCGCGGAAGCGAACCAATCGTTCATTACGGGCAACAAGGTCGGCGAATTCATCTTCGCTAAGATCCGTGTCACCAATCGCAATTCGCCAGTCAAAATGAATAATCGAGTCCAGTCCAAAGAACGACTGTCCCCGCTCACTGCCTTCCTCCGGCTGCACCTTGGCACGCAGCTTTGGTTTCTTCTTACGGGCTGCTTCCCACCAACCAGGCAGCAGAACTTGCCAGCCTGCTGCGAGCAACCGCCCGCTATCCTGCGTCAGGAACTGCCAGGCTTCCTGATCTCCCAAAGGATCACTCAGCACATCGCGTCTACCGCTAATGGAACCTCCGAGACTCGGCAGATGTGCACGCAGTTGATCCAGCCATCCGGCAGAGCGGTCCAGAACGAAGGGGGTCCATACCTCTGGCCATTCCCCTTCAAGCCTACCCCGTGAATCCAGCATGACTGGTACCAATACGGCGGCATCCAGCTTATTCTGTAATACCAGTCGCAGTCGCCATGATGGCTCATCCTCATCCGGCTCCTGCAATTGCAGCATGGGTCTGAATGGTGCGGCATCCGCTTTCCAGCCAATAGATACGAGCCAGGACTGGGCGTCCATTCCGGCTGTCTTGGGGAGAGTGCCGCGCTCTGGGAACAACTGCGGGAATTCACGCCGCAGATCCGTTGCAGCTTCTTCCGAACTGTACCAGCGCTGGAATACGAAGGCGGAGTAAGCCGCCCCGAGTCCTTCGGCATAACTCTCGTCCGTTTGCTGAATCGCCTTGGTAAGCGATGCCCGCTCCTGCTTTTTCAAGCTATCCGGGTCCCAAGTCCACTGAAGCTGTCCTGCACGGTAGGCCTCGAAGCTAGGTACGTATTTGCGTTTTTCGATAGATGCTGCGAGCGCGGGAGCTAGTCGAATCAGATGTTCAGCCTGTTCATCCCATTTCCATTCAATATGAAGCAGGGTATGCATCTCGGCAAAGAAGGGAATCACTTCTTCCGCAGGCAGAACAACCAGCTCAATCTCCTCAATCTGCCGAACTTCCAGTTCGGTACCGTAGAAGGAAGGCACATGCCAAGCGAACAATCGCTGCTTCAGCGACTGTCCTGATACAAAGTGGTGTGTGTTGAGTGCTCCGTAAAACAAAGCATCGCCATATCCGGTTAAAGCGACGTGAACCTCAATCGTTTCAGTGTAAGGATGAATTAAGCTCATGAGATCAGTTTACCTTTCCGAAGCTCTTCCTGCAGGGCGCGCAGCCGACTGTTACGAACGGCGAGTGTGGTGATGAATTGCTCCCAGTGCGCTTCTTGCTTCATTTTTTTATAGATTTTGGACAGACGTTTCAGCAGTTTCACCGCTGCTTTGTATCCGTCCCTGTTTTTGTGTCCGATATAACGCTCCACTGCCTGATGATAGAAGGGAAGCAGCAGCTCAGGTGCATCTTTTTCGATAGGTTGCAGCATCGCTACGCGGAATTCGAGAGGTTCCGTTCCCGTACTCAGCTGAAAATCAATCCATCTGCGCCACTGTCCACGCGAATGCATAGCATCCTCGTAGGCGGGGCGGGAGTGGGGAAGCATACTGACAAGCGTGTCCCACATACGGTTCTCTGCATCGGGCAGATGTTGAATGGCCGTATCCCATAGATGCATGTAATCATTCAAAGGTGTATTACGGCGATTCGCCAGAAGAGGGCCAAGTTGTGCCAACCAATCGCCAAGCCGCTTCCATTCAGCCGAATCTGCGAGTACATGGAGAAAATGCAACAGTTGTTCTGGCGGGAAACCGTAGGCCGAGCTTCCATGGATGAGTCGCTGCCATGCCTGATCATCCTGCCCCAGAAGGAAGTGCATCCAGCTCTGCGCGAGTACTAGCGGCAGGGGCAGTGTTACGGCTTTGCCTGGTCTATCAATGCTACTTCCATTACTCTGAGCGCTACTCAAGACACTTCCACCTGACTGGGAAGGTGTCGAAGCGGCGGTTATATTGCGCTCTATATCATTTAAGATGGCCTGTTCCGACGCTAACATGTCCCGCGACCCTTGAAGCTCAGGTACAATCCAGTTCAACCACAGTTGTCGATAGATCGGAGTGAAGAACATCATGCTGGCTGTCTCAGGCATCATCTGTTTACGTAAATAAGCTGAGGTTTCAGACAGTCTGTTCCAAAGTTGTTCAAGCTTGTTTCCCTTTAGACCCGACAGGTCTAGTGGATGGTTAAAGATCCGCTCAATGTCTTTCAGAAGTGCATCCACCGCGAGCTGAGCAGGGTAGCTCAAGTACACCGGGGTATGCGTGATTGAGTTACGAGCCGGCGGCACGCAGAATCGTATGAGGTGCAGCTGCACATGTAGTTCAAAAAGTTGGTCCATCGCAGTGGTCAGCCTTGGCTTAATCGCATATAACTCGTCCGTTGCTTCCTGCACGTAGGATGTGCTGGCTGTGCCGGTACCCAGCCGTTTCAGACAGGAGTGGAATAACTCATGCCATTCCGAGATTTCGAGATCGGCAAGCTCTGTTGCACGTTCCTTGATCTGGCTGTATTGGTTGTCGGGAAAGTCCATATCCTGCTGTTCATCGGCATCTGCGTAACTGGATAGTCCTGCGGACATGGCCCCGACAGGTTTGGTCGTTTGTTTGAGCGCAGTACTGGAGTGCGCATTCACAATCGCGTGCACAGGTCGCTCCAGTTGCTCGGCATAACTCATCAAGACAGCCGTCATATGTTTGCATACGGAACTCACCGGGCAGGTACAATGACTGGTAGACAGGGATTGCATGCTCAGGGTGACCTCATATTCTTCCGATCCTTGTACATCGGCCGAGATCCCTTGTTGTTCTGAATAGGTTAATGGTCCGACACGTTTCTGTTTATAATATTGGAATCCGCGCATGATCGTCAGGTTATTAAAATGCTCTGCAACCTGCCTGATCAACTGTTGCCACTGCGCATCATCCATCCTCATGTTATTCGGTATGTTCATCATTCCATCTCCTGGGGTAAACATAGGTTCAGTAATCACCACGTCTATGACGTGATGTTGTAAATTTGCTGTATCCATCATATCAGTTATGAGCCGATCCGTGCATGGGTTATGAAGAATTTGAAGTTATTTCAGACTCACAGGAATCAAGATGAATACGCAGGTGCCGTGAGCGAGTGGCATGCATGATTGCTCCATATTGTGTATGCTTATCGTATGTATTCCTTTCAGGAACGATGCAGGCCGGGGAAACGGTCATATTACAAACAACAGGAGAGAGCATATGAAAATACTGACGTTAAACACACACGCTTGGGCGGAAGAAGATCAACTGAACAAGATCAGTCAGCTGGCTGATTTTATTAATACACATCAATTTGATGTCATCTCCATGCAAGAGGTTAACCAGTCCATGCAGGAAGCGGCGCTTTCTGAAGAAGAACTGAAGATGTATTATCCTACTGAATCGGATGCTGTGATTAAAAAAGACAACTATGCATACGTCCTGCTTCAGCAGCTGACAGAGCAATATCACTGGACGTGGATTCCCGCGCATGTCGGGTTCCAAAAATACGATGAAGGACTGGCGATCCTTAGCCGGACGCCGATTATGCAGGCTTTTGGAGAATACGTGTCCCACATGCGGGATTATAACAATTACCGTACACGCAAGATTGTGGGAATCCAGACGGTCGTCCAAGGTGAAGCAATCTGGTTTGTGAACGGACACTATAACTGGTGGGATGATGCGCAGGAACCTTTCAAGGGACAGTGGGAGTTGACGGAGAGCAAGCTTGCCCCCTACATGGATCAGCCGTTATATATAATGGGTGATTTTAATAATGTCGCGGAAGTGCGTGGAGAAGGCTATGATTATATGATGAGCAAAGGATGGAATGACCTGTACACTACAGCATTGCAAAAGGATGAAGGAGCAACCGTGGTGAAGGCCATTGCCGGCTGGGCAGATAACAAACGCGATCTTCGGATCGACTATATTTTCTCCAATCGTCCGATTCAGGCTAAATCTTCAACCGTGGTCTTGAACGGTAAAAATGGACCGGTCGTGTCTGACCATTTTGGCGTCGCTGTAGAGATATAACAGCCGTGTGAGCATAAACCGTAAAGGTGATATCACCGCAAGTACGAAACAAAGCCTCCGCTGACTTCCTGTAAAGGGAAGTGGCCGGAGGCTTTTCACATTCTAAATCATTTGTTATGTACATTTCATATCGTTTGTTCTTTCTGTTGTGGAACTCTATTGTTATTCGAGCGCCAGCATCTGATGTACGAACTTTTTCAGATTCGCGCTTGTCTCACTAAGCTGTTCGATACTTTCCATGAACTCGGTAACAAGCTTGGCCTGATCCACTGTTGCGGTTGTAATCTGACCGATCTCCTGCTCCATATGTTTCATGGAATCTTGCACGCTGCCTAGGGACGATTCGATATCAGCTGCTGCTTGTTTCGTATGATCCGACAGTTTACGTACTTCACTGGCCACCACACCGAATCCGGCCCCCTGATCGCCCACACGGGCTGCCTCTATCATGGCGTTTAGTCCAAGCAGATTGGTTTGTTCCGATACTTCACGAATGACGTTTGTTACTTTACTTACACTGACCGAGTTCTCTGAAGCTTTTTTGGAATTGCGCAGAATCTCTTCCGATGTCGCGGAGAGTTCTTCGGAATGTGCCGCAATCTGCTGAATGCCGCCGACCAGCGCATTAATGGTCGTTTCATTTTCACGGATCAGCGTTTCCAGTGTCATGTGACTATCCAGTGCGTAGTTCACACCCAATATACCCACGACCTGATCGTTCTCTTTAATAGGGATTAGAATGGCATCAAAAGGTCTGCCCTGCAGATCACCAGGCATACGTGCCACGGTACGGGAATCTCTGTTAGTCAGCATTTTGAAATGTTTATAATCATCATGCAGCTCATCCCCAACCTTCACGCCAATCTCCAGACTTTTTGCCTCGGAAAAATACAATACTTTCTCATGATCATTAATGGATATGGATATGTCGTCACGGAACATTTGGCTAACAAAAGGCATAGCATTTGCCAGAGATTCAAGAGTATTCAATGTGCATCTTTCCTTCCCAATACAAAAAGTGGAATTTTTCAATCTATATAAGTTGAACTAAAGATATATTCACACGTACACTCCGATGACAGAATAACCTTCCAATCGCTGTTATCCCCAGATTTTTTTGATTCCCTTTTCTCAAGGGAAAAATCCGGTGATAGCGTATGCTTCCGATGCAGCTTTCTTTCAGAAAGCTTTTAGGCGAACGCTTCGCTTTTTCAGTTTTTTTCTGTCCTCTACGTTTCTGTGTAAATGATTAGTTCAACATATATAGTTTCTATATCGGTAACATTTTCCGTTTTTTTGAATTAATGTCCCAATGAAGGTGTAATTGGCGAAGTAAAAACCGAATTTTCTGATTTTTTGAAAGCGTAATCAAAAATCTGTAGCCACCACCGAACATGTCAGTTATACTGGGATTATTATTCGGCTATTCAGAAGATAACCAAGGGACATACCTATTTCCCGGTAAGGGGATTACCCACCTAGGTTAAGCGCTATACTTTATTACTGCATATTAGTTTAGTGCTCTAGTGTGGACGGTATGAATGCTATGATATAAGACTTTATTTCAACAGAAGAAGGATGTGTGCCATCGATGACGACCTATTTCAGTGAACCGCAGAGCATGTATTACCGATTTGGAGAAGATCAGGATCAGGTGTTGAAGGTACTAGCCGAGAGGTATATTGGAGCCAATGCGCAGGCTGATTTTGTATATCGGGTATTCCAGAAGTCTGGTATTTTGCAAAATGAAAAAGGGCTTTATGATCTGAATTTAAGTAAACGCTTTCCTGATGCACCTAAAGACCATATATCCTACGCAGCTGCATTGGTTTGGGGGGACGAGGACCGGAATCTGGACGTGTTGGTCCGCTGTTATGGGCCTGTTCGTTTCTATTTCAATGAGCAGTTGGTCTATCGCTCTACCGTAATGGATGAGATTAGTCCAGACGCAACGGTGAAGCTCAGCATCGATATCAAGCCTGGTTGGAACACCATTTGGCTGGAGATGAAAAACACCCCTGCCGGATTTGGCTGCCAATTTGGGTCAGATGAAGGAAAAGTGCGCATTTTGAATGTATATGCTCCATTTCAGGAGAGACAGGGGCAAGCGGGGTGGGTGTTCTCCCAACCGAACCCAGCCACGAGTAAACAACCGGACCTGCTTGGAAAAGAATCAGACGTCAGCTTGAACTGGTTGCCTGAGACAGGCTGGTCTGATGAAGATAAAACCAAGCCAGCTTTCGAGCGAATATTCGGAAATCTTGCTGGTAAGCATGCTTATGCTTGGACCCATCTGAACAATAACGATTCAACCGGGAATGCAGTGCGATTGTCAGGTCAATCTTCCGGTTCTCTAAGTATATGGATTAGCGGCAAGCCTGTGGCGCAAGTGAAGGAAGCGGGTCCGTTCGAGGTGGATGTACCAGCTTCCTTTGGGCGGAGTGACCTGCTTGTCCGAAGTGAATATGACGATACAGCTGGACCTTGGCATTTTAATTTGAACGCAACCGTGTCGGGTAAGCCGCTCTCACTGGAACTTCCTCAGCGTGTGCACGGAGCTAATGGAGAGTCTTGGTTATATGTTGGACCTTTTGAGTCGGAGGTTGAACCGGACTTGGCGGATCTGACTCGAACGGACCGAGTGTATCAAACGGGTCTAGAACAGACGTATTGGCGCTTAGATCGACCGGATGCTTGGATCAGACCTTATTATGAGAACGCGATGTTAAGCAACAAATGGACAGTGGGCAGTGTGACCAATTATGGTCGCTGGGATTATCCATTGGGTGTCACTGTATATGGTCTATTACGGACGGGGCGTTATTTGCAAAGACCGGACATTACACGTTATGCGGCTGAGCATGTGCAGGCATGTACCCAGATGTATGAATACTCCTTATGGGATCGGGAGCAGTATGGTTTCCCAGCAGTCAATCAACAATTGGTCATGCTAAAAATGCTGGATAACTGCGGTTCTTTTGGTTCAGCCATGCTGGAAGCGTATTCAGAGTGTCATGAACCAACGTTTCTTCCGATTGCTGAACGGATTGCAGATTTCATGCTTTCCCGCCTGGAACGGCAGGAGGATGGTGCATTTTATCGCACATGTGTAGGGGAGTATGCCGAGAATACCATGTGGGCAGATGACCTCTATATGAGCACGCCGTTTCTCGTTCGTTATGCACGGGTGACAGGCAACTCAGCCGCATTGGATGAAGCCGCCAGACAATTTTCACTGTATCGGAAGTATCTGTTTATGCCTGAGTTCAAGATCATGTCCCATGTGTATGATTTCAAATACGGACAGGCAACGCAGATTCCATGGGGACGGGGAAATGGCTGGACACTGTTTTCCTTGACAGAGGTATTGGAAGCTTTGCCAACAGTACATCCCGAGCGCCCAGCCTTAATAGATTTCTTCAATGAGCTGTGTGAGGGGTACGCAGCGCTTCAAGGGGAAAGCGGGTTGTGGCATCAGGTGTTGAATGTTCCGCAGACGTATGAAGAAGCCTCCTGCACGGCGATGTTTGCCTATGGTTTTGCGAGAGGTGTACGCTTTGGCTGGTTCAAAGACCCTGAAGTTTACGTCACAGCTGCCGAGCGGGCTTGGAAAGGACTCATCTGCAAAGCAATTGACCGTCAAGGGAATGTGCATGGCGTGTGTAGCGGTTCGAGATATGCGTTTACGGCAGAGTATTATGATCAGGACTTGCGTACCGTCACCAATGACAATCACGGAATAGGCATTATGATGCTGGCAGGAACTGAAGTAGCAAAAATGAAGAAACATCTGGCTGAACACAGGGTGTCTTCACCTGCCGTCTCACATTCCTGACAGCAACCCGCTATCTTCTTCTCACGTATCATGCATGTATACCCGTAATCATACCGATACGGGAACGGAACCGCCGGGAATATCATTCCTGGTGGTTTTTGATTCCTGTAACTCCTTACTTTTTTGACAGGAAAGCTTACTTTTGTTTATGTCATGTGCAGCAATGGACCGATACAATAGGTTTTGTAAGCGATTCCATAAATGCAAGAAGGGGAGGAAATTCATTTATGATGATTACAAAAAAGTGGGTAACCCTGTTCTGTCTGTCCCTGTTATTGTTCGCTACAGCCTGTTCTGGAGGGGCCGCCGATACATCTTCTTCTTCTGGGGAAGCAAGTGGAAGTGAAGGAGATTCATCAGGCAAGATTGAACTGCGCATGACCTGGTGGGGATCACAGACCAGACATGATCTGACGACCAAAGTGATCCAATTGTTTGAAGAGAAACATCCGGGAATCACCATTAAACCTGAATATTCCGGTTGGGACGGTTACTTTGACAAGTTGACTACACAGGTAGCCGGTTCAAATGCACCAGATATCATCCAGATGGATTACGCCTTTTTGACTGACTTTGCCCGGCGTGGTGCCTTGCTTGACCTGACTCCGTTTGCAGAGAGCAAAGAGCTGCGGACAGAGGATCATGATCAGAGCATGATTACAGCCGGTTCGATTGACGATAAATTATATGCGATTACCCTCGGAGTTAACGCACCAGGTGTCATCTATGACGCCACCGTATTTCAGGAATTAGGTATCGAAGAACCACAAGAGAGCTGGACATGGAAGGATTTTGGGGATATTGCAACCAAGATCGCCGTAGCCAAAGGTGAGGGGTTCTATGGATCTGCAGACATTTCTGGTACAACGAACATGTTTGAAGTGTTTATTCGGCAATCCGGTAAAGGATTGTTTGATGGTGGCACAATGACCGCTACCAGCGAGGAGCTTCAGCAATGGTTCGATATGTGGAGCGCACTACGCGAGAATGGTGGAGTGACCACAGCGGAGATAACGGCATCCACAACCAATGCGCTGGAGACACGCCCGATCTCACTGGGCACAGCTGCCATGGATTTTGCATGGTCCAATCAATTACTGACATTCCAGCAGGTCAATAAAAACCAGGATCATAAGCTTGGCATACAAGTGCTTCCGCATGGTGTAGGTGAAAAGCAAATCGGTGAATATCTGAAACCAGGCCAGTTCCTCTCCGGTTATGGTAAAACCAAACATCCAAAGGAAGTTGCCATGTTCATTGATTTCATGGTCAATGATCCAGAAGCAACCGCTATTCTTGGTTCTGAACGTGGGGTTCCGGTCAATTCCAGCATTCGTGAACAGATGCAGCCTACGCTACCGGAAGCGGAGCAAACCATTTTCCAATTTATCGATACGGTATCGAAGAACTCCAGCGAGATTGACCCGCCATACCCGCAAGGATTCGCTGAAGTGGACACAAGTTTCAAGAGCGCAAGCGAGCAGATCGCCTTCGGTCAAGGTAATACTCCAGATGTCATTGCCCAGTTTATTGAAGGAGCCAAGGCTACGCTTGGATCGAGTCAATAATGATTGAAACTGTCTCACACTTCTAATTCTGCGGGGAGGTTGCGAAGATGACGACATCACAGGTCAGTCAAGCCCGAATCGAGCGTGTAACTACCCGGCGGGTCAAACGGAGATATGCGCATAATGGAGCCGCACTTCTGTTTCTCGCCCCATGGCTTGTCGGATTGTTATTCCTTACCCTAGGTCCAATGTTGGTATCGTTATACATCTCGTTCACCGATTACAGTATACTGGCCGCCCCTTCCTGGGTCGGTCTGGATAACTACACCACGATGTTTACATCGGATAAACTGTTCACCCAGTCGCTCAAAGTCACCTTCACGTATGTCGCTGTATCCGTACCGGTCAAATTGATTTTCGCGCTGCTTGTAGCGATGTTGCTGAACAAAGGGATTCGAGGACTCGGTATTTACCGTACGGTGTATTACATCCCGACATTGCTTGGAGGTAGCGTGGCGATTGCAATGTTGTGGCGTAAAATGCTGGGTGGGGACGGGCTACTCAATAGTGTGCTTGCCATGGTGGGCATTAAAGCGCCCGATTGGGTAGCGAATCCGAAATATGCTCTGTACTCCATCGTGCTGTTATCCGTGTGGCAGTTCGGATCATCCATGATTATTTTCCTGGCAGGCCTGAAGCAGATTCCGCCCGAGTATGATGAAGCCTCAGCGGTAGATGGTGCAGGTCCTCTGCGGAGATTCTTCTATATAACGTTGCCGATTCTGTCACCCGTTATCTTCTTCAATCTTGTCATGCAGCTGATTACATCCTTTCAATCGTTCACGCAGGCTTTTGTTATCAGTAATGGTAGCGGAGGGCCAGTGAACTCAACCCTAATGTACTCTCTGTATCTGTACAAAAAAGGATTTTCATTCTTTCAGATGGGCTATGCTTCTGCGATGGCCTGGGTGCTGGTCATCCTGATTGGCGTATTTACATTGCTCGTATTCCGCAGTAGCAAGCTGTGGGTGCACTATGAGGATGGTGGGAAATCATGATTGGACAACGGAACTCTACAGCATGGGTCGTCGGCAAACATGTGTTGATCTCAGGCATCGCCTTTGTCATGCTCTACCCGATCCTCTGGATGCTGGGCAGCTCATTCAAACCGGGACATATGATCTTTACAGAGACCTGGTTTTGGCCACAGGAATGGAATTGGCAAAATTACATGAATGGCTGGTCCGGAATTCAGGGCAACCCGTTCTCCCGGTTTCTAACCAACTCTGTCATCCTGTCGCTTGGTGCCGTGCTGGGCAATGTCATTTCCTGCTCTATGGCGGCATATGCCTTCGCCCGATTGAATTTTCGTTTCAAAGCCATCTGCTTCGGACTGATGCTCATGACGATCATGCTGCCACATCATGTGACGCTGATCCCGCAGTATATTCTCTTCAACCACCTGGAGTGGGTGAATACGTATCTGCCACTTGTCGTGCCTAAATGGCTGGCGACAGATGCCTTCTTCATTTTTCTCATGGTACAGTTCTTCCGGGGATTGCCTAAAGAGCTGGATGAGGCGGCCACCATCGATGGATGTGGTCCTGTGAAAATATACACCAAAATCATCATTCCACTGGCTTTCCCAGCATTGGTTACCACGATGATCTTTACGTTTTTGTGGACATGGGACGACTTCTTCAGTCAGTTGATCTACTTGAGTGACGTGAGCAAATATACCGTGCCGCTGGGTCTGCGCCTGTTCCTTGATTCCAGCTCTCAATCCGATTGGGGTCCGATGTTTGCGATGTCGGTATTGTCGTTGGTGCCATGTTTCATTGTATTTATCGTGTGTCAAAAGTACTTCGTGGAAGGAATCGCGACCTCTGGGCTCAAAGGGTAATTCCAAGACGAAACGAGTTGATTTTTCCATGAGGAAAGGAAGATGGTCTTCATTTATTAATCAAAAGCTGCAACAAAGCAAGCTCTCCACGTTGATGGTGACTTGCTTTATTGCGTTTAACCTTCTGCTCGTCTCGGTTGTGGTCTGGCTGGCATATCAGTCTTTCTCAGCAGTCACCTTTGCCGAGATTAGCAAAGCACGCCTGGCTCTTCTGAACGAAAGCACACGTCGGGGATTTGATTTTATAACAGGGGTAACTGGAACCGCTTATGCCTTGGCAAGCAATCGGGAACTGTCCAGTCTGCTCGAAACGGCTGATACGGGCAGGCTTGCACAGATTCACCAGCGGAGAGAGGTCTCTCGAATTCTGGATCATACCATGGTCGTGAGTGAAGGCATCACTTCCATTGAACTGTATACGGATGCCTTTAATGAAGTGACAGTGACTATGGCTGATCGCATATTTCCGGTGGACACCATCGCACACGACTCTTGGTTTGCTACGCTGGAAAAGGCTGATGCGGCTTGGGTTCCGCTGCGTGAGAACGAATCTGGCCAATCCCTGGTCGGATACGCCCAACGGATTTTCGACAGTCGTGGTGGAACGGTTGCTTATGTGCTCATTCGACTGAGTAGAGCGGACATTGTACGCAGGTTTGCCGATGTACCCATGGTGCTTGATGGAAAAGTCCTGTTGGTAGATACCGCTGGTAATGTCGTAATGCAGATGGGGAGAGTTGATCCAGCAGGGGAGAAGGAACGAGCGGATCGAAGAAATGAAGCGAGTAAAGTACAGGAAACGGGTGGAGCTGTAAATTCATCTTCTTCTATTATAGATAGTGCATGGATTCAGGAACATGTCCAGCATGGTGCAGACGGGTACGAAGTAGTTTCCGGCCAACCCGGAGGTGCTCAATTGGTGCTGTACTCCAGGCCAGCGATGCTTCAGTGGCGCCTCGTACAGACTATTCCGGTATATACACTGTTATCTCCGCTCAGACAAGCGGGCTGGCAGATCCTCGGCATCGCCGTGCTGGGACTATTATGCTCGGCTGTGTTGGCGTACCTGTTTGTAAGGCAGATCATCCGGCCTTTGCGACAATTAATCAAGCGAATGAGACAACTGGAGAAAGGGGACTTCGATACCCGGGTCCAACTTTCGTTTACAGAGGAATATGCCCATTTGGCTTATGGCTTTAATCATATGGCTTCACAGCTCACTACGCTGATGGAACAGGTGAAGGATGAGAGCCGGGCCAAGCGTGAAGCCCAGACGGGCTTGCTTGAGGCCCAGATCAAACCCCATTTTTTATACAATACCCTCGACATGATCCACTGGCGCGCACTTGATTACGAAGCCAAGGATATCAGTCGCATGATTGTACAACTAAGTAAGCTGTTACGGATCGGACTGAGTGGAGGGAGACTGTTTATACGGGTTCGTGATGAGTTGGAACATGCCCGTTGCTACGTTAACATCCAGTCAGAGCGGCTGCCGTTCTCCATTCAATATCAGGAGCAGATCGATCCGCATATTCGCGGTTGTTACATTCCCAAGATCATTTTGCAGCCCTTCATCGAAAATGCCGTTATGCACGGGCGCCCTGAAGAAGGCACACTTCGAATTCAGGTGCATATGCACGAAGAGGTTGGCCCGCATGAGGATATCGTCATTCGTATCACGGATAATGGGCGGGGTTTGCCGGAGGGGTGGAAACTCGAAGAGACGTGTGGCATCGGTGTACGGAATGTACATCAGCGCATTCAGCTCTATTGTGGGAAGAGGTATGGCGTTCAACTGAGCGATAGAGAGTCAGGTGGCGTGGAAGTGACCATTACGCTGCCGCGTATTGAGACCGACGAGCAATTAAATCTATGGCTGGACGGTGAAAAATGATGAAGACCATTATGCTTGTTGATGACGATCCTCATATTGTAAAGGCATTAACAGATCATATCGATTGGCCTTCTCTGGGCCTCAGCATTGCAGGCACTGCTTCCAATGGCTTGGATGCGCTGGAGTTGTTTCACCGCATGCATCCAGACGTCGTTATGACTGACGTCTACCTGCCGGGGATGACCGGGCTTGAGATCACACAGACGTTGCGCCGTGATCATCCCCACTTGCCGATCATCATTCTTAGTGGATATGACGAATTCGAGAACGCCCGGGCAGCCATGCGTTGGGGGGTGAATCACTTTTTGCTGAAGCCGGCAGAGGTTGAGGAGATTGAGTCTGTGCTGCGTGAGGTGCTACTGGAACAAGATGTGCGAGAGCGGCATGAGCGGCTGGAGCGGACATACAAGCAGGAGGTTGGACGGGTACTTCCGTATTTGCGCAAACAATTTCTTCACGAACTGCTGACTACGCGATATCGGGCAGACGAGTTGCCTAAAGAACGCATGGACTATATAGGCATTCATATGTCCTCACAGACACGCGCCATTAGTCTGCAACTGAATCGCCCCGTATTTTTGACACGAATGAAAGAACGGGATTGGCAGCTTCTCCGCTATGGGGCGGCCGATATTATTCAGGAGACGGTGAAGGAGCAAGCGGCGCGCATGAATGGTCAGGTAGAGATTGTTGATTATTCGGATCAGGTATTTGTGTTGCTTCTATTAGGAGATAAAGATCATCTGGAGGAATGCCTGCCACTTGTGGAGCGAATGATCGATCAGATCTTTACGTATCTGAAAATTGAAGTGAGTGCTGGAATCGGAAGATCCAAGAGTCACCCATGTGAGGTGATAGATTCCTATCTCGAGAGCAGGGAAGCGGTGGAAACAGCAGAGTTTCAAGGTGGGAGTCGTATCTACCATTATGAAGCATCAAAGGAAACAGAACCAAGTGTGACCGATTATTCAGTATTGCTTCGTCAATGGAATGAGGCTTGGGCGGATATTCGACCTGACCTGGCGGAAGAGGTATGGCATCATATTTGCCTTTTGCTGAAAGAGGGGAAATGTGTTGGGATACAGGATGTACAGGTTGTGGCGGTCAGTCTGTTTGACACGTTGATGCATAGCTGGAACCGACTTCATCCTATGTTAGCGCCGCCGCTGGCGATGAGTGATTTTTTGCGTGAAATTCAATCGAAATATGCTTTGCACGATCTGGTAAACTGGATGGATCGTATTATCTGCGACTGGCTGGAACAGATACGCAAGGAGATGGGCGAGAAGAAAAGCAATAAACTTATCGAGCAGGTGAAACAGTATGTAGAGCTTCATTACGCCGAAGAGATTAGTTTTGAAGCGATAGCCAAGGGGCTGTTTGTACATCCGAAGTATCTGAGTCAACTGTTCAAAAGGGTGACCGGTGAGAATTTCGTGAGTTATTTGAACGGGTACCGGATTCAGAGGGCGTTGGAACTTTTGCAGTCGGGACATTACATGGTATATGAGGTGAGCGAGATGACGGGGTTCCGTAATGCAACGTATTTCAGCCAGGTGTTCAAAATGCTTACGGGCAAGAGTCCGTCTGAGGTGGGGTAGAGCGTTACAGGTACAGTAGTTATACAAAGCGGAAGAGGAGGTATGGTTCTTATGATGATCGATCAGCAGGAATATTACATTAAAGGCTTATCTTACTCCATTAGATCGGCAGAGGAAAAGGAAAAGGATGCTGAGGCCTTGTCTTCACTACGTGTACAAATCGATGGGGAAACCGAGAACATGGATCGTGAAGAGGGCGAGGCGTATATCGACGCAGCTGGGTTTAGGCGGATCATTCATTTGGACACTGAGAAGTCACGGAATTTGTTCCTTGTTGCTGTAGTGGCAGGGGAGATTGTGGGATACTCCCGATGTGAAGGTACAGAGCTGAAGCGCTTTTGCCATAAAGTTGAGTTCGGCGTGTGTGTAGCCAGAGAGTTCTGGGGGCATGGGATTGGAAAGAACTTGTTGGAGAAGTCGATAGAATGGGCAGACCAGACTGGTGTAGAGAAGATGACGTTGAACGTGCTGGCATCCAATGAAAAGGCAATCGAGTTATACCAAAAGAGTGGCTTCGAGATCGAAGGTATTTTGAAAAAGGATCGGCGACACGCGGATGGACAGTATCATGACACGATAGTGATGGGCAGGTTCAAAGACTAATAGTAAAAAGTGAAAATTACAATCTATATAAGCCCAGAGCTTATGGAATTCATTTATTAGATTTGAACCGACATAATAGATAGCAGCGTTATTGAGTAGAGGTATTATGTTTCTTATTTTATAGAACGAATGTAATGATGTTGAATGAGTCTATTCACAACCTATATTGAGATAGATTAGACCGGTGAGTGTATATAGGATATAGTAAGAGGATATTGCCATTGGAAAAAGAGATTATGAAGAGATTGAATCAAATATATAATCAGTTTTCAGATGGGATATTTTACAAGTAGTAATTGTATTGTGTATATGATATATTCTATTTCCGGCCAAAAAAACACGAGAAACAAAGTGCCGCAGGCAAAACAAATAAGCTTCGAAAGAAACTTAAAAAAAGAGCTTGCTAAGTTGGTTCGGAAGTGTTATGATATAAAAGTTGCTGAGGAGAACGGTGCTCGGTAACAAAAACAAGTTTGATCTTTGAAAACTGAACAACGAGTGAGTAAACATTCTGCTTGCAGAATGAACGCGAAAGTTT
>NZ_JCAXEL010000016.1:0-152324 GCF_059759055.1 Paenibacillus sp. GQ49
CTCTGTAATCGGAACACCTTCCGAAGAGATCGGGAACACTTGGCCTTCCTTGGTCATTACAGTGATCTTACGTTGCTCTTTGCAATAAAACGCTCCAACAATACGGCTACCATTCGGTTTCACACGTTTGCCTTCTTTGAACTCGAATGTGGCAAGCCCCTTGCCTCCACGGCTCTGTATAGCATAATCCAGCAGTAATGATCGTTTACCATATCCCAGATCGGACAACACGGCAACTTCACCTTCATCTCCTTCTACCCATAGAGCCGATACAACTTCATCTGTATCTCTTAACTGAATACCACGAACACCACCGGATACACGTCCCATTGGATTGACCTCATCCTCTCGGAAACGAATCGCCATGGCTTCTTTTGTAATCAACATAATATCTTGACCACCTGTACTCAGATGTACAGATAACACTTCATCGTCCTTGCCCACTTTACAAGCCGCAACTGCACCGGAACGTTTGGTAACGTAATCCTTCAGTTCCGTTCGTTTCACCTGTCCTCTTCGTGTGACAAAGACCAGACTGTGATTCGGCTCTTCAAAGGATTTCACAGCAAGCACACTTGCAATACGGTCATCTTTCGCAAGGGGAATCACGTTCACAATGGCTGTGCCCGGGTCTTTCCACTTGAATTCAGGTACCTGATGAACAGGTAACAGGAAATACTGACCTTTCCTCGTAAAGACAAGCAGATTCTCAAGTGTATTTACTTCCAGAACCTGAGCGATATAATCGCCGTCTTTTACTCCACTTCCGCTTCGTTCACCACCAGAACGTGTAAAGGACTGCATGCCTGTACGTTTAACGTATCCCTCTTTGGATAACGTAACAAATACATCTTCCGCATTCACAAGTACTTCGAGATTTACCTTGAGTTCTTCCACTTCACCCTGGATCGTAGAACGACGGTCTATGCCGTACTTCTCACGAATCTCCATCAATTCTTTGCGGATGACTCCGATGAGCTTGCGGTCACTATCCAGAATGGATTGTAGTTGTGCAATCTTTTTCATCAAATCACCGAGTTCCTTCTCCAGAGAATTAATCTCCAGATTCGTCAAACGGTACAATTGCAAAGTAAGGATGGAATCTGCTTGGCGTTCCGTGAATCCAAACATCCACATCAGGTTATTTTGAGCATCTTGACGGTTCTTCGAAGCTTTGATCGCTGCAATGACCTCGTCAAGGATGTTAAGTGCTTTTACCAAGCCCTCGAGCACATGTGCACGGTCTTGCGCCTTCTCCAGCTCAAACCGGGTACGGAATGTTACAACTTCCCGCTGATGGGCAATGTAAGCCTCGAGGATCGACTTCAATCCTAATTGGTGAGGTGCTTTATTCACAATCGCCACCATATTGAAGTTATAGGTGACCTGCAAGTCGGTTTTCTTCAGCAAATAAGCCAAAATACCTTGTGCGTCCGCTTCTTTTTTCAGCTCAACCACGATTCGCAGACCTTCACGTCCACTCTCATCACGCACTTCAGCGATACCTTCAACCTTCTTCTCAAGTCGGATGTTCTCCATTGCTGTAACGAGACGAGACTTCACGACCTGATAAGGGATCTCGGTAATGACGATCTGCTGTTTGCCACCGCGCATGTTTTCAATCTCGGTTTTGGACCGGATATAGATCCGTCCCTTACCTGTGCGATAGGCATCCAGAATGCCGTCACCGCCCATAATCAATCCGCCTGTTGGAAAGTCAGGACCCTTCATAAACATCATGATCTCGTCCAGCTCAATCGACGGTTTCTCCATCACAGCGATCGAAGCATCAATGACTTCACGCAAATTGTGTGGAGGAATCTCCGTTGCAAATCCGGAGGAAATGCCGCTGACGCCATTAACCAGCAAGTTCGGATAACGGGATGGCAATACAACCGGTTCTTTGGCCGTATTATCAAAATTATCCTTAAACAGAACCGTCCGTTTCTCGATATCGCGAAGCATCTCCATCGCGATGGGCGACAAACGGGCCTCCGTATACCGCATTGCCGCTGCCGGGTCATCATCCTGTGATCCCCAGTTACCATGACCGTCCACGAGCATATGGCCCATTTTCCATGGCTGAGCCATCCGCACCATGCCCTCATAGATGGATGAGTCACCATGTGGATGATAATTACCCATTACGTCCCCAACGGTTTTGGCAGACTTGCGGTAAGTCTTGTCAGGCGTATTACCTGAATCGTACATGGCGTACAGAATACGCCGTTGTACTGGCTTCAACCCATCCCGGACATCCGGAATGGCTCGATCCTGAATAATATATTTGGAGTAGCGACCGAAACGGTCCCCAACGACCTCTTCGAGAAAGGCCGGCATAAATTGTTCTGATGGACTCATTCCAAGCACCTTCTATTCTTCGTACTCTGTAAAGTCGACGTTCTCTACAATCCAGCGTTTCCGCGGATCAACCTTATCACCCATGAGTGTAGATACACGACGTTCTGCTTTTGCTGCATCAACAATCTGTACCTTCAGCATCGCACGAGTTTCCGGATTCATTGTGGTCTCCCACAGTTGATCCGGGTTCATTTCACCTAGTCCTTTATAACGTTGAAGCTCAACATTATTACCGAATTCCTTCATATAATTAGCCAGCTCTTCATCCGTCCATGCATATCGAACTGTCGCAAGCTTACCAGACTTACGAGTAAGTTTGTATAATGGCGGCTGAGCAATATATACTTTGCCTGCATCAATTAATGGCTTCATATAACGATAAAAGAAGGTCAACAGCAGCACCTGAATATGTGCGCCGTCCGTATCTGCATCGGTCATAATGATAATTTTGGAATAATTGCTGTCTTCAACTGCAAATTCGGTTCCAATGCCCGCCCCGATCGCCGCTGTAATAGCGCGGTATTCTTCATTTTTGAGAATATCAGCCAGCTTCGATTTTTCCGGATTGAGCGGTTTTCCCTTGAGCGGCAGAATAGCCTGAATCTTCGAGTCACGTCCCTGTTTGGCAGAACCACCTGCGGAATCACCTTCAACAATAAACAACTCATTTCGGGTAAAATCCTTTGATTGCGCCGGCGTTAGTTTGCCGTTCAGGTTGGAACTCTCACTGCGCTTTTTCCCTGTGCGCATATCATCACGTGCTTTGCGAGCTGCTTCTCTGGCTCTGGAGGCTTGAACCGCTTTGCGAATTAACGTTTGAGCTACCTGCGGGTTTTCTTCCAGAAACCTTTGAATATTTTCGGACACGACCGAATCCACTGCACTTCGAGCGGAAGCGCTGCCGAGCTGATCCTTGGTCTGACCTACGAACTCAACATCTGACATTTTGACACTGATGACGGCCATCATACCTTCACGCAGGTCATTACCTTCGAGGTTTTTGTCTTTTTCCTTAATCATGCTGGTACGCCGTGCGTAATCATTCATTACACGGGTATACGCAGCCCTGAATCCGGTCTCATGAGTACCGCCGCCCCGAGTAGGGATCGAGTTCACGAACGAAGCCAGTGTTTCCGTATAACCCGCGTTATATTGGATTGCCACTTCGACTTCAATGTCATCCTTCTCCGCATAGAAGTGAATAACATCATGCAACACATCTTTATTTTCGTTAAGAAAAGCAACAAACTGGCTTGCTCCGCCTTCATACATGTATTCATCCTGATTGCCCGAACGTTCATCCTTGAGCACAATTCTCAGACCCGAATTCAGAAAAGCAATCTCCTGAAGACGCTCTGCCAATGTATCATAATTGAATTGAATGCCGCTCTGGAACACCCGAATATCCGGTTTAAATGTAACTTTTGTTCCTGTCCGATTGGTATTGCCCATCACTTCGAGACCGGAGACCGGTTCACCGACATGTTCAATCCCTTTTTTGTCCTTCCAATACTCGAATCGCTGACGATGAATCTTGCCATCACGGAAAATCTCGACTTCAAGCCACTCAGACAATGCGTTTGTAACTGACGCACCTACACCGTGCAAACCGCCTGATTTTTTGTATCCTGATCCACCGAACTTTCCGCCTGCGTGCAAAATCGTAAACACGACCTGGGGAGTAGGAATCCCTGTTTTATGTATACCTGTCGGAATTCCCCTTCCGTTATCCTGAACCGTAATAGAACCGTCCTTATGCAGCGTGATATCGATTTTGGAGCAGAATTTGGCGAGATGTTCGTCGACAGCGTTATCGACAATTTCCCATACCAAATGATGTAAACCTGAAGTGCTGGTGCTGCCGATGTACATCCCCGGCCGTTTCCGTACCGCTACCAACCCTTCAAGTACTTGAATGTCGTCCGCGTCGTAGCCTGAAGACCCCTGTCCTCCGCCTGTCGAACCTGCCGACATATCGATTTGCTCGACCATTCATGCTCCCCCTTCTTAACTTGCAACTAAAAAAATGCCTAAAATGCAAACAGATGTTTTCTTATCCTTGTCCATTTTAATTCAAGATATCCCGTTTCGTAAAGACAAGGAATGACACAATGAGTGAAGCAATGCCCCAAACACTAAGCACAATAAGGGAAAAACCTAAATTCATACCCTCGATTGGAGGTAATCCGCCAGACAAATAATTCGGAAGTTCGAGGTTAACCATGAACAGATACTTCGCTGTCTGCCAAGATGCTGCCATACTGGTCAAGATTGTTCCTGCAATCAGCGCGGCCATCATGATAACGATACTTGCAGCAGTACTGCGCACAAGCACGGATACCATAAATGCAAGCATAGCCACAATTACACTCACAAACCAGATCAGCCCTGCCTGCATAAGCATATACAGCCACTGGTCTACAGCATGCACTGCCGACATATCGACATCTGTTCCCACAACTTTGAATCCTGTGAAGATTGGCATGTTGAAGCCTTTATAACCAAAGACCGCACCCGATATGACATAACATATAATGTAGGCTGATACCACTATGATTGAAACAAACATAATCAGCGTAATTAATTTACTCAGAAGCACTTTCCAGCGTCTAACCGGACGCGTTAAAAGCATTTTAATCGTACCTGTCGTACGTTCACCGGAAACAAGATCTGAAGCAATAGCCATAATTAACAGTGGAATAAACAATCCAACTGCGTTGTTCATGAACTCCCGCGTAAAGGTAACACCGCCCGGTTCTTTGGGATTGATGTCATTCTCAAGATAATACTGCATCTGCTGGATATATACTGTTCTATATTTTTTGTATTCTTCAGGCACCCGATCGCTACCAAGCGAGTTTTGATTGTCTGTGATGGCCTGTTGCAGTTCAAGACGCCAATCGCCGCCAAACTTGTCACGATTATTCTCCGCAGATTTCATCTGGGCATACGTAAACATCGGTACGAGGACCGCAAGTACAATAAATATAATATAAAGCCGTTTTTTCTTCACCATCTTAATCGTTTCATTGCGAATCAGCGGCATGATATTATTCAATGGATTCACCTTCTGTCATTTTTAAGAATAGTTGTTCAAGCGTAGGCTGAATCCGCTGTACCCCTTCAACCTGTATACCAGCTTGAACCATCTGCTGCACCAGATCAGGAATTCGATCTTCATGCATCTCGGCAACCACAGCGTTGGGACCAAGGCCCGCAACAATGGTATCATCCATCACATCCGCAGGTCTACCTACCAGAGTAATGCCTGCATCCAGTAACATCTTTTTGCCTTGCTCCAGTGGTGAAACGTGCCATATGGCCAACTTGGAATGATCTTCAATCAGTTCGCTTACACCTCCAACGGCAAGCACACGCCCAGCACTGATAATGGCTACTCTGTCACAGAGAAGCTGGATCTCACTTAACAAGTGACTGCTGACAAATACAGCCATACCTTCGCTGGCAAGTTGCTTAATAAAGACACGAAGTTCCTTAATGCCTTTTGGATCAAGGCCATTCGTCGGTTCATCCAGAATGAGCAGACGCGGTCGCCCAAGCAGCGCTTGTGCAATACCGAGCCGTTGACGCATACCCAATGAGTATGTTCTGACTTTATCGTGAATCCGTTGATCCAGACGCACAATATCCACAACTTCCTGAATGCGCTCGTTGTCCACACCTGGTTGCATGCGGGCAAAATGCTCCAGGTTCTCCCACCCTGTCAGATATGTATATACCTCCGGATTTTCAACAATGGAGCCTACATACTTCAAAGCACGCTCAGGGTCCCGATTCACATCATAACCACAGACTTTAATTTTCCCTTCTGTCGGTTTGATCAGATCCACCAGCATCCGTATCGTTGTTGTTTTTCCGGCACCGTTGGGACCGAGAAATCCAAAAATTTCACCCGGTTTCACGTCAAATGTAACGTCCTTAATGATCCACTTGCGTCCAATCCGCTTCTTCAGATGCTGTACAGACAAGACGGAATCATACTGTTGCTCTTCCATTTAATTTCCGCTCCCTTCTGCCGATATATCTGCCTGGAATTCCTGTGCAATCCGAACTGCAATCTGCTCATAACCTTGTCCGTTGGGATGGAAATGATCTGACGAGAGATACTCCCCCAGATGATTTTCAAATAAATCGAATGTAGGGACCAGTGTCATCTTGTCCTCATTGTTCAAAATAGCCAGTGCAGCATCGTTCCATGCAGCAACCACTGCATTACCCGGCTTCTCGAGTTCCTTCACATCTCCAAATGGATTGTACAGCCCTATGTACGCAATCTGTGCATCGGGATTAATTTCTTTGACTTTCTTCAATATCTCTTGAAGGCGCTTTGACGTTTCCGGCAAAGCCGCTGCCAGCTGCTCTGCTGTTGGCGGATCTTCCCCCTGTAGAACTTGTCCTCCCTGGAACAAATCATTTGCACCGATCGAGAGCAAAATAAAATTGGACTGCTGCAGAACGTAACGTACACCTTGCTCATCGAGTTTTTCCAATAAAGCATCTGTTCTCAAACCGTTTACACCCAGATTATTAAGAACCTGAACGTCATATCCTTTATCTTTAAGCAGGTTGCCTGCACGTCTCACAAAACCGAGTCCTTCATCATCCCCCGTGCCTCTTGCCAGGGAATCACCGATGACGGCCATCCGAATCTTGCCATCGTCCACGACAGCCGTTTGCCCATCGTTATTCTTAGGTGGTACAGTTGTCTCCTGGCCTGTAGTCAATGCGGAATCTCCCTCGGGAAAAATCACGTCTTTTATGGCGTATCCAAATCCAAACAACAACAACAAAGTTGCCAAGATGGATACTGTACTGACAGTTCTCCAGATCCAGGGTGCTGAATCCAGGCTTTTTTTCTTTTTCATCATCACATCTCCGCTCATGTACACCAGTCCGGGTGCTTTATCATTTATAATGACTTTACATTAAGGCGTGTCTGGAAATCCGCTTACTTCGGAGTTTTCAGACACGCCCTAATGATGCTATTCCTAAATAACATAAATGTTCTGTCGTTAATTTGCAAACTTTGGCGCTGCATTCGCAGAATTCATTTTTTATATGTCATTTTACGGAAAAAAGGTTATACCATACACAGATTTGAACTGTGTACTGGCATAACCTTGTGGAAAAGAAAATCATACTTTCTTTATTATAAATCGATTACTTACCGATAAACTCTTGTGCCCAGTATCCGTTGTAGAAACCTACACCGATATGCGTAAAGTTTTTGCTCAAAATATTGGCACGGTGACCTTCACTATTCATCCAAGCTGTAACCACTTCCTGTGGTGTTTTTTGTCCTTTGGCAATGTTCTCACCTGCATAGCTGTAAGTTACTCCGAATTGTTTCATCATGTCAAACGGAGAACCATACGTAGGTGACTGGTGATCAAAATAGTTATTGTTACTCATATCTTTTACTTTGGCAACAGCTACTTTGTCCAGAAGTGCATCTGAAGTCAGAGCGTTCAGACCTGCTTTAGCACGCTCAGCGTTCACAAGTTTTACAACTTGAGTAGCAAAGTCAGATTGTGTGCTTTCGCTACCATTATTACTTGTATTGTTACCTGTGTTTGAAGGATCTTTTGCCGGTGTAGTTGCCGGTTTTTCTTCTTGAGCTGGTTGTGCTGGTTTAGTCGGTTGCTCCGGCTTAGTTGTAGGCTCAACAGGTTTTGTTGTTGGTTGAGTTGGTTTTGTTGTCGGCTCAGCAGGTTTCGTCGTTTGATCAGGCTGCGTAGCAGGCTTCTCTACAATTTGCCCCTCGGATACGGTGTATCCATTTTGTTTGAGCCATTTCTCAATATAAGCTTTCAAGCTGTCTGTGCTTGTAATTTTGTACGTTGTGATAGTCTTATATGTTGAATCTGCAGCAGACGCGGAAGCAGGAAGCATTACCCCTACGGCCAGTACGGCTGTCAGACTACTCGTTACGACAGTTTTCATCCATTTCTTTTTCAAATTCATTCATCTCCTTAAGATTAGTTATTACAACTTTGTAATTAATACTCTAGCAGTATATCAATTCAACAGGAGATTGTGAACCTATAAAATATGGAAAAGTAACTTTTTTGTCATTTTTTAGAATGTATCAGATTTAACAAAACCATAAAAAAAAGACATTCGGACTAAAAAAGCTAGTCGAATGTCGCTTCACCATCTATTTATCATTCACCACACCAGAATGTGCAGATCAGGATATCATGAGAATTTCCATGCAATAGAAGAAACTTTATTTATACTATAGAAGAACTTTACTGAACCGATAACCTCTCTTCTGAAAACCAATGTGCTCATAAAAAGAGTACGCTGTTGAAGTCACTTCACGGTTTGCACCCGTGACAAACAGTTGTTTACCACCTTGCTGTCTGCCCCAATCTTCGGCACGAGCCATCAGACGACGGGCAATCCCACCACCACGATGTTCTTGACCTACAATCAGGGAAGTAATTTGTGCGGCAGGTTCTGGATAGGCATGACTTTGCACACATTGCAAGCCAATCACACCAATAATTTGTTCATCCACTTCGGCAACAAGCATGCATGCGTTTGGATTGGTTTCCAAACATTCAATACGTTCTTTCATGACATTGGTTGTTGTCGGATAGCTGACCTCTCGCATCAGTCCCGTTACCGCTTCAGCATCTCGTAGCTCACACTCTCGGATCATCAGTACAGGGGCCTCAACATTATTGGACATGATTTACCTCCACTTTCAGCATATTAGCGGCTTGCACCGCTGTTTTACGAGCTTCTTCCACATCTTGGCCAGCACTTAAGGCTACAGCCATTCGGCGTCCTACTTTGGTCTCAGGTTTGCCAAATACAAGAATCTGAGTACGAGGAAGAGCCAGTGCTTCTTCAATCCCGCCTACAGTAAAGTCAGATGTTTCATCATTAGCCTTCAGCGTTGCTGAAGCTCCCGGTGTCAACAGATGTACACCTGTGACCGGAAAACCAAGAATTGCACGTACATGCAGCGCAAACTCGGAACTGTCTTGCGTCACCATTGTAACCATACCTGTGTCATGTGGACGAGGAGATACCTCGCTGAACACAACACCATCCGATGTGAGGAACAATTCCACTCCAAACAGTCCATACCCGCCAAGTTCATCCGTGACGGATTTGGCAATATGACAAGCTTGCTGCCATTGCTCAGGAGTCATTGCATGAGGCTGCCAGGATTCGACATAATCCCCATCCTTCTGAATATGACCAATCGGAGGACAAAATACGGTGCCTGATACAGACCTAACGGTGAGTAATGTAATCTCACTGTCAAATTGCACAAAGCTCTCCACGATAACACGAACGGATTTGCCACGAGCCCCCAAAAGAGCAATGTTCCAGCAATCCTCCACGTCGTCCGGTGTTCGGCATACACTCTGCCCTTTGCCGGAAGAACTCATCAATGGTTTAATGACACAAGGTGTGCCAAGCTTACGTACGGCTTCCTGAAGTTGTTCCAGGTTGTCCGCAAAAAGGTAATCAGCTGTCGGAAGTTTCAATTGTTCGGCTGCAAGGCGACGGATGCCTTCGCGATCCATCGTTAAACGTGCAGCTCGGGCAGTAGGTACTACACAAAATCCCTCTTCCTCAAGCTCCAGTAAAGCTTCTGTTGCAATAGCTTCAATCTCAGGTACGATGTAATGAGGTTTTTCTTTACGGATCAATTGTTTCAAAGCTTCGGCATCCAGCATGTCGATGCAGTAAGACCGGTGCGCAACCTGCATCGCAGGTGCGTTCTCATAACGATCAACAGCGATCGTTTCTACTCCCAGTCGTTGGGCCTCAATAACGACCTCTTTTCCCAATTCTCCACTGCCTAGTAGCAGCATTTTTTTGGCTTGAGCCGTAAAAGGAGCACCCCACATGTTCTTTCCAATCCTCCCAAAGAGAAATCTTCTATATCTGTCTCTCTATTTTCGGGGTTTTGGTTAAAGATTGCAAGAGTGCTCCCTATTTTTCTTGTGAATTTTACAAGATTTTTTGTGTTTTTTCGATCAAATTTTACAATTACTGCTCACAGATTCGATACTCCTTCCATTCCTCCCATAATTAAGGAAATGTTAAAAGAACAGATTTTAATACTCCAACGAATCGAAATACGCAAACAAATCCCAAGTTTAAAGACTTGGGATTTGTCGATTTTTTTCTCTGAAGATTTCATTATGGGAAGAAACATAAGCCATCTTTGGTGCGTTTGGCGTCATATATTGTTTCGCGCTATTTACAGCTAAAATCGCATCGTTGAAGGCTCCGGCAATAAGTCTGACTTTGCTATCGTGAGTTGCACAATCCCCTGCAGCAAAAACACCCGGCAGACTCGTCTGTGCATGGTGACTCATTAGAACCATTCCATCGTCCATTTCTAAGCCACAACTGGCAAGATCACTTAAATTGCTTTTATATCCATGACTAACTACGACTTCATCCACATCTAACAATACATTTTCCTGACTCTCCATATGCGTAATTACAACCTGATGGATACGTTCACCATGATTATGAAGCCGTGTGATGGTATATGGTGTTCTGACATCCGTTACATTGTTCATCTCGCTAACATTGCGTTCCATTGCACGAAACTCATTTTTTCGGTGGACGACCACTACGCTCCGTGCAAGTTGAGCAAGTTCAATTGCCCAATCTACTGCACTGTTGCCTCCTCCTGAAATGAGCACACGCTTCCCGGAAAAATGTTCTGGATTTTGCACGGTGTAATGAAGATTTTCATACTCACATTGAATCGGCTCCTGAAGCTCCAATTTCTGAATTTCTGCGATACCGCGGCCCACTGCAACAATGATTGTACGCGTATAGTGTATGTCGCCTTCAGCAGTATACAGAGCCAAAATCTCGTTGTCCAGTCGAGCGAACCGATCTACTTTGCAATTCAATTCAACCGTTGGATTAAAGGTATTCGCCTGCTGAACCAGATACTCAATCAACTTTGAACACTTCATTGGTGGCAGGCCACCCACATCCCAAATAGTCTTTTCGGAATAGGTATGCAGAAAACCACCAAGTTGGTCTTTGCCGTCAATGATCTTAACTCTCATATCACGCATCCCGGCATAAAAGGCCGCATATAATCCCGCCGGTCCGCCTCCGACGATGGTTACATCATAGATATCTTCTTCATTCATTTTAAAACACACCTTGTTAATTTAGTTATGAATTCGAGATACATGTAACTTTACCCGTTTGCTTTATTTGTTTTTTGCTTCAAAAGCAGCAACAATATCATCAATGACATATTCATCGGCAAGTGGAGACATTCCCAGATTGAACCATTCCTTGCCACCCACCATATAGACGTGGTCCTGCTTGACTGCTTTCAGATTTTTCCATAACGATGAAGATAACATATCTTCAAATTTCTTTTTAATTTCCGGATTAGTCTCATCATCCAGCTGAACGATCAGATGATCTGCGTCGTATTCAGGCAGTACTTCCAAGGATACGGACATGGCAGTTTGATCTTTCGGGAAATTAGGAAGTGGATTCATTCCCAATCGTTTGTGGACAAAGTTTCCTCGGTCAAGGTTCTCCCCATGAAGGACGATTTCTTTTTCCATCACTCTAATGTAGAGAACAGTCTCCTCACCAATCAGCTTATCCAATTTGGCAGCAGCTACCTTCTCCTTATCCACCAAATCCTGAATCACCTTTTCTGCCTGTTCTTCTTTGTCCAAAATTTTGGCCATATCCCGCAGTTCATCGCGCCAATCATCACGCTGTGGCAAAAGTACGGTAGGTGCAATCAGAGTAAGCTGATCATAGTCCTTTTTGGACCACCAGTCAGGAGCGATAATTAAATCCGGATCTGCCTCCATGAGGGCTTCAAAGTTAGGCGTTCTTCCTATTCCCATTTTCATCGTGTTTGCGAATGGCTCTTGCAAGTAAGAAGGAAAATCCTCATGGTAGTTCTGTACAGCAATGGGTACGATGCCAAGAGAATATAAAAATTCTGGATATACAACGGACAAACCAACTATTTTTTGTGGGTTCACCGGAATTTCAACTTCTCCCATTTCCGTGTTCACTTTTTTCACCTGACTGGCTTCTGTTGTTGAAGAATTGGCGGTACCCGCTTCTTGACCCTCGCTCGAGGATGCTTCGTTGCCTGCTGCACCGCAAGCCGAAATAATGAGCACCAACATCATGGTGCATAGTACCGTTAACCATCTGAATCTCATTCTTTATGTACCCCCTATATGGCATTTAGTTATGACAACGTCTAATTAATAATAATTATCATTATCATTACGATATAGGAGTAGTATAATAAAATATGTTCAGGCATGATATTGACTATTCAGACTTTTTGCTATGGACGATCTTGCCATAACTTTAATATTTCATCCAACATAAGCTCATGGGTAAACGCAGTGTAGTCCAGCAGGACGCTCGACAACAGGATATCCATTCTGCCATTCTGTACCGCTAACAACGCAAGCCATTCTTCAGACTTACGTACAGCAGACCATGTCTGCCTGGATGTCTCATCATCACCCACAATCAGTAATATTCTTTCAACGTTGAGAACAGACAACTCCCTAATGGTTACTGTGCCACGTTCCCAATAAGTCTCAACTCCTTCAGGACCCTCCATTTGCATATCAACGTAAAAAACGGAAGCAATGCTCCTTGGGCCTAACATCTGCAACGCTTCACCATGAACTTTGAGTACAACTAATCTGTCTTTTCGTATGAAATCCTCAAGCTGATTCTTTATGGTCGTTGCCTTCTCTTCATATCTTTGAAGCCATACCTCTGCAATATCCGACCTGTCCAAAAAGCTTGCAACATATCTCAAATGCTCTCTCCAATCTCCTTTTTCCCACGGGAGGTCACACACCGGAGCAATGGATTGAAGCTGTCTTTGCAAATCCTCAGACTCCGTCCCAACAGTAATAATATAATCAGGTTTAACTAATCGAAGCTGTTCCAGCCAGGTGGTCTCACTCTCTGCGAGTGGCATAACTTTGTCCGTTTCATATTTACGTCGGTAATAGTATGTCCACGGATGACTTGCCGGCGCGGCACAGGGAATGATCTGCAATGCAAGCAGTATACCAATGCTCACAGAATGAACTGCAGCAATTTTTTGTTTGCTATTACGTATAAACGCTGCTGGTGGAATGCCAGAGATTTGCTTGAATTTACGCCGGAAATACGTCTCATCCTGATAACCCACGTACGATGCCACATCCTTGAGTCGATAACTGTGATCATTTCTCATTAAGATCTGGGCTTGTTTAATTCGGTATAGAGTCAAATAGTCAACAGGACTGTACCCATACCTTTTCTTGAATAAACGCATGAAATGTCGAGGGCTCATTCGTGCCACATTTGCTAAATCCTCAATGGTTAATCTCTTCGAATAATTCTGCTCCATGTAACCTTTGACATGTTCAATTGGTGAAGCCGGATCCGTCTTTTCGGCACAGGCCACGTCGTAAAACATGGTATACAACAGTTCCTGAAAACGAATCTGACCATAGTACCTTTGCAAACCATCCTTCTTCAACGTGTGGTGGTAAATCATCTGACAGATCACGCCAACAGCAATGGGTGAAGATGAGCTGACCTCGCCATTCACTTCATTACGTAAAAGTTGCTTCATCATTTCAAGGGCTGTTCCACCCTCCTGCTCCAGTGCGTACATGACATCAAAACTCATGTGATACACGCCTCTTTCATCCAACGAATGCACATTTGCCTCAACCAGTTGCCCCGGGAAGCCTACATACAGTCCGCCCGCCTTCAATTCGATGAAACTGCCATCTATCTTTAACCACCCTTGCCCACTGGCTACAAATAATAACATGTATGTTTCAATGAAGTGTTTCCTCAGAAGCCACTCCGTCGCAGGATCACTCGTATAATTCACGTGAAGGAGCCTAAAATTCATATGATCCAGGTGATCCAAATGCTTTGAATTTATTTCGTTGTTGTCCATCTGCATTGATCTCCCTCCAGCCATGAACGATTGTATTGATTTCAGTCTTCAAAAATATAACATACCACACTAACGAATAAAAAAAACACTCCGGCTATCCTCTAACCTGTCTTCAATGAATAAGATGCACTTATTATTGAAGGATCAGGCTATAGAACACCAGAGTGTTATAAATTCATAGGTGTTCAGACGCTTCACAAGCATCCGAAGTTTTCATTTTCATCACAAAAATCTGTATTGAGCTTCTATTAATCCATTATAGACGCCTTGTTTTTGGATCAGCTGCTCATGGTTACCCTCTTCTTTAATTTCACCATGATCCAGGACGATAATGTTATCTGCATTCCGGATAGTTGAGAGACGGTGAGCGACCATAAAGGACGTTCTTCCCTGCAACAGCACCTTCAACGCTTCCTGGATTTTAAGCTCTGTCTCCGTATCAATACTGGCTGTAGCTTCATCCAGAATCAGTATGCGTGGATCAGCAAGCAGCGCACGGGCAAAGGATAACAGTTGTCGCTGTCCCATGGATAATACGTTCCCGCGTTCCTCGACTTCAGTATCATATCCGCCAGGCAGCTTCATGATGAACTCATGTGCATTGACTGCTTTGGCTGCGTCCTCCACCTCTTCATTCGTTGCATCCAGTCGTCCAAATCGAATATTGTCACGAATTGTACCCGAGAAGATGAAGGTATCCTGTAATACAATGCTGATCTGGCTGCGTAAACTCTCTACCGTTACATCCCGCACATCCTGTCCGTCAATGGTGAGACGTCCGCCGGATATATCATAGAAACGACTGATCAGATTGATGATTGTACTTTTACCCGAGCCCGTATGACCAACAAGTGCAATCGATTGTCCCGCAGCCGCCGAGAAGCTGATCCCTTTCAGCGCCTGTCTGCCCTTCTCGTATTCAAACACCACATTTTCGAATGCGATATCTCCTTTAATAGAAGGAAGTGGCTTGGCACCTGGTTTATCCGCAATACTTGGTTTTTCATCCATGAATTCGAAGATACGCTCCGATGATGCCATCGCAACCAGCAACTGATTGTACATCTGTCCCAGACGGTTGATTGGGTCCCAGAAGTTGCCGACATAGTTGGCAAAAGCAACAAGTAATCCCACAGTCAACTGACCTTCCTGAATCAGATAAGCACCAAACCAGAAAAGGATTAATGTACCGAATCCACCGGTAATCTCAATCAGCGGTCCAAAGCCCTGGTTCATCGCTGATGCTCTATCCCATGACTTTTTGCTGGACAGATTCATGTTGTCAAAATACTTCATGTTCTCTTTTTCCTGTGTGTAAGCCTGAGTCACTCGAATCCCCTGAATGGATTCATTCAAGTGGGAGTTAATCCGAGAGTTCTTCATACGCACATCCTGCCAAGCCCGACGGATCAGCACCCGCAGTTTGGTCGAGATGATGAACATGATTGGCACCGTAATGATCACGGCAAGACCCAGTTTCCAGTTAATCAACAGCAAGATCACAATGATCCCGAGCAACTGTACGCAGTCGATCATGACGTTAACTGCACCATTGGTGAACAGATCCTGAAGGGAGTTAATATCATTCGTAACACGAACCAGTACCGAACCTGCCGGTCTTTTGTCAAAAAAGTTAAAGGACAGCTTCTGGATATGCTTGAACAGATCCGAGCGAAGATCATAAATAACGCGCTGTCCGATAATGTTCGTCAGTTTGATCCGGTACGTATTGGCTGCCCATTGAATCAGATACAACACAAATATGGAGCCTGCGATAAGATAAAGCATAGTCATGCTTGGCAACCCCGTTGCCGGTGCGATGGCCCGGTCAATCGCCAGACTGATCAGAAAAGGTACGGACAATTTCGTAATGGTACCCAAGATCATCATTAGAATAACGAGTGGTAACAGTTGTTTTGCATAAGGTTTCATGTATGCAAATAAACGTCCGAACTCTTTCCAGTTAAACGGTTTTTCAATAATTTCATCATCCTGATACACAAATCGTTCATTCAGTTTCTTCTCAGAGGCCACTTTTGCCTCGCGCCTGTCTGCTATCGTTTCGGCACTCATGAATTCACCTGCTCCCCAGCCTCCCGCTTACCGCGGGCAATATAATCTGCATATTGAATTTTATAAACATCCTGGTATGGTCCAGGCACTTCAATGAGTTCGGTATGTTTGCCACGTTGTACCACGCGACCTTCATCGAGCACCAGAATCTCATCTGCATGTCGTAGTGAAGATATCCGGTGTGCAATAATAAATGTCGTTCTGCCGCGCATAACTTCCTGGAAACCGGACTGAATTTCGTGTTCTGTCTCCATGTCCACGGCGCTGGTTGCATCATCTAGTACCAGAATTTTCGGATTTTTCAGCAAAGCCCTTGCGATCGCAATCCGCTGTTTCTGTCCACCCGATAAACCCATACCGCGCTCACCAACCACCGTGTCATATCCATCCGGGAACTCCATAATGAAGTCATGAGCCTTGGCCAGCTTGGCTGCACGGATGATCTCATCCATGGTGACATTCTTAAGCCCGTAGGAAATGTTATTGCGAATGCTGGATGAGAACAGGAATGTTTCCTGGAAGACAGAAGCGATCTGACTCCGCAAACTGCGAATACCTATATCTTTAATGTTTTTGCCATCCAGCTTGATCGTTCCCGAGTTGACGTTATAGGCACGCATCAGAAGCTGAATGATGGTCGATTTACCTGACCCTGTACCCCCGAGGAAACCGATTACAGAACCGGGGGCAGCGTCAAAATTAATATCGGTTACCGCTGGCATTTTGTTGCCGTAGGCAAAGGTAACGGATTCAAATGTCACATGGCCGTTCACCTGGTCTGCCTCCACAATGACCGGATCTTCCGTTTCTTCCACATCCACTGGCGTATTAAGCAGTTCGAGCACCCGTTCACCTGAAGCTTTGGATTGCGTATAGTTGTTGATATGGAACCCAAGGTTCCACATTGGACCGATTATGTACCAGATCAAACTGAAAAAGGCAACGAGTTCACCGAGTGTCAGCGTCTTCTGTATAACCATTCTTCCACCGATTATCAGCAACAGCACGATACTCACCGAAGCAAGAATCTCCATGATCGGAAAATAACGACTCCACAATGTTGCGGCATGAATCTGATTTGTCTTGTAACGTTCATTACGTGTAGAGAATTTCTCTACTTCATAAGGCTCACGTGCAAAGGATTTTACCGTACGTACACCAGTGATATTCTCCTGTACCGCTGTCGTCAATGAGCTGAGCGCCAGCCGCATCTCCTGAAACGCAGGGTGAATTTTGGATTCGAATCTCAGCGCAACGAAGGCAAGTAATGGGATGCATATGAGCGTGAACAGCGTAAGCTGCCAACTCATGGTCATCATCATGATTGCGCCGAATACGACCATCAAAACCATGTTGAGAATCTGGGCGAAACCAAATCCGATAAAGTTACGGATGGCTTCCAAATCTCCCGTGAGGCGGGACATCAGATCACCTGTCTTGGCCGTATCATAATAACGGAAGGATAAAAATTGAAGCTTTTCGTAACATGCGTTACGAAGTCTGTACGCCAGGAAGTTACCCAAGCGTCCTCCAAAAAAGCCGTGTAAAAACTGCATTCCCGCTTTCAAAATAACTACACCTAACACAGTCAAAGCAATGATGGGAACGTCTTCAAAAGTTCGCGGAACAATAATATCATCAATCAGTATCCTCAGCATGTACGGATACACCAACCCAAGTGCGGTCGCTAAGGCGAGGAACAAGATTGATACAAATAAATACGTTCTCTTTTCCCAAAAAAAGGTTTGCAGTTGCCTAAGAACATCCATGTTTCTCCTCCTCTTATGTCGTTCAAAAATACTATGAACATTTATGAAGTTTATCACCGTACCCCATTCGCGGCAAAGCGAATAACAGACCATATTCTGCCTGCTTTCAGCTTATTGACGCATTAACGAAGGTAAATACCCACCTTTCAATCAAATGTTTGAATATTCTCTTTATTTCAGGTTGTTCGTACCAAAAAAAGGCTCCCTATATGCCTTTTCGGCAGGGGCCTTTTTGGGTTGATTTTCGCAACATTTTCAATGTGTTGCTGTATCATTCATTTTGTTTTACAAAGACTTCCAGAGAATACGCGTTATGCCGTGATTTTAACTGCGTTCAATCTGTTCCAGTTGGTTAGACAAGCTGGTCCATTGCTCCGCCGGAATTCCGCTCTCCAGTGTATCTTGAATTCCACTTACCGCCTCGTCCAGACGTTCTTCCAACTGACGAGATTGGTGTTGCAAAGATTGAAGAAGCTGGTTGTCATAAAACTGAATCAGCTTGTCTTGTGCAGCAGGGAGAACTTCAATGATCATCTGTTTGAGGACAGGATCAAGTGCCTCCTGTAACCGCTGACGTCCATCCCCTTCGAAGAACTGTTTCGGATTGCGGAAATAATTCAAATAGTTTTTCCATCCGGACGGTTCTTCCAGACGAACTTCTTCAAGCACAGGTGTACTCCAGCGTTCGTTCAGTGGCAGTGACACATCCACGCCTCCAGATAACTGTCTCACCTCGTCTATACAATCCGTAACTTGCTTCATCAGCCAGGTCTGACCTGCCTGTTCAAGTCTGAGGGTGGTAGCAAGCAGTTCCTGCTCCAGTTCAATGGCAATCATGCGTAACAGTTCACGTCCACAGGCTGCAAAAGCCATCTTCAGATTGCCTCGATCCTCCCTAAGTACGGATGGATGGAATGCTTCTGCCATGAATAGACCAAGGCGATAGGCAAGCCGCTGCCGCACATGGAAGAGTAATTCTGCTGTTTCCTGTGACAGTTCTTCCTTCATGGATCGCTCTGCAAGTCGCTGTATGCGCTGGCGTGACTGTCCCTGGATCGTCTCCAGTTCATCCCGCCGCTGCTGCAATACTTCCTCACCCTGAGCTGCATCCTCGGCACGCTTCTTCAACCGCTGAATGACACGTGCCATCTCTTCGGAAGCTCCACCTACAGCAAGATCGGCTAATTCTCTGCCTGCAAATTGGTTGAACTCTTCCTCAAAACGGATAAAACCGGATTGCTCAAGTAGCTTCGAATCCCCTGCCATCTTGCCTTCCATCGCCAGTATACTGGATACCGGGAAGAGTCGTGGTGCCCGAATTCCATTACTGCGCAGTTGGGTGCTCACATGATCGAGAACCTGCTCCAGTTCTTCCTCAGAGGAAGACAAGTCACTGGCATTCACAACAAAGAACATCTGATCCATGGCAGAACTATCTTTAACACGTCCCAACTGATTCAGGAACTGGCGATCTCCTTGGGAGAAAGCATGGTTGTAATACGTTACAAAAATGAGTGCATCCGCATTCTTCATATAATTGAAGGTTACACCCGTATGACGAGCATTCACGGAGTCTGCTCCTGGTGTGTCTACCAATACAATGCCTTGTTCAGTCACATCGCAACTGTAGTAGAGATCGATACTGTCTACAAAACAGGACTTTTTCTCGTTTGCGACAAAGTTACGATAACCGTCCAGATCCACCAGCACATCCTGACCTAACTGGTCCGCTGTTTCTTCCCAGCCGGCTGCTGCGGCCTGCAAAAAGCTGTAATGCGGGCGCCCAGCGGGGTGTACATCCTGTGGTGAGAGGGAGCGTACTCGCTTCTGCCACTCCGCTCCAGGCTCACCGAGTCCGAGCAATCGGAAGGAATAGGCGAGGTCTTCCTGGAAGGCGTCCCGGGTCTTCATGCGGACCCGGGCTGTTCCATGCTCCGCGCCACCGGCAGGAGCCATGATTCGGTTAATCGCCGCTGTCGTTGGATGCGGCGAGACCGGTAGTACAGCTTCGCCCAGCAACGCGTTGGCGAAGGAGGATTTGCCGGCGCTGAATGCTCCGAACAGCGCCAAAGTGAACGTGCCACCCGCAAGCGAAGCCGCGCGTGCACGCAGATCCCGTACCGCCGACCCCATGGCGGGGTACGGCTCCACCAGCGCAGCAGCGGCTTCGAGTCGTGCCGCTGCTGCGTCCAGGCGTCGGCGGCGTTCAGCGCCAGCCGCCGACGATGGCCCAGGCACCGCCGCTGCGGATGTGCGCTGCGCTGGCGGTGCCTCAGGCGTCTGTGGCTGCGCAGCCACAGACGTTGACGTGCCCGCATGCGAACCGGGAGCTTCGCCCGGTTCTGGCACCGCGGGCACGTGCGGGCCCTTCACCTCCGGCAATAGCCCGGAGGGGAGGTGGCCCGCATCGGGCAGCAGGCTGCGCAGCCCTGCTGCCTCTGCGGCGGCGCTGCGCTGGAGCGCTGTATAGCGCGCCGCCGCCGCGGATTGCGCCAGCAGCGCTGCGCGGCTGGCGTCCAGCGCCTGGAGCGCGGCTTCGCCTTGCGCTGCCAGCGCCTCCAGCATGCGGTCGGCCAGCATCATGGCCGACCTGCGATAGCGGGCCTCAATCTCGCCCCGCACATCTTTACTGAACTGAATCACATACTCTGGAGATACCTCTGCACTGGCACTGCGTTTCATCTCCAATAGTGCTTCATCTACAGCAGGCAGCTCCGTATTAAGCGCCTGCTCCCACTCTGCTCCCCATAGCTGATGGGATTCACCCAGCTGTCTAAGCATCGTACGAATATGTACCTCAACTTGCCCGGAAGCCTGATCCTGTAACAAACTTACCAGCTCAGAAGCACGGCGTTGTTTCTCCTGCTCGGTTTTGCCACCTGAGAACAATAAACCTACCCTGAAACCTGGTTTGCGGCTCTCCAAATAGGCAGCAGCAGACGCACGAATATCCGCAGGAGTAATATTTGCATTCGCCAGAAGAGGTTCAAGCTCCGCCCGGAACTTCTCACGCACTCGCGAAGGCCCGGTACGAATGTCTGCTGCTTGTTGATCAAGAAGCTCCAACTCTCGTTCCAAACGTTCAATTCCTTCCTTGCCACCAATCTCATCCAGCAGGGAATTCTCTTCGTCTTCACGTTTCTCCGCTTCTCTCGTCAGATGTTGCTCCGTTACATGACTGGCCGAACTTGCCAAACTGTGCGTAATTAACGCTTCCTTCTCTTGCATCATGTGTCCAATGAGTTCCGGAAGCACATCCCACTGGTTGTAGCGATGCTGCTTGTCGCGGAGGGAAGTAAACAACAGTCCGTCATATCTGACTTCCCAGGCCGCAAATATAGCTTCGACACCTTCGGTATATTGGTCAAAAGAGAGCTCACGCTCCCGATGCTTGTCGATCTGGTTCACGATCAAAAACAACGGTTTGCCCCAATCCGACAGACTCTTGGCAAATGAAAGGTTTGTCTCGGACTGGACATGATTATAGTCCATGACATAGAACACCACATCCGCCAGATGGAGCGCTGAATGGGTTGCGAGACTATGTCCGCGATCTGTTGAATCCACACCTGGTGTATCCAGCAGGACAGCATCATCTTTCAGCAGAGGAATATCATCCCATACCTCAATTGAGCTGTAAGCTCCACCATTTTTGCAATACGCCTCCAATTCCTCTGGAGAAACTTCAAGTGTTCCTGCTCCATTGTCAGCGCTTACGTTTGGCGTAGTATAAATAAGCGCTCTTGGCTTACCATTACGTATGGATACCACATTTGCACTTGTTGGCACGGGACTTGAAGGCAGGACCCGTTTACCGCATAAACTGTTGATGAGACTCGATTTGCCTGCAGAGAAATGACCACAGAACGCAATCGTCAGATGTTTCATTTCCGCCTTGCTGATTAAATCCGTTATAGCCTGTACAGCCGTATGGTCCCCTGTCTGCTCCATCGCTTCACGCAGCGGAAGCAGAGGTTTGGCCATTTCTTTTGGGTAATCTGTTCTGGACATGACTGGCCTTCCCCCTGGCTCCTCTAATTTGACATCCGTTTCGACGTCTATCTCTTTTACAACATTTATTTTAACATTATCAAGTTTGAATTTGAACGGTTGGAATTGAATATACATAAAAGAACGTATAAGTTCCACAATCTAAAAAAAATAAAACCGAACAAGTCGGTTTTATCTGTAATACGTTTTATACTCGGTATTTAGCAAATGCTTACGCCAAGTGTCTGTTGCATGAATGCGATGCGATCACCGTAACCACAACGATCCTCATGACATTAATACAACAGAAACAATAGTGTAATCACTTCTTATGAAACTGCGTTCTCCATGGAAGGCAGCAAGATTTCAAATACTTGTCCATGTTGCAGAATTGTAATGTCTCTGCCTTTGTCTCTCATAACAACAACTTCTGGTTTAACGGACATACGCTCCAGATAATGTTCAGGCACGTCGCCAGAGTGGCTTACTGTGATGCCTTCTACTTCTTTTTCTTCATTTTCAGCCATTTCCTGTTCAACGATTTGTTCAAAAATATCGGAGAAGGCCTCAAAATTGTCAGTGTACACGGAAATGCATTTCATGATTATTCATCCTTTTCTGCTCATTAATTTATTTTTCGTTTTCGGGTGGTGACACGTTCCTTATCTTTCCTGATTTGGGACGTTTTCATACGTTTTTTCCCTTCCCTGCATATGTCCAGCAATGGACAGATATGACACGCAGGGTTCTGTGCCTTGCAATGGTAGCGTCCAAAAAATATAAACCGGTGGTGAGTTAAAGTCCACTCGTCCCGGGGTACGCGCTTCATTAGTTTCTTTTCGACTTCAAGTACGGAGTCATCCCAACCTGCAAGCGCCAGCCGCTTGGATACACGTTCAACATGAGTATCTACCGCAATTGCCGGTACTCCAAACGCATTGGAAACAACTACATTCGCGGTTTTCCGCCCGACACCTGGTAGCGTCACAAGCTGATCATGTTCCTGCGGTACATCACCGCCATACTGCTCTATTAAAATTCGGCACATGTTCTGAATATGCTTGGCCTTGTTCCGGTACAAACCGATTCGCCGAATATCCTGTTCCAACTCTTCGAGAGGAACCGCCAGATAATCTGCTGGGCTTCTGTACTTCTGGAACAAATCTGCGGTTACCTTGTTCACCGTTTCATCCGTGCACTGGGCAGACAAAAGGACAGCTACCGTCAATTCAAATGCATTGCTGTGATTTAATTCGCAATGTGCATCAGGAAACATTGCTTCCATAGTTTCGAGTATATGTCTAACCGTCGCTGCATTCATGAAGAGCTACCTCCCACAAAATGACCCCACTCTGCGGAGCCTTACTTCGAAGCTTCATCCAAGTACTTTGCGGGGATCTCAAAAAGCTTGCAAAAAAAACGTCTTGATGCGGGAAAGATCCCGTATCAAGACGGTCATTCTTTTGATCCTCGAAAAGAAACGATTACTGTTTTTGAATCTCCAAAATAACATTGTTCAGGAGATACAATACAATATTATCATTATCTCTGAGAGATTGCACGCTTAAAGTATTGTCACCCTGGTGAACAAATACACTTGATCCGAGTGCAAAACGATAGTTCGTGTCTGTTGTTGTTTCCCGTTTAACCAAAATCTGGTTACCTACACCATCATAAGACCAGAATTGTTTACTCATGACAGTCAGCACTCTGAAGCGTGTTGAATTATCCGTATCTTTTGTCATTTCAACACGATCTCCGACCGTAAGACTCGTCAGTGAAGTTAATGTGGAGCCAGATTTTACGACTTTAACAGAACCGCTAACAGGCACGGTTTCAGTCTGGCCGTTAAACTGTTTGAGCGTTACAGATGAAGCATCCACCGCTGTAACTTCAGCCAGCGTACGCTTCACGACTTGAACCGCTTTTGGCGTAGCTCCTTCAAACGTTACATTAATCAGGTTGCCTGCTGTCAGTTGTGAAGGCGTGATCGTCTGACCACTCTCTCCTGTCAATACGGCTTGATCCACGTAGAACTGACTTGTCAACAGATCGGATTTTACTCGAATACGACTATTTGCTTCCAAGGCAACCACTTCGAATTGAGCCACAGTGTTCAGTGCAACCTTCTGCACAACATCCTGATTTGCTCCAAGCGTTACGGTCACTTTGTCACCAATCTTCAAATCTCCCAGACTTGCGCCCGATTTGTTATAGATCTCAACCGTAGGTGCGGTAGTATAAGGCACTGTAATCGTCTGATTACCAGACAAGACACTGATTTTCTTGCCAGAAGTATCAATGTTGCTGATTGTACCTTCATACTTGTAAATCACTTTAATGGACAATGCACGTGTTCCCACATAGGTCAGATCCAATTTGCGGCCATCATTTAAGAATGACTCCAGACCAGCCAGTGTAGGTTTGGTCGTATTGTAGTCCAGTTTGGTTTTTTCGTCCAATGTAAATACAAACGGTTTTTTGTTGTTGTCCAACACGGTAAGTACCTTTGTTTTGCTGTTGTAAGACACAACCGTTACTCCGTTCATAGGTTCCATTTGACGTCCAATCACCTGAATACGCGTTACCTGGTCGTCAGAGTTCAACGTCAACTCCACCTGATCCCCGTTCGTTGCATCTGTGATGAGATCATTCAGCGTTGCATCCTGAATACCATTGATAATGACTTCTGGCTTTTCAGTCAGCAGTTTCGCCTCAAGGGAACCCCCTTCACGTTTGAACGTTAACGTGGACTGGTTGCCACCGATCTCAACCAATGTTCCGCGCACAGATTGCTCCACACCTTGAGACAATGTGATAGTTTGCAGAACACTGTCCTTTACGGTGTATTTCACAGCACTGCCGGCTTTAAGATCAGCCACTGACATGATACGGTTTTGATATGTGATAAGCAGATTGTCATTGTAGGCAAACTGTTCTGTAGCACCCGCTGCATTGACAAGTTTGATCGTTTTGCCAGAAGTAGACACTTCAGCGATTACGCCATTGTCACTCTTGTTAACAATGCCGGATTTCACACGAATAGCAACTGTTTTTTTGTCAGCCGAGAACGTCTCACGCTGTACTTCGATGATGCTATCTGCCGTAATATCGGACAGTTTGATTGCATTACCATTCTGATCGATGAATGCAGTTGCCTCGTCATAACTGTACGTTTCGTAATTCTCGCCCACAAAGATACCAATCTTATTACCAGACAATGAACGTGCAAATGTACCTTCAACACTTTCCACCTGCGGTGTAGCATCCACAACTTCCACATAGGAAGCCCCAGCTGCCGAACCTACAACCATTACTTTCGTATATAGTTTCACATCTGTGGCAGAAGCACGAGTTTCACTGTCTTTCGTAAAGTAAGGTGTACTGCTGTTCACTGCGAAGTTAACGGCTTTGCCGTCCACAACCAGCGTGATCTGCCCATCTTTCAATCCTGTCACATAACCCGTGGATGTGTTCGGGTACGTTGTATCCGTTAACGATTCACCACGACTGAAGAAGGTAGCCAGTTGAGCACGGGTTACGGAACCGGTTGGATTGAATTTGTTGCCTTCCACACCTTTGGCCAGATCCAGGCTAACAGCCAGATTGACATAACCTTTACCACTTTCGGAGATACTTGCATTATCAGCAAATCCGGTAGATTGATTATTTTGTGCCTTCGCTTCAGCATCCTTGTCCAATGAACGGATTAACAATTTCGTAATCCATTCCCGTGAAGCCGGCTTTTGACCCCAGGAGGTCTTGGATACATCCACCGTTGATTCTTCCGTTTTGTCAATCAGTCCCAGTTGAAGTGCCAGCGCGACATATGGCTTGAAATAATTTCCCACTTCCATGTTTGTCGGTAATGCCGCAGCCGTGTCGGTATTCAACTGGCCCTCTTGATTCATAAAACGGATTGCCATCGTTACAGCTTCTTGCTGTGTTACCGCATCTCCTGGACGGAACAGGCCGTTGTTACCGAGAAGAATACCTTGATATGCCAGTTTGTAGACATGTTTTTCAGCCCAGTATCCGACCTTGATGTCACTGAACAAACCAGTTGGTGCAGCCGTATTTGTTATTGCAGCAGTCTGACCCTGCCCCATTTCTGTTGATTCTGCTGCCATGGCAGCTCCGCCGGCGCTAAGGGCCATCATGCCTGCAAGCACGGCTGATACTACTTTTTTAGAGTGTGATGGATTGTTATATTTAAAAGTCACCTATGATTCCCCTCTCTCATGTAAAACGACCCATATTCCGTGGATTCACGGTACAACAGTATGCTGTACAGCCTATTCGGATCTTGTCATTGGATGTTCAAGATCCACATGGCCCATCAGACTCTCCGTCTGCTGACCATCCACCAGTAAATCAAGTGATTTTACTTCATCAAACTGGAAGAACGTTTGTTTTAGAGCATCCAGCGCATAAGACTCTCCACCTGCTCCAAGACGTGCCGTATCTGGCATATGAATATCCAGCGTAAGAGCTCCATCCTTGAACTGAACAGACTTCAATTCAATTTCTTTAGACCACAGTGGAACAAGTTTAGCGTCTTTGCTCTGTTGCAGTGATTCAAAGGCAGCTTTATATTTGGCATCATCTGATGCGTATGAAATCTCAGCCGAAGCTTTGTGCAACTCCAGTTCTTCTTCATCCGTATAGAATACAGTGATCGTTTTCTTTTCATTACTTTCCGAAGTTGCTGGTGTTTCAGTAGACGTTCCGCTAGGCGGAGTGGTCACTTCCTCTGAGCTGCCTTCCTCCGTGGATTCTGTAGGCGTTGTATTCTCTTCAGGCTCAGCAGTTACCGGTTCGGTAATTGTTTCGCCTTCAACCTCGGTCACATTGGTTTCAGTTCCTGCGCCTTGCGTCTGATTCGGAGCAGCTGTTGGCTTGCTTCCACATCCAGCAGCAACTGCCATAACCGTTACCAGCAAGGCTGCAATCCATATTTTCTTGTTCATTCTAACTCCGCCTCCTCAACATAAGGGCTTGTCCCTTATTGAATTCCCAGATACTCCTTGATTCCTGCAACAATCCCTTTGGCAACACTGTTCTGGAAACTCTCCGTGAACAGGGCTGCTTCGTCGCTCTTATTGCTAAGGAATCCACCTTCCAGCAGAACTGCTGGCATTGTCGTTTCACGGGTCACATGGAGACTTGCCGTTTTCACTCCACGATCTTTCAGTCCGGAAGACTGTAAAAGATACTTGTGCATCACTGTAGCAAGTGCTTTGCTGTTGGAGCGTGTATAGAATGTCTCTACACCGTTCGCAGCAGCAGGGCCACTGTTAGCATGAATGGAGATGAAGATATCCGCTTTTATGTCTTGTGCAATCTTCACACGTTCTTTCAATGCCAAAAATGTATCATCGCTGCGCGTTAACACAACGTCAATTTTGGATTCTTTTTTCAACAAGGCTTCCACTTTCAGAGCCATTGCCAGATTGAAGTCTTTTTCACGTTTACCAGTTACACCGATTGCCCCAGGATCCTGATCTCCGTGACCTGCATCGATAACGACAACTTTTTTGCCATTATTACCAACTGGAGGAGCAGGTGTACCACTTTGATTGTCGAGGTTAATCATAACCAGTCCGGAATCATTTTGCACACTGTACCCTTTTGAACTGGACAGATCGATTACAAAACGAATTGTAGATGGACTGTTGCTGTATAACGAGTAACGAATCTTCGACACATCCGGATAGCCGCTAACGACGAGTTGTCCATTCTGGTTGCTGTCTAGAGCCTGTCCTTCACTGAACGAATCAGCAAATGCGGTATTCGGCAAGTCTATAACGATTCGATCTGGTCCTGTCATCGTGAAGACGTTCGGCTTCGTACTTCCGCTTGTTGCAATCATGAAGCGGTTGTCGCTGAAGCTGATGCCGTTCACCAGTACAAGACCTTCCTGATCCGATCCTCCGCCTTCATTGCCATAGTTTGGAGGTGTGGTTGTCCCGTTTCCGGAACCTGAATTCTGGGTAACTAATGTTACCGTCTTCGTGGTATTGTTCCAACCCACCTTAAGACCCATTTCCTCACCAATAAATCGGAGAGGTACGAGCGTAGTACCATTTTTCACGAGTGGCGGGGCATCCAGGTTTACGTTACTGCCGTTCACCGTTGCCGTCTTCTGTCCAACAATCATCTGCATGGCAGTGTTGTCTTTGCTAATAGTCACTGTTTGCGTTTGCTGCTTCCACTCCACGCTATACCCAAGATTTTCAGACACAACCCGGATCGGAACCATCACCTTGCTGTTGATAATTTCCGCTTTTGTATCCGATGGCTGTACGATTTCTTTTCCGTCTAGGATAATTTTCGTGTCTGTTGCTGCGTGACTATAGCCCGGGAATACGAGCCCAAAGACAAATAACAGTACCAAAAAACCGAACTTCTTCATCCTTCACCCCTACCATTCTCATATTTTTTTGCCGCATGTTGTCATTTTCCAACTCCGACTGACCGCTTGGGCATTACCAGACACCTATTAGACGCCCTTCGCTCTCAAAAGTTGCGAATATATTCCAACATAACAGAAAAAAAACGTTGTCAGATCAAGCTTTTTTTACATTTTAATGTCTTCTTTTTTCCTTATTTATCAAGTATACATCTCCAAACAACGTAATACCCTAACCTTCATATTTGCGCACAATTCAATTTACAGTCCCAAAAATTCAACAATTCCGTCCACAATCGCCTGTGCACATTTGTCCTGATATTCTTCCGTGAGCATAACTGCTTCATCGGTAGGGTTACTTAAAAAACCAAGTTCAAGTAACACAGCAGGCATGGTTGTTTCACGCGTCACATTCAGACTAGCCGTTTTAACCCCACGATCCTTAAGTCCTGTTACCGGCAACACATATTTGTGAAGAGTATCAGCCAATGTCTTGCTTTCTTTACGACTGTAGAGCGTTTCAATGCCGTTTGGTACCGGTGTAGTGAATTTGTTTCCATGAATGGATACAAAAACATCTGCCTGATTCAATTCTGCAATATCCACACGCTGTTTGAGCGAAAGTTCTGTATCATCCTGGCGTGTAATGACTGTTTGAATATTTGGGTATTGTTGAAGAATTGCCTGTACCTTCAGCCCTACAGCCAGATTGAAATCCTTCTCATAAGCTCCTGACAAACTCACTGCACCCGATTGACGACCACCATGTCCCGGATCAATGACCACAATCGTTTTGCCATCATTGGTAGGTACTGCCGGTTGGCTTGTCGGTTCTCCAATCGTGGCTGTCAGGTCAACGAGCAAGACATTGTTGTCTCCAACAGACCATTTGGCTGTAGCCGTCTGATTCAGATCCAGAACGACACGCACGGTAGAAGGCGATTTACTGAACATGGCATACCGGACTTTGGAGACTATGGATGAATCCGTAACGAGAATCTGTCCACTGCCATCCGGGTTAGAGGCTTGTCCCTGAATGAATTCCTCAGAAAATGTCGCTGAAGGCAGATCAACAATAATTCGGTCTGGCCCACCAATACTGGATACTTTGGGGCTAATATTACCGTTGGTTGCTACAACTAAGCGATCTCCGCTGAAGCTGATGCCTTGAAGTTCTGTCAAACCATCCGGGACTGGTGCCTCGACGGGGTCACTGTCACCTTCCGTTTCAACTACGGGAGGAATACTAAATAGGCTTACTGTCTTGGTTCCATTGTCCCAGCCAACACGCAGACCCATGCCTTCCCCAACAAAGCGTAACGGAACAAGCGTAGTTCCCTGTTTGATTAGTGGGGGCGAATCCAGGTTCACCACATTTCCATTCACTGTTGCTGCATCTTTGCCAGCCGTCATTTGAATCATGCTGTTTCCTTTTTGAACCAGGACTGACTGAGTTTCCTTCTCCCACTTCACCTTATAACCCAGGTTCTCGGATACAATTCGAATTGGAACCATGACCGTTTTCCCGATATTCTCTGCAGGTGCACCCGTCTGCTGGTTAATGATTACACCGTCAAGTACAATCGATGGAGTGGTGTCTGCATGGGCCATGATTGGGAATAAACATAGGAACAGAAGAAAAACGACTGCTGCCGACCATTTTTTCATACCTCATCCACCATTCTTTTTGTCTTTTGAACATCCGACCTGATTCTCTGCAGCGTAACATCAATGACAATATGTAACCTTCCATAATCTACTAATCAGTTTATCAGATATTGTCTGATCATCCGGTTACAACGTTGTCATATTTAGTCGGAAACTGAGTGGCAAAAAGGTTACTTTCTCCATTCGTCCAGTACCCGAAATCATATGGAAATTACATTTCTCATCCATTTTTGCTATGCTGAGTTCAAATACTTGAATACAGGAGACTGAGCCTTGATGCCTAAAATACTGATCGTGGACGATGAAGCAGATCTTCGAAAGCTACTGACTGATTATTTTGAAATTAACGGTTATTCCGTCATGACGGCCAAGGACAGCCGTGAAGCGCTGCGGAAAGTGGAAAAACAACCCGATCTCGTTTTGTTAGATATCAACATGCCTGAACAGAACGGCCTTCAATTATGTGAAAAAATTCGCGACTTTGTCTCTTGCCCGATCTTATTCTTAACGGCTCGAATCGAAGATGCTGATAAAATAGCAGGATTTCGTGCCGGAGGCGATGACTATATCCTGAAACCTTTCAGCATTCGCGAGTTGGGCGCCAGGGTCGAAGCACATATACGCAGGGAACAACGAATCCAAACTAAATCTTCGGTAAGGTTTAACAATGAATTGGTCATTGATTATACGGCCAGGGAGCTCTACTACCTGGATAAGCGAATTTCACTGCCCAAAAAAGAGTTTGATATTGTCGAATTGCTGTCCACGCATCCTGATATGGTGTTTGGAAAGGAACGCATATACGAAAAGATTTGGGGCATGGACGAGCAAGGTGACAGTAACGTCATCGCAGAGCATATCCGGCGAATTCGTTACAAATTAAAGGAATACGGCTGTGATAATCAAATCGAGACCGTTTGGGGAGTAGGCTACAAATGGCCAAGTTCATGACTAGACTCCTGTTTTTAAAGCGATTGTCCTTACTGCACTCTTTTATGCTGTTGTGTGTGGTCACACTCATTGCCGTGCTGGCCGTTATAACCATGGAGTTTGCTTGGGCGGAGAACCTGCGGCTGCGTTTCGGAGATACGGATTGGGTGATGCCCTCCCTCGTCACGGCGGTTCTGCTCACCGTAGCGACTGGTATTGTCACCATGGCCGTTCTATTTTACAGATGGAAGCTAAAACGTCCGCTGGAGCTATTAAAACGAGCATCCGAGAACATTTCAGCCAACGATCTAGACTTCCGCATTTCCTATGACAGCCAGGATGAGATGGGCGAGCTGATCACGCTATTTGAAAACATGCGCTCACAATTGGAAAAAAACCTTAAGACACTTTGGCGTTCGGTTGAAGAGCGCAAGCAGATCAATGCTATTTTTGCCCATGATCTGAGAACACCCCTGTCCGTGTTAAAAGGAAACGCCGAGCTTCTTGCCACCTATCTTCCCGAGAAGAAGTTGTCGGAAGAAAAGGTGCTGGACTTGATCCATACTATGAACCTTCACATCTTGCGTCTGGAGAGTTATGCAGAGGCCATGAACTCCATTCAGAGGCTGGAGGATGTGCCGTTGAACATCCAATCGATGGATACGATCTCATTGACGGCTTTGCTGGATGGCAGCGCTGAACAAATCGCGAAACAGTTCAGTATACGTTTCGTCTCATCCGTGGAATATGATAATGCCTCAGTACATGTAGATCCCTATCTCGTCATGCAGATTTTTGAGAATATAGTGGCTAATGGGGCGAGATACGCAGCCAGTCAAGTGAACGTCCACTATGACGTTCAGGGAGGCATTATGAAGATTACCGTCTCAGAGGACGGTCCTGGTTTCTCTGACGAAGCACTGAGTAAGGCTATACTCCCTTTTTACCGAGGCGAAGTATGGGATGCGAGCGAACATCGCGGGCTGGGCCTTTACGTTTGCAAGGTGTTTTGCGAAAAACATGAAGGTAGTCTTCGGATTGCAAACGGTCCTTACGGAGGTGGAAGCGTCACGGCAAGTATTGGGACCCAAGTTGATAAATAGTTGAAAATGATCTGATAACATCTCCTTATCTTGAATTCAAGGAGTGTTATCATGCTAAAACTGAAAAAAAGAATGTATATCACAATTAGCTGTTTGTTGTTATGTACCGCGTGGGCGTCCCCCTTATCCGCCAATGAAGCCAGAGACAGGACAGAAGTTCTGCAGGAGATCGACGAATATATGAATCGGAGCATGAAGACCAATCACATTAAGGCTGCTTCACTGGCGATTGCCAATAACGATGAGGTCTTTTACGCAAAAGGCTACGGGACATTTGCGGATGGCCAGAAGGTTACGGGCAACACCCCTTTTCCCATTGCTTCACTAAGCAAGTCCTTTACTGCATTGGCTGTTCTGCAGCTAGTGGACAAGAGTCGGATCAACTTGGATGCTACTTATGCTTCCTATTTTCCCGAGCTTTCTCCACAGGACCCCCGCGTTCTTGATATCACGGTTCGTCATTTACTGAATCAGACGAGTGGTCTCAATGACAAGATAAATCCCGATATGACAAAGACTCCGCAATTCCAATCGCTGGCTGAAGCGAACCAATTATTAAACACGGTTCAACTTGCTCATATCCCCGGAACAGCCTACAGCTATCATAATCCCAATTACGTGCTGCTGGCGAACCTCGTGGAAAGTGTTAGCGGAGAGCGCTTTTCGGATTATCTGAAAAAACATATTTTTGAACCACTAGGAATGAATCATACCTTCAGTGTCAGTACAACGCAGCAATTCTATGAGAATAATACTATCCCGCTAGGACATTACCTGAGTTTGGGACGCGCTATAAGTCAATCCGAACCGCTTTGGTTCATTGAGGGCCCCGCCGGCATCGTTTCAACCGCAGAGGATATGTCCCTTTGGATGCTTTCCCAATATAATGGCCGCCTCGTTTCCCCTGTGCTGATGAAACAATATCATGCCGCAGGAGCGATCGGTCCTTACGGCATGGGCTGGCTTGCAAACCAAGATGCGTCTAGCGGCCAAACGATCTCCCACAGCGGCATTTTCTGGACCTACAAATCAGAAGAACTGGTTTATTTGAACGAGCAAATGGGCATTGCCGTAATGTTTAATTCTGGTATAAACGCATATGTGAATTACTCGGCATTTATTGATGGAATAGCGGATATCATGAGGGGGCAGGAACCCCAAACCTCGTTTGTAAACGGTCGGAATATGGAAATGATCATGATTGCGCTGATCATCGCTACAGTTGCATGGGGCATCTACGGCTATTTTCGCATACTTCGGAAAAACCACCGCCTAACGATCAGCAAATTGATTATGATCACGGTGGGTAGACTGATCCCGGTTCTAATTCTCTTGTCTCTGTTCCCATTAGTTACATTTATCGGCGGAGGACGTGTGTTGCCTTGGTTTGGCATCTGGACTACCCTATCAACTCCAATCATATGGCTTATGGTATGGTCACTTGTGAACTTCGTGCATTTGGCTTGTTATATCTATTTCTATTTTCAGAATACAAAAAACGACCCTTTGGAGTTACCTCAGTAATCGATTTTTAGAGTCCTCTATTTAGGCAGCTGTTATTGTATCTGTTGAAGTATTCGGTTAAGAAAAATCAGGAGTTCTATGTATAGCTGACTTAAAAAGCTAATTTAGCTTCTAAAATTACAAAAAGCTTCTGTCTCACCAATGGGAACAGGTCCCTTTGGCGAGGCAGAAGCTTTCTGTTATACGATACTTTAACGATTAACCGAACAGTTTTGCCGCGTGGCGTTGTTCGTAAGCAGCGATTTCATCATCATGTTGAAGAGTCAGACCGATATCGTCCAATCCTTGCAACAGGAATTGACGACGGTGCTCATCCAGATCAAAATCGATATGCAGTCCATATGCATCAGTAATCGTTTTGTTTTCCAGATTTACATTCATCTCATAGCCTTCATGTGTCGCTGTACGTTGGAACAAGTCTTCAACTTGCTCTTCTGACAACTTGATTGGCAAGATTCCGTTCTTAAAGCAGTTATTATAGAAGATGTCTGCATAAGATGGAGCGATGACACAACGGAATCCATAGTCCAAAATCGCCCATGGCGCATGCTCACGGGAAGATCCACAGCCAAAGTTGGCACGTGAGATCAGGATGGATGCCCCTTCATAACGAGGTTTATTCATTTCGAAGGAAGCATTATTGTTGCCCTCTTCATCAAAACGCCATTCATAGAACAAAAATTGTCCAAATCCGGTACGTTCAATCCGTTTCAGAAACTGTTTTGGAATGATTGCGTCTGTATCTACATTGACCCGGTCTACCGGTGCAACGATGCCTTGTAATGTTTTGAATTCTTCCATATTAAACGTTCTCCCTTCTGTCTGTTATAAATTAGATCGCTGCTTCTGTTTTGAAATTCCAGTCCCGTACGTCCACAAAGTGACCTTTAACCGCTGCTGCTGCTGCCATTGCCGGAGATACCAGGTGCGTACGTCCTCCGCGTCCTTGGCGTCCTTCAAAGTTACGGTTGGACGTCGAAGCACAACGTTGACCTGGCTTCAATACATCCGGGTTCATCGCCAGACACATACTGCATCCCGCATCACGCCATTCAAATCCAGCTTCCGTAAAGATTTTATCCAAACCTTCTTGTTCAGCCTGAATTTTAACACGTCCTGAGCCTGGTACAACAATTGCTGTAACCTGACTGGATACCGTGTGACCTTTAGCCACTTGTGCTGCTGCACGCAGATCTTCGATCCGTCCGTTGGTGCAAGAACCGATAAATACATAATCAATTGGAATCTCGGCGATTGGTGTTCCCGGTTCAAGTCCCATATATTCAAGCGCTTTTTCAGCCGCTTTACGTTCGTTTTCAGTAGGCAGTTCAGCCGGAACAGGAACTTTCGACGAAATGTCGGTTCCCATACCTGGGCTTGTTCCCCAAGTTACTTGCGGAATCAATGTCTCCACATCGATTTCAACAACATGGTCGAACTCGGCACCTTCATCTGTTACAAGTTGTTTCCAACCTGCTACAGCTTCATCAAACTTCGCATCCGCTGGTACGTATTCACGTCCACGCAGATATTCAAATGTTGTTTCATCCGGAGCGATCAATCCTGCTCTTGCTCCACCTTCGATGGACATGTTGCAGACCGTCATACGCTCTTCCATGCTCAACTCACGAATGGATTCGCCTGTGTACTCAATAACATAACCTGTTGCAAAGTCTGTACCGTATTTGGCGATGACTGCGAGGATCATATCTTTCGCGGTTACACCCGGGTTACGTTTGCCGACAAAACGAACTTCCATCGTTTTGGCTTTTGCTTGTTGCAAACATTGAGTTGCCATAACGTGCTCAACTTCACTTGTTCCGATTCCGAATGCCAGTGCGCCAAACGCACCGTGTGTGGACGTATGACTGTCACCACATACAATCGTTTTACCCGGGTGAGTCAGACCCAGTTCAGGTCCCATAACGTGCACAACGCCTTGATCAATCGTGTCCAGATCATACAATTTCACGCCGAAATCACGGCAGTTTTGCGAAAGTGTATCAATTTGTTGTTTGGAGATAGGATCTGTAATGTTGAAACGGTCTTTCGTTGGAACGTTGTGGTCCATTGTTGCAAATGTCAGTTCAGGGCGACGAACTTTACGTCCGCTGAGACGAAGACCTTCAAATGCCTGTGGAGAAGTTACTTCGTGCACCAGATGCAGATCGATATACAGAATGCTTGGTTTGCCTTCTTCTTGATGAATTACGTGATTTTCCCAAATTTTCTCAAACATCGTTTTTTTACTCATCATTTTCACCTCATTATAAGTTCGGTCCTTGGAAGAGCCTCTGTTTTCTTTAAAAAGTGAAGCTCTTGAATGACATAAATATATCACCCTGTCCTTCATTGTTCCAAGATATAATATCTATAGATGTAATAGGTTTAACCTATAATGAGAGAAAGACAAATAAACCACTGCTCATCGCAGAGGTCTTAATTGATAACAATTATCATTATCAGATAAGTCTTATACTACGTTTCCGTTGCTTCGCTGTCAATGCTTTTTATCTAGAACATAAAAAAACAGCCCTGAATCCAGAGCTGCTTTGCTAGTTTCTGTTATGAAATGAAAATGATCATATCAACGCCTTCTATAGAGAATACTTGTCCGACAAATGTATTACAAACCGTTGTTCGCAATCACATCTTTGTACCAATAGAAACTCTTCTTGCGTTTTCTCTCCAGTGTTCCATTGCCGTCATTATCCTGATCTACATAAATAAAGCCATATCGTTTCTCCATCTCTGAAGAAGAATAACTAATCAGATCAATCACTCCCCAACTGGTATAGCCGAGCAGTTCAACACCGTCCAGAATCGCTTCATGCATCTGTTCCATGTGAGAACGGAAATAATCAATACGATAATCATCCTGAATGCTACCATCAGCTTCAATCGTGTCTACCGCTCCAATACCATTCTCAACGATAAACAAAGGTACCTCGTAACGGCTATACAGTTCATTCAGTGAGATGCGCAGACCTACCGGGTCAATCTGCCAGCCCCAATCATTCGTTTGTAGATACGGGTTCTTCACCCCTCCAGTTGTATTGCCACTCACCTGCTCCAATCGGTCGCCATCCACACTTGATACGAGGGACATATAATAACTGAATGAGATAAAGTCCACAGTGTGTACTTTCAGAATCTCTTCATCCCCCTCAAGCATATCCAGGTTAATCCCTTTTTCGGCAAAAAATCTCTTCGTAAAGTACGGATACGCTCCCCGCACCTGTACGTCCGTAAACATAAGATTGAATTGATTATCCCGGGAAGCAACAAGTACGTCTTCGGGATTACATGTGTGAGCATACGTCGTCAGTTTGGTAAGCATACATCCGATCTGGGAACCGGGAATGATCTCATGACAGTATTTCACTGCGAGCGCACTCGCTACAAATTGATGGTGTAACCCCTGATATACGGCCTGCTCCACATTTTCGAAACGCTCCGGAACAATACCACCACTCGTAAACGGATGACGAACAATGCTGTCGATTTCGTTAAATGTAATCCAATACTTCACTTTGTCCTTATAACGGGTGAACACGGTTTTGCAAAAGTGAACAAAATACTCGACGACTTTCCGATCCGTCCATCCACCGTGGTGATTCACCAGATACATCGGCATCTCATAATGCGACAACGTAATCAATGGTTCAATCCCTTGTTTCAGCATGCCATCAATAACACGGTCATAAAACTGCAAACCAGCTTCATTCGGCTCAGTTTCGTTGCCATTCGGGAAAATTCGGGTCCATGCAATGGATAGTCGCAACGTTTTGAGTCCCATCTCCCCAAACAGAGCAAGATCTTCCTCGTAACGGTGGTAGAAATCAATGCCTCTGCGTTTCGGATATTCTCTGTCCGAGGTAGACTCCATCGCAGCCTTGATCTGCTCTTCATTGATCGCATTATGTTTTTTATACTCACTCTTGGCTACACCTTTGCGATAGATAGCAATGTCGGCTGTAGACAGACCTTTGCCATCCACATTCCACGCTCCTTCTGCCTGATTGGCAGCAATCGCTCCTCCCCATAGAAAATCTTTTGGAAACGTTCTTGTTGTATTGGTCATTGTGTATTCCTCCTTGGATTATCTCTGTGACTCTTTCATTCTTGCTCAATTGCGACTCATGACCCGATTGATATGAATAATCAAATACATCATCTCTTCATTGGAGATCGTATGTTCAAACCGGGCTTCAATATAATCCTTGATTAGCAGTACGCAGGCTTCTTCCTTGGGATATTTATTCGCGATCTGCTCAAAGAGCTCATGATCCTGTGTGTTTAATGTTTTATGCTCAAAAAGCCGTTGAATAAAAAACTGCAAATGGGTCAAAAAGCGTGAATAGTTGATGCTGTGTGTGTCCAGCTCCACTTGATAGTGAATTTTGATAATATTGAGTACATTCTTGACTGTACCCGTCATCAGCATGACCTGATTCATATTGTCATCATTCTGCTGCGCATTAACGAGATGAAAGGCAATATTCGCCGCTTCCTCTTCAGGCAGGGAGAGTCCAAGCTGTTTTTGAATGAGAGACAGACCATGCAACCCGATGCTGAACTCCTGCGGATAGAACTTTTTCACTTCCCACAACATTCGGTTCTGGATCGTCATATTGTCCTTGAATCGCTTCATGGCCATATACAGGTGATCTGTTAATGCGACATAGAGATGATCACTCAGATGGCGGGACAACGTATGTTTGGCATAGGAGATGATTTCGTCAGCCAGAATCAGATATTCTTTTGGCGTTTCCTTCATCAGAGCGGTGAGATCTGAAGAGATCGTTTCATTTTCAAGAACATAGATCTTCTCGATCTCATCCTCCCCCACGACATCTCCCGGTTTGCTCCTGTAGCCGATGCCCTTTCCCATCACAATAATTTCCTTATCATCCTCACCACGTCTGGCAAGAACAATGCTCGAATTCAATATTTTTATGACTTCCATATCAGGCTGCCTGCCTTTCATTCATATTTCAGCGAGTTATAACACCGTAATTAATGATTTCCCCGGTCCCGTCATCGCTGCAGATTCATTGCCCAGTACCTCCAGATAATCCGAGGAATTGGTCACAATTACAGGGGTCGTGGTGTCATAACCTGCGGCTTGTATAGCTTCAAGATCAAATTCGATCAGGAGCTGACCATGAGAGATCTGTTCTCCTTCGTTCACTTTTACATCAAAATGCTGGCCTTTCAGTTTCACCGTATCCAATCCGACATGAATCAGAAGTTCAACCCCTTCTACCGATCTCAGACCGATGGAATGTTTAGTGCGGAACACCGTCTCAACGGTACCGTCAAACGGTGCAAACACCTTGCCAACACTTGGCTGAATCGCCATACCTTGTCCCATGGCTTCTTGCGAGAATGCCTCGTCCTTCACCTCACTTAATGGCAGAACTTTACCTTCCAAAGGAGCAAAAACGATCTTTTTCGATTTGATCCCTGTAGATGGCTGGATTTCAGATTCACCTCTCGCTTGGTTTGTAGGACTGCCTTCCATCGACACTGCTGTTGGAACAACATCCTGAAATCCAATGACATATACGGCGACAAACGCGACAATGGCAGAGATCAGCATGGTAATGATCGCATAGATAATATTCATATGATCTTCACTGATAAACATAGGCATAGATGCAATCCCCGGACCCACGGCAGCATATGCCTTGAGATTCACAATACCTGCGAACAACCCAGCGACTCCGGCGCCAATCATGCAGGCAAACAGCGTTTTCTTGATCCTTAAATGTACACCGTACAGAGCAGGTTCCGTGATACCGAATACACCTGAAATTCCTGCAGACAAAGCGACTTGTTTCAGCTTGATGTCTTTGGTTTTGAATGATACCGCCAGTGCGCCTGCTCCCTGCGCCATATTGGATGCCAGCATCGCGACCAGCACCAGTGTTTCATATCCAGGTGAAGCCAAGGCTGCGAAAATAATGGGATAAAATACTTTATGCATACCGAACATGACAATCAGAGGCATCAGTATAGCCATAATGACAACGGTCAACCATCCAATCTTATCCTGAATCCAATAGATCAGGTTGGACATTCCCGTTCCGAGATACATCCCCAGAGGTCCAAGTACAATCAGCGCAACTGGAGCAACAATGAGAATAACAATCAAAGGTTTAAGGAAAATTTTGACCGGTCCTGGTGAGATCTTGTCCGCGAACTTTTCAATGTAAGACATGAACCAGACCGTTAAAATAATCGGTACCACGGATGTCGCATATTGAACGGATGCAACAGGTATGCCAATAAAGGACACCGGATCTTCACCGCCAAGCAGACCAATCATATTCGGGTGTAACATGATTCCACCAAACAGAACGGCAACAAAGGGGTTCGTTTTAAATCTATTTGCACTGGAATAGGCCAGTAGAATCGGAAGAAAGTAAAAGGCAGCATCAGACATGATACTCAAAACGGTATATGTCTGGCTCTCTTTAGACATCAGGCCGGTCACGGTCGCCAGTAGCAACAGTGCCTTAAGCATGCCCGAGGCAGCAATGGCTGGGATAATAGGTTGGAAAATGCCTGCAATGACACTGGCAAAAGTATTAAACAGTCCTTTGGGGCTATAATCCGCTTTTTGTTTCTCCTGAATTTCGTTTGATTGCCGAGTATCCATCCTCTTGACCAGTTCATTGTAGACGTACGCGACGTCATTACCGATAATAACCTGATATTGCCCGCCGCTATTCACTGCGCCAATAACACCATCAAGGCTCTTAATTTCTTGGGTCTTCGCCATATCCGGATTCTTCAGGGTAAGTCTGAGCCTGGTAGAGCAATGAATTAACGTGTTGATATTATCATTGCCACCGACCAACTCCATAATCGATTGGGCTAATTGTTTGTGATTCATAACGACACCTCCGCCATTTCTTCTTGATGGGAACAAAAAAAGACCTAAAAAGGGTAGGAAAAAGAAATTCTTCCCACCCAATCTAGGTCTTGCCTGCCGAACAGTAACACGCCATCGTTGGATGAATGTTATTCAATTATATAAACGAAAAAGAATATGAACATTTGAAATGGTTCCGTACTAACACTTGAAACTGGCACACATGAAAACGTTGATTTTGTTTTACCCGGGTAAGTGGTTCTTATTAAGCGTTTTCAAAATCAGTATATCAACTCTTCTGATGGAGTGCAAGCGGTTAAGCGAAATTAATGATTTCTTCATCTGTAATGATATAATGGTGGCATAACGAAAGGAATGACCAATGACGATGGAATTCAGACAACTTCAATATACGCTGCAAATTGCGGCCGAACGAAATTTCTCCCGGGCAGCAGAGAAGCTGCATATTGCCCAGCCTTCATTAAGCCAGCAATTATCCAAATTGGAAAAAGAATTGGGTGTCCTGCTGTTTCAGCGTAATACAAGTACCGTGGAGTTAACCCATGCGGGTGTTACGTTTGTCGAGCAAGCCCAAAAGATCGTAGATGCTGTGGAGCTATTACGTCAGGAAATGTCCGATATCTCCCAGCTTCGCAAAGGTAAAGTCGTTGTAGGCAGCATGCCGATCACGGGCTCACACTTGCTCCCACATGTGCTTCCTGCGTTCCAACAAGCTTATCCCGAGATTGAGGTTACCTTGTTGGAAGACTCCGGGCTTACGCTTGAGAAATTGACAGCAAGTGGCAAAGCAGATCTCAGCCTTCTATCTCTTCCTTTACAAGAGCCAAGCTTGTCTTATGTAACCATTGGAGAAGAACGGATTGATCTGGCAGTTCCCCCGAATCACCCTTTGGCACGCAGGGCAGATCCGGAACATCCGCTTCCTGTGCGAATTGAAGAGCTTCGGGATGAACCCTTTGTTGTACTGAAAAAAGGACAGGGCTTCCGCAAACTTACATTTGATCTCTGTGAGCAGGCTGGTTTTGATCCCCAAGTTGTGTTTGAGAGCACCAATATTGAAACCGTCCAGTCGCTGGTCGCCACTGGTATGGGCATTACACTGGTTCCACGCTTTATCGCCCGTGCGCCGCGCAGTGAGTTCGTGCCTGTGTATGTGCCACTTGCTGAGCCTACTCCTAGCCGAACACTTGTTGTGGCTTATCGTCAAGGAAGAGTGTTGTCGAAGGCAGCCGAAGCATTCATCCATACGTTTCAACAAACCGTGACCGAACTGTCAAAGGGAGACTAAAAAATTTCTCCTATGGGTATGGGTACATTTCATACTGAAACAAAACAAAGGCTTGACCCTTATGGGCCAAGCCTTTGTCATATACTCGTTTCCCGCATCCGCAGGATAGAGTTCTTACATTGCAATCACAGTAACTGGTTACAGTACAATGTTGCTTGTTAAGTTGTTTAGCTACAATGCTAATTTATAATGTTAACGTAGAAACGTACATAAGAAAACTTCATGTCTGGCGGTTTATTTACGCAAATTACGATCGCTTGTCAGCCTGTTTTGCTGATTCATTACACGGCCTTCGTCCTGAACAGTTGAATCAGGGGGTGATAGCCCTCCTGCTCCATTCTCTAAGAATGCCCTTAAGTGATCTTCCCTTGTGTTATCCTGTTCCAGTCTCCTGAGCGTATCTTTCACATGGTTGTCCATTGATTGATCATCCTCCTTGGTGACGGGATAGTTATCATTACCCGCGTCCTGGAAGAATAAACACTTTTTCTGAAGAATTTTATTTCAGTTTTTATTTTCCGCCAAAATAAACGCCAGGTCGACGGTCTTCAAATACGGGAATACGTCCGCGAACCTCATCTACCAGAGATGGACGAATAATTCCGGTCACGATCTCTTCCCCTTCGCCACCTTCAGCCACAATCTCACCCCAAGGATCAATGATGAGGGAATGTCCGAAAAATTCGGTCTCTCCCCCTTTACCTACACGGTTACATGCGATCACATACATCTGATTCTCAATCGCTCGTGCGGTAAGCAACGTACGCCAGTGGTGCAGACGAGGTTTCGGCCATTCGGCGGGTACAATCAATGCCTTGGCACCATTCAAAGCAAGGGTGCGGGCAAGTTCCGGAAACCGGATGTCATAACAGATCGAAGCACCCGCTGTAAGACCGTTCTGCAATTCAAAAATTTCAGGTTCTGCACCTGGCTGTAGATATTTCTCCTCATCCATTAGACGAAACAAATGTAATTTATCGTATCGTGTTACCTGTTTTCCTTCACGATCATAAGCGTACATTGTATTGTATATTTGACCATCCCGTTTCTCGGCAATTGAACCGCCAACGATGGAAATTTGATGTTTTTGAGCAAAAGCAGACAGCCATTCCCGAGATTTCTGGCCATCCAGGTCAGCGAGTTCATGAATTTGAGTCAAAGCGTATCCGGTATTCCACATCTCAGGTAACACAGCCAGCCCCAGATCCGGATATTGTTCTACCGCACGCTCAAGCAACATCTGCATATGTTTATGATTGGCCTCAGGGTCTCCGAGTTGAATATCGCCCTGAATCAGGGCTACACGCATTTCTCCCTGTTGTTTTTCTGTCATGACAAGCACTCCTCTGAACCGTAATACCTGCTATCATAGCTTGATCCTCTTGAGGACTGCAAGCCTGTTTTTATTATGAACTTGCACACAACAACTCAGGGAGCAGGGTCAACAATCGATCACTCGTGAGTGCATCACCCACATTCCAAGTTGACTCCTCCACAGGGTATACCCGTCCATTCTGCACAGCCGGAAGGGCTTGCCAACTGGGACTTTTCATCAGCATCTCCGTAGCCTGTCTTGCCACAACTTCCTCAGGCAGCATAACAAACACATGATCTCCCGCGTACTGACGTATCGCTTCAGCCGAAATTTCCTTATAGGCTCTGCCTGCCGCAAGTGCTTCCTTCACTTTGGTCACTGGCCTGAATCCCATTGGATGATATAACATAGGCGCCAGACCGATATTGCCCATAACAAATAATCGTGCACCCCGATGGTACGTAAATACGGATGCCGTTTCCCCCTCTTCAATCACAGTATGGATCTTCGCCCACATCTGCTCAGTACGCTCCGCATAGGAGGTTAGCCATTGTTCAACCTGCGGTTGTCTGCCAAACCAGCTGCCCAATCTGCGCATTCGTTCTTCCAACGTGGCATGTGAATTGTAAGCAAGCGTCGGTGCAATCCGGTAAAGTTGTTCATACTGTTGTTCATTGCTGCTATCAAAAACAATCAAGTCCGGCTTCATGATAACAGCGGCTTCCACATTAACCGGGGCGACCGCGTCATATGTCCGATCTTCCAGCAACTGAATGCCCAGCATCAACAGATCCCCAGCAGAATCTCCATAATACATCATTCGCTTTGGGTTTACTGGAATATTCACATCATGACCCAACCAATCTTGTACTAACGTCTGCTGCTGAATCGATCTGTCATATTGACGAGGAGATAATCCCGTCATTTGGCGAAAACGCCTGCTGAAATAATACTCATCCTTAAACCCCACGCGGCTCGCTATATCCCGAAGTGGTTCATCTGATTTGCGAAGCCAGTCCTTGGCATGTTTGATGCGAACATGATTCACATAATCGAGTGGCTTGTGACCCGTGAGTTGTCTGAAAAGGGTCGTATATTGTACAGGTCTGATCTCCGCAAGACGTGCCAGTTTCTGTACAGTGATTTCTTCAGCATAATGGTCGTCCACATACTGAATCGTACTGTGTAGTCTTGCCTCCATACTCTGTTCCGTCTTTGGAGAAGTGTACCGGGTAATGATCATCTCCATCCATTTTTGGAACTGTGCATTCAGATGACTGTATTCGGCATCCGTTTTATAATTCCGAATGACATACATTTGCTCCAGCAGCCCACTTAACGGAGCATAGGGATAACCATTCAATTGGTTTCTGTGCTCAAATACAGCGCGGGTAAAGAGTTCGGGATCACCCGTCAACACATGAATAACATCAAAAGCCATTATGATATATTTCAATTCCGAGTTATTACGATGTTCAATCTGGTACCCCTCTCCCGGAGAAAGCGGATAAACACATCCCGTAGTAAACGGAAAATGTTCATGTCCAATATATAAATGCCCATCCCCTTCTTCACAGATCAGGAAGGTATGTTTCTCGCAAGCAACTTCCAGCATCACCTGTTCAGGTGGTTCAATTCGACGTACCAGATGATCCAGCCGAAACATGAATGCTGAAAAGAACAACGCTCCCCCATCGGCATCCAAAGCCTGCATGTCGGTTCACCTCGTTTTTCTGAAATGAGAATAATTATCAATCATTCTGTATGGTCTGATTATAAGCGAGCGATGGTCAATAATCCAGATATGAGTTTAATCAGCAAAAAAGAGCGTTCAACGAAATGTTGAAGGCCCCTTTCACTTTTTTTATAACTGCATTACTCAAAGGTGTTACTGCTGCCTCACTAGCTCGTCACCATTATTGGATCATCTGTTTTGGCAGCTCTTGTAACAGCCACTCCCTCGAAAGAGCATCACTAGAAGCTTTTACGATATTAAAACGATATACTTTTCCTTCTTTCACCGCAGGCAGGTTCTTCCAGATTGTACTATCCAGCAATTCCTTGGTGGATTGTTTCGCATCGTCGGTCACAGGATCCAGAATAAATATCCGATCACCGGCAAATTCAGATAATTTTTCAGTTGAAATCTCTACAAATCCCATGTCTTCATCCAATACTTTCTGGATTTCCGCGGTTGGCTTCAGCCCGTCTTTTCCGTATAACAACTGTGGCAATCCTGCACCCGCCATGACAAACAGACGATTCCCGGGATACATGGTGAATACCGAAGCAGTCTCCCCTTCTTTTAATCCGTTCTCATGAAGTTGCGTCCACATCTCTTCCGTCGCTTTTTGATGAGCCGTAATCCAATCCTCTGCCTCTTGTTTCTTATTCAACAAATCGCCAAGGATACGCATGCGATCTTCTATTAAACCAAACGAATCAAATGTAACCGTGGGTGCAACCTTTGCGATCTGATCATATTGAGCCTCGTCACTGTTGGAGAAAATAATCAGATCGGGATTCAGGTCTAACGCCTTTTCCACACTGATCGGAAATCCTACATCTTCTGACTGAGCAACCTGATCATCAAATACGGTTCCCTCTTGACGAAGTATGCCGACAGGAACTACACCAAGCGCGAGCAGATCCCCTGTAACTTCTCCATGATAGATAACTCGCTTCGGATTTACAGGAATCTCAACTTCATGGCCAGTCCAGTCTTTGAATATCCGGGTCTCGCCCTCGTTCGTCTCTTTCGTTGCAGTTTGGGTCTCTGTGGTTTCTGTGGCTGCTTTGGAATCATCTGCGCCAGCAGCAGGTGTTGCAGCCTGATTTCCACAAGCCAGTAGCAGGATGGATAACCATGTGATCGTTAATAATACTCCCGTATTTCGTATGCCTTTTTTCATTTCTATTTCTCCCCCTGTATCATGTGCGTTGTGCTAGAAATTAATGATATTGATTATCATTATCGGATATTATCATAAAACATGGTTTCTCTCAGCTCAATGGACAAAACTAAATGAGCACTTTCAGTTTTGTACAATACTCCGCTCTTTGCTCCTATGTACTGTATATTCAAGTGCATTTCCCTCTATACAGCTCGGGATTGGCGTGATAAATTAATGAGAACTATTTGCCATTTTTAATAAACCGGAGTGATGAATCTAATGACCCATTCAGACCATACATCTGCTCGTTCAGCTTTTAAGATACCGACTTCTGATGTGATGACACAGCTGCCAACGCAATTTTTTGCTACCCTTGTTCAAAATGTAAATCGTGAAATCGCAAGTGGACATGACGTGATCAATCTGGGTCAGGGGAACCCGGATACACCTACACCACCTCATATTGTGAAAACACTGCAAGAGTCGGCTGAGAATCCCCTCTACCACAAATACTCCCCTTTTAGAGGGCACTCTTTCCTGAAGGAAGCTGTCGCCAAACGTTATAAGGAAGATTACAACGTTGATCTGGACCCCGAGACTGAAGTAGCCATTCTGTTCGGAGGCAAAACAGGTCTGGTTCAGTTACCACAGGTACTGCTTAACCCCGGCGACACCGTTCTCGTTCCAGATCCCGGCTACCCGGATTACTGGTCTGGTGTTGCGCTCGCCAAAGCAAACATGTCATTTATGCCTTTGCTCGAGTCCAACGCATTCCTGCCGGATTATGAAGCTGTTACAGCCGAAGATCGGGAAAAGGCCAAGCTGATGTTCCTGAACTACCCCAACAACCCAACGTCAGCAACGGCCCCCCTTTCGTTCTACGAAGATACGGTAGAATTCGCCATTCAAAATCAAATCGTAGTAGCCAGCGACTTTGCTTACGGTGCAATTGGATTCGACGGACATCGTCCAGTCAGTTTCCTGCAAGCCCCTGGTGCCAAAGAAGTCGGTATTGAGTTCTATACGTTATCCAAAACATACAATATGGCTGGATGGCGTGTTGGATTCGCACTCGGTAACGCAGAGATTGTCTCTAAAATCAATCTGCTTCAGGATCATATCTATGTCAGTCTTTTTGGTGGGATTCAAGCTGCCGCAACGGAAGCACTTACTGGCTCCCAGGAATGTGTTGCCTCGCTGGTTTCACGTTACGAATCGCGTCGCAATACGTTTTATGACGCTCTTTCCTCGATTGGCTGGCAAGCTACGAAACCCGCAGGTTCATTCTTCAGCTGGTTGCCTGTACCTGCCGGTCATACCTCCGCTTCATTTGCAGACTTGTTACTGCGAGAAGCCAAGGTGGCCGTAGCCCCAGGTATTGGTTTTGGTTCACATGGTGAAGGCTATGTGCGCGCAGGACTGCTAAGTGATGAAAACCGATTACGCGAAGCTGTGGAGCGGATTGGCAAGCTGAATTTATTCAAGTAATTTACAGGACAATAACCCCTTTGCATATGCCAACTTTCCATGGTATGTTATAAGAAATATTGAACGAAACGTGATGACGGGACCAGTAAGAGAATATCAGTCGCGCCCAGAGAGTAAATTCCACCCTGCTGAAAGAATTTACCGCGACTCTTCTCTGAAACCTACCCCTGAGCGGCCTGTTACGTACAGGACAGTGCCTTCTGTTACAGGGCATGAAGCCGGATGATCTAATCATCAATAAAGGTGGTACCGCGGAAGTAACGAACTTTCGTCCTTTTTAACTAAAGGGCGGGAGTTTTTTTTGTACCCGCTAAAACCTGCTCCAGAAGCACTTATTAATCATGTTTAAGGAAGTGAAACCATGACTTCACGTATTGTAGTTAAGATTGGAAGCAGCTCGCTTACAACGGAAGAAGGCGGTCTGGATCGCAGTTCGATCACTTTTTTTGCCGGAGAAATTGCAGCATTGGCTGATCAGGGCCATGAAGTGCTTTTGGTCACCTCTGGAGCGGTAGCGGCCGGATTCCGGGAGATCGGTTATCCTCAGCGCCCCAAACTGCTACATGAGAAACAAGCCGCAGCGGCCGTTGGGCAGGCATTACTGATGCAGGCATATCAACAGGCTTTTGCAGCGCACCGCGTTACTACGGCGCAAATTCTGTTAACTCGTACAGACTTTCACAGTCGTAAACGCATGGGTAATGCAGGCATGACCGTAGAAGAGCTGCTCAAACAGCGAGTGATTCCGATTTTTAATGAGAATGATACGGTTTCGGTGGATGAATTGAAGTTTGGTGATAACGATCTGTTGTCCGCATTGGTTGCGAACCTGGTGAAGGCACAGCATCTGATCATTCTTACCGATACCAACGGACTGTACACCGCAGATCCGCGTAAAGATCCTTCTGCCGTTCGTTACGACCGTATCCCCGAGATAACGGCTGAGATCTACGCTTTTGCCGGCGGTTCAGGATCAACGGTTGGTACAGGCGGAATGCGATCCAAAGTTGATGCAGCCAAGGTTGCTACACGTGGAGGCGTACCTGTATTCGTGGGAAGTGTGAAAGAACCCGGAGATATGCAGAAGGCGGTTGATGGCACGGGCAAAGGAACTTACTTTGAGACACGACTCGCTTCACTATCTCGTAAAAAGCAGTGGCTCGGCTTCATGTCTACTCCGCTGGGAACCGTCGTTGTGGATGATGGTGCTGAAGAAGCACTTGTCCATGGGGGCCATAGTCTTCTGCCTGTAGGGGTCAAGCGAGTACTGGGAACATTCCATGCCGGAGACGTCGTAGAGGTCATTGGAATGGATGAAACCTTGCTCGGTCGCGGTATTGTCAATTATGATGATGACCAGCTTCGACTCATTGCCGGACTTCCCAGTGGAGATGTGATGAAACGACTTGCCAGCATCCACAGACTTGAAGTTATTCATAGAGACGAATGGATTACCTTAAAATAAACATGAAGCAATATTAAGTTAAACTAATCATTAAAATCTGGGGATAACAGCGATTGGAAGGTTATTCTGTCATCGTAGTGTCTGAGTGAATAATCTTTAGTTCAACATGTAGTTGAAATACTTAACTTTATATATATGAGGAGGAATTAAGATGAGTGAAGTGAGAGAAAAAGCCAGCAAAGCCCAAGCAACGGTTCCACAGCTGAACCGATTGAATACAGAACAGAAAAATACGGCCCTGCGTGTCATGGCAGATGCTTTGATTAAGGAAACGGATTCCATCATTACGGCAAACGCCGAAGATCTGGAACGCGGCAGAGAACAAGGTACGCCGGAATCCATGCTGGATCGACTCGCACTTAATCCAGAGCGGATCGCAGGCATTGCTGAAGGATTACGTCAGATTGCGGATCTCCCTGATCCAGTCGGTGAAGTATTGGAGACATTTACCCGTCCTAACGGATTGCATGTTGAAAAACTTAGAGTGCCGATTGGCCTGATTGGCATCATCTACGAAGCTCGACCTAATGTAACCGTGGACGCAGCCGGATTATGTCTCAAAACAGGTAATGCGGTGCTTCTGCGCGGCGGCTCCTCTGCCCTGTCCTCCAACCGCAAAATTGTAGAGGTGCTGCACCAGGCACTCACAACGACAGACATGCCTGCTGATGCGCTGCAACTGGTTGAGGATGCAGATCGTGCTTCCGTGGATGAGATGCTCAAGTTGAACGGATTACTGGACGTTATTATTCCACGCGGAGGGGCTTCGCTCATTCGTAATGTGGTTGCCAATGCAACCGTACCTGTCATCGAAACTGGGGCTGGCATCTGCCATACCTATGTGGATGAATCAGCCGATCCGGTCATGGCAGCCGAAATTGCCATCAATGCCAAGGCACAACGTCCTTCTGTATGTAACTCCATGGAAACGTTACTCCTACATGCCGCATACGCGGAAGAGCACCTGCCTGCTCTTGCCGAACAATTCCGTGTGGCGAATGTGATTTTGAAAGGTTGCGACACGGTACGCCGTCTTGTCCCTTCCGCTCTTGAGGCAACCGAGGAAGACTATGCGACCGAGTACAACGACTATATTTTAAATATCCGTGTGGTCAAGAATCTGGATGAAGCGATGCAGCACATCGCACATTACGGAACCAAACATTCCGAGTGTATCGTAACCCGGGATACAGCCCATGCAGAGCGTTTTATGCATGATGTGGATGCAGCAGCCGTCTATCACAATGCGTCCACACGTTTCACTGACGGATTTGAATTTGGCTATGGAGCCGAAATCGGGATCAGTACCCAGAAATTGCATGCACGTGGACCGATGGGACTGCCAGCACTGACGTCAACCAAATATCGGATTACAGGCAATGGACAGATTCGTCAATAATATCTCAGCACCAGTTATATAGGAGGAACGATAAATATGAGTCAAGAGCAACAGACGTTACTACAACAGAAGATTACTTTCCACGGAGCAGGCGCGATGGCTGAAGCCATCGTGCGCGGACTGATCTCCCGCCTGGTCGTTCGTCCTCAGGATATTACGATGCTGAACCGCAGCAACCAGAAACGTCAGGAGGAGCTCAGCACCCGTTATGCTGTACATACCGGAACGGCCTCGCAATCCTTGGATCACCTTGCCTCCACTCCGGTCATTGTACTCTGTATGAAACCCAAAGATGCTGCCGCAGCACTGCGCGAACTGGGTCCACTGTTATCACCTGATCAACTGATCGTATCTGTCATTGCCGGATTATCAATCCGCACTATGCAGTCCTTGCTCGGTCGTAAACAGCCGATCGCCAGAACCATGCCAAATACATCCAGTACCATTGGACTTGGGGCAACCGGTCTTGCCTTCTCTGCGGAGATTACGGATGATCAGCGCAGTACGGTAATGACCATGTTTGAAGCCGTTGGAATCGTGACCATTGTGCCTGAAGATAAACTCGAAGTGCTCACAGGGATTTCCGGAAGCGGCCCTGCTTATGTATACTATTTAATGGAGGCCATGATTGCCGCAGGTATTCGTGGTGGCTTATCCAGCCAGCAATCTCGTGATCTCACTGTTCAGACGGTGCTTGGCGCGTCACGTATGGTACAACAAACCGGTTTGGAACCAATGAAGCTTCGTAGTGATGTGACATCCCCGGGAGGGGCAACCCAGGCAGCACTGAAAACGCTGGACGAAGGAGATTTCTTTGAAAATGTAATCGCAGCCGTCAACCGCTGTGCAGAGCGCTCACGGGAGATGGGAGCTGCTTTGGAAGGGGATCTAAAATGAATAACATGTGCACAGCCACATATCGTCTGCATGATGATCATGCAGACTTTCGCAAGAAAGCTCAGTCCATCGCGATTGGCATGACCGTGGGTAGCTGGACGGAGTTGCCACAAGCCCAGCGTGAAGCGATGCAGAAGCATCTGGGCGAAGTCATCAGCGTAGAAGTCTATGAAGCTGAAGGAATGGCTGCGGGTGAGCGTTACGCTGATATTACCATTGGATATCCTGATGTTAACTTCAGCCGTGATATACCTGCTTTGCTCGTGACGGTCTTTGGCAAAATCTCAATGGATGGCCGGATCAAACTAACAAAGCTTGGTTTCTCGGATGGCTTCCTCAGTGCATTCCCTGGACCCAAGTTTGGACTGAATGGTGTTCGTGATCTGCTTGGTGTGCATGATCGTCCACTGTTAATGAGTATCTTTAAGTCAGTTATTGGGCTAAATGCAGACGAACTGCGTGAACAATTTATTCGTCAGGCTCTTGGCGGCGTTGATTTGATCAAGGACGATGAGATTCTGTTCGAGAATAAATTGACACCCATCGAAAAAAGAGTCGAGGTCTGCATGAAAGCTGCCGAACAGGCACGTCAGGAGACCGGCAAGAAACTTCTGTATGCAACCAATCTTACAGGACCAACATCTCGTCTGAAACAGCAAGCTGAACGCGCTATTGGTGCAGGAGCCAATGCACTCCTATTCAACGTATTGTCCTACGGATATGATGTCCTGCATGAACTCAGTAGTGATCCAGATATTAATGTGCCGATTATGGCGCACCCTGCTCTTGCAGGTGCACTGTATCCTTCACCACATTACGGCATGTCGGCTTCGGTTGTACTAGGCCAGTTGATGCGTCTAGCGGGTGCCGATCTGGTGCTCTTCCCTTCTCCTTATGGTTCGGTTACGATGCCGAAGGAAGAAAATATGGCGATCACGGAGCAATTACTGACAGCTGATCTGCCTGTACGAACCAGTATGCCCGTACCTTCAGCCGGCATCCATCCAGGCCTTGTACCACTCATTTTGCGCGACTTTGGTACAGATGTCATCGTTAATGCTGGTGGCGGTATACATGGACATCCTATGGGCACTGAGGCAGGCGGACGTGCATTCCTGCAAGCCATTGAGGCAGCTCAGCGTTCCATTCCACTCGCGCAATATGCAACCGAGCATCCGGAGCTGAAAAGCGCATTGGACCTGTGGGGTGGCGAACGATGAGAAGTGATAAAAAAACAGTCATTTTCTGTGACTTTGACGGTACGATTACGCTCTCGGACAACATCGTAGCGATCATGAAACATTTCAAACCTGAGGGCATTGAAGCGATTATGAAAGATACGATTGAGCAAAAAATCTCGCTTCGTGAAGGTGTTGGAGCCATGTTTGCTCTGTTGCCTGCACCGCAGAAAGATGAAATTGTGGAATTTGTGCTTGGACAAGCGGACATCCGTGAAGGATTCAGCGAGTTTCTTGACTACGTTCGCAGCGAAGGGATCGAATTCAATGTAACCAGCGGGGGTATGGACTTTTTCATTGAACCGTTACTCGCACCATTTCATATCCCGCAGGATCATGTCTATTGCAATGGAGCTGACTTCTCGGGTGAAACCATTAAGATTGAATGGCCGAATCCCTGCCAGCCTCCTTGTGAGAATGGCTGCGGCATGTGCAAAACAACAGTGATTCGTACCTTCCCGGAAGAACAATACAATCGAATTCTTATTGGAGACAGTCTGACAGATTTTGAAGGTGCCAAAATTGCCGATCTCGTCTACTCCCGCTCCATTTTAACGGACAAATGTATTGAACTTGGTGTGGACCATGTGCCATTCGTTACTTTTTACGATATCATCGAAGATATGAAACAGAAGCAAACACAAGGAGTGCTGTAAACGATGGGCTTTGAAAAGATTACATTGGAACACAAACGTCAGGTCCTGGAAGAACTGGCTGATATTAAAGCGTTGTTCGCCAGTCGTAACTGGTTCCCCGGAACAAGTGGCAATCTGTCGATGCGTGTAGGAGACTTTGATCCGGAGCAATTTTATTTTGCGGTTACCGCCTCAGGCAAAGACAAATCTCTTCGCACACCGGAAGACTTCCTTTTTGTGGACAAACACGGCAAAGCGATTGAGACAACAACGTTGAAACCAAGTGCCGAAACGTTGATTCACTGTGAAATCTATCGTTTGACCGGTTGTGGTGCTGTATTCCACGTGCATACCGTGTTTAACAACCTGATTAGCGAATTCTTTGGAGCAGATGGACACGTACCGATTCAAGGAATTGAATTGATCAAGGCTTTCAACATCTGGGAAGAAAATGCGGAGATTCGTGTACCCGTCCTGCCTAACTTTGCAGATATTCCATCTATCGCTGAATTGGTGCCAGGTGTACTTGATGCCAACGTACCAGGGATCTTACTTCGGAACCACGGCATATATGCGTGGGGTAAAGATGCTTTTGAAGCGAAACGTCATCTGGAAGCGTTCGAGTTCCTGTTCGAAGTGATGTACCGTCAACTTCTGCTGAAGGGCGCTACGAAATAGCAATCATTTATTCGAAATCAAAGCTGGATAACAAAAAACACGCCAGAGGCTGATATACATAGCCCTTGGCGTGTTTTTATGTTAAGGGATAACAGCGATTAGAAGGTTGCTCTGTCATCGTAGTGTCAGTGTAAATAATCTTTAGGTCACTCTACAGTCGATCATCCCGATCCTTGAATAAAAAGAGACTGTCTGCTCCCTCATCATTTCGATGAGCAGCACTATGGATCCCCGTCCCCCTCTGCTTGCCAAACAGCAGCTTCAAGCCGCCAAAAATGAGCAGCAAAGATACAATGACGGTGTTCAGATAGGAACGGATCTCATACGTCATGAATGCATTAGGGAAGAGCTCATTCAGCTGTGGAATGACAAGACGGATCGCCAGGTAATATAGACCCAGCGCGGCAATCCCGAATCCAATCAGACGCTGATGACGGGCCCAGTCCTTGAAGATCGGTTGATCAACCAAAGGCTCGCGTCCATAGCGACTGGAACACTGTAGCCCGTCAAAGAAGCTGTAGAACCAGATCAACGGAATCATGAACAGGAACACCGATAAATGAAGCAGGTCCAGAATATAGATGCTTGCAAGGAACAGGAACATTAATTGCATGCCTCTTTTTTGCAATCCCAGATAGAGATGACCCGCACCTGGAAAAGCGGAAAGCAGCGTTGCAAGCACTTTGCTACGTCGTCCGGCTACTCTGCCCATCTCCAATTCTTCGAATAATGTCCGATCCTGCAGTATCTCACCAGCTTGCTTACGGTGGACATGCTGCACCGCATCAAACATGCAGTATACCCAAATTACTGGCAGAATGAGTAAGAACATTAGAAACACCGATTCATTGGTGATCGAAGCCACAAAAACCATCATGGCAAATGAACCAAAGAACGCCATCAGGAACGACAACCCACGATGCAACAAACCCAGATGAAGATGGCCCAATCCCGGAACAAATGAGAGCAAAATGGTGAAGAATCGTTCACCCTCACTGCCTTTTTGGTACATGGGTTGACCATAGGGCCCTTCAGGATGGCCATATTCACCACCTGGATGTTGATGTAGCTCATCTTCATTCATCTGCTCCATAGGCCCTTGCTGACCCATGTATGCTCCCTGGTAGGGTGCTCCTTGGTGTGGAGGAGCTCCATAAGGCGCACCGTATCCCCTATAATGAGCATCTCGTGCAGAAGGCGCACGGAGCAGAACAATAATCATGTCCAGCATACTGATCCCCCAGAAAAAAGCAGCACCGAGGGCACCGATAATCATTAAATCTTGATCATTAGTGACCATTGCTAGCATGAATGAGCCAACAGCTGTTCCGAAGAAAAGCAATGGATAAATCACAGCCCTTGCGGCCCGTCCCCAATACATGAAACCAAGACCGGGTATCAGGTTTAATAGAAATGCGAGTAATTTGTTACGATCTGAGTGCACAGTCGTCATCCTTTCTTTTCAGGCAATGCGAAACCATTTATGGTTTAGGCTTGAAGTTATCCAGCCATGAAGTGGCTGTCTCCGTCCATTTCTCGGTGAAAGACCCTCTGTGGTCGCCATCCTGGAACTTGTGATAAGGGGCTACCTTGTCAAAAAGTCCAGATGAGAGGAAGATCAATGTCAGACAGGCTGCTACCGCATAATGAAACACTTTATGTTCAAGCCAGCGCCGGTTTCGTCCAGCGCGGGATTTACGTTGAGACTTAGAGGATTGAATGCCCTCAATCCGATGCATGACTGAATCCGCAAACCCTGCCGGGTCAGGCAACGGAGGCAATTCCCCATGGATACCGAGCGCTTCCAAATAGATGTCCATCGCATCCGGATCTTCCAGCAGAAGCTGTTCCATTCGGTTCGCTTGAGTTTCACTCATATGGCCTTCAATATAATCAGTCCATTGCGCAGCGGTATACTTCTCCTGTTTACTCACGCCATTCATCCTCCTTCCAATGTTTTCGAATCCACTGCCGGGCACGATACAAGCGGGATTCCACAGTCTTCACAGCCACCTGTGCATCACTGGCAATCTGCTCATAATTTTTTTCGCTTAGATAATACGCAGTGATAATGTCACGATGCTGAGCAGGCAACTGATTAATTCGTTCACGAAGTTTATCCTGACGTTCTTCACGAACGAGACGGGTAAGAACGTCTTCATCCCGTCCGGGCATATTGATTATTTTTTCTTCTCCACCCGGATCCTCAGCAGCTCGTCTGCCCAGCTTGCGTTTGGCATCAATCGCTTTGTGAAAGGCAATTCGGGTTAACCACGTTTTGAAACCTTCAGAACGGTAGTCGGGGAGAGACTTATACATCTGTATGAACGCCTCCTGAGCTGCATCCTGTGCTTCCTGATCGTTCCTGAGTACGGAATAGGCCACATGGTATACATGTTGGCTATACTTATCGATCAGAGTACGCATCTGAGATGTATCTCCTTGTCGGATTTGTTCGATTACGCGCGCTTCATCAATAACTCTCCCCTCCTCTCCAATACTATAGACGACAGCTTGTGTGTTAACCCCTGCGTGATCTATCAAATTTTTGTAAAACAAAATGAATTCATTGCCTGAAAGGTTGATGTTGCTGATCACTCATCCAATCTATAATCCAAAAAAAACAGGCACAGAATGACTTCTGGCCTGTTTCTTGTCCCTGCCTACGCTGGAATTAACGTCCACCATTACGAAACCGCTGTGTGTACGCCTTCGCGTCTTGAACGGTCTTGACACGATTGCGACTCCACTCAAGCAGGATTCGATCGATATACCGGAAATGTACTTTGCCTGCAAAAACCGCTTCCTTCAGAGCCATTAGAATCAATTCCTCTTGATAACGGTCCTGATCCAACCAGCCGGATATCGTCTCACACTCCATTGGCGAGAGCGGACGTCCGAATTCTTTTTCGAAAATGGAGAACATGTTCCGTTCTTCCTCTTCTTTTTGAACACTGTTCGAATCTTGACGTGCTGTATTGCTGCGCTGCTGCTCCGCACGGAATGCGGCTACTTCTTCAGCAGTACATGCTGCAAGCTTGGCATATAATCCATGTAAATCATATCGCTCGTACTGGATGTCCCGTTCTTCGTCACGGTGCTCGTCAATAGCAATATACCTATCCCTCATCAGACGTTGCAACATTCTGGCAATGCCTTCAGGTGCAAGTCCCATGCGCGCCGCAAGCTCTTCAAGCGTCGGAAACTCATTGAACTCCGCCTGACGGAACCCTAGCAGTTGAATCAGAAGAAGAACTTCTGCATCTGATAGGCCAAGCTGGTGATAATAACGTAACAAGGCATACGGCAGATGGGCTGTACCCGAAGTCATGCCATAAGCTGCTCCATCCAACCATGCTTTGGATGTGGTGTCTTCCATAGACGCTCCCCGGTTAAGCATTAAGGGTACAGACGATAGAGCATACGTGGGAATGCGATTGTTTCACGTACATGATCCAATCCACAGATCCATGCTACCGTCCGCTCCAATCCCAGACCGAAACCGGAGTGAGGAACCGATCCGTATTTACGCAAATCCAGATACCATTGGTAAGCTTCATCCGAGAGATTGTGCTCCTCAAAACGTTGTTGCATCAATTCCGGATCATCGATACGCTGCGAACCGCCAATAATCTCTCCGTAGCCTTCTGGTGCAATCATATCCGCACAGAGGACAACTTCAGGACGATTCGGATCTGGTTTCATATAAAATGCCTTGATTCCAGCAGGGTAATGTGTGATAAAGACCGGTGTGTTGTACTTCTCAGCAATTGCTGTTTCGTGCGGTGCACCAAAGTCTTCTCCCCAAGGAATATCAAAGCCTTGTCCATGCAGGAATTCAATCGCTTCATCATACGTAATACGCGGAAATGGCGCTACGATGCCTTCGAGTTTGGATACGTCACGACCGATAGATTCCAGTTCTGCACGGCAGTTTTTCACCACGGATTGAACGACATGAGCGATAAATTTCTCTTGTACACGCAGACTTTCCTCGTGATCTACAAATGCCATTTCCGGCTCAATCATCCAGAACTCAATCAAGTGACGACGTGTTTTGGACTTCTCTGCGCGGAATGTTGGACCGAAGGAATATACCTTGCCCAGCGCCATGGCTGCAGCTTCCATATACAATTGACCACTTTGTGTCAGATAAGCATCTTCATCAAAGTATTTGATGTGGAACAGGTTCGTTGTTCCTTCCGCGGACGATGGTGTCAAAATCGGAGGATCAACTTGTGTGAATCCGTTACCATCAAAGAACTGCTGAACAGCGCGAATAATCTCTGCACGAATCACCATAACAGCACGCTGCTTCGTGGAACGAAGCCACAGATGACGATGATCCATCAAGAAATCAACACCATGCTCTTTAGGCGTAATTGGATAGTTTTCAGTCAGGTGAATGATCTCAACCCCTGTAACAGTCATCTCGTAACCGGACGCACTGCGAGGTTCTTCACGAATAATACCTGTAACATACAAAGAGCTTTCTTGGGTCAGGCTTTTTGCATTGTTCCAGATCTCTTCACTAACTTCACTTTTTACAACAACCCCTTGGATATATCCGGTTCCATCACGCAGCTGCAAAAACTGAATTTTACCGCTGGAACGTTTGTTGTTAATCCAGGCACCGATTGTTACGGTTTCACCCACATGCTCGTTCACATTACGAATTACACAATTCGTATTCATGCCCATATCTCCCCTTGATTCCTGAATTTGAAAATGCAGCGGGCAGGCTTATGCCTGTCCTCTGCACTTCCTTGTCATTCTATATTTACTTTACAGTTAGATTACTGAGAATTCAATACGATTCGGTGTGTATCACGTGCAATGACCAATTCTTCGTTTGTTGGCACAACGAGAACTTCCACTTTGGAATTCGCTGTTGTGATCCGGCGCGGTTCGCCGGAACGAATGGCATTCAGCGCTTCATCCAGTTCAACACCCAGATAAGTGAGCTGCTCACATACTTTTTGGCGAAGTACAACAGAGTTCTCACCTACACCAGCCGTAAAGACGATCACGTCTACACCGTTCATTGCAGCTGCATATGAGCCGATGTATTTACGCAGACGGTATTCGTACATTTCAAAAGCAAGCGTGGAGTTGGCATCGCCATTCTCCATACCTTCCGTAATCTCACGCATGTCACTGCTGATTCCGGAGATCGCAAGCAATCCACTGTGTTTGTTCAACATGGAGTTTACTTCGCTTACGCTCAGTTCTTCCTTATTCATTACATAAGGTACGATGGCTGGATCAAGGTCACCACTACGTGTTCCCATCATCAGTCCCTCAAGTGGAGTCATACCCATCGAAGTATCCACGGATACGCCACCTTTAACTGCTGTTACACTGCCACCGTTACCAACGTGACAAGTGATGATTTTCAGATCTTCCAATGGACGATCCAGATACTCAGCAGCAGCCTTGCTTACGAAATCATGGGAAGTACCATGTGCGCCGTAACGACGTACTTTATATTTTTTGTAAAGCACACGCGGAATAGCATACAGATAAGCTTTTTCCGGCATCGTCTGATGGAACGCTGTATCAAAGACCATAACCTGTGGAACACCAGGCATATTGGCTTCAGCCGCACGAATACCCATCATTGCTGCAGGGTTATGAAGTGGAGCCAAGTCGAACAAACGACGAATTTCAGCTTTGGCAGCATCATCTACCAATGCAGATTCTTTAAATGCTTCACCACCGTGAACAACACGGTGTCCAACAGCTTGAATTTCACTTACAGAATCCAGTACACCATTTTCTTTGTGAGTCAAAATATCAATGACTTTACGGATCGCTGTTGTGTGTTCCAAAATTTCACTAACTTCTGTAACATCCTCACGGCCTGTCGGTTTGTGTGTCAGAATGGAGGAATCCATTCCGATCCGCTCTACCAGACCTTTAGCCAGTACAGATTCGTCAGTCATATTATACAGTTGATATTTGAGCGAGGAACTCCCCGCATTAATTACGAGTACTTTCACAGTCGGTCACCATCCTTGTCGTACTTGAAGAATCCTTCGCCTGTTTTGGCACCCAGGTGTCCTGCACGCACCATTTTCTTCAGGACTGTAGAAGGACGATATTTCAATTCTCCGAATTCACGGAACATTCTTTCGAGTGCAGCTTCAACAGAATCCAATCCGAAACGGTCAGCCATTTCGAGTGGTCCATGTTGGAAGTTATATCCGATGCGCATTGCGTCATCGATATCTTCAGCAGATGCAACACCTTCTTGCAATACATGCAACGCTTCGTTAATTAGCAGGCAGATCAAGCGGGAAGTTACGAATCCAGGTGATTCATAGATCATGACTCCTTTTTTGTCCGCTACTTCTTCAACAAAACGTCTGGTCTCTTCGAATGTTGTATCCGAAGTTTTCAGTCCACGAATAATCTCTACAAGATCAACCCGGGATACCGGGTGAATAAAGTGCATACCAATAACACGCTCTGGGTATTTGGTCGAGCTTGCAAGCTCGGTCAAACTCAGCGTGGATGTATTACTTGCCAGAATGACATTGCTTGGGCAAACTTGGTCCAGTTGGCTGAATACTGCTTTTTTCGCATCCAGATCTTCTGAAATTGTCTCAATGACCATGTCGCAAGTTCCAAGTTCAGCTAAATGAGCTACCTTGGTTATACGGGAAAGAATCAATTTCTTCTCCGCTTTTGTAATCGCCCATTTCTCCAGTTGTTTATCCAGATTGGTTTCGATCATGTTATATGCATGATCCAGTTTTTGTGTTGTATGCTCCACGAGAAGCACATCAAGTCCTTTGGCTGCGAGCATCTGGGAAATACCTTGCCCCATCGTACCGCCGCCGACAACTCCTATTTTTTTGAAAAACATGGTTCTGCTCCATCCTTTCGGTTCTCTATTTCTCTATTGTACCCTGTTCGCCGAAAATTACAAATTTCGACCCAACATATAATAATATCTTAGCACGAGTGAAATGTAAAAAAAAATAACCAGCATAAATAAATTATGCTGGTAGAAGGGCACTGTCACGAAATTGACAACGAAATTGTTCGCCAGACAAAACTTCCTCACGAATCAAGATGTCGAGTGAATTGTCGAAAATTGTCCGTTGTTCTTCAAGCAACCGCTTTGTCTGTTCCATCAGTTCTTGCAGAATTAATTTATTCTCTCTCATCAGTTCCTCGGTTGTCACCATATCCATGTTCACAATCCCAAGTGAAGTCAATCCGGAAGCCATCATCGTCTGCACAACATTGGTTGCCTGATCGAAGTCATTGCGTGAACCTGTGGAACGACCACCGTAGTACATTTCCTCCGCAGCTGCTCCTCCGAGTGCAATCATGATCTGCTCTTCCAGGAAGCGCTTCGTATATAGGAACTGTTCCTGTTGCGGGTTATGACGGACATATCCCAGCGCCTGACCACGCGGACTGAGTGCCACCTGACTAACACTGCCTGGACGAACAAGTTCAGCCATAATGGCATGTCCCAACTCATGAATGGCGACCCTTTTCTTCTCTTCCACACTGGACTCACGGTCTGTCTTTTCACCCATCATGACTTTATCAATAGCCAGAGACAAGTGCCGCTGTTCGATGTTCAACAGCCCATCCCGCATGGCGTATATTGCCGCTTCGTTCATCACACTTTCGAGTTGTGCACCAGAGAAACCATATGATTCTTCCGCTGTCTTCTCCAGATTAACTTCCTTCAACAGAGGTTTGTTCACCGCATGCAGTTCCAGAATATGCTTTCTGCCCTTTTTGTCAGGCAAGTCCACTTGAATGTGACGGTCAAAACGTCCCGGTCGCGTCAGGGCGCTATCCAGCATCTCTTTACGGTTCGTTGCAGCGATAACCAGAATTCTTGGCGTATCGGAAGAATAGATTCCATCCATTTCCGTCAGGAGCTGATTCAGGGTCTGATCATATTCACGCTGTTGACCACCCTCACGTTTCCCCCCGATGACATCGATTTCATCGATAAAGATAATAGCGTTTTCCTTATTTTCCTTGGTGGCACGGGTTCTCGCGTCCTTGAACAAATCCCGAATTCTGCTGGCACCCACACCAACATACATTTCCACGAACTCACTACCCGATGCTGCTACAAAAATAGAATCGGTGTAATGGGCAGCAGCCTTGGCCATCAACGTTTTCCCTGTCCCTGGAGGGCCCGTCAGCAAGATCCCTTTTAACGGGCGAATCCCAAACTTCCGGATTTCTTCATGTTTGATCAGAAAGTCAAGCGCTTCACGCAATTCCTGCTTGGCACTGTCCTGTCCGCCAATTTCTTCAAAAGTAAGCTTGGAAGGTCCTTTTTTCTTCCGTTTACGTTCCTGTGCAGCGCCTACTGTAATCCCGCCACGCATTTGCATCATGAACAGCAAAGCTCCGACAAGCACTGCTGCAATCAAGATCGGAACAATATTAACACCAGTAAATGCAAGGAAAATAATCAATACGGGAAAAAATCCGATGGCAACTTCTTTTGTCCACTTAGGCATTAGGCCACACTCCTATCTGACCGGGCACACGCGGCAGAATAATAAACTTGCTGGCATCTCCGTCTCTGAGACTGACATATACATTGTTGTCATCCATCGCTGTATTTACCTTCATTCCATTCGTCGCCATCTTTGACAACGTTGGTGTAATCTCAGTGTATTGCTTGTTCTCCATCGCCTGAGCTACGGTAAACATCGCATCCCCCCACCAGCTCTCCAGTGCTTCACTGGAATGATCCACAACATCCAACTTTAGTGAACGTGTTCCAATCAGGGTCTGTCCTTCTTTGTGAATATATTGTACCAGTCTGCCCAAATCAACATCAGGTTGCAGATCAAGTTTCAATTGTACGTCATTGCGGTTAATAGTTAATTGAACGTCATTTACTCCATCGTACTGGGTAACCATCTTTTCAATCGGATTCTGCACGGCCACCTGACGATATACAAACCAACCTCCAAACAACACAACGGCTGAAATGACGGCAGTTATAGCAATAGGCAATACTTTTAGCTTCAAGTGAATTACCCCTCCCAGATTTTGGCCTAACCTACTGGCTTATTGGTATATACGAATATGTGCACATTGACTCCTGCGAGAATTTCGACAGGATTATTTGTTTTGAATGTAACTTTGAGTACATATCTGAGTATATCACATCGTATATACAATTTCGAAGGCGAAAATATGAATAAATTATTAATTTTAACTATTTAAATCAAATATGTTTACAGGCAACACAAAGAACCGGTTCAGTCGGATATCCGTCTGCCGGTTCTTTCATTTCTTTAAATTCTCTAGTTATGTCACTCTATTTGTTCTAGCTGTTCGGGAGTGTGTAGACCAGGTCCACCTGTTCTCCGTTGCTAAAACGATAAAAGCGATAGTGGTTATGCGTACCGTCTTTATAATACACTTGCCACACATATATTCCATTCACAACTCCGGGCATGATTCGTTTAATCTCACCGGCAGGAACTTCAGAACTAAAGCGATTGCGTATCTGCGCTTCGGACATACCATTTTGCAGCAGCTCACTGTGTACAGCGTTTGCACCCTTAGCCGGTTGATTGTTTGCATCGAATTTAACCCAGACCATAACATCCTGGTTATCCTTATTTTTGCCGATCAGGGTCCAGTAGATGTTGTCAGAGCCTTCTTTGTCTCCCCAGATGTACTTGCGCAATTCATCATAGGATGTAATGCCCAGTTGCTTCTGTGCTGCCTCTATAGCGAGCGCTTCTTCCTTGCGCTGGTCCTGCGTGACATAGACGTAATAACGCTGAAGTCCAAACAGAATCAGAACCAGTGCAAGCAGCGAAATCCATATCCACTTCTTTTTTTTCTTCAAAAGCCGAACTTCCTTTCCCTATGATGCTGTCCTGCAATTAACGAGCAAGCAGACCATCAAATGCCAATTGAGACTCACGCAAAATGCGTTCTTCATCCAGCGTCAGACATTCGCCATGTTTCACCACTTGTTTTCCATCCACCCATACGTGCTCAACATCTTTGGCAGAAGCCGAGTAGATCGTATGTGAGATCAGGTCTGTATGTGGATAGAAATGTGCCTGTTCAATATCAAGGGCGATAAAATCAGCCTTCATGCCGACCTGAAGCGCTCCGGTATTGTTCAAGAAGATGGATTTGGCACCATATGACGTTCCGAGTAGTAACGCTTCGCCTGCTGGTACTGCTGTCGGGTCACCAGATACACCTTTGTGGATCAATGCAGCCAGTCTCATTTCCTCGAACATATCCAGGTTGTTGTTACTTGCTGGTCCGTCTGTTCCGAGTGACACGGTAACTCCTGCTTTCAGCAATGCAGGTACCCGCGCAACACCGGAAGCGAGTTTCAGGTTACTTCCCGGGTTATGGGATACAGCCACATCATGACGGGCCAAAATTTCAATCTCTTCGTCATTCAGATGCACCGCATGTGCAACCAGAGATGGACGGGAGAAAAATCCCAGTTTCTCGAGATGTGCCACAGGACGCAGTCCATAATCAGCCACGTTCTGCTCCACTTCACGAAGCGTTTCAGACATATGTGTATGAAGAGGAAGGTTTAGGTCATTCGCGACCTGTACAAGCTTCTCTATGTAGTCAGGAGGGCATGTATATGGGGCGTGTGGCGAGATTACGGTTGTAATGCGACCATCTGCCTGTCCATTCCACTCACGTGCAAACGCTGCCGACTCCTCCAGCTTCCGCAATTGCTCTTCTTCCGAGCACAGCCCGATTACACCACGTGCCAGTGCTGCTCTAACGCCGGATTGCTCCACAACTTTGGCCACTTGATCCATGTGATCATACATGTCCAGGAAAGCTGTAGTTCCGCCTTTCAACATTTCAAGCACAGATAGCGAAGTTCCCCAATATACGTCTTGTGAAGTCATTTTTGCTTCCATCGGCCACATTTTTTCCTGCAACCATACTTGCAACGCAAGATCGTCTCCGTGCCCTCTGAGCAACGACATTGCTGCATGACCATGCGTATTGATCAGACCCGGCAGGAAGAACAATCCTTTTCCATCCACTTTGGTACAATTTTTGTCTTCATCAGGCAATGTCTCACCAATATGCACAATCTTGTCATTCTCAACAACCATGTATCCGTGAACCACGTTCCATGTTGTGCCTTCATTAACGGCAAATTTGCCGTTGTGGATTACCCATCTATTTGTTGTCATCTTCCTCGTCGTCCTTTCCAGTCTCCAAGTAATAGGCCAAACTAAGCAGATCCGTTGTAAAGTCAGCATGGTGAATGCGGATATGCGGCGGTGTTTTTAGAATTGTTGGTGCAAAATTAAGGATCGCTTCGATTCCGGATTCAATAAGCTGATCGGCTACATTTTGGGCTTCCGTATCCGGAACCGTGATAATTCCGATGCGGATGTTATCCGTTTTAACCGCTTCCGTCAATTCATCCATTGGTTTTACCGTCAAACTGTTGATTTGACTACCTATCTTCGGTCCATATGCATCAAATACAGCAACAATCTTCATGTTGTCTTTCAGATATGCGTTGTAGTTGGACAAGGCTTGACCTAGATTACCCGCGCCTACCAGAGCTACATTAATTTGCTGATCAATCTTGAGAATGTGACGAATTTTCTCGATCAAATAGGATACATCATACCCGATCCCTTTACGACCAAAATCACCGAAGTAAGCCAGGTCTTTACGAATTTGCGCCGGATTCAGATCCAGCCTCTGTCCAAGCTCTTGAGAAGAAACAGTAGCCACCTCACGCTGATGCAACTCGTTCAAATAACGCAAGTATACAGGCAGACGTCGTACCACCGCTTCCGAAATTTTATCCGATTTCATTCTTGCTCCCCCTTACCAAGGCCACGATAAAATAATAAATGAAAAGATGAGCATTCTGTATAAACTCAAAGATAAACGTGACATTTTATACAGAATGCTCCTTGTAATTTAGGTTATAAGTTCTTGCGTGCAACTACTTAAATCGGATCTGGGAATATCTAATAAAGTTTAACTCCAAACAATAGTGTCATGCAATGATATAACGAACAAAAAACCATTATTTTTGTTCATTAGCAGGTTTTTCCAACCACTCGGTAATTCGTGGAACCATCTGCTCCGTGAGCATATGCTCCATTTTGGGACCAGGTAATGAATATAAAAAGAATTTACCATAATACGCTTCAATCACCCGTGTATCATATACAATCACAATGCCTCTATCCTTTGCTGTACGCACCAATCGGCCAAATCCCTGCTTGAAACGAATGACCGCTTGAGGCACGGACAGTTTCATAAACGGATTTTTCTTCTGTTCCTGAAGCAACTCACTCTTGGCTTCCACCAACGGATGATTCGGTGGCTGGAACGGCAATCTTACAATAGCGAGACAGGTCAGCGCATCACCCGGGATATCTACACCCTCCCAGAAGCTGCTTGTGCCCAGAAGTACCGTAGCTTTGGCATCTTGGAACCTGCGAGTCAATTTGGAACGACTTCCACTATCAACGCCTTGACCAAGCAACGAGATGTCGTTGCCAGACAGCGCCTCCTTCAGCGGATCATAGACCTGTCGCAACATCTTGTATGAAGTAAACAGAACCATCATGCGTCCACGCGTAGCAATTGCCGTCTCTGCAAGTGATTGCACCAGCATATTAACAAAGTGCGCATCACCCACACTTCCCTTCACACTTGGGAAATCACGCGGAATCACCAGAAGTGCCTGATCGCGATAGTTGAAAGGTGATGGCAGCATTGATGTTAACAGCCGATTATTCTCGGAAGCTTCCTGCAAGCCAAGCTGCTCAATCATGAACTGGAATGACTTATCTACCGAGAGCGTAGCCGATGTAAGCACAACACTTTTCTTTTTGTCAAAAAACAAATCCTTAAGTTGTGCACTCACATCTACAGGTACGGCATACAGCTGGAGAGATTTACTGCGGAACTGGCCGCTGGCTTCCATCCAGTACACCGTTTTGGCGTCATCCATTCGCATGAAGAAACGTAGATTCTCCTTCAATGTGGTCAGATCTTTCAGCAGTCCTGTAATGTCCGTGATCAGACTATCCGATTGATAATCATCCTGATCTTCTTTCACCTCAAGCAGCAATTTGTCCCCTTTGCGAACCAAATCGCCCAGAGTCACATAGATCTGGTTCTCCAGATCCTGCAACTCCTGCCATTTTGCAGGTTTCTGAGATGCTTTCAGACGCAGTGAAAATTGCCCCGTCTCTCCCGGTGAAGCATCACTTCGTTCAGGCAACAGACCAAACAAGGCATCGCTCATACGATCCCACAGCTCCTTAACTTCAAGAGCGAGCGGGAACATCTGATCCACCATGGAGCCCCATTGCACCGAATTTTCATGCCCGGATAACTGCGAACGAAGCATAGGCAGCTGTCCATTACGACTGTCTTTAAACAGACGGGTCAGCGTATGAACCAAGGTGAAATATTTCATATGCATTCCAAGATGTTTACCAGCGACATCCTCCAGATGATGTGCCTCGTCAATCACAAGACTCTCATAGGCTGGCAGCAGCTGATGCGCGGCTTTCACATCCGTAAATAATTTGGAGTGATTGGTGATTACGATATCAGACAACCCTGCTTCATGTTTGGCACGATGGTAGAAACATTTGCGGAACCATGGACATGATCTTCCCAGACAAGACTCTGATTCGCTCTGTACCGTCTCCCAGAAGTCCCCTCCGCGTCCGCTAAGGTTAAGTTCCTCATCATCTCCGGTTTCGGTCTGTGTAAGCCAGACAATCATCTGAGCCGCTGTGAAATAATCCTCTTTGGGTGTAGCGAATTCACGTTTATTGATTTTGTGTTCAAATTTGCGCAGGCACAGGTAATGTCCACGTCCTTTGAATACAGCAGCCTTAAACGGGAACGGAACCACTTGGGTCAGCATCGGAATGTCTCGCTCTCTCAATTGCTCCTGCAGATTGATCGTATGCGTGCTGACCATAACTTTCTGTTCTTGCTTCACACTTTCGTATATAGCAGGCAACAGATACCCTAGAGATTTACCGGTACCCGTTCCTGCTTCGATCAAGAGATGTTTCTCTTCATCCAGGGCTTGCCTTACACTGCTGAACATCTGAGTCTGCGCTTCACGCTCTTCGTAATGATCCAGCGTATCCTTCAGGTTCTCCCGAACCTGGTCCATAAACTGTTCGAAGCTTACACCATCGAGGGGGTTAGCCTCCCGCTCATCGCGTGGTGCACCAATATCAGTCCAATCACTTACATTAAGAGCAAGCTGACGATAATAGGTATGTCCGTCCAGATCCTGAATCGGCTCTGCTTCCTTCTCACTGCGCATTCCGTCCAAAAACCAACCCAAGTCACTGTCTTCTGGTGAAAACAGGTCACTGAGGCGCTGAATCGTTATGAGCGGTAATTCCTTTAACTCATCCAGACACTTGAGCAACACATAGGCTGTCGCCAGTGCATCACTGTCTGCCTGGTGAGGGCGATCATGTTGAAATCCAAATTCGGAAGACACATAACCGAGTTGATAAGAACCCAGTGATGGGAATGTAATCTTCAGAAAATCAATCGTGTCCAGAATGCGGCCAGTGAACGGCAAATAACCGCAACGGTCGAGAGCATTCTGCAAAAAGTGAAAATCAAAAGCGACGTTGTGTCCAACAAGCACCACATCATTAAGCAGCGGAACCATCTCCATCATCATCTCTTCGAGTGAAGGAGCGTCCGCCACATCTTCATCGGTAATACCCGTCAACCCCGAAATAAACGGGGGAATCGGTACACCAGGGTTCACATAAGAACTATATATTTGAGTTATGCTGTAGTCATGATCTATGATGGCAAGTCCGGCCTGTATAATCTCACCGTCGGACTGCGTGCCGGTTGTTTCGAAATCCAATACGGCAAATTTCATTGCAATGTACGGTCCCTTCCATTCCAGTCTATGTTACAGCATAGCAAAAAAAAGGGGATTTGAAAATTAACTGACAAAAAAGCGGTGTCCCCGCCGCTATGCCAAAGGAGGGAACACCGTTTTTTGTCGCCGAATTCCCGCTTAATGAAGGGTCGTCAGCTGATTAGCATATTGCAATTTTCCCCTGTTCAACCTGCAAGCTTCCATGTTGTACAGTGGTTCGGTCAATGTCGGGTCATACTGAAGGGCCTGTGCAAAGAGTGAACATGCAGCTTCGGGATTCGCAAGCTTGGCTTGAATACAGCCCAGGGCGTTACATACAAGCCCTTTCAAGCGAGGTGAACCCTTAAGGTACATGATCTGCTGCAAATGTGTCCCGGCTTCCGCCATTTGTTCCAGATTCAGATAGGCGAGCGCCAGGTAAAAACGAGTCAATGCACTCTCCGGATGGTCGGTCACAACCCGGGAGAACTGCATGATCGCCTGCGGATACATCTGTAATTTGAAATAACCCTGACCTCGACTGAAACATTCCAGATGGAGTTCAGGCAGAGCGGTAACAGCTTCCTGTTCCGGTTCAAGGGAAGCAGGCTTATCTATCTCCCGCTCCCTCACCTGGCTCATCTTTTCTTCAAACATCAGCCATTCATCAAGCATTCCGTCACTCATCCGCTTAAGCAAATTCCACTTTTGCAGCAATTCTTGTTTGTTCAGGCCTTCAGCGGAAGGATAGCTCTTGATAATTTCATCTAACATGTCGTTCATTTCTGCGAAAACATGCTGGAACATCGATGCATCCCCACCCTTGAAAAAATGGATTAGTGCAGTGACCTGTACTCATTTTTTGCTTCAAGGGCCGATTTCATTCTCCTTACCAGTCGATTACATAATTGTTGCGTGGACTTCCTGTTTCATCGTTTGTACAGGTTTATTCTGTCCATCTACAAACACAACGGTTGGTTTGTGAGTATTTGCCTCTTCCTGCGACATCATGGCGTAAGAAATGATAATGACGTTATCTCCAGGCTGCACCAGACGTGCAGCTGCGCCGTTAAGACATATGACCCCGCTTCCGCGTGGTCCTGGAATCACATAAGTTTCCAGACGTGCACCATTGTTGTTGTTCACAATTTGCACTTTCTCGTTTTCCATCAAGTCGGATGTTTCCATCAAGTCTTCATCTATGGTAATGCTACCCACATAGTTCAAGTTGGCTTCCGTTACCGTAGCCCGGTGAATTTTGGATTTCATCAGTGTTCTAAACATGGGACAGTACCTCCGATTTTTGCAACCTTATATTGTCAATCAATCTTGTTTTTCCGAATTTCACCGCAAGTGCGATGAGCAGATCGTCACGTCCTTGAACTTCTTCCTGATCTGCGAGCGGCTCCAGACTTGGAAAAGCCTGAATCTCGGCGTAGTCGATAACGGCAAGCGGTGAGCTTGCGATCTGCTCGCGCAGAATACGACGGATATCTGCGGCATTTATAGCTACACCTGTATCTGCCGCTTCTTGAGCTGCACGCAGTGCCTTCGACAGAACTAAAGCCTGATTACGCTGTTCAGCGCTAAGATAGACATTACGTGAACTGAGGGCAAGACCATCCTCTTCGCGAACAATCGGACAAGGTACAATTTCTACAGGCATATTCAAATCATTCACCATCTGTTGAATGACCGCAACCTGCTGAGCATCTTTCATTCCAAAAAATGCACGCTGTGGCTGTACAATGTTAAACAGTTTGGAGACTACGGTCGTTACCCCGTCAAAATGCCCCGGACGGGAAGCGCCACATAGGCGCTCCGTCAGTTTGGAGACAGATACCGTCGTTTGCGTTGCCTGTGGATACATCTCTTCAACAGAGGGAATAAATACGATATCCACTCCTTGTGAACGTGCTGTTTCCACATCTCTGGCTTCATCCCGCGGATAGCTGTCAAAATCTTCATTAGGTCCAAATTGAATTGGATTAACAAATATGCTTAATACCACAATATCGCTCTGTTGTCTGGCTGCCTGCATCAAGCTTGCGTGACCTTGATGAAGATACCCCATTGTTGGTACCAGACCTACAACGGATGCACTGGACCTAATCGCTTGACGCTTCAAGTTTAGCTCCTGTCTTAACTCTGCGATTGTCCGTAATACTTTCATGAGTTACTCCCCACCTTTTCCTTGCGTTGTCCGCCGTACAGTTGATCCAGAACACCATCCGCAGCATTGAATACATGCTCTTCGGCCGGGAACGAACGATCTTTCACTTCTTTCACGTAAGCTTCGATGCTGGTTCTGATTAGTGTACCCACATCTCCATAGGTTTTGACAAAACGTTTGGGCGTATACGGAGAGGCGTATTGAACCACATCATGGAATACCAGTACCTGACCATCACAGCCTCGTCCTGCTCCAATTCCGATGGTAGGGATGGACAGTTCCTCCGAGATCGCCCGTGCAACTTCTTCCGTAACCAGTTCAAGCACAATGCCAAACGCGCCTGCAGCTTCCAAGGCTTTGGCTTCGTCCATCAGACGTTTCGCATCCGCTGCATCCTTGCCCTGAATGCGGTAACCACCAATCTGATTAACCGATTGAGGTGTCAGTCCGATATGTCCAAGAACAGGCACGCCTGCTTGCACGACTGCTCTGACGGTGTCCGCTATCTCAACTCCGCCTTCCATTTTAACCGCATGGGCATGCCCCTCTTGCATCAGTCGACGTACACCTTTAAGCGTCTCATCCACGCTGCCATGATAAGTCATAAAAGGCATATCAGCCACAATAAATGTCTTCTCAGCACCGCGCACTACGGAACGTGTGTGGTACACCATGTCGTCGATGGTCACCGGAAGCGTCGAATTATAACCCAGTACAACATTGCCAAGTGAATCGCCAACCAGGATCAGATCGATACCTGCTTCCTCTGCGAGGAGCGCTGTTGGATAATCGTAAGCCGTGATCATGGTAAGTGGCACGCCATCCTGCTTATATTTTTTCATTTTCACAATATTCAACGCTTGTTTGTTCGCCATTTTCTCTCATGGCTCCTTTCTTCTTTTCAAATAAACGCAACAAAAAAACCTTTTAGTTTTCCACTAAAAAGTCCCGAAAAGTCAAAAAAGAGTCACTTGCGATCGTCCCTTCTGTCTCGGTCCTCTTCGGCTCAGAGCAGAATCCAACAACTCACTTAAACGTATTTCATTCTTGCACTGCGTTCCCTTGTATAAAACACATCAAAGCAGAACAAAGGTTACTGTTACGGGAGTGCAATTCGGTCTGCATTAGCCGATATCGCCTCACGAACACAGTATACCAAAGTTCTGCTCAAACTTCACGTCTTATGTTCATTTTACCAGTGAAAATTCGACAAATTGTTTACGATTTCCAGGAAATCTCACCAGAGATGATTAGTGTATGTTCTCCATCGTGCTTCTCCACGATAAGTGCTCCAGAAGGGTCAAGACCGATTGCCTTCCCTTCAATGACACCATGAGGATTCGTCACTGTAATCTCTCGATTCATCGATACGGACAGGGCCTCCCATAAAGCTGAGATCACGCCGAATCCTTCTTTTTGATACAAAAAATACAATTGTTCAAGCTCCGTCAAAATGGCAGCCGTTAGTTTGGTACGATCAACGGATTGACCCGTCTCCATTTTGAGCGAAGTAGCGATTGTGGTCAGATCTTCCGGATAATCCTCTGGATCAAAGTTCACGTCAACACCTATACCTGCAATACAGTATCTGACTTCATGATCTTCCACCGTGGATTCAAGTAATATGCCACATACCTTGCGTCCGTCAATCAACACATCATTTGGCCATTTGATGCCTGCATCAGCTCCTGAACAAGCTCGAACGGCACGACATACAGCCACTCCTGTTAATAAAGTTAGCTGCGGCGTGTGTTGAAGTGGTAGATCAGGGCGCAACAGGACACTCATCCAGATTCCTTTACCTGGAGGAGAGAACCACTGTCGACCGAAACGTCCTCTTCCTCCTGTTTGTTCTTCCGCAATGACCACAGCACCTTCTGTCTGCCCTTGCTCAGCTAGCTTCAGAACATCCCCCTGCGTAGACAGGGTCGAGGTCAACAGAACAGCCTTACGGCCAAAAACGGTTGTATCCAGAGCCAATTGGAGGCCAGTAGCGTCAATGCTATCCGGCTTCGTTACCAGACGGTATCCTTTGCGGGATACCGCTTCAAACTCATAACCCATGTCTCGCAACTTGTTCACATGTTTCCACACAGCGGTCCGACTGATGGACAGATTACGGCTGATCTCTTCACCCGATACGAATCGTCCTTCTGCATTTAATAACATATGTAACAGATCTTCATGTTTGGTCATCTTGAACCACCCGCTTCACTTCGGCACTTAGTGCTTCATGCTGATTCGCTATCGTTCCAATCGCTGTTTCTCGTAACAAATGTTTCATCAGTTGACCCAGCCAAGGCCCACCTTTGCGCTGCACCATTTGTAACACTTGTTCCCCTGTGATATCCAGCTCTTTCAAGTCATGCACAGGGATCGATTGACTCCATTCGGCTGCAAGCTCTTGAACCAAAACAACCTGCATTTCTGCCTGTTCGGACTGATTCCGCCATCCTGCTGGCAGTGCAGACTGTATTCGAAGCCAATCATCCGCCGCCTGAACGCCACAAGCCAGAACAGTAACGATCCAATCGGAACGGAGACTGACCGTATCCTTCGGCTCCTGAACGGAAGTATGAATCAACTGTTCCACCTGAAGGACCCCTGTTATACGAGAACGATGTTCATTGGAGAATGTCCACTGACGTAATAATACATCTGCTTCATCCTTGCTATAACCGCCAGCAATCAGGATGAGTGACCAACGAAGCAACACATGCTGACCTGACAATTGTTCCAGATTGGATAACAACGTCTTGTTAAAACGCGCCGAGCTAACGGGCGCTTTGATATGCGCAAGGGAATCACTTCTGTATAACAGCTCCAACCCTCTTAAAGGATGCGGTCCCGACATCATTTTTACCATCTCGGTGCGTACCCGTTCCATCGCTATATGTTGAAGCAGGTCTTTCTGCCTTACAAGACCTTTCCACGTGTTATGGGCAATTTTGAAATCAAATACGGAAGCAAACCGGACACAGCGGAGCATCCGCAGTGCATCTTCACCAAATCGTTCCATCGCAGAACCCACACATCTGACTCGCTCTTCCTTGATATCTGCCTGTCCACCGAAAGGGTCAACGATTGTCCCAGTGACGTCCATGGCAAGAGCGTTCATCGTGAAATCACGCCGCTGTAAGTCTTCCTTGATATCTTGAACAAATTGAACCGCAGCAGGTCTGCGATTATCCTGATATTCGGATTCTGTTCGAAATGTGGTCACTTCAAAGTAATAACCGCCTGAACGAACGGTAACCGTACCGTGTTGCAAACCTGTAGGAATACAATCGTCAAACAGTTCCATGACTTGCTCAGGAGAAGCAGATGTCGTGATATCCATATCGTCTACAACTCGTCCCAGCAATTCGTCACGAACGCAACCACCTACCCAATATGCCTTGTGGCCATGTTTGTTTAATGTTGTGAGTACATTCTCACTTTGCATTGCCATTTCACGATCTACCTGTGTCCATTGAACCACCACATATCACCTCTTCTCTTGCCTGTTGTGGTATGCACAGTATGATTTAATCAAAGAAATGATTAACCGCAAACCGGCTTCAGATTCGGAACTTCCCTTCCCAACACCCGGTAATATATCTGTTCATATTCATGCCGAATAGCATCATTGCAAAAGTCGTGATGCGCGCGCTGAAGACATGCTTCCCTGAACTCAGCAGCCAAACGATCGTCCGTCAATAAACGGATGGTGTTCTCGGCCATGGATTGTGTATCCCCGATCGCGGATAAATAACCCGTCTTACCATGTAAGACCAGTTCCGGAATTCCTCCGGCCTGTGAACCGATCGTGGGTACGCCACAAGCCATTGCTTCGAGCGCCACAAGTCCGAAACTTTCCTTCTCCGATGGAAGCATCAACACGTCCGCCATGGAAATGACCTGAGCAATGTCATCCTGTTTACCAAGGAAATGAACTTTATCATTCAAGCCGAGATCATTAATCTTCCATTGCATCTTCGGCAAATCAGGTCCTTCACCAACAAATAACAGTTTGGCAGGAACCTGCTCCTGTACCTGACGGAAGACCTCTACCACATCCTGAGTTCTTTTCACCGGTCGGAAATTGGAGATGTGCATTAATATTTTTTCGTCAGGCGTAGCAAAGTCTCTTCGCAGACTGGCAGCATCCCGCGGATAATATATTCGTTTGTCAATAAAATTATAGGTTAGATCGATTGGACGCTGAATATCCAGCAATTCGACCGTTTCTCGAATCAAATCTTGTGATACGGCAGTAACCGCGTCACTTTCATTAATGGCTAGACGGATCAGATCCTTCAGAGATTCATCCTGAGCCAGAACCGTAATATCCGTTCCATGTAACGTGGTAACCACTTTAAGGCCGTCCCCTACCATTTGTTTCGCCAGAAAGGCACATACTGCGTGTGGCACGGCATAATGAACATGCAGCAGATCCAGCTGCTGTGACTTAGCCACCTGAGCCATCTTTGTTGCCAGTGACAGGTCATAAGGAGGGTAACGGAAAACATAATAATCATTTACTTCAACTTCGTGATAAAAAATATTCTTCTGGAACGTACCCAGTCTGAACGGGATACTGTTGGCAATAAAATGAACCTGATGCCCCTGTTCGGCAAGTAATTTGCCCAGTTCCGTTGCGACAACGCCAGACCCGCCGAGGGACGGATAACAGGTGATGCCGATTTTTAGCTTTTTATCCATCCTGTGGACGCTCCTTTGATCTCCCGCTTAATGCAGGTTGATATAATGCAATGGAATAATGAAACCCTTCGTTTCATTAAACGTAAAATGTGAAATCGTTTATTGGGCACCCGAGCCAAATTGATGAACCACGTAAGGTGTAATTGTAGCAAAACCTTCTGCAAACGGGATGAGACTGCGCTGTCCGAGCAAGGAATCACGGGCTCTTACACGTTCAATATACCCTTGATTCAATGGCGTCGAGACCGCTCCGTCTCCCAGTTCGAATTGGGAACGATAAGAGAGCAATGAAGCTTCTTTTTGCTCATAGTGTTCCGTAATATCAACAATCAAATCCGTAGGCCCGATGTCATTAATAAAGTAAAAATAAAGTTCCTTCACCTGCACGGCAGGCATATCCGGCATGTAGTTGCGAAGCTTGGCGTTAAATACAGCCTCCTGCACAAGCTTACTGCAATTGACATGATCCGGATGACGATCTTCCCAATACGGAGCAAACACCATCCGAGGGGCATGACGCCGTATCTCAGCCGTCACCGCCTGTACATGTTCAGGCGTAAGATATAAGCCACGATCAGGAAGCCCCAGATTCGTTCGACACGAAAGACCGAGGACGCGGGAGGCTTGCTCCGCTTCCTCGGTTCTGCGCTCTACTGTTCCGTTGGAAGACATCTCAGCACGAGTCAGATCACACACGCCTACTTTCAAGCCGGCAGCGGTATGTGTGGCAATCGTTCCACCCATACCAATCTCCGCATCGTCTGCATGTGCTCCAAAGATGAGAATATCCAGACTCATTCGGAATCACCTGAATTCAATCCAGCCTCCGGCTTGTACTTATGTACCAGCTCTCTCCAGGCAAAATCGCCACGATCCAGAGCCTTAACCAGAATCTCAGCGGTCGCGATATTGGTGGCAAGTGGAATTCCCTGCACATCACAAAGACGCAGCAACGCATTAATATCCGGCTCGTGAGGTTGTGCCATCAATGGATCGCGCAAGAAAATAATCAGATCCATCTCATTTTGCGCAACCAAAGCTCCAATCTGCTGATCTCCGCCCAATGGGCCTGATTCGAATCGATGAATCTTCAGCGACGTTCCTTCCATAATACGAAGGCCTGTTGTTCCTGTAGAATATAATTGATGGTCCGTAAAAACAGGCTCATATGCCGTCACGAAGTTAACCATCTCTTCTTTTTTACGATCATGGGCGATAAATGCTATTTTCAACATGACAATCTCCTTTAGTCGATAAAGTGGTCAAATCCGTAGATCATTCCTGTATACTCCATAACCTTTTGCACACCAATCTTAACACCAGGCATATAACCTGCGCGCTCGTAGGAGTCATGGCGAATTTTGAGTGACTGTCCATAATCTCCGAAAACAACTTCCTGCTGCGCGAATACGCCAGGCAATCGTACACTGTGAATTCGGAAGCCGTTGTAATAACCGCCGCGTGATCCTTCAATCGTTTCTTCCTCATTCGGATTACCCTGACGAAGTTCTTCCCGATTGGCAGCAATCAGTTCGGCAGTTTTGATCGCAGTTCCGGAAGGAGCATCCAGCTTCTGATCCCCGTGATATTCGATAATCTCCACATTTGGCATATGTTTGGCAGCCTGTGCTGCGAATCGCATCATCAGAATGGCACCAATCGAGAAGTTAGGGGCAATAAGCCCTCCAATTCCTTTGTCCTGGCATTGCTTGTCCAACTGTTCGATCTGCTCCGGCGTGAAGCCGGTAACACCCATGACAGGTCTGACTCCATGACGGATCGCGATCTCAGTATGTGCAAACGCAAATTGTGGTACTGTAAAATCAACCATAACCTGAGGTTTTGTTTCGGCAAAAGCCATTTCGATATCATCAGTCACCAGCACCCCACACTCTGGCAAACCAACAAGGGTTCCTGCATCCGTGCCTGCTCCGGAGCGGTTGACAGCCGCTGCAAGCTCCAATTCCGGGTCCTGAAGTACCAATTTCACAACTTCACGGCCCATACGGCCAGCCGCTCCGATCACGGCAACTCTGATTACTTCACTCATATTGACTGCATCTCCTCACTATGTTGGATCATATCGTAGAATCCATTTCAACTCGAAAGAAATCTTTGCAGAATGAATTCTTATTGAATGGATTTCATACGTTGCTTGATTTCCTGTAACATCTGATGCAGTTGCCCATTCTGCGGGTCCAGCAAAATTGCCTCACGCAGCGCCTGAATTGCATAGTCAAATTCATTCAAATCACTGTAAGCCAGCGCAAGCATAACATGAGCCTCCACTGAGAGCGGATCAAGTTTGACCGCTTCTTGCAGAAGCGTAGACGCTTCCACATAGCGCTCCTGTGTTGCAATACCCGCCTGCTCCAACAGCAACTTCGCTCTGGAGGTCAATTGTTTCGCTTCTAACGTCTGCAGATGCAAAATATATTCTTCTGTTCCTGGCGACAATTCGACTGCTTTGCGCGCGAATTCAAGCGCTGGAACCAAATGCTTGCTGCGGGCGTGTGTAATGGAACAGCGGTAATATAACTCCGCATGTTTTGGATGAGCGTGAATGGCTGACTCGAACCAACGAATCGCCTGTTCAAAATCATTTTGCAATATACAGCGGTAAGCCTGCTGCATATATTCTTCCGGTTTCATCATTAAGCTGACCCTCCCCGATCGGGTGATGGTACAGCATATGTAATCTACGCCTAATCGGTGTTTTTGGGAGTCCACCGATTGGCATCGCGGGTGTTAAATTTATGCATGACTTTATCGTGCGCCTCAGCCAGATCAATTCCCAGTGAGTTCGCAAAACAAATCGTGATAAATAAAATATCTCCAAGCTCAAGTTCAATGGAATTGGCTGCTTCGGAAGATTTCTTCGGCTTCTCGCCGAATTCATGATTCACTTCCCTGGCGAGCTCCCCAACCTCTTCAGACATCCGGGCCAACATGGCCAGAGGACTGAAATACCCCTCCTTGAACTGGGAGATATACTGATCAACCTCACGCTGCATTTCTGTGATGCTTTTCTCCATGAGAACGGATTCTCCTTTGAAATGATGTCGTATTTGTTCCTAATAATATCAGTTATTTAGATTCACTTCCACCATCATCAGCGACAAATCATTTTTAAAGAATCAATAAACAGGTATACTAGATGGGAATGATTAGTTCTTCATTCTAATTTATCTACAGCGAGGGATCTTATGAGCACTGCCAAAACCTGGGTTCAAGTTAAACTGGTTCTTCCCATCGTACTGGGGACAGCCTTATATGCCTTTGGGCTCCTCTATTTCATTATCCCCAACCAGCTTATGGAAGGTGGCCTCACCGGGGTTACGGTGCTGATCAATTACGCTTTTGGCATCTCACCTTCACTTACAACCTTGATTCTGAATGTTCCCCTCTTTCTGATTGGGCTCAAAATTTTGGGCGGCAGACAGATGATCTATACGGGTATCGGAATTGGGGCACTGACCGTTTTTCTATGGTTGTTTGAGAAGTTGATTCACTTGGGCTGGATTGAACCATTACATACCGAGAATGACCTCCTGTTAGCAGCACTATATGCAGGTGTTACCCTTGGAGCCGGTCTTGGCATCGTATTTCGTTGGGGTGGAACGACGGGCGGTTCAGACATCATTGCTCGTATTCTCAATCGGAAGTACGGGTGGAGTATGGGACGAGTATTACTGGGCATCGATTTTGTGATTATCGGGCTCTCTCTCATCTACATCCCCAAAGAAAAAATTCTGTATACGCTTGTAGCTGTATTCATCGCCTCCAAAGTCATTGATTTTATTCAGGAAGGTGCATATTCTGCCCGGGCATTTATGATCATTAGTGACCATGCACCCGAGATTGCGGACCAGATCACACGGGATATGGATCGTGGCGTCACCCTCATTCCAGCCATTGGCGCGTACTCTAAACAGGCCAAACACATGGCCTACTGCGTGATCTCCAGGCAAGAGTTCAGGCGTCTGCAGACCATTGTACGTTCCATTGACCCCAGAGCATTTGTCATCATCAGCGATGTTCACGATGTACATGGCGAAGGTTTCAAAGAAAGCTGATATAACACAGAAACTACAAGAAAACCTCTTTTTACATGAAGAGCCGTTAGCGTGGCTATTCATGCGGAAAGAGGTCTTTTTTTATATACCATTTATAGACTAGGATCAAGTTCATATCCGATTAGCGCCGAAAAGGAAAAATCCCCTGCTGCTGCGCACGATATTTACGATATCCGGCGTAACTTAACGTCGCCACAATGACCGAACTAATGAGCAGCCCGGCTGCCCTGCGATCAGGACCCTGTACAAACGGTACAAAGGCACTCTCGTCCTTCTCGCGACCAAACAACTGGTTCACCAGTTCCTCCCCATGGCCCACCATGCTCTTTAACTGAGCCAGATCTGGCTGCTTTGCATTGGTAAGCCCTTTGGTATGAGATAACCAAGCGTCCATCTGAGCAATTTCATACGGTTCACGGCGAATCAGTGCGGCAGGACGAATCGTCTCATAATGCTCCTCCAGAACGGTGTAGCGGTTTGCCAGTACGGCGGCAGTTTGCCCTTGATTTGTAGCAGCGGATAAAGCGTCCAGATCGTTTTTCACGATTTTATAATACTGAAGCCATAAAGGCTTGGTTGGATTCGCGAGACTATCTGCTGCAAGTCTGAGCTTGGCAGAGGACTGTTGAAGAGAAGCGTCGTCATTTTTCACCTTCACAACGGCTTGTTTCACTTCAACTATGGTTTCGGACAAGGCGTGAATGCCCTCGACTGTTGTTTGTCCCTCAAAGGAGATATGCTCCAAACTTTTACTGATACGCAGAATGCTTCCTCGCACTTCTTCAATATTATTCTCGAGCGCCTGACGATACAATATGGCTGCTTCCTCATTCAGTTGTGCAATTGAATTGCTTGTGGACACTTGCTGATCTGAATTCGAATTTAATGCTTCACTTTGCGCGGATACACGATATGCTAAGTTCGTCCAAAGCAGCAGAGCCATGAACGATACCACCAATAAGCCAGTTTTGACCCCAAACGTTCTCTTCATGGACATCCCTCCCACCACCAATGTATGGCGGGAAACAGTTCGTTAGAACAAGCTCAAGATCGGATATCAGGTTCGTTTCGCTTGTCTTAAGGCCAGCCACGCGCACAGAATGCTCACCAGTGTCAGTCCGAATGTGAAATTACGCACACCATCTACATGATCATAGAGGGAAGCGGGTAACCAAGGGTAAATATCATATGTATAATCCATCGTATCGTTCAACAGCGTCCAGAGACCTGCAACGACAAGGGCAGCCCAGCGGAAGCCGAAAAACCGTACATAAATAAGAGCTTCAATGGCCATCGCACTATGCGAAGCAATCAACATCCAGTCTTGCCAGTGCTGTGTACCACCTTGCATCCAGCCAGCGAAAATAATGGATACGGCCCACACGCCATATTTCACAGATGTGACCACGGCAAGCGCCTGAATCACATGTCCGATCCGTTTGATAATGATGGACCGTGGCGGATACAAGATCCATAACAACGCTAAAGTAAAAAACAAACTCGCTGTTGGACTATCTGGCACAAATACGATCTGCCACATCGGCTGCTCAGCCAGCGTCAATTTCATTTGCTCTCCGTACCAGATGTATCCGTATACCGTTCCTACCGCATTACACCAAAATAATAGCCACAGGAAATAACGATTGGTTAGAAATTCCCTACTCCAGAAATACGATAAAGCCACATTCCCTGCCCCTTCCTTCATCAATATTGTGCACGATACAGTGCTGTCCAAAAAAACACTTCAAAAAAACCTGACCGCATAAACGATCAGGTTTCATTGGTTATTTCGATTTTACTGTTCTGCTTTCTGTTTCGCAAGCCATTCGGTCAGATGAGTGATCTCTTCATCCGTGACACCTTGAGCGATGGCGTTATTGTACTGAGGAGGCATCTCGTTATAACCATCTTTAATGATGGTCAGAATCTCTTCCTGGCTGTGCTTGTCACCCACACCCCGAAGTGAAGGTCCACTTGCGCCCTTCATATCAGCCGCATGGCAGCCAATACATCCAGCCTTTTTGTACGTTTCCATTGCAGGATCATCCTGTTCCACGATCGCAACTTCTTCTTGCTGTCCAGGTGCATTGGAAACGGGTGGGAGCCCCTGTTCACGCCTCTCCAGCGCTTCTTCTTCACGTTGAATATGTTCAGGCTTCTGCCCACTTGCTTCCAACTCATGCTCGTAGTGCGTCCACGCTACATTTGTCAGGTAAAATACAGAAATGACCGACAAAATCATCAGTGATGAAGCAATTGGGCGTTTATAGAAACGCCGCTCCTTGCCTGTATCCAAGAATGGTGCCAGCAGTAAAGCTCCGAAAGCAACTCCACTGACCCCCAGTACCCCGAGCAGAACGTAATCGCCCGATGCATATGGATACTTCAAGTACTGATACAGAAAAAGGAAGTACCAGTCCGGCATAGGAATTACGGATGCGCTCGGATTGGCCGGATAGCCTAAAGGTGCAGGTTCTGAGATCGTAAGAACCAGAATCCCCACCAATACAACGACACCAACCATCCATTCTTTCAGCAGGAAGTTGGGAATAAAGGCTTCTGATTTGCCGGGATACGCCGTGTAATCAGGCGGGGTAATGAATCCCGCCCCTTTACGGACCCGTGAATCACCGACAAAGATAACCTTTTCCTCATCATCCTTCTTATGTCCGTGAGCCATTGCGATTCCTCCCTTCTCAGTTTATAGTGGTCCCGAAATGCCCTGTCTGCGGATCATGATAAAGTGTCCGACCAGAAGCACCAGAAGCACAGCGGGGAGGAAGAATACGTGCAGGGCAAAGAATCGGGTTAGTGTCTGTGCACCAACAATCGTACCGCCTTGCAGGAATTCTTTGATAATTGGTCCCAGCCAAGGAACCGTGTTGGCAATCTCCAGTGTTACTTTTGTTGCAAAATAGGCTTTGTTATCCCATGGTAGCAAGTACCCTGTGAGCCCCAGGCCCAACATGACGAAAAAGATCAGCATGCCAACAACCCAGTTCATTTCTCGCGGTGCCTTGTAAGAGCCTGTAAAGAACACACGCATCGTATGTAAGAACATCATTACGATAACCAGACTGGCTCCCCAGTGGTGCATGCCGCGAACAATTTGGCCGAAGGCTACTTTGGTCTGCAGATACTCCACACTTGCGTAGGCATTGATAATATCAGGTACATAATACATGGTCAGGAACATGCCTGACAGAATCTGAATAACAGTAATAAAGAACGTCAATCCACCAAAGCAGTACACGAATGCGGAAAAGTGATGAGCCGGATTTACATGCTCTGGAACTTCATGATCCGCAACGTCCCGCCAGATTGGCGTGATGTCAAGACGCTCGTCAATCCAGTCATAGACATTTTTAAACATCTGCGTTCACGCCTCCTAATTCACTCGGGTGTTCGGAACAATGTCGCCCAGATATACCCAACCCTGCTCTTCCTTGACTACGTACTCATCCAGCGGTTTGGGGGCTACGGCAAGATTCTTCCCTTCCTTGTCATAGTGCGCGCCATGGCAGGGGCAATGATACTCGTCAGGATAACTTTTGTCACTATTCCAGCCCACTGTACATCCCAGATGTTTACAGATAGGTGAGAGTGCATAAATTTTACCCTGCTCATCTTTGCGAATCCACGCCACTAACGATGCATTACTCAGATACCAACCATCTTGTTGTTTAAGTTCAAAGGTGAATTCTTGAGGCTCATTCGTAATTTTGCTGATTTCAGCTACTTTGACAGAGGTGCCTTCTCCCTTATGTTGCAAAATCGGGTCCACCGCAAAACGGACCATAGGAAGGATTGCACCGGCGGCCATGTAGGCTGTAGCTCCACCAAGCGTGTACGTCAAAAACTGCCTGCGTGACATCTCCATGCGGCTTGGCAATTTCAATGAAGCTTCGTGGTGGTCATGCTCACTGCTCATACTGTCTCCAACCCCCTTTTTCAGCCAACTCTCTCAAACGTTTTCATTTTCATAAATTCCACGACTTACTAGAACATACATAATCATATAGTAGCCCTAGAACACCGTCAAGAATTTGTCACACATTTTTAAGGTTCAATTGTAAGCGTTATTAAAAAATTGTTGTAAAATTGTCACATTTGTCGCCAAAAACTATTTTTTCCACAACTCTCGTATTTTCTCCCCTATAAATCTCGCAATCCCCTCTTCTCCGACCTCACGAGTTAACACGGACCGACTCAAAACCAGATCAGCAGCAGGAATTTCCACGCCATCTAAATGACCATCTGATGACATAATAACCACATATTTGAATCCTGAGGATTTAAGCTGTGCGGACAAGGAATTTAATGTCATTGACAATTCCGAATTAGCATAATGAAAGGCAGGATAAGTCATGATTCTCCCTTTGAAAGGAATTTCGACCAGATCCAGAAAATCTCTCAGCCGCTCCAATGCCTCGGTAGCTTCAACTGGCGACTGCTCACCGCTAAGAGCTGTGTATGGAATAAGGCATGTATCCAGATAGAGTTGCAGTTCAGCCCAGCTGTCTTGAGTCATCTCACTGAATTTCAATTCCCTATATCCCCTCTCTATCCATTTTATTCCCATATTATATATGACCATATCTTATAAATCCAGACATTCATTTTGGAATTACACATATCAAAAAAGGAAATACGCCTTTGCGCATTCCCTTTTATATCAGAAAGGAACTATTTTGCCTATCAGTTTATGGTCCTCAGTTCATCCGTCAGACTCCGGAAAGCTACTTCGTCTCCGGTAGCTAACGCTTTATCGATTTCCAAATAGAGCTTCTCGCTGCGCTGTTTGCGAAGCGCTTCGTCCCACACCATCTCAGCTGCCAGCCCCAACATGACTTCATACGTAACTTTCATTTTATCCAATAGGATGCACCTCCAAAACGGATTTAAGAGCTCCTATATTCTTTTCCTTTGGTAACATAACCCAGTGAAGTTCTGGACATCCGCTCCAGATCGGCATCAGTCAGCTCACGTATCACTTTGGCAGGTGTCCCCAAAGCAAGAGTATAGGGCGGAATTTTACTATTCTCAGTAACAACAGAACCGGCTCCAATCAGCGCATATTCGCCAATGTCGGCTCCATTCAGCAGAATGGCTCCCATGCCGATTAAAGATCCTGTTCCAATACAACAACCATGAATGATCGCTGTATGCCCTACTGAAACATCATCTCCCACAATCAAAGGTTGATCAGTATTGACATGTCCGACAACGTTATCTTGAATATTACAGCGCTTTCCAATGATAATAGGAGCCAAATCAGCCCGCAGGACTGCATTGAACCAGACGGAAGACTCTTCTCCCATTCTCAAATCACCGATCAGTTTTGCACCTTCAGCCATATATACGGAAGGGTGTAACTGAGGTTTTAGACCTTTGTATGGAATTATCATTATTATCACTCCTTAATTTGGGAGTGATTTTAGCAACTTGTCCTTCACTTGTCAAACATAATGGGTGTAATGTCTCCTGAGATGGAGCGACAGGATGCAGCAAGACGTGTGCCCCAGGCTGTCATTTGTATAGTCCGGCCTTCCTCATGTTCCCCAATACGGACCATGCCAAGATGCAACATCATTTTAACAATTCTGTTATCATAAATGGCCTCGGCCGTATCATAGTAAAACGGCTGAATGAACGGACCGATCTGACGAAACAGCGACTCGGCGGTTGACCATTCTTGGGCACATTCGCCTGTCCAATACACAATAGAGGACAGATTGGGAATAGCACCTTTATACAATCTTAACCAAAACCTAAATAGCTGTATCATTTCAGCGGTTTTCTCAGCCCCCAGCTTGTCTTCTCCAGCTGCTGATAGCTTCAGCGTGCCTTGCTCCTCATGAACCAGCCGATGGTGAAATGCATAGTCGTAGAGAAGTGCGAAACGATCCGGGTAATCCTTGAAGGAACGACCATATCCGAATCGCCATCCACCTTTGCCCACCAATTCCTCACTAATGTGCAAATGCTCCATAATCTGCTGTTGAGAGCGACGGTACATCATGCCTTCAGCGTTAAGGGCAATCTCATGCTGCTGAACAAACTGCAGGAACAACTTGAGATCATCCGCTAAGAGATGATACTCATCCCGATACATGGGCGGTTCTGTTGTTTTGGTAATCCCTGCTCGCAGATGTGTGGATAACACATCCCTGAATCTTAATTTCAGATCCTGAGGTACCTGATACAAATACCTGGTCTGCTGCGTTGTCCCATTGAACAACCATCCACTCTTATTGAAGCGAACGATGAGATCACGTGGACTCGCGCCAGCCTCACTCTCCTTTTTGTCCATCGATTGACGGGCTATGGCAATGAGTTCTTCCATACCATAATACTGGCGAGGGTCAAACAACAAGTTGTTCAAAAAACGCTGATCTGCTTGATTCAGTTGACGTACCTGCTGCTCAAAAAAGGGTCTGCTGCCCAATGTAGTGAGAATACTCTGGATGAGTTCATGTTTGGAATTGGGCTTGCATTCACATTGGTAATAGTCTGCTATTCGATTAAGCTGGCCAATATCGGCAAAAGTAAGCATATCCGCTAGATTCATGGGTCCATCGCCTCGCCCGTTAACTACTTCGACTGCTGATTCGGAGCCTGAAATAGTTTGGTTTTGTAAACATCGTTGACGGAATTCCCATAATCTAAACCTCTTTTTGGAAATCTTTTATGTTTTAAAACATACTATGCCTCAAGTTGGTCAATCAGAAGAAAAATGAGAGGTTTGAAATCATATAAAGTCTTTATTTCCCCATAAAACGCAAAAAAACAACCCAAGTTAGCTTACTCAGGTTGTTTCGCTGTGTCCAAAGACAGATGTCGTGTGCAATTATATAACAGCGGACTCCAGTCATCACGTTCCTTTTCCAGGATCGTCAGTGACAGGTTTCCAATCCGTTCTGTATACCGATCTTTAAACAAAGCTGTTAACAGGTTGGCCAAGAAAGCTCCGTGAGTGACAATGAGCACGTTTTGGTCCGGATAGGCAGACCATAGATCTTCCAGAAACGCCAGTGCACGAATCTGGATATCCGCTACCTGCTCCTGTCCCAAGTCCAATGTCTCCCAGGCTTGGCCCCAACGGGCAACCCGTTCTTCTGAAGTCAGACCTTCAATCTGACCAAAAGCCCTTTCTTTCAACCGTGCGTCCGGCTCAAGCAAAGGTACATTCAACAGCTTTGAGATAATCTCCCCTGTTTCCTGTGCCCGCGATAATCCACTTGTGATGATATAGTCCCATTGGTATTCTTCCGTCAGCAGACGTCTTCCCAGGCGCTCTGCCTGTTCACGACCTTCTCCATTCAGAGGAATATCCGTCTGACCCTGTATACGGCCCGCCGCATTCCAGTCTGTAAGACCGTGACGAATAAGCCCGATTCGCACTTACATCCCTCATTTCTCCACACGGCGAACGAAAGGTTATTACCTATGCACTCGCACCTTGTTTGCGTTTATTCGTTGTTCGATGCATACGTCCAAGAGAAAATAACGCCATTCCTATTGCAAGTAAAGAGAGGGCCATCCAATACTGCGGATAAGCAGGTCCCATGCTCACAACAAAAGGTTCTATGATACTTCCTCTGTCCGCTCCAGTCATGTTGTACTGATACATTCCAGAGGACGATGGTCCGCTTCCGGCAACCCCTGTCTCCAGAATACCCGTAGCAACAACCTTGGTTTGCTCAGCTTCTGATACGTCTGGCTTAAACATTGCCATATACAGAAAGCTGCATAAAAAAATAGCCAGGAACGCGGCGATCCACAAAGACATATGCTTGCGGATCACAGCAGAGAAACGATTAACCTTTACCTCTTCCGGCAGAAGCCATGGAGACTCCGCGTAGATCCGGTCCATAACGTTACGGTTCACTCTCTCTGCCTGTTGTTCTGTCACTGGAACCGGAATGCTGTGCAGCAAGATCTGAGCTTCTTCCCAGACCTCAAACTGCTCGGAGCACTCATCACAACCAGCGAGATGAGCATGAAATGCAATCCGCTGAGGATGAGTTTCCGGCAAGTCCCAGACCAGTGCAAACAGTTCCTGGGCTTCATTGCAATTCATCGGTTCTTCATCCCTTCATATGGCTCGTACACCGGTTCGAAGAAATAAGGTTCCAATTGAGTTTTTACGCTTGATCTTGCTCTGAATAATAGCGATTTCACAGAACTGACGCTCTGCCCAAGAATATTCGCAATCTCTTGGTAGTCTAGTTGATCATACTCACGGAGTATAATCGCAGAACGCTGCTTCTCCGGTAAATTGTTAATCGCATCCCTAACCAGCATCACCCGCTCGCTGCGTAGTACAGCATACTCCGGTGCATTCTCCGAAGGAGCAACGGGAACAATCCCGCTCTCTTCAAGTGGGACATTTCCGCTGCGCTGTTTGCGAAGCTCACTCAGCACCGTATTTCTCGCAATGGTATATAACCAGGTTGAGAATGAGGCATCCACCTCACGGAAAGAGTGCAGACTGCGGAACGCCTTATAGAAAGTCTCAGAACAGAGATCTTCCGCAAGCAGCTCCATATTGGAACTTTTCAACATATGATATACGAAAGCCAGTATTTTACGCTGATAACGACTCATCAGCTCGGAATATAACTCCAGGTTACCTTCCTTGATCTCTCGAATCAACTGGGAATCCGTCATTTGAGTGCGACCCCTCCTCGCCCATCCATGTGCTTCTCCCCGTTCGACTCTATCCATGTATTACCGAACAGGCACAAAAAAGTTGCGGTTCTCACCGCATATAAACAGCGTTCAGCGCCATAACTGGCCTTCCCGCCAAATTCCCCTATGTAATGGCAATTTCCCCAACGTTTCTACATTAACAGTATTTATTGTACAACGGTCTGCATCATCCTGGCAAATCCATTGGTATCCACAGAACCCGACCAGTCATTCATATGCGATCATTTTCAAGTTCATGACTTCATTTTGAGCCTTTTTGGTGAGCCTTACTTATATAGACGGACGACATACCGAAAAGGTTACAAAAATGTGATATTTATTTGATCTAAGGTATCCTAACAGATTAAGGAGGGAGATGTAAATAGAGGATGTAAGTTCAAGTGTAACTTTTAACATATAAATGCCTTCCCCTAACTTTTTGAGACAAAAAAAAGACCGCTTACATAAGCGGCCATTGCTCACGTGGAGCAATACAGTTATTGGATAGGAGTGGAGAGAAACCATACTGTACCCTTATTATATGTATACGTTTTCATTTTGTCAACACTTTCAGTAAAATTGTTTGAATTAATTATATCTTTCGGTAAATCAGGATAATACATCCTTTTTTTCTGTGACTGAAAATCAAATAACAACTCCCATATATCCTCACAAAAAAGAGGGCTTTCGCCCTCTTTCTCGTCTCATATCCACACTTGATAGCCTAAGGAATCCAATAACGTCTTGGCTCGTTCCATATCTTCTTCCTGACGGAAAGACAGACGCATAATGCCCGGCACATCCACCCGGTTTTCGATAATCTCCAAGTTGCTCAAGTTGATGTCATTCGCCCCAAGCTCAGTTGCGATCTTACCGATCATACCTGGTGCATCCTGGACATCAGTATATAGATCAAATAACGGCGAAATCATGCCTTTGCGTCGTTCTGGTAATATACTGCGGAACTCGCGGGCCTGACGGAATGCCTCCTCTATGCCTTCACCGTTCTTATGCTCCAGCATATCCGTAAAGGCCGTCATCTGGCTATTCCAGTCCTTAAGCAAGCCCAGCAGTACATCACGGTTGCTAAGCAAGATATCTCTCCACACAATCGCGTCACTGGACGCAATCCGGGTAATATCCCGAAAACCGCCTGCAGCCAGCATTTTATACAGTGGATTCGACTCATTATATTCACGTACCTGATTCACCAGCGCAACAGCAATAACATGTGGCAGATGACTAATCGCCCCCACGATGTCATCGTGCAGCAGAGGTTCCACACGCACGATCTGTGCCCGCGTATACGCAAGCAGCTCAGACAACCTGCTGTAGGCTTCCTCAGGTACATGTTCTGAAGGGGTTAAGACATAGTATGCATTCTCAAATAACACGGCTGAGGCCGCATCTACGCCTGCACGCTCCGACCCCGCCATAGGGTGACCACCAATGAAGTAAGCGTCAGTCAACCGCACATGCTCGGCACAAGCGGCAATGGAAGCTTTAGTGCTTCCAACGTCCGTGATGATACATCCTTTTTTCAATGGCAGCTTGGAGAGCTTTTCAAAATAGGATTCAAGCAAACCTACGGGAACGCACAAAAAAATAAAGTCGGCATCCTCTACCGCTTCTTCCAGAGAGAGCGTAGCATCATCCACTACACCGCTCGCTATGTACTTGTCCTTCAGTTCATCCAAGTGGGCGTAACCCATCACGGTTACACCTGGCTTGCCTTTGAAGCAGAGCGCCAGTGAACCGCCGATGAGTCCTACACCAATCATTGCAATTTTTAGTTTCATGGGTCCTCACTCTTTCATCGCCAGTATTAAGGGCGTGCTACCGCCTTCTCAGCCAGCGTGTTCTCCAGTGCCGTGACAAATGCACGGTTCTGTTCTGATGTTCCGACGGACACACGAATGTAAGTTGGGTATACGTGGAATCCTGAGCGAACGATAATGCCTTGTTTGAGCAAGGATTGGAACGCAATTGCCGAAGGCATATTCAGGTCAACCATAATGAAATTACCCTGTGAAGGGAAATACGACAATCCGAGCCGTGTAAATTCATTTTGCAGGTAATCCCGATCCGTTGCATTCCGCTTCGAGCACTCTTGAACAAAATCCTGATCCAGTAGTGCAGCGGTTGCCGCAACCTGTCCAAAACGGGAGGTGTTAAACGGTTCACGTACACGGTTAATCAAATCAATAATTTCGGGACGTGCAATACCATACCCGATCCGGAGCGAAGCCAAACCGTAAATTTTGGAGAATGTCCGCAGTATGACCAAGTTCGGATACCGTTCGATCAATGGTATACTTTGCGGGTATGCTTCATCGGTTACGAATTCATAATAAGCTTCGTCCAGTATAACCATCACATGAGCAGGCACACGGTCCATAAAGGCTGTAAGTTCCTGCTCGGAGATAATCGTACCTGTCGGATTATTTGGATTACACACCCATACTGCTTTGGTTTTGTCGTTAATTTGCGCGAGCATCGCGCTCAGATCATGCGTGCCATCTTTCAGAGGCACTTCGATGGACACGGCACCCTCAATATCTGCATTGCTTTTATATACAGAAAATGTCTGATCTGCCATGATGGTCTCGTCACCCGGCAAGAAGAAAGCTCTTGTGATCAAAGCAATAATCTCATCGGAACCACAACCAAATATTAAGTTGTTCCGTTCAACGCCAAGATGCTTGGCAAGAACTCCCGTCAGCTCAACCGAGCTACCATCTGGGTATATGCTTATATTCGTCATTTCTCTCGTAATGGCTTCCAGGGCGGCAGGAGAACTGCCGTACGGGTTTTCGTTGGAGGCCAGCTTGATGACTTGTTCAAGCCCCAGTTCACGTTTCACTTCTTCAATCGGTTTGCCCGGCTGGTACACAGGCAGATTGACAATCTGGGATTTCGGTTTCAACCCGACCGCCTCCTGTTATTGAAATAATGTTAGACACGAATCAGTGTGCACCTCATGTGTCCAAAAGATGTCCTTTCAGGACATCTCTATCCCTTTAATTGTGCCACAAAGTTGCGAATTTGCAACAGTCCCGCTGCACGCGTATCCGGATTTTCAAGCAGAGGAATCGAATCTTCCACCTGACGAACAATGGCACTACCTACAACAACGCCATCGCAGATGCGGGAGAAATGTGCCACCTGCTCATGACTGGAGATACCAAAACCTACCGCTACAGGGAGGTCTGTCAGACTTTTCACCATCTCAATGAAGCTTTCAACGCCATCAAAGAAAGAAGCTCTCTCTCCGGTTACCCCTAGGGATGATACACAATAGATAAAGCCACTCGCTCCCGTTACAATCCGCTCAATCCGGGCATTAGAGGTAGGTGCAACAAGCGGCACCAGATGCACACCCGCACGATTTGCCCGTTCACGCATCTCTTCCGCTTCCTCAATCGGCAGGTCCGGAATGATCATGCCACTAATATCGTGTTTGACCAATTCATCAAAGAATACATCCAGTCCTGTCTGCAATACCGGATTATAATAGGTGAACAGTACAAACGGCAGTTTCACACCTGCCTTACGAGCTTTTGCAGCAGTTTCCATAACAGTACGAATGGTAATCTGGCTTTTCAGCGCACGTTCGGAAGCACGCTGAATGACTGGGCCATCTGCAAGCGGATCGGAATAGGGAACACCTAGTTCCAAAATGTCCGCTCCAGCCTGTTCAAGCTCCTTGATGATATCAATCGTTGTATCCACATCCGGGTCTCCCACGGTTAAGAATGGAATAAGTGCCGTGCGATTCTGTTCCTTCAATTGCTGGAAGGTCTGGTCCATCAGATTCATCCCAAGTCACCTCCCGTGTATTTCATGATCGATTCAACATCCTTGTCTCCACGTCCCGACAGACAAATGACTACAATATCATCTGCTGTAAGTTCAGGCGCCAGTTTGACAACTTGGGCTACCGCATGTGCAGACTCCAGAGCAGGAATGATTCCCTCCGTCCGACATAGGAGTTGCAGGGCATCCAGTGCTTCCTGATCCGTGATCGGTACATATTTTGCCCGTTCAATATCCTTGAGATAGGAATGCTCCGGACCAACACCTGGATAATCAAGTCCGGCCGAGATGGAATGCGCTGGCTGAACCTGTCCATACTCATCCTGCAACAGGTAACTCATAGATCCCTGGAATACACCATGCGTACCTTTGGTCATCGTCGCAGCGTGATACTCGGTTTCAACCCCTTTGCCTGCGGCTTCAACACCAACAAGTTTCACATCCTGATCACCGATAAATGGATAGAACATACCGATCGCATTACTTCCTCCACCAACAGCTGCTACAATTACATCCGGCAAACGCCCTTCGATCTCCTGAATCTGACGACGGGTCTCATCACCAATCACACGTTGGAAATTCCGCACCATCATCGGATATGGATGAGGACCAACCACTGATCCGAGCACATAGAATGTATCCTCCACATTGCTGACCCAGTAGCGAAGTGCTTCATTACCAGCATCCTTCAGTGTCCGTGTTCCGGACGTCACCGGAATCACTTCTGCTCCGAGCAGCTTCATCCGAAATACGTTTAACTGTTGACGCTCTGTATCTTCTTCGCCCATAAATACTTTGCATTCCAATCCAAGCAATGCGGCTACGGTTGCCGTTGCAACGCCATGTTGACCTGCACCCGTTTCGGCAATAACTTTCTTTTTGCCCATCCGTTTGGCAAGCAAACCTTGTCCAATGGCGTTATTAATTTTGTGCGCGCCTGTATGATTGAGATCTTCACGTTTCAGATAAATTTTCGGTCCGCCCAATCGGCGTGACAATTGCTCTGCATGATACAATGGCGTTTCACGTCCAGAATACTCGCTTAGCAGATAATTCAGTTCCTTGTTAAATTCCTCATCTTCAGAGAAGTGGCTGTATGCCTCCTCCAACTCAATAAGTGCGTTCATTAGTGTCTCAGGTACAAAGCGGCCTCCGAAGTGACCGAAACGCCCGTGTTGATCCGGCAATTGATGTGTCATGCCTGCTTCACCCTTTCTACGAATGCTGTAATCTTGGCAATATCCTTCACACCTTCAGTCTCCACGCCGCTGGATACATCGACGCCGAAAGGTGCATATGTCTGTATTAGTTGTTGTACATTGTCCGGCTGCAAACCTCCTGCAACGAACAGAGCAATTTCGCGACTTTTTGCCCATTCAGCATAGGCAGGGATTCGCTCCCAGGCAAACGTTTTGCCGGAGCCCCCTCCATATAGAGGATCATGGGTATCGAGCAATATCGCATCCACGAATTTATCATAAGTATCAAGAGCCCTTATTGCTGCATCATCAGCTTCCGGTCCCGTTTCATCTTTGGGAAAAGAGAAAACTTTGAACACTTTGGCATTCCACCGCTGCTTCACCTGCTGGCAAAATTCCGCAGTCTCCTGTCCATGCAGTTGAATAACATCCAGCTGAGCAATGTCCATAATGTGTTCCAGTTCTTCGAGCGTAGGATTCACAAATACACCCGCAAGCTTCGGCCGATCATAAGTAGACCATTCGAACAACACCGTTCTTAATGCAGCAGCCTGCTCGGGTTCGATTCGGCGGCGTGATTTGGCAAAAACAACACCAATGTAATCCACAGGCAAGTTTATCATCGATTTTAGCACTTCAACGTCCTGAAGTCCACATATTTTTACGGCCGCTGGCAGCGGGTTTCTCAGTTCTGACATACTTTCGCCTGTGCCATCGTGTATGGAAGTATTCATCATTTGGGTCCCATCAGATCATATACAGCCGCCTCGACATCATCCTTGCGCATGAGATGCTCACCTACGAGAATACCATGAACACCGGCCTGGATCAGAGGTACTGTTGATTCTGGTCCGTCAATACCACTTTCGCTAATCAAGGTAACGCCACTTGGAATCAATTCCATCAAATCCAGTGTTGTGTTCAGACTGGTTTCGAATGTTTTCAAATTACGATTGTTGATGCCCACAAGTGTTGCCTGCGGAATCTCCAATACCTGCTCCAGTTCTGTTCGATCATGGACTTCAATCAAGGCATCCAGCCCCAAACTTTTGGCGAATTCCAGATATTGACGAATCTGTTCAGGTGTCAGAATACTGGCAATCAGCAATACCGCGTCCGCACCCAGCAATCTTGCCTCGGCAATCTGTCGTTCATCTATAATAAAATCCTTGCGCAATAGCGGAATGTTCACCGCTTGATGAATCGCCTGCAAGTACTCATTGCTCCCTTGAAAATACGACACATCTGTTAATACGGAGATGCAGTCTGCACCTGCTCGTTCATAAGCGGCAGCAATCTCTACCGGATGAAAATCCGGACGGATCAACCCTTTGGACGGCGAAGCCTTCTTCACTTCAGCAATAAGGCCGAGTTTGCGATTGCGTCCGCTTGATAATGCTCTTTCAAACCCCCGGGTTGCGGGTAGTTGTTCGATTTTTTGGATAGCTTCATCCATGCGAAATGTCTGTGCAAGAACTTCAACTTCTTTATGTTTGGTTGCAACGATTCGATCAAGATACATGACTGTACGCCTCCGTTGTATGAATTAACTGTTCAAGCTTCCCGGCAGCTTTGCCCGAATCTACCGCTTCTGCGGCAAGTGTCACCCCTTCAGCAATGCTATCTGCAAGACCGGATACATAGATGCACGCTCCGGCGTTCAACAGAACGACATCGCGATAGGCACTCTGCTCACCCTGGAAGATCCTCTTAATAATTTCGGCATTCTGTGCCGCATCTCCTCCAAGCACCGCTTCGAGCGGATGCAGAGACAAACCCATATCACGTGGATCAATATCGTAGGTGTGCACTTCACCATTGCGAAGTTCAGATACCTGAGTTGGTGCCGAGATACTGATTTCATCCAGACCATCATGGCTGGCCACAACCAACGCTCTTTTGAGACCAAGACGATTCAGTACTTCAGCAATCATCGGCGTCCGGGAACGATCATACAGGCCAAGCAATTGGCGATCTGCTCCCGCAGGATTCGTTAAAGGTCCGAGCATGTTGAAAATGGTACGAACACCCAGCTCTTTTCTTGGTCCTGCAGCATGTCGCATGGAAGGGTGATATACCTGGGCAAAACAGAAGCAGATTCCGATATCATCAAGACATTGTCTAGCCTGCTCCCCGTTCAGATGGATATTTACACCGAGTGCCTCTAATACATCTGCACTACCCGCTTTACCTGAAGCTGAACGGTTGCCATGTTTGGCGACCCGAACCGAGACGGCCGAAGCAATGATCGCGGATGCTGTGGAAATGTTGAATTTGTGAATACCCGATCCACCTGTTCCACACGTGTCCAGCAAGCCGCTGCCATCCGTTAGAATTCGTCCGCCCTGACCACGCATGGCTTCAGCAAAACCGGTGATCTCATCCACCGTTTCCCCCTTCATCCGCAGCGCCATCAGCAAACCTCCGATTTGAGCCGGCGTTGCCTCACCTCTCATAATCGAGTACATCAAATCTCTTGCTTCGGCTTGCTCCAGATGGCTGCCCTCTAGAATCTTCGCCAGGCCATTTTTCATGCCTTCCTCACGAGTAATCTCAGCAATGGGGGTTACAGGGTTCTCATTCATTATTGGGTTTATGTTCATCTCCGGTCTCTCCTCTCTCAGTTCTTAGCGGCCGCTGGTGTGACAAAGTAGTCTGCATTCGCCAGTCTCAACGTGCTGTCCTTTTCTTTGGCAGGAAACATTGCTTCTGCTGTTCGAATCGCTTTGAGCAACGCTTTAGCTTTGTTAACCGTTTCCTCATATTCATTCTCAGGTACAGAATCCCATACGATTCCCGCTCCGGCCTGTACATAAGCTTTTCCTTTTTTGAAAATAATCGTACGAATCGTAATACAGGAGTCCATGTTACCCGAGAATCCGAGGTATCCGATCGCTCCGGCATAAGCACCCCGTGCCTCTTTCTCCAGTTCCGCGATAATCTCCATTGCACGCAGTTTCGGTGCTCCAGATACAGTACCCGCTGGCAAGCATGAGAGAAACGCATCGAAGAAATCCTTGTCTTCTCTAAGCTCGCCCGTAACGTTGGATACCATGTGCATAACGTGAGAATACCGTTCAATCTCCATGAACATGTCACACTTCACACTGCCGAAGCTGGATACCCGGCCCAGATCGTTACGACCCAGATCAACCAGCATCAGATGCTCCGCGCGTTCCTTCTCATCCTGGAGCAGATCAGCAGCGAGTGCACGATCTTCCGCTTCTGTTGCCCCTCTTGGACGTGTGCCTGCAATAGGTCGTGTTTCCACACGATTTCCATCCACCTTGACCAAAGCTTCAGGCGAAGTACCAACAATAATCTCATCATCCATTTTGAGGTAGTACATATAAGGTGACGGATTCAGGGTCCGAAGCACACGATACACGTGAAGCGGAGAAACTTCCGTATCAATGTGGAAACGCTGGGATAATACCACTTGAAAAATATCACCTGCGCGAATGTAATCTTTGGCTTGCTCCACATTACCGATAAATTGTTCCTTCGTGAGGTTGGAACGAATATCCCCCAGTTCCACGTCTCCCGGAATGGAACGCGGATTCAGGTTCTCCCCTGGCCCTTGCTGCTGCAAACGTTCTGCGGCCTGCTCCAGTTTCTCCGAAGTCACTGCATACGCTTGACGTATCTCATCATCCGTTGCACCGTCCTTGACGTGTACATTTCCGACGAGCAGCATCTGCTGCTTCACATGGTCAAACACGATAATCTGGTCACAGAACATAAAGCGAATGTCATCCATATTCAGGTCATCCAGCGCGTGAGCTGGAAGCTTCTCATAATAGGACAGCAGATCATATCCAAAGAACCCAATTGCTCCACCTGTGAATGGTGGCAGTTCATCATCTTTTGGACTGCGATACTTACGTAGCAATGCTTTCAGTTCTTCAATCGGTTTGCCTGGCAATTCACGGGTTTTCCCTGCTTCTTCTACAACGATCCGACCCTTCTTGGCCGAAATCATCAGGAACGGATCTGTACCGATGAACGAGTATCTCGCCCATTGAATCCCCCCCTCTACACTTTCCAGCAGGAATGCACGGTCATTGTCAGCATAACGGCGGAATATTCGAATCGGAGTCTCCATATCTGCCAGAATCCGTTTGACTACCGGAATCAGATTATACTCATTCGACATTTTCAGTACTTGATTAACGTTTGGCGTTATCATCAGATCACGTCCTTTCAGATTTAGGTAAGTTCAACTAAAGATTGTTTACACTGAGCACTTCGATGACAGAACAACCTTCCGATCACTGTTATCCCCAGATTTTTTTGATTCCCTTTCAAAAGGGAAAATCCGGTGATAAATGTGAACGCTCCGCTTCTTCAGGTTATTTCTGTCCTCTCCGTTTTTGTGTAAAAGTTTAGTTGAACTTATAGGGGTAGAAGAAGCAATTCAATATACGAAAAAAACCTCTACCATCAGGTAGAGGTTTGGTTATAAGCTGTATTTAACAGGGTGATGCTTCATAAATAACAAGTCCCTATACTTCGCTGTCGGATTATTCACAGGTCGCTGAATTGATGCATTTCACATCATCCAAATCGGGAAAATACATCAGTTATAACACTTCAATTACTCATTCCAATATTTCGTAAAATATAGGAGAGTGCATTGATTGTGTTTATACCAAAACATATCAAAACAAGATGTCCTATGACACGTTTGTTTTCCCTGTTCCTGTTACCTATTCCGTAGCACGACGTACCGTGAATCAGTTGACCGGTTTCTGTTGCCCCGGTTACCACCCACTGGACTCTGCTATATACTCCACTAGCTCAGCTGCTCTCAGCTCAATCTCTACTCTACTCAACTGGTTCTCACTATACATCATTATGATCGGTTTGACAACCCACTACTTAAGAGCCAGAAGGTGTTGCCAAATCCGGACGTAATGCCTGTGCACCGTTCAGATACACATGGTTGATTTCATTCTGAGCTTTGTTTGTATTGACATGCACCATGAAACGAATGCACTGCGCCAAGGCACCTTTAACAGGAACCTCCAGTGCACACATCAGTGGTACGAGTTCCCAGCCATCCAGTTGGCGAATAGCTTTTGCCGGGAAAGCAGCATCTAGATCCCCAGTTAACGTAATCCACACACTGCAGATATCTTCCGGTTGGATCTCATTGCGATCCACGATCTCCTGCAACAATACAGCCGTTTCTTTCAAAATCTGTTCTTCGTTGTTCTGCGTGACTGTTGTAGCCCCGCGAATTCCCCGTGTGACCATTGCTGTCATTCTCCCTTCCTGAGCATTTCAATGACGTCCCGAACTGCCGACACAGGTACGTCCTTCACAATTCTTGCAGCCCCAATCCGATCAGGAATGATAAATACCATATGACCTTCACGGAACTTTTTGTCATGCATCATCGCTTCCATTAATGCATCCGTGTCGAGATGCGCAGGCATCGTTGTTGGAAGGCGAAGTGAACGCAACATGCGGACCGTATCTTCATAGAGCCCTGCTGGCGCACCAAGCTTCTCACCAAGCAATGCTGATCCAGCCATACCGATCGAGATCGCTTCTCCGTGCAGAAATTCTCCATAACCGGCAATCGCTTCAATGGCATGACCAATCGTATGTCCCAGGTTCAACAACGCACGTTCTCCATTTTCACGTTCGTCTCTGGATACAATCTCCGCCTTAATGCCACATCCACGTTCCAAGCCGTATCCAAGTGCTTCCGGATTAAGCGCAAGCAGTTCTTCCGCATGTTCCTCACACCAATGTGCAAAAGCCTCATCACGGATCAGCCCGTGCTTCAGCATCTCTGACAACCCTGCCGATACATCTCGTGGCGGCAAGGATTGAAGTGTGTCCACATCATAGAGCACTAGCTCGGGCTGATGGAATGCACCAATCATATTTTTGGCCAGCGGATGATTGACAGCCACCTTGCCGCCCACACTGCTGTCATGCGCCAAAATCGTTGTAGGTACTTGAACAAACTTGATTCCACGCATATATGTAGCGGCAACAAAACCAGCCAGATCACCTACGACACCACCACCTAAGGCCAGAATCGCAGAACTCCGATCCAGTTTGCCTTCGATCGCAACGGTCATCATATCCTGGTACACCGAAAGGGATTTCGATGTTTCACCAGAGGGTACAACCGCCGATACGACTGTATAACCAGCCGTACGCAGCGTTTGCTCCAAACCTGACAAGTATTTGGGAGCCACATTTTCATCTGTAATGATGAGTAACGGACTTTTTTTGGTCAACCCATATTGCTCAAAATATTGAGGAGCTTGTGCCAATAGACCGCTGCCAATCAGAATCGGATATGAGCGTTCCTCCAACTGTACCGTCAGCTGACGCATATTAGTAATTCTCCAGTTGAGCGTTATAACTAGCAACATTCGCACGGATCTCTTCCATGGAATCCCCGCCGAATTTCTCCAGGAATGCTTTGGCAATTTCCCACGCTACAACATGCTCCATAACTACACTCGCTGCTGGTACAGCACAAGCGTCCGAGCGCTCAACCTGAGCCGTAAATGCTTCTTTTGTATCAATATCGACACTTTGCAGTGGCTTATACAACGTTGGGATCGGCTTCATCACACCACGTACAACGACTGGCATACCGTTTGTCATACCACCTTCGAATCCACCCAGACGGTTGGTTGCCCGGTGGTAGCCGCGCTCGTCCGTATGCATGATTTCATCATGCACCTGTGATCCTCGAATGACTCCGGCTTCGAATCCGATACCAATCTCTACACCTTTGAATGCATTAATGGACATTACGCCTTGAGCGATTCGTGCATCCAGTTTGCGATCGTATTGAACATAACTACCAAGGCCAATAGGTACACCTTCAACGATACATTCCACTATTCCTCCGATGGAATCGCCTTCTTGTTTAATCTGGTCGATGTAAGCTTCCATCTTCTTCTCTGTCTCAGCATCCGTAACACGTACAGAGGAAGCTTCTGTTACTGCGATCAGTTCATCAATCGGAAGGTCCTGATACGGAGCTTCGATCTCTCCAATGCGAAGTACACGTCCAGCTACCTTGATTCCGAATTCAGCCAGGAATTGACGTGCAATAGCACCACATGCCACACGTACCGTTGTCTCACGTGCACTGGAGCGCTCCAGTACGTTACGCAAGTCTTTAAGATTATACTTGAGTCCACCGTTAAGATCAGCGTGTCCGGGACGAGGACGATGAACGCGACGTTTCTCTTCGTCACTGCCTTCAATCGGCTCAATATTCATAATATTCTGCCAATGTTTCCAGTCGTTATTTTGAACAACCAGCGCTACCGGAGCACCTGTTGTATATCCGTGACGGATACCACCAACAAAATTCGCCTGATCCTTCTCGATCTGCATCCGGCGTCCACGGCCATATCCTTTTTGGCGGCGGTGAAGCTGGAAATTCAGTTCTTCAAAATCAATCGTCAAATTACTTGGCAATCCTTCAATAATAGCGGTCAATTGGGGTCCGTGCGTCTCCCCTGCGGTTAAATAGCGTAAACTCATAATACGTTCCCCCTTTAAACTGTTAAACTTCACATTGCTAAAATCCCATAATTTCTTTGCTTATTATAGTATAGCTGACCGGCTTTGACAAGAAAGTCGGCGCTTTCTTGTACTTGGTATACAAATAACCGCCTGAACACATGTACATGTGCTTCAGACGGCTGAACAACCATTATCATTATTTCTTCCGATAGAAGAATGTCTCTGCTGTCTCCAGGCCATATTGTCCCGGGGAGAAGATCTGCTCCGTACTGCCCACAAACAAAATACCACCTGGACGCAAACTTGCTGCAAATTTGTGATACAACAGGTTTTTGGCTTCCTCGGTAAAATAGATCATGACATTTCGGCACACAATCAGATCGTACCCATCGTCAAAACGGTCCACCAGCAAATTTTGTTTCATGAACTTGATTGAATTTTTGAGTTGCTCATCAATACGGTATACCAAGCCATCCTGCTTGAAGTAACGGTTCGCCGTTTCCTTTGGCACATCCTTAAGCGAGCGTTCCATATAACGCCCTTCCTTGGCTTTGGCCAATGCACCTTCATCCAGATCACTTGCCGTAATGGAGCTGTCCTTCAAAATGCCCATCGTGTCCAGAATCATGGCAAGTGTATAAGGTTCTTCACCTGTTGAACAGGCCGCACTCCAAACTTTAGCACGACGCTTGGACCCCAGCAGCTCAGGCAGGATCTCGTCCCGCAGCACTTCCCAACGATTGGGATTACGCCAGAATTCCGACACGTTAATCGTCATACGATCAAGGAACTCGTAAAACAATGATTTATCTTTCTGCATAGCTTCAAAAAAGTTAGAAAATGTATGAAACCCGTTTTTGTTGCGAAGTGTGGTCAGCCTTCTTTTCATCTGGCCTTCCTTGTATTGAGCAAGATCAATGCCTGTGCTCTCTTTGATTTTACGAATGAATCCGGTGTAATCCGGGTCTAGTAGTTGTTCTTGCTCCAGCATCGTGTATCACCCTTTTGGCTAATAATTACAACCAGCCTGCGATGCTCTTGTCGTATACCACCAGTTCATCTGAAGCAAAGAAATTTGCTGCTTCACGGGAAGCACTTTCCGGTGAATCTGCCCCATGAATCAGATTATGTGGTGTGTGGCTGGCGAAGTCTCCGCGAATGGTACCCGGAGCTGCTTCCTTCACATTGGTTTTTCCGATGACGATGCGCGCAAGCGCCACAATATCGTCCCCTTCCCACACCATGGCAAATACAGGCCCAGATGTGATAAAACGAACCAGATCATCGAAAAACGGTTTGCCCTCATGTTCAGCATAATGGCGTTTTGCCTGATCCTCAGACATCTGCACCAATTTGCCTGCCACCAACTTAAATCCTTTGTCTTCCAGACGGCTAATAATTCGACCGATCAATCCACGCTGCACACCATCAGGCTTCACCATCAAAAATGTACGATCCATCAGCTCACTCCTCACTCACGGTTCAAAGTTAATAACTATGTAAACGCAATCCCTCTGATTGTAACATACATGTCCAAATCCTCCCAATGAGGAATCTCACAGTTCTGTTCATCTTTGGGTATGAGTAATCCGAGAGTTGAAGGTCATACATTGTTTAATGCGTACGTTTAACCACAAAATGAGCGATATCACGCAGGTTTTTGGTCGTCTTGATGTTAGGTAGCTGATCGAGAGCATCGAGCGCTTTCTTCATATATCGGTCAGCAAGGGCTTCAGCTTTAGCAATTCCTTGACTTTGGCGAATCATTCCAATTGCATCCGATGCACTTGCCCGTCCTTCTTCATGCTGGACACGGGAAATCTCCTTAAGCAAAGGTTCCCGCAGATCGGATTCTTCCAAGGCATAAAGTACAGGAAGCGTGATATTTCCTTGCTTCATGTCACTGCCAGGTGGCTTGCCAAGTTGTTTCTCAGTACCTACCAGATCAAGTACATCATCTTGAATCTGGAAAGCCATCCCCACATTGTATCCGTACGTATACAGCAGGGAAGATACATGCTCAGGCGCACGTGTAGCCAATGCCCCTAACTGACAGCTAACCGCAATCAGAAGTGCTGTTTTGCGGCGAATCCGCAGCAGATAGTTACGAACACTTTGTCCCGTATTGAAAAAGTCGCGAATTTGCTCCATCTCACCAATGGACATCTGTACCATAGCTTTGGCAAGGATACGATGAATAGCTGGATCGGATAATCCGGCAGTCATTTCAAGTGCCTTACCGTAGATATAGTCTCCAGTGTACATGGCAATCCGATTATCCCATTTTGACTTCACCGTAGGTTTGCCTCGGCGTGTCTCCGCATTATCAATCACATCATCGTGAACGAGGGATGCCGAATGAATGAGTTCCAGCGGAACCGCAACCAGCTTCAGACGTTCAATGTCGTATGTACCAAATTTCCCACCAAGTAACACAAAAACGGGCCGCAACCGTTTTCCTCCTGCTTTGAGCAAATGAAGTGACGTTTCACTCAGCAGCTTCTGTTCTCCTCGAACACTGCGATACAATTCTTTCTCAATGTAATCCATGTCCTTTTTTAACAACCCGAAAATATCCAATAGTTTCATTCGTTCACCCGTATCAGCGTATTGTCAGTCCATAAATTCATGCTTACCTTCCCCTCCAGCAAGTCGGGCCTGCAGGCATTACGAAAAACCCGGCTTACCGTTCTTGCTTGTGTTGTTCTATAAGGTAATCTAACGTGTTTTTCTTCTCCGAATGTCATAGCCGACACCCGGAAATTAAACTCTGCGACTTGTTCTGAAACAAAATACAGAAGTTGCCGGAGCATGGGTCAAGACTGTGGTTCATGAAGACTCACCATCAGTGCTCACCAATACCCCGGGATTCGGGGGACAAATAAACCGAGCAACACTTTGGCAAAAAACAGCCTTGTATCGAACTCAGTCGTTATCCCCGTTCATCCGGTTCTCCCCATCTTGTAAACAGTTGATGTGGGATGCGCAAGCTATCCAGCACTTTCCCAACCAAAAATAGAATCAACTCATCCATAGTTTGAGGTTTGTAATAAAAAGCAGGCATAGCCGGTATCATTCGTACACCAAGACGAGAAAGCTTCAGCATGTTTTCCAGATGGATTGCATGAAGAGGCGTCTCACGTGGTACGAGGATCAATGTTCTTCCCTCTTTCATCATAACATCGGCTGCGCGAGACATCAGATTATCCGACGATCCCTGCGCGATGGACGAAAGAGTTCCCATAGAACATGGCATGATAATCATGCCGTCGGCCAGATAAGAACCACTTGCAATGGAGGCCCCTATATCACTCACAGGATGATAGATCAGAGAACCGGCACGGTTGCCGAATTTTTCTTCCAGCACCGCGTCCCGATTCGTCACATCCCAGTCCAATTCTTCTTTCAGTACACGCCACCCTGCATTGGATATGACCAGATGAACGTTATATTCCAAATCAAGCAACGTTTCAATTAATCGAATGCCATATATGCTGCCACTCGCTCCGGTAATTCCGACAACCAGTCGTTTATTGTCCGGCTGCTGCACCATTTATTTCACCGCCAGATCAATTAGAGTGAACGTAAATACAATTAAACTAAGCAAACTGTTCATGGTAAAAAACGCCGTTTGAACACGGCTCATATCATTAGGCGATACAATATAGTGTTGGTAGAACAGAATTCCATACGTCACCAACATGCCTGCACCATACCACCAGCTCAGATCTGTCATCAACAATAACGCAAGAAAACCAATTGCAGTAATCACATGGAAGAACTTGGCGATCTGCAAGGATTTAACCAAGCCAAAACGGGAAGGTATGGAGTGAAGCCCCTCTCCCTGATCGAAATCCAGATCCTGACATGCATAGATAATATCAAAACCCGCTGTCCAGAACACAATCGTAACGTACAGCACAATCGCTGTCCAATCCATCGTTCCTGTTACAGCTACCCAGCCACCAAGTGGTGCCAAACCAATCGTCATTCCGAGAACAACGTGGCATAACCATGTGAATCGTTTGGTGTACGAATACAGTACCAACATAAACACAGCAATAGGCAACAGCTGCATCGATAATACATTAAGATTGGATGAGGCCCAGAATAACAATATAAATGAGATAATGACAAATATAACAACTTCCCCATTTTTCAACAGCCCTGCCGGGATGGCTCTCATCGCGGTACGCGGGTTTTTGCCATCAATCGCTTGGTCGATAATTCGGTTCAAACCAAAAGCCGCACTACGTGCGCCGACCATCGCAAGCAATACCCACATGATCTGCATCCAGCTTGGGAAGGTATCATTCACTACCATAGAACCGAGAATGGCCCCCATAAATGCAAAAGGTAAAGCAAAAAGCGTGTGTTCAATCTTGATCATTTCTAAAAAGATGCGAATTTTCCTAAACATGCTGATTCTCCTTGGTTCCAATATGCAGTGCCGCGATACCTCCGGTCAGAGGGTAGGCCTGCACTTGTTGTAATCCAGTTTCTGCAAAGATATCTGCCAGTTCCTGCCTTCCCGGAAAAATGGCCAGTGAGTCCGGTAGCCATTTGTACTGCTCAAAACTTTTAGCAAACACTTTCGCAAGATTCGGTAAAACCTTCTCAAAATAAAAATAATAAATGCCTTTGAACGGCTGCCATGTTGGCTTGGACAATTCCAGGCACACAACCATACCACCCGGTTTGACCACACGTTTCATTTCAGACAACACTTGTCTGAGATCAGGTACATTACGCAGCCCAAACCCGATCGTCACATAATCAAATGAATTGTCTTCAAAAGGAAGTGACATGGCATTTCCCTGTGTCAGGGTAATCTGCTTTTGACGTTGCACCGCATTGATCTTTGTCTGGCCGACCTCCAGCATGTTGCTACTGAAATCAAGTCCGTGCATGTGCCCCGTTTCACTTGCCTCTGCCATAGCAAGCGTCCAGTCACATGTGCCGCAGCACAAATCAAGACCGGTATCGCCTTTGGACATATTCATCTTTTTCATGGTGAATTTACGCCAAGCCTTATGCCTGCGGAAACTTAGAATATCATTCATGACATCATATTTTCCGGCTATACTCTGAAAAACCGAATGGACATATTCTTCTTTCGGTTTGGTCTCTCCGCTCCCCATTCGTCTGTCTCCCCCTCAATCTTCCCTTACTGCCGCATGTGAAGGCTGCAAATATGCCAGGTAAGGCTCTAGAATTGCATGTATCTCATGCAAGCCCATCCGCCCTTCCTCGTCTTGCAACAATAGTTGAATGCGGTGTGTACACTCGCGAAGCTTGTCCAGCAAAACCTCGCCAACCCTATGCTTCAGCACCATAGCGTTCCATGCACGTGCATCCGGTTCAGACTGACGCAACACATTGCGTTCATCGTCATTACCATGCTCGTATATGTGCCAGTATGCATAGCTATGAAGATATTGTTTTGCGTCATTCATCCGCTTCAGTTCTTCCACGATCGTTTCGCAGGAGCTGAATTCGGTCAACAGGCTGTTCCATAATGACTCTTCGTTATGTTGAATCATGCCTGTAAATGAAAGAAACAGCTGCATCCTCAGCTGTACCGTTTCACGCAAGTATTCATCAGCCGAAACGAGAAGCTTCTTCATCCGTTCATACAGCGTCATCTTGCGTGCGTTCACTCCGGATACAGCACCACTAAGTTTGCCAATCATTTCAATTCTGCCCGCTTGGGCAAGCAATTGATAAAAACGGCTACTTAAATAATCCCCGGCGAGTACATTCAACTGGCGTGAACGCATCTCCTGCTCTCTCCGCTCACCGGAAATGGTATCGATTCGATCATGCGTATCCATGGCCAACTGAACGAGCGAAGTTGCAAGAGCATATAACTCTTGATGCACCTTTTCGTCTGTGCGGCCCACAAATACCTGCAACAGACGTGCCCGGCTATCCGGAAATGATGGGATTTCCGTATGTTGTCGAATCATGTCGTAATCCGTATATTTCTTTGCTAGTTGGGGTACGCGATATGAATTCATTCTCAGCCTCCGAGCCTTAACATTGTTAAACCATTTCTGCACTACAATCTTATATATTATAGCATATGTTGAACGGGCACGCACTGAATCCTGCTATTCTATTACCCCTGACCTGTCATTTCGAATTGCTTCTTCCAGAGTTCGGTCTCCATCAAATGAAACCAGTCCTTCAATTCATCTGAAAAGGCCGCACTTTTCCAGTTCCGTAATGTTTCAATCGCATATAGAGGCCACTCTCCACGCCGAATATCAGCAGCAAGTAACAGATGTCGTTTATGCATCCATTCATCTTCTGCCATCACACGCAGCAGCACCTGATCCACGTTATCCAGGCTCCGAAAGCCCAGATCCGCCACAGCTGCCATGTTTTCATAGATTTCAGTGTAACTTGTACCCGTTCCTTTAACTTTGAGGTCCAGCGTCAAAATGGACTGTTTCCATTCCACTCTTGCAATGGGCGTTGATAGTTGCATGGAACTTAGCACATCAACCAGATTGTCATTCGTTAGCTGAACTGGATGATGTGATGCAGAGGCAGGCTGTACGTTGTCCCCGCCCCATGTACGCATATGTAAGGTTTGTATCGCAACAAGCAGAAAGACCGCCGCAACCGTTGCCAGCATTGAAGCAGTAACAATCATCCGCGGTTTCATATACGCCTCCCTGCCTTTACCTGTTAGTGTAGTCTGTCCGGTAAAGGCTCATACCTCATTGTACAATGAAAAAAAGCAGGCTATGCCTGCAATCTTCATTTGAATATATTCAATCTGTCCATTACTCCGATTCAATCTGTCCATGCTTGGTAATCAGCGTGGCTTTGCCCCGGATTTTAATAGCTGAAGTATGGGTGGTAAATTGGGCAAACATCACTTCACCCTTGTCCAATTTCTCGGTGTGGTGAAAACGTGTATCCTGACCTCGGGTTAATCCGATCACCTGGACACCATTTTCCTCTGCCTTAATTACAATATAATCATTGCCGGTTGGATGATCCATCACGCATGTCCCCTTCTTTCGTTCGATAGCGTTAATGATGATAAAGATTGTTTCATTTGTCAACCTGTGCCTTATACGAATGAACCGCAAAAATCATCGTTAAGGGCAAAAGAAAAGGCCGTGAACAAGTCACGGTCTTTTTGTCGACATATGGAATATGTAGAAATCTTATTTAATTCCGTCTTTGAGCGCTTTACCTGGTTTGAATGCAGGAATTTTGCTCGCAGGAATTTCGATTTCTTCACCTGTTTGCGGGTTGCGTCCTTTACGTGCAGAGCGCTCGCGAACTTCGAAGTTCCCAAAACCAACCAATTGTACTTTATCTCCGCTTTGAAGAGCCTCAGAGATTGCTTCGAATACGGCATCAACCGCTTTCGTTACATCTTTCTTGGACAATTCAGTTGCTTCAGATACGTGTGTAATCAAGTCTGATTTGTTCATTTGTTTTTCACCTCCTGTATCAATGTCCTGAATGTTATACTGTGTTTCCGTTTTATAGCGAAATATACGTTCATACGCAAAAAATCTACGTACATCTTGAGCGCTGAACACAAATCTCCGCCTGCGGTCAACAGTCATTTTCGGCAGAATGTCGTCTGAAACCACGGGCATTTCAGACGCCGAACAAATTTCATACTAATACAGACAGCCCACAATTTCAAGTCCGGTTGCGGTTTAAGACGTAAAATGTAACCGCCAGGGCAAGCACGAGAACCCCACCTTTTACAATATCATGTGTGAAATACTGTACGTTCATCATCGTTAAACCATTCACAAGTACACCAATCAGAACCGAACCAATGAAGGTTCCGATGACATTGGGTTTACCCGCACCAAACACAGAGAAACCGACAAATACTGCAGCTACGGATTCCATTAACAACGGTGATCCCGCATCAATTTGTCCAGACCCTACTTTGGAAGCATAGATGATCCCCCCGATTGCTGCAAACACTCCAGCGGCTACATAGGCGAGTGTACGCACCTTTTTCACCTTGATTCCAGACAACCGTGCAGCTTCCTCATTACCACCTGTAATGTACATCTGGCGACCATATTTCGTATACGTCAAAAAGATATGCACACCTATTACCGCAATAAGTAGCATGATTACCGATATCGGCATACCAAGCCATTTACCCTGCCCTATTAGCAGGAATGTCGGGTCCATCTCTCCCGCAGCTTTGCTCCCATCAGGGAACTGCATGTGATTGTAAATGGTATATCCCTGTGCATACGTTTTGTGAATACCTCCGATGATGTACATCGTGGCAAGGGTTGCGAGCAAATCCGGAATACGCAATTTTACAATGAGCAAAGCGTTAAGCAAACCAATAACTGCGCCAATGATTAGTGGCACAATAATTACAATTGCCAGTGGTTGTTGATACCAAATCATTAACGAAGCAGTAACGACGGTAGTTAATGAGACAGTCGCCCCAACCGAGAGATCAAATCCATCAACAATGAGAGATAACGTAACACCGATCGCTACAAACGTAACGATAGAGATCGAGCCCAAAATATCGGTCAAGTTACTGTACGTAAAGAAATAAGGCAATTTAATACCGAAAAATGCGATCACACCTATGATGACTATAATCGCTCCGTAACGGAACGCAAAATCCAATGATTTATCCTTCATGATTGCACCTCTTGTCCACCGCTTGCATAGTATAGCAGCTGTTCTTGATTTGTCTCGCCTCGTTTGAACTCTTTTACGATAACACCCTCGCACATGACAGCGATTCGGTCACCAATTCCCATGCCTTCATCCAGTTCACAGGTGAAATAGATGACACCCTTACCCGCCAAAGCCAGTTCATTAATGATGCGGAAAATGTCACTTTTCGCCCCAATGTCCACACCTTTGGTTGGCTCATCGAATATAAATACATCCGCATCCGCGTTAAGCCACTTACCAATGGCCACCTTCTGCTGATTACCACCGCTTAGATATTTCACTTCCTGTTTCACGGACGATGTTTTAATTCCAAGCTGTTTCACCAATGACTCTGCATTCAGACGTTCCCGCTTGCGGCTTACAAAACCTAATGTACTAAGACGACTTAGCAAAGGCAGACTTAAATTCCGTTCCACGTTCTCCTGAATCAGGATTCCTTGTTTACGTCGCTCCTCCGGTACAGAAACAATCCCCAGAGCCGCCGCATCCGCAGGCTGAGACAGGCGGAGATTACGGTTGTTAAGCCGGATCTCGCCTCCCTCCAGCCGATCTGCACCAATCAGCAAACGAGAGCTTTCCGTTTTACCCGCGCCTACCAGACCTACCACAGCTAGGACTTCACCTCGGCGTACAGAGAGGTCAACACCTTTGACTTTCACTCCACGACGAAGCCCACGAGCCTCCAATAACAGCTCTCCCACGGGTGCTTCCGTCTTCGGAAACTCTTCTTCGAACGGCTTGCCCAGCATCTGTGTGACCAAGTCGTTAATTGTCAGTCCTTTTGCTTCACCCGTAAATACATGTTGCCCATCTCTCATAACCGTAACGCGATCACAGTGACCCGTCACTTCAGCAAGACGATGGGTAATGAAAATACAGGCTACGCCCCGATCCTTCAGGAGATGAACAATTCGGAAAAATGCATCGGTTTCTTCTCGGCTCAGCGGCGCGGTCGGTTCATCAAAAATAATGACTTTGGCATCCTGTATCAGGATGCGTGCGAGTAGAATCATCTGTTTCTCCGCAAGGGTCAGGTCGGCTACCTTTTGGTGAACGGATATGTCCGCCCCTAATTGCTTCAGCGCTTCAGCAGCACGCTGTTGCAGCTTCCGTGGACTCTTCCACCAGCCGCCACCAGGCGATGCCAGTTGATCCAACATGATGTTCTCCGCAGCCGTCAGCTGTGGCACCAGTGCCGCATCCACTTCCTGATAGACACAGTGAATCCCACTTGCCTTCGCGTCTCCCGGAGAACTTAAATGAAGCGCTCGTCCACTCAACTGAATCGTACCCTGATCCAATGGATAGGCACCGGACAGAATTTTCATTAACGTGCTCTTACCGGCACCATTTGCCCCCAACAGCGCATGAATCTCCCCACCTTTTACAGAGAAATTCACATCCTTCAGTGCAGGAATACCTGAAAACTGCTTGTGGATATGTTCCATTTGAAGCAGAATCGGTGCAGTGCTCATGATGTTAACCTCCAATCGTTCCCTTCCGGGAGCATCCCTTTTTTTCATCCAGACCACACATATCTTCATTTATGTTTGAAAAAGCGCGCCTTGCGGCGCGCTTCCCTTACGCTGCTTATTTAGCAGTAATTCCGTATTCGCTCATCCAGTCCTTGATTCCTTGTGTGCTGCCACCCCAACCTTCAACGAACTCTGACAGCTCCGAAGTGGAGATTTGTTTATCTGGTAGAGCTTCACGTTGAACATACACAGGGTTAAGAACAACTGCATCTTCCGTCTCGTCCCCGTTCAGTTTTTGATAAGCATAACGTACCTGGACGCGTCCAATATCCGTTGGATCAACAGCAGCAGAAGCAACCCAAGGATTTTTCGGGTCCTGGATCATTTGCAGGTCCTCGTCACTCATATCGATACCATACACTTTGATCTCATCACGTCCAGCTTGTTGAATCGCACGCGCTGCACCTTTGGCGAACTCATCCCATGCAGTCCATACAGCTGTAATCTCACCTTTTGGATACTGCTTGAGAATAGCTTCCATTTTGGCTTGAGTATCCAGCGCAGGGTTCTGTGCAGAACCGAATGTCGCTATTTCCTTGATGTCCGGATTTGCTTTCATGAATTCACCGTATGCGATTTGACGGCGTTCCATCGGTGCGAAACCAGCTACCCATACTTTGACAATATTGCCTTGTCCATTGATATCTTTTTTCATTTGCTCCAGCGTCAGTTCAGCCATCTTCTGGTCATCCTGCGACAGGACTGTGGCTCCTGGAACACTGATAGCTGCGTCAAACACGACCACTGGAATATTCTGTTCTACTGCCTTCTTCACGCCTGGCTCTAACAGGGAATCTCCATGATCCGTGAGAATGGCATCGAATTTCTGGTTAATAGCGCTATCAAGCAAGGATACCATCTTTGCTTTGTCATTATCGGCAACAAAGGTTGTCAGTTCTCCACCGAATTTTTCGATTTCTTCTTTTACACCCTGTACATATTGCTGTGAGAAAGTACCTGTATTAAATTCCATAATAAGTGCGATCCGTTTGCCACTTAGAGGGCCCGTGACTGCTTCCGTTTTTGGTGTATCATCTGATGTACCCGAAGCCGGAGTGGCTGCCGGTTCTTTTTTGATTCCGCAAGCGGACAGCGCCAATGTAAATACTAATAACACACTCAACCATACCCATTTTGTCTCTTTTCTTTTCATCTCTGTATCCCCCTGTCCACTCTCTGTGATCTCGATCACAATAGTTGAATATTAATATAACGGCTAATCCCCAGTATGTAAATGGGTTTTAGCAATTTAAAGCTAAAACTCGCTAAGTTTTTTTCGAAAGTACCATTCTTCCTATCCATTTCATCCAAAATAAAGAAATCACGTAAAAAAGACCGCGAGGGGATGCCCCCTTACGGTCTTTTGATGTTTCACAGAATGATGGCGATCAAGCCGCCCGAACCTTCGTTAATGATTCTTCCCAGCGTCTCTTGCAATTTGTATCTTGCATTATCCGGCATCATGGCAATCTTGCCCTGAATTCCTTCTCGCACGATGGAGTGTAGCGAACGACCAAACATGTCTGAATCCCATACCTTGATTGGGTCGTTCTCGAAGTCCTGCATCAGGTATCTCACCAGTTCCTCACTTTGTTTCTCCGTACCGATGATTGGAGCGAACTCCGATTCCACATCAACCCGGATCATGTGAATGGAAGGTGCCGTTGCTTTCAGACGTACGCCAAATTTGGTGCCCTGACGAATGAGCTCAGGTTCATCCAGAGCCATCTCGGCAAGAGATGGAGCGGCAATGCCGTATCCGGTCGTTTTGACCATCTCCAGCGCTTCTGCGAAGCGGTCATATTCTCTCTTCGCATGCGAGAATTCCTGCATCAATTGCAGCAGATGATCCTTACCGCGAATCTCGATGCCAACCACTTCCACGAGAATCTGATCATACAGCTCATCCGGTGCGTACAGGTCAATTTCGGCTACACCCTGCCCCATATTCATGCCACTCAGGCCTGCGCGATCAATGAATTCATATTCCATGAACTGAGCGACAACCCGATCCACATCACGAAGTCTGCGAATATCCTTGACGGTATCCCGTACGGAATTTTCGTAGTTGCTACGCAGCCAGTGAGTCTCATTGAGTACCATAACCCAGCTCGGCAAGTTTACATTCACTTCATGCACAGGGAACTCATAGAGCACTTCACGAAGTACACCCGTTACATCATCTTCCGTCATGGTCGCTGCACTGAGTGTCATCACCGGAATGTCGTATTTGGCAGCAAGCTCACTACGCAATTGCAGGGCTTCTTCACTGCGAGGACGAGTGGAGTTGATGACCAGGACAAACGGTTTACCCACTTCTTTTAATTCCGCAATGACCCGTTCTTCAGATTCCACATAGGAGCTGCGGGCAATTTCGGCGATTGTGCCGTCTGTTGTTACCACAACACCCAGTGTAGAATGCTCCTGAATAACTTTGCGAGTACCAATCTCGGCGGCTTCCTGGAACGGAATTGGTTCCTCGAACCAAGGCGTGGAGATCATGCGTGGACCATTCTCATCCTCGTATCCCTTGGCTCCTTCCACCGCGTAACCTACACAATCCACAAGGCGCACATTGACATCAAGTCCTTCTGCCACCTTGATCTGGACTGCGTTATTTGGTACAAATTTTGGTTCGGTAGTCATGATGGTTTTACCTGCTGCACTCTGTGGAAGTTCATCCACCGCTCGACCACGGTCAGCCTCGTTAGTGATGTTTGGCAACACGATGGTTTCCATGAATCGTTTAATAAATGTTGATTTTCCCGTCCGGACTGCGCCGACAACCCCGAGATAAATATCCCCTCCGGTCCGCTCAGCTATGTCCTTAAAAATGTCCACTTTCTCCAATGAAATCCCCTCCCTAAATTACTCCGAAGGAAAAATGCTAAAGAGCATCCGCTTCGTTTTTTCAATCAGAAGACTGAAATCCCTGCAACGGTAGAGCCGCCTTTGTGAGTGCCCGGAAGTCGTCCGCCGCCGAACGTTGCATTCTGATGAAACCGGCGAGAGCGGCGTTAACTCGTACATGCAATTGGACTAGTATCATCTTATGTATCCGTATGCGGCAATATGACGCGTATTTTTGTTTTTTTATCTTAAGGTGATGACATTAGGAGAATCCCCCGATCTCGGACTGCGCGTCTTTATTTCAATCTACTTTATGTGATCCGTGAAGCTTTTATGACGGTTATTACTCATACTGACAAAAGAAAAAAGAGATACTCCTTATTTGGAATATCTCTTTTTGAACCATTAGAGGCATGGTGGTCATACAGCTAAATCATTTGAATTGCAATCATGCTTATTTTATTGGCTGGGCAACCGGCGCATTATTTTGCCATGCGTAGGGAACAGATTTAACGGGTACGAAGTAGGAGTGTTCCACCAGCAAATCCCGAACATCTTCAGTGTCTGTTGGAGACACGTCAGACTTTTCCACCGCCTGCATAATGTCAAAAGCATAATCCACATAAACCTTGCCTTCGTCATTCATCATAAAAGGTAACGCCTGACCTGAATATACACTATTCAGCGTAATGGAAGGAGTACCTGCCTGAGCAGCCTGCTCCATATCCACAGCATATAACCCCGGATACAGTTCTTCCCCGCTTGGTAGCTTATTGTTATGTACGGACTTATATTGATTAACCATTCGTTGCACATCGTTTACTTTCTGTATGGTCAGAAGATCCATCACTTTAACAGTCGGATTCACTTCTTCGTCCTGAATAAGGAAGTAAGCGCTCCCACCACTTTCAAAAGCAGTCCCTGGTATTTCATCCAGATACCCCAGTTGTTTCAACTTGGGCAGATCCACTCTGAACTTTTCATATTTTGGCGTTTCCATATCTGCATTGATGATTGGCAAAATCCCCTCATCTTGCTGGAATGCCTCGACCGCACTCTGGATACGGCTCACGCTTTCCCGATAGGCTATCTTAGGATCCGAATTACTCTGGGATGGATACATACAACCACTTGCTGTAAAAGCAAACAACAGGAATAACAGCAGACCGCCCGTCTGATGTTTCAGACGCTGCCGTCTGCTTCCTTCCACACATTTTGGCTTGTTCTTAATCATTCGTATCCTCCTTGAATAACTCATTAGAGAATCAATGTCATAACGCTCAGAACCAGTCGTCTTCCTGTTGTTGACGTTCCAGTTGTTTCCGAATGGCTGCCTTCAGCGGGTCCTCTGGAACATGAACCGATAGAGATCCACACACCTTGGCCTGACAGGACAGTCGTGTACCTGCTTCCAACAGAGAACCCAACTTGCGCTTTTCAGCATCTGTTGGTGGATACAGTTCCGCCCGATATTCTTCATCCACGTTCACTTTGCACATCAGGCAAGCCGCTTTACCATCACATCGGGTCGTAATCTTAACTCCAGCACGTCGTGCTGCATGCAGAAGTGTCACCCCTGGTTTGAGTGCTATCGATTTGTTCATAGGTAAAAAAGTAACTTTATAATCCATCATTTTCCTCCCTCACCCTACTGGGGCCATGTAAAGCCAACAAGCTCTTCCACTTCGGCTCTGAAGCGGCTTGTCCATACATTCTGTTGACTTAAAAGCATCATTATAGGTTGATGTGCATCTGGCTGCTCGCGCATCTGTGTCGCAATGGGGACATAACGATCTTCACGACCTCGCAGCAGATTAAACAACAGCTCATGCGCAAGCGGCATCAGTCGCAGGCTATATGAACCCACTTGTGCTACTGGTGCATGCGGAGCAAGTACATGTTCAATCTCAATACGGTACCAACTTTTGCGAGCCCATATTTCGAAACCACCCACCAGTTCCAGCGCACATTCACCCACCTGATAGTGGCTTAGCAGAGAAGCATAAGGTCCTGTTTTATCCACTGTAGGCTCGTCAAGCATTTCCCCCGGAGCGATTCGGTGAAGTTCCTTAGCAGCAGCAACATCCGCATAGATATCAATATCTCTCGGAGCCTGTTGCAACTCCACCCCTTGAAGCAGCAACCCACAACTTCCTCCAAGTAACCATGTCTGCGGCTGTGTGTTCCAGGCTTTGGCCGTTTCCAGCAAAGCCGCGTGTAATTCCGGATAACGCTCTGTCCGACCCTCCGTATCATGCGGCCCCATAGGCTCACACTCCCCTCATCCGTGTTCATTGTGTCAGTTCTTATGATGTGCTTATGCGGATGTTATCCTTCAGGCATGGGAAATCAGGTCAGAGAAGCGATTCCACCGAACAAGCCAATCAGCATAATCAAAAATGCAATCAGAGAAAGAATCCCCCGTACAATACCTTTTGTTTTGGCACGAGCAAACGTAATCAGGAATACAGATAGTCCCATAATGAGGATGGCTACCAATGACAGCCACATCTTGTCCATTGCGCTCATAATCCAGCAGTCTCCCCTTCAGTCCGATATTCATCACTGACACTGTGACAATTGCAACCATTATAACACGAAATTCAGCTCAACTTTCCAAAAAAAAGACAAAAAAGCAAGCCGGCAGAAGCCGACTCGTCTTTTTGTCTTACTGGATCACCTGCACATGCAGGTGTGATCTATTATTTTTTCATCATCATTTTCATTAACGATTCCATACTGCTCGGATTCAATCCGCTTTTCTTGACCGCACTCACAATATCCTTAACCGTATCCTCAGATACCGGAACTTTCGCCATGGCGGATACTTGTTTGATCAATTGGCGCAACTGAGCTTCATTCTGAATCGTCGTTGGTTTCACCGTGCTCGCCAATTTCTTAACGGCACCTTCCGTTATCGTTTTACCCGTTTTCTTGTTGATTGCATTCAGTGCATCTTTGGAAATGTTGTTACCCATTCGTCTCCCCTCCTCCGGCAATACTCATGTGTATAGTATGAGTCTGCGACAGAAAAGGTGAATAAGCTTCTTATTTCACAAGGTACGTTTAGGCTGATTACAATCAGGAATGCCACTGCTCCCAGGTTTCAAGCTTCATGACTTCCATTTCAGTCTTCGGGTCACGCCCCATCAAGGCTTCAACCGCATCACGCGGCTGTCTCTCCTGGAATAAAACGTGATATAACTGATCCGCAATTGGCATTTGCACACCATATTTTTGTGAGATGAAATAGGCAGCTTGCGTAGTTCGAATGCCTTCTACCACCATGCCCATGGACTTCAGTACATCATCCAGCTTCTGTCCCTGGCCCAACATGGAACCTGCTCTCCAGTTCCGACTGTGCTGACTTGTAGCCGTTACAACCAGATCCCCGATCCCGGCAAGGCCCGAAAACGTTAGCGGATTTGCTCCCATCTCAACACCAATACGTGTGATTTCTGCCAGACCGCGTGTTAGCAAAGCGGCTTTGGCATTATCACCAAATTGAAGACCATCGGACATGCCTGCACCAAGAGCAATAATATTTTTGAATGCGCCTGCAAGCTCAACACCAATCATGTCCCGATTCGTGTAAACCCGGAAATAGGCATTCATAAACAAAGCTTGGGCAGACTCGGCAGATGACTTATCCAGTGAAGCTACAACCACTGTCGTTGGACAACGCTTCACCACTTCTTCCGCATGGCTTGGGCCAGAAAGAACAACAACACGTCCTTCCTCACATTCAAGCTCTTCTGAAATGACTGTGGACATCCGTTTCAGGCTTTCTGTCTCAAAACCTTTGGTTGCATGAATGACTAACATCTCAGGCTTGTAATAAGCCTTAAGCTGGTTCGTAACCGCACGCATGGCTGATGAAGGCGCAACAATTAACACAGCTATAGCGCCTTCCACCGCAGCTTCCATATCAGTTGTTGCTTGAATCCGTGCTGAAAGCTCCGCATCCGGAAGATAGCGTGTATTGGTGTGTTTGTTATTGATTTCGTTAGCCTGGTCTTCACCACGTGTCCACATCATCACGTCCAACTGATTGGCGGCGAGTACACTGGCGAGAGCTGTTCCCCAGCTCCCAGCGACCAGAACAGCAACTTTTTTAGACAACTCGTTTACCCCCTCCAGGGTTTTTCGATCCCAATTTATTTTCCTGTCCTTTGGCGAGCTTCGCAATATTGGTACGATGTCTCCAGAACGCAAACAGACAAATAATCAGACTCCCCCAGAAGATATTCATTGAATATCCGGGTAATACCAAGATAAAGATGGGTGTAAATGCTACAAAAATCAGAGACCCCAATGAAACATAGCGTGTCAATACAATAGACAGAATGGCGATCACCCCAGCACATAACGCAGGTAGGAAAGCAAGACTCACCAGAACACCAATGGCTGTGGCAATGCCTTTTCCTCCACGAAAATGGAAGTAAAGCGGCCAGTTATGTCCTGCAATGGCTGCTATACCACTGAGTGCAGGAATCCAGGCAGAACCGTCACTCAGCCAGATTCCAATCCATACAGCTGCAACACCTTTAAGTACATCAAGTAACAGAACAGCAATTGCCGGTCCTTTACCCAAAATACGCAATGTATTGGTAGCTCCCGCGTTTCCGCTTCCGTGCTGACGAATATCGATCCCCCGTATCGCTTTGGCAAGGAGGACACTAAAGCTGATCGAACCGAGCAGATAACTCAGTACAATCGCTGCGATTTGTAAAATCACACACTTCTCCCCTAACTTTCGTCGGACTTCTTCCGAGTAAATATGCGAATTGGTGTTCCTTCGAAATCAAACGCTGCACGGATTTTATTCTCCAGATAGCGCTCATATGAGAAGTGCATCAACTCAGGATCGTTCACAAAAATAACCATGGTCGGCGGTTTAACTGCAACCTGAGTCACATAGTTAATTCTCATTCTCCGTCCTTTATCTGTTGGCGGAGGGTTAATGGCAACCGCATCAGACACCACATCGTTAAGCAGATGGGTCTGCACACGTAACGAGTGTTGCTCTGCTACACGTTGCACAACCGGCAACAGTTTTTGTAAGCGTTGTTTTGTGAGGGCCGACAAAAATACGACCGGAGCATAAGTCATAAACAGGAAGTGATCCCGAATTTTTCTCTCAAACTCTTTCATCGTTTTGTCATGCTTCTCTACTACGTCCCATTTGTTCACAACAAACAATGACGCTTTACCCGCTTCGAATGCATATCCTGCAATATGCTTGTCCTGTTCAATAATGCCTTCTTCACCATTAATGACAATCAGAACAACATCTGCACGCTCAATCGCACGCATCGCACGCATTACACTGTATTTCTCAGTTGTTTCATATACTTTACCACGCTTACGCATACCTGCTGTATCAATCAGCACGTAACGTTGGCCGTCTTTTTCAAAAGGTGTATCAATCGCATCCCGGGTTGTTCCAGCCACGTCACTTACAATGACACGCTCTTCACCCAGAATAGCGTTCACCAGTGAAGATTTACCCACATTAGGACGTCCGATCAGAGCTACACGAATGACATCTTCATCGTAAGTCTCTTCCTCAAGTTCTGGTAGCTTCTCCACAATTGCATCAAGCAAATCACCTACACCTGTACCGTGACTTCCGGATACGCCGATGGGATCACCGAAACCAAATCCATAAAACTCATAAATGAGCTCACTTCGTCCGATATTATCCACTTTGTTAACGGCTACAACAATAGGCTTTCCTGAGCGGTAGAGCATCTCTGCTACCTCTTCATCCGATTGCGTAATACCTGCTTTTGCATCACACATGAATACAATAACATCCGCTTCTTCAATAGCGAGCTCTGCTTGCATCCGAATCGATTTTAAGATTACATCTTCACCATCAATTTCGATACCACCTGTATCAATGATACTAAATGGTTTACCGTTCCATTCACCGATTCCGTATATGCGGTCACGGGTAATGCCCGGCTTGTCTTCCACAATGGCCAGTCTGTCGCCGATGATCCGATTGAAAATGGTGGATTTACCCACGTTCGGTCGTCCGACAATTGCCACAACGGGTCTTGCCATACATTCCACTCCTCCTGTCCATACTTACGATACTCATCATAGCAAAAAAGATATGTCTTGGCTAACGTTTCATGCCAAATTACTCGCAATAAAAACAATCGGCGAACCCGCCTTGGGCTCGCCGATCTTGCTTTTGTTATTCAGCAAAATATGCAGTATATAACTTAGAACCATGCATTGTTAACTTATTTGAATTTGCTGAGTTTGTCTCCAAACAGTTCGCCAAGCGTAGTGCTCATACCTTGATTGTTCAAGGAAACGTTTGGATTGTTGATTTCTTCACGCGGAGCGTTGTTTCTTGAAGGTCTTTCTGATTTTTGTGGTTGAGCTGGAGCTTCTTCTGTTTCTTTGATGCTCAAGCTTACACGTTGCTCAGAAGGGTTCATGTCCAAGATTTTAACTTGAACTTCTTGTCCTTCTTTCAGCACTTCATGAGGAGTGCCGATGTGTTTGTGGGAGATTTGCGAGATATGCACAAGTCCCTCAACACCAGGAGCGATTTCAACAAATGCACCGAAGTCTACCAAACGTTTTACAACACCTGTTACGATATCGCTGGAATTGAATTTTTCGCTTGCTGTTTCCCAAGGACCTGGTTGAACAGCTTTCATGCTCAGGCTGATTTTGCCTTTTTCAGGGTCAACTTTCAGCACTTTCACACTAACTTTATCACCTTCAGACAGCACGTCGGATGGTTTTTCAACGTGTGTCCAAGCCAGCTCGGATACGTGAACCAAACCGTCAACTCCGCCCACATCAACGAATGCACCGAATTGAGTCAAACGTTGTACTGTACCTTCGATCACTTGACCTTCTTGCAAACCAGCCATTACTGTAGCTTTGTTTGCTTCGAATTCTTGCTCCAGTACGTCTTTTTGGGAAAGGATCACTTTGTTGTTCTCACGGTCGATCTCTTTCACTTTAACACGCAGTGTGCGTCCTTTGTAGTCGCTGAAGTCTTCAACGAAATGGCGTTCAACCATGGAAGCCGGGATAAATCCACGTACGCCCACGTCTGCTACCAGACCGCCTTTAACAACATCACCTACAACAACTTCGAATACGTCTTGGTCTTCAAAATGCTTTTGCAATTGATCCCATGCGTTTTCGCTGTCGATTGCACGTTTGGACAGAACGAGTTTTTCTTTCTCGTCGTCGATGCTAAGAACTTTAGCTTCAACTTCTTGTCCAACTTCTACTGCGTCAGACGCGCTGTCAACATGTAATGAAGACAGTTCACGAATTGGAATGACACCGTCATATTTATATCCAATGCTCACATAGGCTTGGTTATCTTCCAATTTGACGATGGTTCCTTTTACGGTATCTCCTTTTTTCAAGGAAACGAATTGATCCAACTCATCTTGGGTTGCTTCTTGATTTTTCATTTCTTCCGACATGTCAAATACCCTCCTCAATTCAAAAACCCCATTATATTCAAACCTGCCTGTAGCAGAGTTCAAAACACTTTCATCACTGAGTGCTCAAGCTTTAGTCTCCCTCAAAAATATGGAAACATGCACTCGGCTACCGACGAAGCCATTACTTGCTTGGCACGCCCGTTTGCACCATTTCGTTAATCTTGGACATAATCTTTTCAGTCGCCTTCTCCAGAGCTTCTCCAGATGGGTCTTCCTTGAACTCGTCCAAACTTACTGGTGCTCCATATACAACTTTCATCTTACGAAAAACTTTGTAGTTACCGATAATAGCAGTAGGAATAACTGTAGCGCCACTGCGGAGAGCAAAACTCGCTGCCCCTTTTTTGCCGATACCTCCATCATTGTGACGGCTTCCCGAGGGGAAGATTCCAAGCACTTGCCCATCACGCAAAATATTGAGTGAGGTTTTGATGGATTCCTTGCTGACACCTCCACGTTTAACGGGGAAAGCACCCACGGCTTTAATAATTCGGCCGAGTACCGGAATGTCAAACAATTCGCTTTTGGCCATGAAACGCACCTGACGGCGAATTTTGATACCAACGGTTGGAGGATCGAAGTTACTAATATGATTGGAACATAAAAGTACGCCGCCTTCTTTCGGAATATTCTCCCGTCCAACGGCCTCCAAGCGGAAAAGAATGGTATAAATGATCCGCAGTAATGTGCTGCAAAATGTGTAAATCATAGACCGATCTCTCCTCTGACCATTGTGCAATAAGATACGATTTTGTCAACCACTTCATGAATGTTCATCTCCGTTGTATCAAGGACGATAGCATCCTCAGCACAACGCAATGGGGAAATTTCCCGATTCTCATCCAATCTGTCACGGGTGGCAATGTCTCGCTCCAGCTGTTGCAACGTCAGTCCTTCAGAGGGGTCCAGTTCTTTGAAGCGGCGAAGCGCACGCTCTTCGACACTGGCAGTCATGAAGATTTTCACTTCCGCATCGGGCAGTACTGTCGTTCCGATATCGCGTCCATCCATGACGACGCCCTTGCGCAAAGCCATTTGCCGCTGAGTATCCACTAATTGCGTACGCAGCCCCTCGATTTGCGCATATCGGGACACGATTCCCGTCACTTCACGGGAGCGGATTTCCGAGGTTACTTCTTCCCCATTACAGAACACTTTCTGTCCGTCGGGATCCGGTTGTAAATCAATGACCAGCTTTTGGGCTTCCTGAAGTACCTGTGCCACTTCTTCCGGCGCAATATCTTTCCGAAGCATGTGCAAGGTTACCGCACGGTACATTGCGCCTGTATCGACGTATACATACGCGAGCGCCTCTGCAACCAATCGGGCCACCGTGCTTTTCCCGGCACCGGCAGGTCCGTCAATTGCAACGTTCATTTTCCCGTTCTCTGATGTGTTCTGGCTTGCCAACGGGGCATTCCTCCTCAAACGATAAACCTCAATAAAAAAACAGGCATTGCCTGCATCGTGAAAATTATACCACACTCTACACATGGATGCAAAAACAGACAAATCAACGACGTTTGTAATCATTCACCGTTTGCACTTCAATTGGCGTTCCTTCCAGGCGGTCAATGGTGGTCAAATTCTTTTTGAAGCCTGGTACCAACAGTAGCAATTGATATAGTACAAGCAGGATTAGAAGGGCTGTAATCAGAATCGTAACCTTTCGTTCCATTCTCCTGGAGAAAACATAATAAAGTCTTTCATATCTGCGGGTTGCATGACGATGATTCAAGGCAATACCTCCGTTTTTTTCATTACGGTACCCGCAGTTCCCTCTCTTTATGCCACAACATTCCTATTTCGTGCGATAGTCAAGTTGCCGTTCAAAACAAAACTTGATAATTTTTTGGCGCTCCGAATCTGAAATCTGCACAAATTTCAGCATGCATAGCTGTCTGCCGGTTTCCAGGGTTTTGATCCGCACAACTTCAGCTTCAAAATTCACATGTTCAATAGTTGAATTCCGGTAGGGAACAAGCAACCAGCATTTCAATTTTTGACCTTCAGCTATTGAAAACCCTGTTTCGCCGTAGATGGACAATCCACCGCCACCAATATCTTCAGTCAATCCAACGGCACGGGTCAGATCTTCACTCTGGATGGCCAGTTCGAGATTTGCGTGAACACGAAGAAAGCTGCGCCGTTGTATTTTGGATATATCGCTCGGAAGCGGTTTGCGGATACGGACAAGACGGACCACATCTTCCTCAAATCCCGTGACATAGGTATTAAAATAATGCCGGACCCCATCCTCCGTAATATATGAAATGGACAATTCCTCTCCGAAAAAGAGCCTTTTCAGACGGCTGCTTCCTTGTTGCATCGGGACCTCAATCAGAAAACTGGTGTCATCCATATCTGCAATGCGTGATTTGTATTCTTTGTGTTCCTCTTTTTCATCTGCAGAAGCAATCTGGATGTATAAAATTTCATTTATTTTAGGAAACAAGCTGTTCACCGCCACTTTATGTATTTATCTTCGTATGTACGAGGACTATTATACCATGACCTTTCTCACATTGAACAAGAAAAAACAGACCACATCGTGGTCTGCCGCAGTTATTCGCTCAGCTTAAAATTTAAATTATCCATCTTTTTATGAGGTTGCATTGACCGGTTTGATCTCTTCAACCGCTTCTTCCATTCCTGTATTCGCATTAATGTATATCCGGTAACGAGAACCGTTAATTTTCCCTCCGAATTCATAACACAATACTTCTTTGCTGTAATCATTCTCAATCAGGGATTTGCGAACATAATTTTCTTCGAACTCCGAGTTAAGCTTTTTCCGCGCCTGTTGCTCCGTAAGCGTTGCTTTCGGAATTTTGCGCTTGTCATTATGTTCGTAGACAAAGTCACTCGCCTGGAAGCCGGTTACTTCACCTGTATCCAAACCTACACGAACTGACATTTTCTCAGGATAGATCAAAGTGTCTCCTTGCTTACGTACATAAGTAAGGTTACCCAGATTACCATATTCGTCGTAGTTTACGGCCTTCATATCCTTATAACCTTTGTTCATTAGAAATTGATCTGCTTTAGCCATGGCATTCTGACGGGACACTTTTTTGGTTCCGATTGGACGCGTATCACTGTAAGAGATCAGCATTCCGCCATTACGGGTGAAATCCATCATCAGTTTGCCATTGTTGGCATGATCAATTGTGGCAGTGTAGGACTCCCAGTCAGTTCCTTTGCCGTTCTCCTGCACTTGGATTTTGCTACTATCCGTATTAGAAAATTTTGCAGCCTTGCTCTGGATCTGTTCTTTGGTCACCGGCAAACCGCCCAGTTTCTTGACTGATCGTTTTGCATAGATATTGGATACGGAAGGCCCCCAATCAAGCTCCGGGTATTCCTGTACCTTTTTGTTCACAGTACGAAAACCATCAACGATCGTGTTGTCCATGGTTTGCTCTTGCGTTGCCATGGCAGTCTCTGCATCCATCCAGCGCAACCGGTCCGTCAGGACTTTCTGCTGCACATCCTGCAGATTCTTGGTAATCTCGGATGAATTCTGATACAGCTTTTTCAGGTTGCCCATTTCCTTCTCACTTAGCGGTTCGTTCGTCAAGTCACGCATCGACGCCCGATAGGCAAAGTTGGAAATACGTGAGAGAAACTCCTCTGTCTCGTTAAATGGCAGCATGGTGAGTGGCAGTTGGTTGATCTCATTCTGTGCTTCACTCGTGAGTCGCCATACATTCATCAAACCTTTGCGATGCATCCCCTGTGATGTAGAGTGAACCGCCAAGGTGTTACCAATCTCCGAATGCAATTTGTCCATATGAAAAGATAAATCGTGAAAGGCACGCTGATATTGGTTCTCTGCCTTGATCAGAATTGCATTCTTCTCCTGATTCTCCTGATAACCCCACACGAGCGCACCGACTAGCAGAACCGCAAATATCGGAAACATAACTGAACTTAAACGTTTATACATCCGTAGAGTCTCCTTTCTTCTAAACCACTACCTCTATTGTGGATCGAAGAAAGATCTCTTATGCATGCGATTTCCAGTCCTTACACAAGCAGGCTGCTAAAGTCCCGTTTGGGTCCTCCTTTTAATTCAGCTGAATACCAGTTGCCATGCCCTCTTCTTCAATTTCGAACTGGTCTCTGTTATCACATAGGCACTGCTTGAATCCCGTCTCAATTCGGCCCCGCTCTTTCTTGCCTCGTAATGTAAATCGTTCACCGCATTGTTTGCATCTGATTTTAATTTTAATTCTCATCACAACGATCTCCGTTTCTGTTGGTCATTCCCCGGGAGTTTATCCGTAAAAATAAAAACACACCGGAGCCATAGGCGCAATATGCGCTTTATGTCCACCAGTGTGTCCCTATTTTTATAATTTAACCTCTTCCTCCCGCTTCACAAAACGAAAAGGAGAACGGTTATTAGCTCGTGTGATTTTACCCATTGCCCCATACCACAGGCCCGCCATTAGCGGCGCTATAAACCACAACCAATTGTTCAGCATGGTGTTCATGATGACATCGTACAATGCATGCCAGAAAAAAGGTAACACCAGAGAAAGAACCAGGTACCACCGCTTTTTCTTACCACCAATAAACTTGGCTTTACCCATATAATAACCCATGATTACCGCAAACATAGCGTGCCCTGAAACAGGGAGCAGTGCCCGAAGGAACATGGCTGAGACGGATGCATTCCCCGCAAAGGCATACAACACATTCTCAACAGTGGCAAATCCAAGTGAAACAGCAACTGCATATAAGATCCCGTCATACGGCTCATCAAATTCGGTGTGATTATAGATGATATGATAAAGTACGAACCATTTAACGAATTCCTCTACACCACCTGAGATCATAATGGCCTCAAGATAAGGATTATCCCCGAGCCATATCATCATGCCACGCTGAATAATCATCACAGGCAGTACCATCAGAATCCCCATGAGGAAAACCCGCAATACCATATGAAGTGGCTCATAATCATAACGGTCTTTCAGGTAAAAGTATGTTAACAAGGCGAGACCCGGAGCAACTGCTGCCGCTAAGACCGAAAACAAAAGCACCGAAATTCCCTCCTCTGACTAAAGACGCGATTACAACTAGAGATTAATCCTGGCGTTTGAAGTGGGTGCAGATAACATCAATCGCTTGTGCAGGAATAACAACCTTACCATACTCTTCCATAACTGCCGGAGTAACTGAGGAACCTTCGCCAAATTCAGCAAGCAAGGCAATCAATGCCGCATGTTTGGTGGAATCTACCTCATCTGGCTCCAAATGCAAGAACCACTTGTCTTTATACGAATAAAGTCTCCCAGCATCCGTAACATGCTGACGCAACATATGTGCAGCTTCAATGAGCACTTCAAAGTCCTTGAATGCATAAACGATGGAATCGCTTTGCTCGAGTGTAACTTCCATTTCATATACTTCTTCAGGAAGATCATCTTCATGACCTGAACCATATTGTTGCGGATCATATTTTCCTCGTGTGACAATGACAACCATCCCTTGAGCGGGAAGTGCGAATACTTCGACAGCGAGTGGACCTGTGGCATCAAATCCAAGTTCGGAATAGGCCTGATCCATCATTTCAGTGAACAGTTCATGAACCTTAGGTATTTCCTGCCACATATCTTCTTTTTGTATTCCGCGCTCGCTCAGATCGTCAAAGGTCAGGAAAATCCGTATCTTATCGTGACTTAGTCGTTCTATTTTCATACAGGATCTCCCCTTTATAAGCAAGTCTTATAACAGATTATGAAGCACAAAACAATATGTGCTGAAAATAAATCTATGTAGTTATGTTATCATTTTATACCTCTAAATGCACGAAGTAAAATCGACAAAAAAAGAATCATTCCACAGCCAATCTAGACTGTGGATGATTCTAATTGGAGGTTTTGGTTTATAAACCCGGTACTGTTGTGTTTGTTTGGCTTAAAATTTGCTCAACTTCATGCTTCACATCGGGATTGGTGCGAATAAAATCTTTGAGCATGCTCATATTCGCTTCTTTTTCCTGCGGTGTGATTGCTCTTGCGGTCTTTGCTGCCGGATTTTTGTGGGATTCACCATGTTGATTTTGCTTGCTTGTGAACCCGTCCATACCCGGGAAAGTCATTTCCATCATCTTATGTTTTGCCTGATCCATCATATTTCTTGATGAACCCGATGACATCATGGGCAATTTGCCTTTGGACAGCCATGAACTGGCTGCAACACCAATGACAATACCCCAAAAAAAGGATGACGTCTTCATTACACCAACCTCCTTCAAGTGTTAAAATCATATTTAGTGTTTGCGGTAGTGAGCGATCTCATTCCGTATAAATACAGGAAAGCGAGTTGAAATCATGTTTAGACATACCGCCGCATTGATCATTGCTGCAAGTTTGCTGCTGTCAGCTTGTGGGACAGCGGAAGAAAAACCATCTGATAATTCAGCACCAGCGGGCGAATCAACTACCACGGTTCAAGAAGAGCAAGATAACTCTAACCCTACTGAAACAGAAGAACCCGAAACTGTTGTGCCCGAACCTTCCACGGAAGATTCAACTGCGACAGAGGAAGAACCTGAATCTTCGGAGAAGGTTTCTACAGAAGAGAAAGTGGATAAAACGTATCATATGAATGAAAATTATTATATTAAACCAAACGATGAAGCGAGCCCAAACAAAGTGGTCTTGTTAACTTTTGATGATGGACCTAAAGAAGAAAAAATGATTACTTCTCTAATCGACACTTTAGATAAACATAACGCTAAAGCGATATTTTTCGTCAATGGTTACCGGGTGAAAAGCCATCCGGAATTGCTCAAACTCATACATGAACGGGGTCAGATTGTAGGCAATCATGCCTGGGATCATGAGGATCTCAAAAAAATGTCCAACGCTGAGGCGGCAAAACAGGTTACAGATGTCCAAAAAATAGTGAAGGATACCATTGGTGAGGAACCGCAATTCTTCCGTCCACCTTTTGGGTCGGGAAATGATGCACTGAAGGCTGCTGTGAAGAAAAAGGGCATGTTATATATGACTTGGTCTAATGGTTCGCTCGATTGGGATAAAAGCACCAAAGACAAACCGGAAAAAGTCATCCAAAATGTACTGGACCAGTTAAATCCCGGAAGCAATATTTTGATGCACGAGTTGCCATGGACGGTTGAAGCATTGGATGAATTGCTGACCAAGCTCGAGAAGAAAGGATATTCCTTTGTTGATCCGCGTGCAATTGAATTGGAAGCTCGTTAAATTGTAATTTTGCGCATTAAAATAAAACAGCCTTGATCCAATGGATCAAGGCTGTTTCTCTGTGAGTGCTTTTTCCGCAGGCACTCTTAACGTGATGATATGCATCTCCGCAGGACAACCTAGTCGGAGAGGAAGATGATTTGTACCGTATCCTCTGCTAACAAGCATTTTGCCTTCTTGGTGAATGTCCTCCGGACTTCGCTTCAGGGAGTACCACCCGTTCGATACGGGACGATACGATTTTCCAAGGAACACAGGTCCGAAAAATGGTACAACCAATTGTCCGCCATGTGTATGACCGCTTAAAATAAGATCTGCATTTTCTTCCAAGCGAAGGGCCTGCAAAGGATCATGAACGATAGCAATTTTGCAAAAACGGTTACCGATCTGCTGTAGTAATACATCGCCCTGTTTGGAACGATAGTCTATGCCGATCAGGCTCAGTTTGTCATTGCCCCTTTGCAGATATTCCACATTATCCTGCAGGAGCTTAACGTCCGATTCCCGAAGGATTCGCGCAAGTTGAGCGGTACCAGCCCTCTTGTCATGGTTGCCATACACCGTAAATGAAGGAGCAATGTTCGATAAAATTTTCATGTTATGTCTAACTAAAGACCATGAAATTCCTTTTTCCGCAACATCCCCGCCGATCAGAACCCAGTCCACCTTGTTTTTAACGTTTTCCAGATCCTTCTGGTTCAGCTTGCGCTTGTGCGTGTCGGATACATACAAAATCTTAGCCCCATCAAAGGATGTTGGCAGATGAGGCACTTCAACCTCTTCTTCAATCATTTGATGAACGTGGGCTTCACACCACATATGAAAAAGTAGTAAAACTCCCATCAAAATGATTAAACCTGTGAGTAAAAGCATTACCACGGCAAGGGAAGGAACGTATTCAGAGCGGGTGCTCCTTCAACCCCCCACCAAACCAGACTAATCGTTAACATGACAAAAATAAAAATGAGTGAATTGACAAACCTCTTGCTCAATTTTAACCGACGTGAAGGATGTAATTCTGTTCGTGTAGGAAGCGAACCCGCTTCGGGGATCGATTCTTCCGTTGAATTTGACGTTTTTTTGGAGCGTGATGGTGCCCTTTGAGGAAGTACTGGACTTTCCAGTTTTTCTGTATAAGGCTTGCGCTGTGATCTAGGTAAAGAAACGGAAGTAATTGGTGTGATTCCGCCAACCTCAGCAGCTGCTGCCGTTTCAGCAACGATGCTTACTTGAGAAGCCACCTGACGCTCGGATTTCTCTTTTTTATCCGATTGACGATGGCGCTGACTGCCATATGTCTTCATTCTACTTAATGGCTGATTCATGATCCCCTCCGAAAACGTATCGCTAATCCGGACACCAAATCAATAATAAAGTGACACAATATAGGCGCCCATAATGTGCCGGACTGCAAGTAAATCCAACCCAATCCATAACTTGAGACAAACACCCAGCCTGTTGGAATCCAGTGGCGCAAATAACGAATATGGATAACTGCAAATAAAATACTTGTCCAGTAAGGACCGATGGCATGTTGGATGGCTCCACGGAATAATAATTCCTCACACACAGCAACAATGGCTGCTATACATACAATGTGCCAGATGGGACGCCCACGGAACAACATCTCGTTAATTCCACCGTCATCCATGCTTTCCTGAGGTATAACATACGACAGTACCAAGTCCATAACAAGCATAATTCCTGCAAGACCAAGACCCCACCATATAAATTGGTAATTATCAGGCCAAGCGAGTACATCTAACAAGTTTCGTTTCTGCAATAAGATCCACACAACTCCGATAATCAGTGTCAGACCTTGTGTAAAGTATAGATTGATTAAAAGCAAACGCTCGGTAAGCTGCTGTGGCTCAGCCTTCTGAATCTTGAACTTGGGAAACTTGAATTTTTTCATCGGATGCGTCTGTCCTCTTGAGTTAAATTTGATGGATAACAATTACGTTGTCCAATCGGATAGTATACTAAATGATAGCCAAAAAACCAAATAGGTTCAAGACCTGCCCCAAGTCCTGGTTTTATGTCCGTGCCATTACTTCATTAAAGCAGTAAAATTCAGTTCACCAAACAGCTTACTGTCCATCTTCTTGTCGTAGGTATATTAACTATTGTATTACTTATGGTGACTCTGTTTATGTGTGAATCTAAAGACATCTGCAAAACATTTTAAAACATTTAAGCCTATTGACATGCTCATGTCAGCCATGATACATTATGAAAAAATTAGTCACGTTAAACACGATGATGGAAAAAAGACGTTGCTTCGTCTTACAGAGAGCCGATGGTAGGTGTGAATCGGTGGCAGGCAAATGGTCTTGAGCGCTCCTGAGTTATTGCATTGAAATTGGAGTAGGTGCAATCGGTTTAGACCCGTTATCCTCTTCGGTCTTCATTGACCGCTAAGACTGTCGTTGCGAAACGGCGGTGAATTAGGGTGGTACCACGACAACTCTCGTCCCTTATTGCGCAAGCAGTATGTGGATTGAGAGTTTTTTGATTTATTTTAAAGGATATCTGTGGGATCACTCTATTTGCTTCACCTTCCCCCTCTGTTGCGACACCGCGTTGTTGGGCGGAAGAATCAACCTGGTTTTAAGGAATACCTCTTCGCTGAGGTCAGACCTTGACGATATAGATACACATACCTAAGGAGGAAGAAACCATGTACAAAGTGTTAGTGTCGGACCCAATCAGTGATCTGGGAATCCAGCAACTGGTGGATGCAAATGATGTTGTTGTTGAGAAGAAAACCGGTCTTAGTGAAGATGAACTTGTTGCCATTATTGGTGATTATGATGCCCTCTTGGTTCGCAGCCAGACTCGTGTTACAGATCGTATTATGACGGCTGGTACCAACCTTAAGGTGATCGGACGTGCAGGTGTTGGTGTAGATAACATTGATCTGGAAGCTGCTACACAGCGCGGTATCATCGTTATTAATGCACCTGATGGCAATACCATCACAACCTGTGAGCACACGTTTGCCATGATGATGGCATTGGCACGACACATTCCTCAGGCATATGCCAAAACAATTCAGGGTACGTGGGATCGTAAAACCTTCCTGGGTGTGGAATTAAGAAATAAAACGCTCGGTGTACTGGGTATGGGACGGATCGGTAGTGAAGTTGCCAAGCGCGCCAAAGCATTCGGAATGGACATTCTTGCTTACGACCCGTTCCTCACGGAGGAGCGTGCCGAGAAGCTGCAAGTGAAACTTGCTAGTGTAGATGATATCATTCGGAATGCGGACTTCATGACCGTTCACACGCCATTAACACCGGAAACACGGCATATGATTTCACGTCCACAATTCGAAGTGATGAAAAAAGGCATGCGTATCATCAACTGTGCGCGTGGTGGTGTAGTTGACGAAATGGCACTTGTGGAAGCCATTGATCAAGGTATTGTTGCTGGTGCAGCTTTTGACGTATTTGAAAGCGAGCCGCCAGCCGCTGACCACCCGTTCCTGAATCACCCAAGCATTATCGTTACGCCTCACCTTGGTGCATCCACAGTAGAAGCACAAGAGAACGTGGCTATCGATGTGTCGGAACAGGTGCTTCACATTTTGCGTAACGAACCGTTTAAAAACGCAGTTAACATGCCGGCTGTTGCACCAACCGTGATGAACAAATTGCAGCCGTATTTCAAACTGGGTGAAACGTTGGGTAGTTTTGCAGCACAGATTACACAAAATGCAGTGCAGGAGATTCGGATTGACTATGCTGGTGAACTTTCTGAAGTAGATACTTCTCCTCTCACACGTTACATTGTGAAGGGTATTCTCGCCAGACATTTGGGTGGGGAAGCCAACATCGTTAACTCCATGCATCTGGCCAAAATCCGTGATCTGAATGTGGTTGTAAGCCAAACCTCAGCAACTAAAGGATTTACTAACCTGATTACCGTAACATTGGTTACAACTCAGGATGCTGAGGAACGTCGTGTAGCGGGTACATTGCTTGCAGGTTATGGAGAGCGTATCGTTCGTCTGGACAAATTCCCGGTAGATATCGCACCGGAAAGTCATCAAATTTTGATCTCACATAATGATAAACCAGGTATTATCGGGCGTGTAGGAACCCTGCTTGGACAAAACGATGTCAACATCGCATCCATGCAAGTTGGACGTAAAATTATTGGTGGTGCAGCGATCATGATTCTGACCGTAGATAAAGCTGTTCCAAAAGATGTGCTTGTGCAGCTTGCTGCGCTGCCAGAAATCAATACTGCTGTTGAAATTGTTCTGGAATAATCAAACATATTTCTATATGTAAAAGGAAAGACGGGACCCTCGTGGTTCCCGTCTTTTTTTGTTGTGTACCCGCTGAAATATCGGTGATGAAGCTTGCAAACAAAATTTAACTTAACTGAATAATGTTTAGTGTAGATCCCGGAGGAGAAAGAATAGCTGTGCCAACGAGCCCGAATAATTGTAACTGTATTGTTGAACCAGCGGTAACGGTAATCATAAAGTCAGACTGCAGCTGACTGAGAGAAAGTACTGGAGATACTACACTCGCTGGAATAGCTGTACCGTTAAGTAAAACCCGAGATTGGATAGCAAGTGCAGCTGTCAGACTTATTTTGTATGAGATATAGTAACGACCTGCATTGGTCAGCGTGAAGGTGTCATTAGCCCCATTGACGGTTATACCTGTGCCAATATTTTGGTTATTCGGTAATGGAACGAGTGTACCACCCAATATTACAACAATCGTACCATTAGTGTTCTCAGCAAAAGCCGAGTTAGATGTTACAGATGTTCCAGTTGCACCTGTTGCTCCGGTAACTCCTGTACTTCCGGTTACGCCCACTCCCGTGGCTCCTGTTATACCTGTCACTCCTGTTTCCCCAGTGACACCAGTAACTCCGGTACTCCCCGTTATGCCAACTCCAGTGGCTCCCGTTATACCTGTAGCTCCTGTTTCCCCAGTCGCACCGGTTGCTCCAGTAATTCCTGTTACGCCGACTCCTGTTGCTCCGGTTATACCTGTGGCTCCTGTTTCCCCAGTCGCACCTGTTGCCCCGGTAATTCCTGTTACGCCGACTCCCGTGGCTCCCGTTATACCTGTGGCTCCTGTTTCCCCAGTGATACCAGTTGCTCCGGTAATTCCCGTTACACCGACTCCCGTGGCTCCCGTTATACCTGTGGCTCCGGTTTCCCCCGTAACACCGGTTGCTCCGGTAATTCCCGTTACGCCGACTCCTGTTGCTCCGGTTATACCTGTGGCTCCTGTTTCCCCAGTCGCACCTGTTGCCCCGGTAATTCCTGTTACACCGACTCCCGTTGCTCCCGTTATACCTGTCGCTCCTGTTTCCCCCGTAACACCGGTTGCTCCGGTACTTCCCGTTACGCCGACTCCCGTGGCTCCGGTTATACCTGTAGCTCCTGTTTCCCCAGTCGCACCTGTTGCCCCGGTAATTCCCGTTACACCGACTCCTGTGGCTCCAGTTATACCTGTGGCTCCTGTTTCACCAGTCGCACCTGTTGCCCCGGTAATTCCCGTTACACCGACTCCTGTTGCTCCAGTTATACCTGTAACTCCTGTTTCCCCAGTCGCACCTGTTGGCCCGGTAATTCCCGTTACACCGACTCCTGTGGCTCCAGTTATACCTGTGGCTCCTGTTTCCCCAGTCGCACCTGTTGCCCCGGTACTTCCTGTTACGCCCACTCCCGTGGCCCCGGTTTCCCCCGTGACACCAGTTGCTCCGGTAATTCCCGTTATGCCGACTCCCGTGGCTCCTGTTTCACCTGTTACGCCTACTCCCGTTGCGCCAGTCAATCCCGTTACGCCTGTTGCTCCTGTTTCACCTGTCGCTCCAGTACTACCCGTTACTCCAACTCCAGTTGCACCCGTAACTCCCGTAGCTCCTGCGTCCGCAAGCAATGTGTAATCCGGTGATGTGCCCGGCGTTCCGGTTGGCGATGCCACATTCGCAATATACGTACTACCATTGAAAGTAACGACCTGACCCGATGGATACGTTGGGGCTGCGGCTGGATCAAATGGTACAATGCCACTCAAACCTACACCTGTCGCTCCTGTTTCACCCGTTGCCCCGTTCCCTCCAGTTACTCCTGTTGATCCCGTTACGCTTAAACCCGTGGCTCCTGTAATTCCCGTCGCCCCAGTCAACCCTGCAAGACCAGTCGCTCCTGTGTCACCAGTACTTCCTGTCACTCCAACTCCAGTTGCACCGGTCACACCTGTCGTTCCTGCTCCTGCAAGCAATGTGTAATCCGGCGATGTGCCCGGCGTTCCGGTTGGCGATGCCACATTCGCAATATACGTACTGCCATTGAAAGTGACGACCTGACCCGATGAATACGTCGGGGCTACGGCTGGATCGAATGGTACGATACCACTCAAACCTACGCCTGTTGCTCCCGTTACCCCTGATGCTCCTGTTCCACCAGTACTTCCTGTCACTCCAACGCCGGTTGCTCCTGTATCACCCGTTACTCCCACCCCAGCAAGCAACGTGTAATCCGGCGATGTGCCCGGCGTTCGGGTTGGCGAAGCTACATTCGCAATATACGTACTGCCATTGAACGTTACAACCTGGCCTGCTGGATACGTCGGGGCTACGGCTGGATCGAATGGTACGATACCACTCAAACCTACGCCTGTCGCTCCTGTTACGCCCGATGCTCCTGTGATTCCGGTACTTCCCGTTACTCCAACTCCAGTTGCTCCCGTAACTCCCGTTGCTCCTGCTCCAGCAAGCAATCTGTAATCCGGCGATGTGCCCGGCGTTCCGGTTGGCGATGCCACATTCGCAATATACGTACTGCCATTGAACGTTACAACCTGGTCTGCTGGATACGTCGGGGCTACGGCTGGATCGAATGGTACGATACCACTCAAACCTACGCCTGTCGCTCCCGTTTCACCTGACGCACCTGTGGCTCCTGTAGGTCCTGCACCTGCAAGCAATGTATAGTCTGGCGAAGTATCTGGCGTACCCGTAGGAGAAGCCACAGTCGTTATATACGTACTGCCATTAAAGGTAACGACCTGACCTGCTGGGTACGTTGGAGCTACTGCAGGGTCAAACGAAACTGCACCATTGAGACCGATGCCCGTAGCTCCGGTCGCACCTGTAACTCCCGATCCTGCTAACAACGTATAATCTGGAGAACTTCCTGGCGTACCCGTTGGCGAAGCGACATTTGTAATGTAAGTACTGCCACCAAACGTGACGATCTGCACAGCTGGATATGTCGGGGCTAATGCGGGATCGAATGGCACGATGCCACTTAATCCTGCACCTGTGGCTCCAGTTACTCCAGTTGCCCCCGCAGCTGCGATTAATGTGTAATCCGATGAAGATCCCGGTGTTCCTAGAGGACCAGCTACACTTGCAATGTAAGTACTACCATTATACGTAATGACTTGACCTGCTGGATAACCCGGGGCGAGTGCTGGATTAAATGCTACTGCTCCTGTCAAACCACCTCCCGTTGCTCCAGTCGTTCCACCCGACAGCAAAAGAGTGTAGTCTGGAGAACTTCCGGGTGTACCCAAGGGACCGTTCACATTGGCAACATAAAGACTGCCCTCGTAGCTTACTACTTGACCTTGAGCATAAGTTGGTCCCAGTGCAGGATCATATGCAGTAATATTGTTCAAGCCAACACCAGGTGCTCCTGCCGGACCCTGTGCTCCCTGTGGACCGACTGGGCCAACTGGGCCAACCGGTCCTACTGGTCCAATTCCTCCAGCTGTTCCAGTAGCCCCTTTCACCCCAGGGACTCCCGGGACACCGGGTACCCCCGGAACTCCTGGCCTTCCCTGTGGACCAGCTGGTCCGGTAATCCCTCCAGTTCCAAGGGTTGTGGTCGCCCGGCCTAACGACATGGAGATTGATCGAATTAATCCCACAAGTTTATCTTTTTCTGCAGGTGGTGCTTCCAGAAGCAACGTCACACTTAACAAGTCATCCAGTAAGTTTTGCAAGTTACCTGCGAGATTAATTAGAGGAACAGGGACAATCTCTGAACCTGCAATCGTTAATTCCAATACGGCTTGTAATTCTGCCTTTACCCCGGCACGAAATCCGGATTGATTCACAAAAGTAAGTAACTGACGTAATGCGTTCTGCAAAGACATTATATTGGCTGAAGTCGGCTGACTGATTGCAGCAGGAATAGCCACAGCCAAAGAACGAAGTATGGATTCAAACTGCTCCAGTTCTATTGTGGTTATTGGAATAAACGGAGAGCCCGCTCTAAAAGATCTGCCTTCCAAGAATGCTTTAATATTGACCCTTTTTCGATCATCGGACATGCTTTACTCAATCCTCCTCTATCTTGCTTGCTTTTCAAGCTTATGTAACATAAGAAGGAAATTTATCTTGGACACTCTTTTTAGTCAAAAAAAAAAGACCATTCATGTTCCACGTTGAACAAGATTAAACGGTAGTCTTCAACAAAAAAACACCCTCCTTAAGAGGGTGTTTCCGCACTTTTTGTATGAAATTCAGGCTATTTCGATGAATCCAAAGGAAATTGCAAAATAAACTCTGTTCCTTCGCCAAGCACACTATTGACAGTAATCATGCCTTGATGCGCATCAACAATATTTTTCACAATCGCTAACCCAAGCCCCGTACCTGCACTTTCTCCCCGAACACGAGCCTTGTCTGCTTTGTAGAATCGTTCAAAAATAAATGGCAAGTCGGATGAAGGGATGCCTACACCCTGATCCTTTACAGAAACTCTGACAAATGGAGCACGAAGATAAGTGACCCGCTCGGCTGAGATCATTACATTTTTGCCAGTGGGTGTATGTCTGAACGCATTATCCAGCAAATTCGTAAATACTTGCTCAAGTCGATCCTCATCTGCTTGTTGAAGTTCAATGGTTGATTGTTCGAACTTAAATTGCAGTTGAATTCCCTGTTCTTTTGAACGCACCGAGAACTTCCGATATACACGTTCAAGTAGCTCTCCGAGGTCAACTTCCTTCATCACCATGTCCGTGTGTCCAGCTTCCATCCGTGCAAGGTCAAGCAAGTCTTTAACCAGTCTGCCCATCCGCAGGGACTCATCATGAATGACCTGGATCAGTTCTTCGCTCTCTTCGGGTGAGGTTGCCATGCCGTCCAAAAGCGCTTCGCTGTAGCCTTGCATCATGGATAATGGGGTACGTATCTCATGAGATACGTTAGCCACGAAATCACGCCGCATCTTCTCCAGCCGCACTTCTTCTGTTACATCTCTTAAGACAGCCACAGCACCTCTGACAACACTGTCAGCGTACAACGGTGCCATCTGAACAGACCAGACACCTTGCTGTACGTGAACATTGGAGTTCTGGTCCCCACCTTGCTCCATCACCATTCTGAACAAAGGAAGAAGGGGCTCAGGTACATCACGCGAAGTCTTGTCAGACTGCTCGGATTCTTGTCCTTCGTCCATTTTTGCCCAATCGAGATCATACCATGCCTGCATGATCTTCTCTCCTGGTGGATTCGTCAGAATGACTTTGCCTTCACCATCAAATGTAACCACCGCATCGGTCATGCTGCGAAGCACACTCGCCAAATGTTCCTTCTCATGGTTAAGGTTTCGAATATTATCTTCCAGTTGGGCAGCCATATGATTAAATGTGTTGGCAAGTTCACCAATCTCATCACTCGTTACCAGGGAGAGACGTGTTCCGTAGTTCCCTTTGCGAATCGCATTGGCTGCCTGAATCAATTGCTGCATGGGCTGCGTTATTTTAGTGAATAGAAACAATGCAAAAAACGTGGTTAAACTGAATCCGATTATACAGATATAGGTGAACAACCGCTTAATATCTCTGGATTCGGATTCTGCAAAGTTCGTATCAATGTAGGGCAGCAAAAAAAGACCCAGCGCTATAAGTACACAACCCACAAGGCAGATAATAGTGATCCATAACTTCCCGACCAGTGATCTCCAGAAACTAAAACTACTTCGGTACTTCCAGTTTATAACCCACACCCCACACCGTCGTAATCATGGCCGCCGATTCAGGCGATACCTTGTTAAGTTTCTCGCGAAGACGCTTCACATGCGTATCCACGGTGCGAAGATCGCCAAAGAATTCGTAATTCCATACATCTTTGAGCAATTCTTCTCTGGAGAAAACTTTGTCGGGAGATGTTGCCAGGTAGTGCAGCAATTCATATTCTTTTGGTGTAAGACTAATCTCTTCGCCACCAGCGGTTACCCGGTGGGCATCATGCTCAATAACCAGATGCGGGAACACGATGTTGTTACTCGAATTGCTCTCCTTGGAGAGATAAGCTGTCGCGGAAGATCGACGCAAAATCGCTTTGACGCGATAAATCACTTCACGCGGGCTGAATGGTTTTACAACATAATCATCAGCGCCAACTTCGAAGCCTTGAACCCGGTTAATCTCTTCACCTTTTGCAGTGAGCATCAAAACCGGCGTTGATTTCACCTGACGAAGACGGGTACACACTTCAACTCCATCCATACCCGGCAACATCACATCAAGCAAAATCAGACCGTAGTCCCCTGCTGTTGCTTTACGCAGCGCAGTTTCCCCATCCTCAGCTTCATCGATCTCATAACCTTCTTTTTCAAGATACATTTTCAAAAGCCTGCGGATTCTCTCTTCGTCATCCACGACCAGTATTCGATTCTCATGTTCAGCCATGCCTCTCCAGCCCCTTTGCAATAACTCCTCATCACTTCTATTATGTTCGATCTGGCGAACAATATTTGAATACCCTTCAATAAAAAGGTACGTTAGTGTTTACCGCTTCTAAACTCAACCTTTGCAATACAAGTCTGTCCTAGTCCGCTCCAGCATAAGAATGTAATCCGGCAATGATCAGATTCACTCCAACCAGCGTAAACATAACCACCAGGAAGCCAAGAACTGCAAGCCATGCAGATTTCTGGCCTTGCCAACCTCTGGATAAACGCAAATGCAGATACACACTATAATATAGCCATGTAATCAATGCCCACACCTCTTTGGGGTCCCAACCCCAAAAGCGACTCCAGGCAATCTGAGCCCAGATCATGGCAAATATTAATGCTCCCAGCGTAAATATCGGAAAACCAATGGCAATCGCGCGATAACTTATCTCATCCAGATCATCGGCATCGATTCCATCCATCATTGGCTGTAACGCTTGTCCAAGTGGTCTGCGCACAAGAAGTCGTACAATTCCATACAGGATCAGACCTACAATAAGTGACCAAACCACCGTATTCAGCTTGCGCCCGGCATTTACCCCGTTCATCCAGGAAGGCGTCTCAAGTAAAGGTTTTTTCATGCCAAGAAACGGTGTCATGCTCTCCACTTCGCTATTATATGGTGCAAAAATCGGAGGCATGCGATAAATCACTTTCTCTATTGTACTATTTTCCTGTACCTCTGTGTCAATGCTGACCGTTTTCTGTACAAAAACCGCCTCGTAACCAGCTGTACGAAAGGCAAATACCGTTCCGATAAATCCGATGACTACAACGATCGTAACCAGGGTGAATTCAACCCATCCTCGTTGACGTCTTGAAGACTTGTCTTTACCACTGAAATCAACAGTACGGAGCAAATACATGAACCCTGCGGCAAAACCCACGGCGAAGAATGCTTCACCAAGCGCAGCCAACGTCACGTGAATTTTCAGCCAAATGGACTGAAGCGCCGGGATTAATGGTTGTACCTCCTGAGGAAATACAGCGGCGTACGCCATAATAATAATGGTAAGTGGTAAGGCAAACAAACCCAGTAATGACTTTCGGTATATGGCATATACAACAATAAATGCAACCATGATCATCATGGACAGAAAAGACATGAACTCATACATGTTACTAACCGGGATATGACCTGCCCCAGCCCATCGGGTTACAAAAAATACGATATGTGCCGCCAAGGCGACAGTCGAAGCGATAAAAGCTCTTTTACCCCAGCGATTCATATGGTCCAGAGGATCACGATTACTCCATTTTTTGCCCATGACCGCGACAGCATATAACAAGAATGCAGCACAATAGAGAAAGAAAGATACGATAAATGCGTCGCTGCTGAAATCCAATAATCTCATGCCTGGTTCCCCCCGTTATCCAACGACTTCTCTTCAACTTCCAGATTCATCTGTTTCAAAACGGCCGCAACTTCACGCCTGAAGCCAAACCAGTTTTTGTTGGTATGTCCACCCAAGGTGAGCTGTTTATCATCAAAACGAATCCAGATGCGGCGATGATGCCAATAAAAACCCATGACCAGACCCAACATAACAATACCGGCTCCTACCCACACAAAAGGCATTGCCTTATCCACTCTTATATTGAGATAACTTACGGACTGAATAATATCGACCTTGTCCATGCTGTCTACTTCCAGCTGTAAAGGAATATCAGCTCCAATCAGCTGTTGGTTAATCGCATCCTGTTGAAACCGTTGTTTATCAATCTGCTTTGCAAAGTACAGATATTGTATCCCCTCTTCGGGCAGATCCGGTCCCTTGATGAGAAAGAGAAAAGCAGGTGCATTAGGTGAAGGCGATTTTGATTTGGGCTGACCATTCTCATCCAATCCAAAGTCCATAAACTTTTCTTTTACCGTGAGCTTATAAGGACCAGCTTCAAATGTTCTTTGGGTATCTACCATATCGATCTTAATTGGCCCATATACTTCACCCGTCTTTGTATTGACCAGATCAGGCGTTACGGACCGAATAGTGGGTGTTAGATCATAATCAAACTGATATGCTTTCAGACCGTTATAATTCAATGGATGATTCACACGTACATCATGTCTGGCCACCTCAGCTAACTGAGGTTTCTTCGAGAGATCCGAACAATCTGCTGTACATTCATACAAAACAACTTTTGTTTCGAACAGTTTCGGAACGGTTTTATTGAGGTTACGGAATTGCTCAGGTACTTCTTCCTCACTGTAGAATTCAACATTAAACTGTTCATTTTGCAGATACATCGACGTATTCGGGATCTTTTTGATCTCACCTTCAGGAAAAGCGACATGCTCGTCCAGATTCAGACCTGGAAGCCCTCGTGCGAGCACCGCCAGCAGAAATATAATGAGTCCAATATGGATGACATATGGGCCCCATCGACTGAATCGCTGTTTCTCTGCGAGTAATGCATCACCCTGGGTGTGCACGCGGTATCCTTTCTTTTTCAGCGGCGTAACCGCTTTCTTAATCCAGTCTTCTGGTGCCTCTTCGATGGTACCTTGGTACACCAGACGCTGTCTTGTCAAAAATTGCGTATGCTTACGTATTCTCTGCTTATTCAATGCTTTGTAGAGCGGCAGGACGCGATCCAGACTGCATATCACCAATGATGCCCCAATAAGCACCAGCAGTAGAATAAACCACCAGGATTCGTATGTATGGGATAAACCCAACAGATAATAGATATGACCCAATTGACCGTATGTTTCTTTGTAATACACGGAAGGATCAATATTCAAGAATGTACTTTCTTGCGGATAGATTGTACCAAGCATAGAACCTACAAGCGTAAAAACAATCATATAGACGGCAATTTTAACGGAAGAAAAAAAGTTCCATATGCGGTCAATGATGTTGGGGTTACTACGCTGTGAACGGCGCGCCATGCCATCATAACGCATTTCCAGCACTTCATCCGATTTAGCTTCAGACTCCAGCAGCGGTTTCCCACATGCTTCACATAGTACAGTGCCTACCGGATTCTGGTGTCCACACTCACATTTGGTATTTTGGAACACGAATAGACCTCCTGTCAGGGCTGCTTCGCCAGTTGCGAAATTTGAGCGTCAAGTGTGTCCAAATCAAGTTGCCCGATATGAATGGTAGAGATTTTGCCCGTGTCGGATACAAAAAATGTCGTTGGCATCGGAGAGATCCCGAAATCACGAACCGAGTTTTTCTCACGGTCTAACATGATTGGAAACGTAACCCCAACCTGCCGCACAAAATTATCCACGGTCATCTGGTCTTCTCCAACATTAATTCCGACAAATTGTACTCCCTGGTCCTTCCATTTGTCAGCTTGTGCCTGAAGTGCAGGCATTTCTTTAACACAAGGTTCACACCATGTGCCCCAGAAATTGATCACCATCGCTTTTCCTTTGTACTCATCAGACGTATGAACTTGACCATCCAGGCCCAGCAGTTCAAAAGAAGGAGACTTGTCCCCTTCCTTTGGCTTGCCATTCGAGCCGGATACCGATGTGGTAATCGCATATCCGCCCAACACCAGGATCAATAACAAAATGACGATTTGCACCGTTCTTCTTGATTTCCCCATGTGCTGCTCCCCTTTTAAGTGACTGTAGCATTCGCATCTTATTGGTCTAAGACAACTGTGAACATCCTATGAACAATTATAGCGAATTTCGTCACAAAACTGCGGCGGTTTTATGAAAATTATGTGTCCTCACATTACCTTTTTTTCATTTTTTTGGCTGGTTCTGATTGTGCGAGGGTAATCAGGTTGTTGACTTCTTCTTTGGTCAGATGACGAGTCAGACCACGTTTCAGGTTTTGTAGCAAAATACCACCAAACGAAATCCGTTTCAGACGGGTTACCGGATGGTTGATTGCCTCGAACATACGTCTAACCTGACGGTTACGTCCTTCATAGATCGTAATGGAAATGACCGACTCATTGGCCGCTGTATCCACATCTTTGTACTCTACCTCTGCAGGAGCAGTCATGCCGTCATCCAGCATAATGCCTGTCTTTAATTTCTCCAGAGCCGTACCATGCGGCACACCCTTAACCGTTGCATGATATGTTTTGGGTACGTGATGCTTCGGATGCGTCAGCAAATGCGCAAACTCTCCATCATTGGTAAGGATCAATAAGCCCTCTGTGTCATAATCCAGACGACCCACAGGATATACGCGTTCCTTGACACCTTTCAGGTAGTCGGATAAAATTTTCCGACCTTCCGGGTCAGATGCACTTGTGATTACACCTTTTGGCTTGTTCAACATCAAGTACACTTTTTTCTCACTGCGGATTGGTTTTCCATTAACCGTAATCATATCCTCTTCGGGGTTCGCTTTTGTACCCAGTTCGGTTACGACCTCCCCGTTAACTTCTACTTTGCCGGACAGGATTAGTTCCTCGCTCTTGCGGCGGGATGCAATGCCTGCCTGTGCGATAATTTTTTGTAATCTTTCCATGTTTGTCATGTCACCTCACACTAATGATACCCATCACGCAGGGAAATCACAAGGATAATCCAAGGATTTTGCAAACTGGCGACACGAATATGCATTTTAGGCGACCTTCCCCTTTGAGATTGACGCAAAAAAAAGCCTACCTTTACACGACCTGTTGAACACAGATGGTGTAAAGATAAGCCTTTTCCTCAAATCATTTAATTGGAAACTTTTCCTGCAACTGCAACCTGTTTTTTGGCAGGTTTAGTACTCTCTTTAATGAAAGTCTGCAATGTCTTGGAAGTAATATAATAGGTACGTCCACCGTACACAAATGTCATCATACCAATGACCCGGTTGTTCTGATCCAGAACAGGGCCACCTGAATTACCTTGGGCCATGGATTTCACAATACTGCCGATTCCCTTTTTACCTGGAACGTCCGAAGCTTGGGAACTAAACACTCTGCTTTTGGCTATCGTATTGAAGGTAGAAGGAAAATCTTCATCCAGGATGACAAGATCACCAGCAGGATTTTTGGGGAATCCAATCGTATAGACAACCTGGTTATCCCTTGCGTTTGCAAATGTGACCGGTTGGGCGTCTATTTCCTTGTCCAGCTTCAGCAGTGCCATGTCTGTGACCGGATCTGTCTTAATAATCTTCGCCTTTACAGGCTTACCCAAGGAACCCGGACTTGCAACAGTCAGTGTACCTTCATCACCATCAGACAGTTCAGCAAAACTCTGAACGACATGATAATTCGTGAGCACTTCATCCTTTGAGATCAATATTGAGGTACCAACATCATAATATACCATATCGGGTTCATCCTGCTTGACCAAACGTACATTCACGACTGGAAAAGAATCCGCTGTGACTGCCATTTGTGCACGCAGCTGTTTATCGAAGTAACCTGTAAAATGTATCGTCTGAACGGCTTGAGCTGCCGCCAGCCCCGTTGACCCTGCGAGTATTGCAATAGCAAGCACGCCTGACATTCCGACACGGAGCATTCGTTTCCAACTCTTCTGCATGTCTCACTCTCCTCCGCTATTATTCTAGCATATCTAATATATCGGAAGGAAAGGAGATATCTTTTAACCAAAAACGAGCAAACAAATGGCTAGGGCGGCAATAAAACCAACAACATCGGAAAACAACCCTACTTTGAGTGCATATCGACCGTTCCGTATGCCTACAGCCCCAAAATAAACAGTCAGCACATATAACGTGGTGTCTGTACTCCCCTGAATCGTAGATGCCATACGTCCAATCATGGAGTCAGGGCCATGGGTTTTGATTAGATCTGTTGTAAACGCCAGAGAGCCTGTCCCCGTTAAAGGACGCAGTATTCCGAGTGGCAATACTTCGCCCGGAACACCCATCCAGGACACCAGCGGAGCGAACAGACTAATCACAAAATCCAGTGCACCTGAGGCACGAAATACGCTGATTGCGACCATCATGCCCACGAGATGCGGAATAATACTGATTGCAGTGGAGAAACCATCCTTGGCCCCATCAACAAAGGATTCGTAAACCGGGACCTTTTTGGTAAACGCATATAATGGAACAAACGCGATAATAACCGGGATGGCCCAGACGGAAATCCAGTTGATGAAGGTTAACAAAGGTGCTCATCCTTTCATGCCGGGATTGCTACTTTTCTGTATGCGCGGCGGTTTGTGTAAAGCCCTGTTCCGATACCAGCGATCGGCGATTATAGCAGCAAGTGTAGCGATAATGGTAGCCATCAATGTTGTTCCCACAATCTCTGTAGCATTGGCAGAATGATAGTTTAAGCGGATGGCGATCAGCGTTGTCGGAATAATGGTAATACTAGCCGTATTCAGAGCCAGTAAGGTGCACATCGCAGGAGAAGCTGTTTGTTTGTCCGGATTAAGCTCCTGCAGCTGTTGCATAGCTTTGATTCCCATCGGTGTAGCCGCATTTCCTAGTCCCAGCAAATTGGCACTCATATTGGAGAGAATATAACCCATCGCCGGATGATTTTTGGGCACATCGGGGAACAGGAAACCCACAACCGGACCGAGCAGCTTGGCAATCCGAGCCAGGAGACCCGCATCTTCAGCCATTTTCATCATGCCCATCCAGAACACAAGCACACTAATCAGTCCAAAACAGACCGTGACTCCCGTTGCCGCCCCATCAAAAGCGGCTTGGGTGACCACTTCGATATTGCCGTTAACGGCTGCAAAAGCAAATCCGATTAAAATCATGAGCAGCCAAATTAGATTAATCAAGGATTATATCCTCCCTTCAATGGCGATTTAGCTAAGGAGACAACAGGTGGCTTAACACGACACGCCATGCAGCTGCCCAGGAAGAGACATCACCGATTCCCCCCAGCGTTGCATCTTCTGTCTTCGGTTCAGGAGGAATATAACTGCCTTTGCGATACACCGGAATTGAGCCAACAAGTTTGCCGTCAAGCTGCATATCAATGCGACCTGCCAATCCGAACGAAGGATCTGTCGATTGTTCCTTGCCTTCGACTTTCGTTTCCGACTGGGCGCGATTTTCGTGCAGAATCAACTTTTTGATCAATGAATTTTTCTCACTCTCGGCCAGAGGATACCAGAATCCCCGGCCCGTAACGACATCTGTATTTTGCACAGGCTGCTCTTGCTTTGCGACCTCTACCAACGGGAAGTACTCAAACCCGAAATCTAGCATCCGAGCATGATCGTTCCAATCGTTTCCGTCGTTCAGCGTTACTGCGGCGAGCTGCTGTCCGTTACGTGTAGCGGAGCTGACCAAACATCTGAAAGCTTTCTTTGTGTAGCCGGTTTTCACTCCATCCGCACCTTCATACATCCGCAACATTTTATTTTTGTTGTGCCAGGAGTATTCCCAGCTTTCATTGGGGTTCGGTGCGGATTTGTCCTCCGTGGCTACGATTCGTTTGAACACCGGATTGTGCAATGCATATGCCGTTAATCGGGCCAAGTCATTGGCTGTAGAATAGTGACCTTCTGCATCCAGTCCATGAGGGTTCATAAAATGAGAATGCGTCAAACCGATTTGCTCCGCCTTTTTGTTCATTAACAGGACAAAGCCATCTTCCGATCCACCGACATGTTCTGCGATCGCAGAGGCCGCGTCATTGCCTGAACGGAGCATTAGGCCGTACAACATGTTTTCAAGCGTCATCTCTTCACCTAACTTGAGATAGAGAGAAGATCCTTCTTTGGCAAAAGCTGAGGGAGACACTTTCACTTTCTCATCCAGCTTGCTGTGTTCGATCGCTACGATCGCTGTCATGATTTTGGTCAAGCTGGCAATTCGCAGTTCTTTATCCCCATCCTTGCTGTATAAGATCCGGCCTGATGTGACATCAATGAGAGCAGCGCTTTGCGCATGTGTAGACGGACCTTGAATCGTTGCCTGGGCTTGAGTAGCCCCTAATGAAGACAGCAAGAAGACAGGGATAAGCATGCATGCAATGACTTTCGTTATTTTTCGCATCAATTCATTCCTCCGGGTCACTTGGAATCTTGTACTATCTTATGTCCGGACAACTTGGAGTATGTCCCATCGGGCAAAAACAGCAAAAATCCCTCACCGCTTGGATGGGGGAGGGACGTTATGTATGAGAAGTTATATAGGATATGAAAGACTGAGACGACAATCATGCCTGATCCTTTTTATCCAGCATTTTAGCTACTTTCCGCATAATTCTAGAGACTCTCATCTGGCTAATGTCTTCCATATCTGCGGTCTGGGTTTGATTAAATCCTTCTACACGATGCTTCAGTACAGTCACTTCTTTCTCACTAAGCTTGCGCTTGACCGAATCAATAACCGCATCAACGTATAACTTGTCCAAAATATCTTCTTCAATATTCTCCCCGCTATAGATGGTATCCATCAACGTCACGGATTGAGTTTGTTGATCATCAGCACCTACAGGCTCATCCAGGTATTTCACACCTTTACCCACTTGAAGTGCTTTATTGATCTTCTCTTCTTCCTCATCAAGCAACAATGCGATTTCATGTGCTGGTGGCAGGTAGCCCATATCGTGCTCAAGTCGATTGATTCGGTTAATTAATTCCGTAGCTGTGCGAGTTGGACGAATAATGCTTGCACTATCTCTTAGAAAACATCTGATTTCTCTGACAATCGCAGTAACACTGAACGAACTGAATTTTACGCCACGCCCCGTATCAAATGCTTTAACCGCTTTGATGAATCCCAGACGGCCCAGTTGAAGAATATCATCCTTCTCCACACAATGATTCTTAATAATCATTTCAGGTTTTCCAATATACTTATGAACGGAATGCCATATCAGGTTCTCATTGACCAGAATACAATCCCCGAGGAAATGCTCATCGAGCTTACAACGTTCAATATTTTCTACGTCATCCATTGTGTAATACTTCTTGTCTGCCTGCAAATTCGTGCTAATATGTTCTGGAAATTTTCCCATTTGGATCTCCCTATGTAAAATTAATAAACGATATTTCAGTATTAAAACTCTATTGTTAACTAAATTTCATTGAACTTTTTTGATTATTCCAAGCATCTTGTTATGATGCTCCTTCACTTGATTGTAGTACCAGGGGCGAGCCTTTCCCTTATCTACATTGCCCTCCCCCTGATTGTACGCAATAATTGCCGTACGAATATTTCCGTCGTACTTATCCATAAGATATTCCAAATATATAATGCTTGTCCTGATATTCGTTTCAGGCTGATGTAGCTCCTGTTTGCTTACTCCAAACGATTTCGCTGTGCTCGGAAGAATCTGAAGTAAACCAATCGCTCCATGAGATGATACACTTTCCTCTAACATCCGGCTCTCTTGCCACATCATAGCCAGAATCCAGACGGAATCGATATCCGTATCCTTCGAATATTGAACTACCCACCTCACATACTTCAGCAGCTTTGCCCGGCTCACTGTTTTCTCATGGTGGAGTTCTATATACTGCTCAATCATATCCGTCAATTGTATGTGCGCAGGAGCAACCGATGCATCTTTAACTTGTTTTCCCTGCTTTTCTTGCTTCTCTTGTTTTTCTAGCTTAATTGGTTTTACTGGCTTTACCTGCTCTGCTTCCGTTGCATGTTTTACTCTCTTGGAGTCAACTATTTTTTCGTTGACGCGTTTGTAATTTCCTGATGCCGTTAGACTTCCGTATTGTGAAGCTAATACCACCACCGCAACAACAATACCTATTACTCTTTCTAAAGTGAGCAACAGATTCGCCCACCTCCTTACTGAAAGCTTCTATTATAGAAGGAATAATCTCATACATACGTTAGGATTGGTCTTGTTCACTTGGCTGATATACAATGATTGCTGCAAATTCCAACGTGCTGCTGGATGGATCAACGGTGGAGGTAAACTCCAGCCCGGTAACGAACGTGTGTGGTTTGGATAACATCCATGCGTTGATTAATTCTTCCACACCTGCAGCGCTAGCGGACACAAACGTTTTTACAGCTAAATCCGAAGCGTAGTTTAACACTTTCATTGCTCTTCACCCGATAAGTCTTGTTCCTCTTCCTTTTTCTCTTCAATGAGTTGATTAAACTCCTCTTCGGTCAGTTCATGAATCTCCAATTCGTAAGCACTTGTCAGAATGTACCCCATACCATCCGTTAAATGAACGTTATAAAATGTTTGTAGTTCTTCATGGAAGGTACCCTCTTCGTAATTGAATCCAATAACGGCTTTTTCGTAACCAGCTACACGACCAGCAAACCATACGTTGGCTTTTGTTGTTGCGCCAGTTGGCGTCTGGATTTCATGCATATTGGTCGGCGCGTGGATATACTTTCCAATCATACTGGCTACGATTTCTTCCGTTAATTTATCTTCTTTTGCTTTGATCATATGTGTCATTGAATTATTCCTCCATTAGTTAAAGTCTAGCGAATATTCTTGCCCTTACATTCTCTATACGTGTTATCGGAGCGGCAGTTAAATTGGAGTCGTAGATGAAGTACTGGTTCCGCTGCTTAGGACCATATAGTTCGTCCGCATATGGTGTACAGCCATGTCCAGATCAGCCACTCGTTTGCAGACAAAATCTTCAATCACAGGCTCCAACTGCGTGAAGCCTACGCCCAAGATCGGTTTTTTATGTATATAAGCATGATGCATGATCACAATATCAGTAGAGGTCAAATGATCCATTTCCAGATTAACCAAGACAGCATCAGCCTGTACCACTACTTTCTCAATGATCAAGGCATACTCCCTGTTGCTTAAATCAGAAGCTGTCGAAGAATCATGACTTGCCCAAGCGATATCCGAATACCCCTCTAGACGTTCCACAGAAAATCCTAAAACCACCACACTAAGCATTTTGTCCCGCCTTTCTTTCTGTACTAATCACTCTATACGACATAAAAAAGCACCCAGTTAAGGGTGCTCTCTCTATTCTATGTAGGTTACTGAATCTATCTTCAACAAACTTAGGCTATTAATTGCCACTTATGACTACAATGCTTCGTATTTCTCACGAATCGCTTTCCATAACTGGGATATACGTGCCTTGGATACACCTAGCATTCCTGCAATCTCTACAAATTCATACCCTGAAGTCCGAAGTTTAAAGATTTGTTTCTCACGTTCGTTCAGTTTCATATTCTCCATGATATCTGTTACAAACTCGAAATTCTCATAAGCAAACCCAGCATGACCAAGCGCTAATGCGATATCTGAGCCTTCCGATTCATCGCCACCACCCTGATCCGTGCACATGATCTGTACAGCGTTAACTACACTGAGATTTTTCTCAGACATGCACTTGCGGTACATATCCTTGATCTTATTTTCAATAAGATGATCAACAAACGTCGACATTTTGGCTTTTTCTGCATCATACTTGTCCAGGGAGTTAACTAATTTGATCATAATCTCCTGGGTCACATCTTCTTTCTCCATCCCGGCAAATGTTTTCCCTCTAAGCTTGTGACGACACTTCTCCTGAGCTTTATTCAGGAACATGTCTATATCCCCAATCTCAAATAAATCATCAAAACCCATAGCAGTTGTAACAGACATTATACATTTCCCCCATTAACTATTTAATTATTAGTAGTTCGTATTCTTTCTTCACAATCTAGTCGCTATCCAGCATGATCTTACTCTATATTCCCGCTATTGCTCCCGAAATCTCATATACCTTATGTAGTCTTGTTACACTCAATTGAAGCTAATAAGCCTAATTACATACAAACGATCAAGCAATCTCCCTTTGATCCGCCTCCCCATTCCCATCCTATTACATTCAGAATAACAAATACGAACTAATGTTCGCAACATTTATTTATTTCGTTCGCTTATATGCCTTTTACTGACTATATACGAAGTATACAGTGAAAGGTAAAGCAGCATTTTTTACAAACAAAAAGACCAACACAGAGCGCACCACTGGAAAATACCAAAATGGTGGAATGTGTCGGTCTTGGTCTGACATCTATTTCGTCCCAATTACCGAAGATATGGCCTTCAAGTTCTTTAACAAGGTTATAGGCTTCGTCAAGATTATTAATCTATTCAATCGCCATAAGGGTAGTATAAGGAAATATGTAGGATATTGTCAACAACAAAAATTAGTTCCTAAGAACCTGTCCAGTATTCAAACGTCAGTTCATAGGTCTTAAGGCATGTTAATCTCATCATTTTTCAGCAGCACTTCAACATCCTTGTTCATCTTGAAGACTGTAATCTGCTCTGCAAAATCATGACCAAAAAATGTTGTTTCGATGTCTTCGATCTTCAGACCCATGTTGATATAGGAGAAAACGGGGTTGAAATCTTCTCTCATCATATGTGCTAGCTTCATCTTGTATTCGGCGAAAATTTGACTTGAGTGTGATTGCATATGTTCCAGCATGAATGCTTCAGGCTTGGTGAATTTTGCTGTAAACTTTAAGATGATAAAATGATTCATGATAGAGACTCTGGTATCTACCGGCCCGCGTTCAGTAAAATCTTTTCTTATTCTGGATGCCAACTTTGCGAGCTCTCTTTCCAAGTCTTTTATCTCAATGTCCCATCCCTCCTTGCCAATCATCCTGACCCCTTCTACTGCCCCTGAACATATGAATTCAACCTAGTTTAATCAAAACTGCTTGTACAAGACAAGTTTCAATGGATGCATTAAATCAAGTCACTATCAACTTTTCATGAAAAAGGAATAGACCCCAGAACTAGGCTTGGGGTATATCACTTTATTAACTATATTTTATAATTATTCAAAT
>NZ_JCAXEL010000017.1:0-150000 GCF_059759055.1 Paenibacillus sp. GQ49
TTTAACCATGCTGTGGCCTTTTTTTATTATATAAAATTTGCACTAACATTTACACGAAAACGAAGAGGACAGAAATAACTTGAAGAAGCGAAGCTACAAGCTTTCTGCAAGAAAGCTACATCGAAAGCATACACTTCGCCTTTATCCTCAGATCGGAAGGTTATTCTGTCATCGGAGTGGCAAGTGTAAGTATAATTTAGATCAAATTAGTATCCACGAGAATATTGCTCTGCAATGGCAGCTTGATCCTTGCTGACGCCCAGTTCCAGAGCGGCATGGTTCGCCCAGTACGGGTCACGCAACATGCCTCTGCCAACCGCAACCAGATCCGCATCGCCGTTGCCAATAACCGCCTGAGCCAATGCTGCATCCTCCAGCATACCCACTGCGATTACAGGAACGTTCAGTTCTTCACGGAAACGACGGGCAAATGGTACCTGATACCCTGGATAGTTCCCTGGTTTCCGCTGACCGGAAGGTCCTTCGCCGCCTGAACTGATATGGAACATGTCCACGCCTGCATCTTGGTAGGCACGAGCGATAGTGATGGTGTGGTCGATATCGTATCCACCATCTGCATATTCTACGGCCGAAATCCGCAAAATCAATGGCATATCTGCTGGCATTTCTTTTTTCACTGCACGAATGACTTCTACGCCAAAACGGGACAGATCCTGCCCATATACATCCTCACGATGGTTCATCAGCGGGGAATGGAACTGGTGGATCAGGTATCCATGTGCACCGTGCAGCTCAATGGTATCTACTCCAGCCTGTACTGCGCGGCGAACACCGTCTGCGAACTTCTGCACCATGGCTTCTACCTCTTCCGTACTTAACGCACGAGGCTCCTTGTACTTTTCTCCCGGGAATGTAACTACCGATGGGGCAACCGGCTGCGGTGCATCCTCTGCTTTTCGTCCTGCATGTGCGATCTGAATACCTACTTTGGAGCCGTAGGCATGGATTCCATCTACAAGTTTGGTGAAGGCAGGCACATGCTCATCTGACCATATACCCAAGTCATTATCGGTAATACGTCCATCCGGATCTACATCGGTCATCTCAATTACAATCAGTCCTGTTCCTCCAACCGCACGGCTCACATAGTGAACCTGATGCCAATCGTTCGGAATGCCGTCCTTCGCAGTGACAGAATATTGGCACATTGGTGCCATGACGACACGGTTATTTAATTGCAGGCTCTTGAATTGATAAGGGGAAAATAATTGTTCAGTCATTGATGTTACATCTCCTGTTCCATGATCATGATATATATGAACCCTTACTTATTTGTCTAAGTCCGAAAACAGTTTTCCGTTCTTGCCGTAATTGTCCTTTTCCAAATCCTCAATGAAGATAAAGACTTTGCTCGGATCAACATCCAGTGTCTCACAAGCCACCTGAGTCATACGTTCAATCAACTGACGTTTCTGCTCAACCGACTTGCCTTCCAGTACCTTAACCGTGATAAATGGCATGTCTTGAACACATCCTTTCTTCATCATTTATTATGAACCTCAGTTATAGAAATACAAGTACGTACATTTTTGTGACCTAGTACCCTTTTTGATACCTAGTCATCCTCATATTTCGGATCTGCCCCATTCTGGAAATGACTGCAAAACATGATATGATAACCGTAGAGAACCACAATAATTACTATACCCAATTTACATAAGTTGTGACTAACGGTTACACGATAACGAAGAGGGCAGAAATAACCTGTAGAAGCGGAGCTAAAAGCTTTCTGCAAGAAAGCTACTTCGAAAGCATACACTTCGCCAAAAGTTTTCTGAAAGAAAGCTGCATCGAAAGCATACGCTATCCTCAGATTTTCACCTTTGTAAAAGTGGATCAAAAAATCTGGGATAACAGCGATCAGAAGGTTATTCTGTCATCGGAGTGGATCAGTGTAAAACAAGTAGCTCAACTTATATACTACTCAAGCTAGGGAGCGATAATAGATGAAAGATATATTAATTCAAAGACTGAGTACTTATGTTCAGATGGATACCCAATCCGATGAAAATAGCGAGACATGCCCTTCCACACCCGGCCAACTGGCCTTGGGCAAACTGCTCGTTGAAGAGTGTACTTCCATTGGTCTGCAAGATGTGACGATGGATGAGAACGGTTATGTCATGGCTACATTGCCATCCAATACCGACAAGGATGTTCCTGTAATTGGTTTCCTGGCTCACCTCGATACAGCGACCGACTTTACTGGCAAAAATGTCAAACCACAGGTTATCGATAACTATGATGGTGCTGACATTGTGCTGAACTCGGAACTGGATGTCGTACTGTCCAACAAGGATTTCCCGGAGCTGCACGAGTATAAAGGCCACACCCTGATCACAACCGATGGTACAACATTGCTTGGTGCAGATAATAAAGCAGGCATAGCCGAGATTATGACCGCGATGGCCTATCTGATTGAACACCCGGAAGTGAAACACGGTAAGATTCGGGTTGCTTTTACCCCCGATGAAGAGATTGGCCGTGGACCGCACAAGTTCGATGTAGCTGCTTTTGGAGCCAAATATGCGTACACGGTCGACGGCGGGCCGCTTGGCGAGCTGGAATACGAGAGCTTTAACGCAGCTGCCGCCAAAATTACCGTACGAGGTACCAATGTGCATCCCGGAACTGCGAAGGATAAGATGGTGAACTCTCTGAAAATTGCGATGGAATTGAATCGACGCCTGCCTGTGGAGGAAGCTCCTGAATTCACGGACGGTTATGATGGTTTCTATCATCTGTTGTCTCTGGAGGGTGATGTTGAGCTGACAAAGATGAGTTACATCATCCGTGATTTCGACCGGGCGAAGTTTGAAGAGCGCAAAACAAATCTATTGAATATTGCAAACGAACTGAAGACCAAGTATGGGGAGAAAAGCATCACAATTGAATTGAATGACCAGTACTATAACATGCGCGAGAAAATTGAACCCGTACGCCAGATCGTCGACATTGCCCATGAAGCCATGACCCGACTGGACATCGAACCTGTTATTCGCCCCATCCGGGGAGGAACAGACGGTTCCCAGCTATCCTATATGGGTATGCCAACACCAAATATCTTCACTGGTGGTGAGAACTACCACGGCAAATTCGAATATGTATCGGTAGACAATATGGTGAAGGCAACCTGTGTCATTGTAGAGATCGCTCAATTGTTCGAACAACGCGGAGATATCTAATCCACTTGAAGTGCAGAGCAAAAAGAGCACCCCTCGGTATATTCGGGAGGGTGCTCTTTGTTGTGCCATATTGTATTTTATTGTGTCGCGTCATGTCGCATAGATATGCAGGCTTGGTCTTTATTTTAAAATGCCATCACTCATATATATTGCCTCCTGCGATGACACGCAACTGTTCCAGATCACAGATCACTAGCTTTCGCTGCACTTTGCGAATAATATCTCGATTACACAGATCTTGAACGACTCTATTAAGATGTCTATAGCTAGTGCCCAGCATATCGGCCAGTTCGGTGAGCTTGGAGGTCTGGATCTCTTCCGAAGAAGACTCGTCCTGGCCCATTGTGGACAACAAATAGCTGGCAAATCGGCTTTCGACCGGATATAACATATTCAGACTCGACAGGTTGGAAAAGGTATACAATTTATGCGTAACTTGACTCAGCATAAAGTGGAGAAACTTGGGGTTCTCTGCATACGTACTCTGGAGAGCGCGATAGCTGATACCCAGCAGCAAACTTTTGCTCACAGACTCTACCGTATTCATAGCCTCCTTGCCATTTACCAGTTCCAAATCTCCCACAAGCGCAAGTGGTGTACTGAAACGAAGCAACAGAGACTTGCCGTTAGGCAGGGTGGTATAGATCTTGAGCTTGCCCTGCACGAGAAAATACAATCGCTCGGGTCTTTCACCTTTCGCACATATCATCTCGCCCTTTGCAGCCTCAAGTAGTCGCAACTCAGCGAGTGCAGGCTCGTCCAGCACCTGATCCAACCCATTCTCACGGCCGAGTTGCCGCACAAGTCCAAAGTCCATAATTTCTTTCATTCCGACTTCCCCTCCGTTGTCGAATATAACGCATGCAAAAGGACATATGTCCCATAATTGATGTACATTCGTACAAATATCTTGATATAAAAATAGTTACAGCTAACACTTATATCCAGTAAATCATTTCAAATGGGAAATATTTTAAAATTTAATCATAAAATGTTCATTCTTTCATGCAAAATGCCGTTCACGAAAATCCATTTCCGTCCGATGAAAGATAGAGCATTCCATAGATCGTTAAAAATAATACATTCAAATATTGAAAGGATGGTCCTTCTTCCATGAACGTTGTAGATGCCCTGCTTAAAGTAATGCCTTATATCAGCCTGATCCTTAGAGAACCAGCTAGTTTAACTGTATATGATCACGAAAAGGTGTTAGAGGTTATTACCACTGACAAGTTTGACCTTGGTTTTGAAAAAGGAATGCCACTCTTGGAGTCGTATCAAAACTTTTCCATCTTAAAAAACGGAAGAGAAGCTACCCTCGCTACTCTCTCCAAGGACGTTTATGGTATCGAACTGGATATTTTGAACATTCCGATCTTTGATGATCACCAGAAAGTTGTTGCTGTTTTCTGTGTATCTTACGACCAATCTAACCAGAACCAACTTGAGGATATTATACAAGAAAATCAAACCATCAATGGTAACCTCGTTGATATGGTGCAGCATGTCGCTGCTCATGCCGAAGAATTGCAAGCAACCAGTGAGCAGATCTTGCAGAACACAAGACTTGCTGTTCAGAACTCTTCCCAAATCAACAAAGTAGCCGGGTTCATTCGTGAAATCTCTGAGCAAACCAACTTGCTTGGCCTGAATGCCGCTATTGAAGCCGCTCGTGTTGGTGAAGCTGGTGCTGGTTTCGGTGTGGTTGCTTCGGAAGTACGCAAACTCTCTGTGGATGCCAAACAAGCTACAAGTGATATCGATACCAGTCTGAGAGATGTACAACAGGTCATCAAACAGATGGAAGTTGAAGTCTCCCAGATTGCAGCCTCTTCACAGGAACAAGCAACGCTTGTATCCTCCTTTACGGATGTGATTGAGCAGCTTAATGAAACAGGGGAGCGAATGAAAGTTCTGTCCGAACAACTGATCAGCTATTCCGTTAAAAATTAATCAAAACATATCTTTTGATGAACTTTGGCTAGTGCAAAGATACATCTTACATGCAACAAACAGGACTCGGGTTGCCCATGATGGATAATCCAAGTCCTGTTGTTTGTTGTGCCCATTTTATATAACCAACTACTTCAGATAAAATCTTAATTGGCTACATGTTTTGATTTATCTCCAATAACTTCTTCTTCCGACTGCCAGCATTCCACTTCACCCGGAATATGAATCCGGTCCCGCGTAAAGACAGGATCACGTCCTTCAGCCTTTTGTTTCTTGTAGTCCTTCAACGCTTCGAAAGTCACCTTGGACAGCATCAGAATTGCAATCAGGTTCACCACCACCATGAGCCCCATGAACAGATCAGCCAAATCCCATACCAGCTGCACTTTGGCTACCGCACCAAACACCACCATCGCGATAACGCAAATGCGGTATACCCACATCCAAACTTTGTTGGATTTGATAAACTCAATGTTGGTTTCTCCATAGTAATAATTTCCGATTAGTGTACTGAAGGCAAACAGGAACACCATAACCGCCAGGAATCCCGATGCCCATGAACCAATATGTACACTTAAAGCAGCCTGAGTTAATTCAATGCCACCCAGATCGGAACCTTTGTATACCCCGGATAGCAAAATAATCATGGCTGTACTTGTACATATCACTAACGTATCTGTCAGCACGCCAAACGCCTGAATAAGTCCCTGTTTCACCGGATGTGTTGTATCCGCCGTTGCAGCAGCATTTGGCGCGCTACCCATTCCTGCCTCATTGGAGAACAATCCGCGTTTCACACCGTTCATCAGTGCAGCACCCAACGTTCCGCCAGCAACCTGTTCGATGCCGAAGGCATTTTTGACAATCAACGCAATCATGGCCGGAAGCTGAGTTATGTTCACCAGCACCACAAAAGCCGCCACCCCAATGTACAATACGGCCAGTACAACAACGATGTATTCCGATGCTTTTGCAATCCGCTTGACACCGCCCATGATAATTCCTGCAAATATCACAGCCATAATGATACCCACCGTTAACCGATCCGTGCCAAATGAGTTCTCAAATGCAACGGTAATCGTGTTAGACTGCACCGCATTAAAGACCAAACCGAATGAAAGCGTAATGAGAATGGCAAATAAAATCCCCATCCAGCGTTTGCCCAACCCACGTTCCATATAATATGCCGGACCCCCGCGGAATCCGCCCTTATCCTTCACTTTATAGATCTGAGCCAACGTACTCTCGACAAAACTGGAGGCTGACCCGATAATTGCAATGATCCACATCCAGAATATGGCCCCAGGTCCACCCAGTGCGATAGCCAGTGCAATACCGGTAATATTCCCCGTACCTACACGGGCCGCCATACTAATACAGAATGCCTGAAAAGGTGAAATTTTGCCCGGCACCTTGCTTTTCGGCTCTAGAAGCACCTTCACCATGTCTCCAATCATGCGGAATTGCATGAATCGGGTCTTGGTGGTGAAGTATATACCACATACTACCAATAGTATAATTAACACTTTGGACCATAGAAAATCATTGAAAATGACGACAATATCTTGTATTGTTTGCTCCATCGGTATGCCCCTTTTATGGTGTATTTCAAACACAGAGATGGTCACGTGAAAAGTTTGTACCATTCTGCACAACACTAGCCCCAGACTTCAGGATGTTACTTATACTACAAGGGCATCTACGGAAATCGACAAATACCTACATGCAATTCCTACATTTATTTTAAAATTGGGCTTTGTCGCCCAATCATTGTCATTTAACCTGACATATCAGGTTCTATGCAAGAAGGAAAGGAACGATTACACTGGAACGAGAGTTCATGGCGGAGTTAACCACCTTTACCATAGATTTATCAATCACACCATTCGCAGAGAAAGGGAATGACTGACATGCGTTATTTTATCGTGGATGATGATCCTGGCGTTCGTTCCATGTTGATGGATATTATTGAGGATGAAGGCCTTGGCGATATTGCCGGGGAAGCTGAGGACGGAGCACATATTCACGCGGAAGTGTTGGAAATGCATAAGGTGGATATCCTGCTGATTGATCTGCTGATGCCACAACGAGACGGGATCCAGACTGTGCGGGCGCTTGAAGGAAGGTTCGAGGGCAAGATCGTCATGATCTCCCAGATCGAGTCGAAAAATATGATCGGAGAAGCCTATTCACTAGGCATTGAATATTATATTACGAAGCCGATTAACCGGTTAGAGATTCTATCTGTTCTGCGGCTGGTGAACGAAAGGCTTCGGATGCAGCAATCCATCGCAGATATTCAGCGGACATTGCAGGGATTGTCCGGTTTGAATTCTATCGAACGTGCTGCGGCTCCTGTTCCGGACAAAACAATCACGACTGCAGGACATTTCCTGCTGTCCGAGATGGGCATGATCGGCGAAGCAGGCAGCAGGGATCTGCTGGACATGCTGGAATATCTGGAGCAGGTAGAGACAGATGAGCATAAGCTGTCCCCCTATACGTTCCCATCCCTCAAAGACATCTTCCAGAATGTAGCGATACGTAAACTGGGAGAAGACGCCTCTCTCGCAGAGGTGAACAAGGAGATCAAGGCATCGGAACAACGTGTTCGCAGGGCCATCTTCCAGACTCTGAGCCATGTGGTTTCTCTGGGATTAACAGACTATACACATCCCAAATTCGAGAACTATGCATCCAAATTTTTCGATTTCACTGAAATTCGCAAGAAAATGCTGGAGCTGCAAAACAATGTGGAGCCTTCCTTGTCCCAGACACGCATTAATACAAAAAAATTCGTACAAGTCCTATATTTGGAAGCCAAACGATTGCTGCATTAAATAGATGCATGATGGATACGATGCAAAAACAAACGGGCATGAATATTACGCCGGTAGGAAACCGCCTCTTCAACTGAGGCTGTCCATACCGGCTATATTCATGCCCGTTTGTACGATCAAGCGTTACAATCTATATGATTTGTTCCGTGTATAAAATTAAAATCGCTTTGGGTTCAGGCCCGTGAATGGTTTCGGCTAATTCGGTTATACTCATTAATCAATTCGTCCAATGCCATAGACTGCCGAATCACATCGGGATGCCCAAGACCACCCTTGTTATGCTCTACCAGCATATGAAGGTTATGTCTGGCCTTCTCTATTTTATTTTTCAAATCCAAACTCATAACCATGACCCCTGATACCTCCTTATTCTGTGAACCATTTTAGTTTTTCCTGTCAATCTATAGTTGGATTAACATATGGCATAGGAGACAAGGATGTTTTGTATTCTTCTCCAAATTTTGATAAAGATTATTTTATCACACAAGAGCTTATCCGAAAATGGCTGATATGACGCAATTTTAGTGGTATTATCGTGGGTTGGATTCTAGCGTCTGGCCTCACCATTCACCGCCAGAATGGATTGTGTCGTAAATGTGTATATTGAAAAAACAAAAAGTACATTGGTTCAAAAGGTAATAAAATCCCTTTCCATAACGGGGTCATTCAGGTACAATAGGGCGATGTGTGTGTCCGGACCCGGCGGATACAAATGATGTAATTTAGAGGACGGCCAACGACGGCCATTGATCCTGATTTGATATTATTGGAGGCTTATCATCACCATGCAGACCGATTCACAGACTAAAGTCAAAATTGTTAACGCCGATCCCAGCGCAATGGGATTATTTGGGTTGGCTATCGTAACCCTGGTCGCTTCTTCCCAAAAGCTTGGCATTACAGAAGGACTTAGCTACGCTATTCCTTGGGCGATCTTCCTGGGTGCCTTTGCCCAGCTATTCGCATGTATTCAAGATTCCAAACGCAACAATACCTTTGGCACAACGGCTTTTGGCGCGTACGCATTCTTCTGGTTTGCCATGGCGGCCAACTGGATGATCAAAATGGGCGTATTTGGTTCCACTCTCGCTGAACAGGCCGATGGCAAGCAGCTCGGATTTGCTTTTGCCGGATACCTCGTATTCACCCTGTTCATGACGATCGGTGCGATTGAAGCGAATAAAGTATTGCTTATCATCTTCATTCTGATTGACTTCCTGTTCCTTGGCTTGACCTTTGACGCTTTCGGCGTAGCTCCTCACATTTTCCACACCATTGCAGCATACGCTGAACTGGCGATCGGAATTGTGTCCCTGTATGGTACAGGTGCTTCGGTACTGAACGCTCACTTCGGGTATGCGTTCTTGCCGATCGGCAAACCGTCCGGCATCTTCAAGCCCAAGGCTTAATATACAGCAGTAAACCGCCAGCGCGCCGGTCCGCGCCTGGCGGTTTTTTTGCAGTCCAACTTCATTTGAATATGTATCAGACCGACACCTATACTAGGGATAATAGATCAGAAATATACCCTTCAACACCTGAAAAGAAATGTCACAGCGCCATACTGTAAGGAGGAAAAAGCATGAGAGAGATACCGAAACCAACGGAGATGGATCAGGTGGAGAAAAAATATGTACGCGAAACACGTTGTTTCAAGACGGCACGGGTGTTCCCAACCGATGTCAACAATCATAATACGCTATTCGGCGGCAAGCTGATGTCCTACATCGATGATATTGCATCCATCGCCGCTTCCAAGCTATGCCGGGTCAATACCGTAACGGCTTCAACTGACTCGGTCGATTTCCTGTACCCGATTAACCCAACGGATTCGGTTACGCTGGAATCATTCGCGTCCTGGACAGGACGCAGTTCCATGGAGATTTTTGTGAAGGTGATTCGAGAGGATCTGAAGACCGGAGAAAAGAAAATTGCGGCGACTGCATTTCTGACCTTTGTGGCCCTGGACGAAAATAATCGCAAACTGATCGTACCTCGCATTATTCCGGAGACGGAAGAAGAGAAGAAATTATACGAGACCGCTCCGGATCGGGCGGCCATGCGGAAAAGGCGGCGGGAAGAGAGCAAGAAATTCGCTGACTTCCTGACCGTTACTTATCCTTGGGAATAAAAACACGCTAAACAATAACAAGATTGAACACCAGCATTACATTATCTGGACGATGCCGGATAGATGGACACCGCTCTACTATCCGGCAGTTCGCCACCCATGGAGACACACCACTGCTGATAGATGCGATACGCTGCACCACTCTCCAGCAATCCCTGACAAGTGTATATGCCCTCTTCGATGGAATTAACACGCCCCGTTGCGTACAAGCGGAACCCTCCATTTAACAAGACCTGATTCACAAAAGCAATATGACCATCCCCACTTAACACACTTTCCGCCACTTCAAGCTGCTTGGCAGCCGTCCAGACCAGTTCCGGCACAGGCATATCCAGCTCATAAGCCGCAGGATCAATCAATTCCAGCTTCATATCGCCGTCTTCCACGGCGTATACGCGGGTTGGCCGATCAATATACAGATCCTCAGAACCTTCCATCCCCTGTACAACATAAGCACGACGATAGTTAAACCGGGTGAGCAACTTCGCAATTCGATCCAGAAAGGTATTATGAAACACACCAAACACCAAATACGGTGAATGGTTATAATCAATCAGTTTCTCTGCTGTGTTAAACACCGTTCGAAAACCCAACTCTTCCCGTAACGGACGAAGCTTACGAAGAGGTGCGCACCAATCCTCGGAGGACACGTACATGACACCCGAACGCAATGCAGCGCTCCGGGCATCTTCCCGATCCATCTTGTGTGTATCAATGCCCACTTCCTTCAAAAGTACCGACAGCGTGACGCCCCACTTGGGCGGTAAAGGATCACTCCCGTGCAAAGTCACCGGCAACCCGGCCGCCGCGAGTACAAACGCAACCGGAAACGTGGCCATGAACGACTTTGTCCGTCCATCATAAGGACCCGCACAGTCCAATCCATCCTGAAATATGGAGAAACGTTCCGCACTGTTACGACAAGAATGAACAAAAGCTTCCAGTTCCTCGACGTTTTCCATTTTCATACGTTCAGCCATAAGAAACGCAGCCGTCTGGGCAGGGGAAACCTCCTGTTTCAGGATTTTCTCTGCTACGGTCAGTGCCTCTGTATAATTCAGATCACGCGAGCCTCGTTTCCCACGTCCGACCTCTCGGAGTATCTGAGACATATCCATGGAGAATCCTCCTTCCAATTAAGACTGGAGCAGTTGATGGGCCTTCACAATCGCTGTGGCTACATCGACCATCCGTTTGCGTTCATCCATCGCTTTCTTGCGTAACAGGTCATAGGCTTCGGCCTCCGAGATCTGCTTCAAATCACTAAGGATAGCCTTCGCCATATCAATCCACTTCCGATCCTCCAGCCTGGATTGCAGCTGCTTTCGTTCCTGCTCCCACTGTTTGCGTTCCATGTAGCGCCGTGCTGCAAAGTGAAGAGTCCAGTGAATCTCGGGTCCGGTCATGGATGGAGTAAGTATCCCATCAAATGAGGTTTCGACCTCGCAGGATTCTGCGGAGGAAGTGGCTGTATCTGGCGCGCACCACCAAAGCAGCGCCGAATCCGACTTTCCCTTTCCCAGGCAGTTCACCCAGTACTCCACATCAGCCAGTGACAGATGCAAAATGGACGCTTCGGCCGCACGAGCCAGCTTCACCGCTTCCGCTTCATTGCCCGCCACCTGTACATGGTACCCGTTTGCTCCCAGCAGCCTCTCCGGTGTCAGAGGGATTGCATCGGATGAGGCAGCTATCGTTGGTTGTACACGGATGACCAATAAAGATCGCATGATGGATCAATCCCTCCCTATTACGTATAGTCAGAGTCCATAACATTTAAGATATTAACACATGAAAGCGATAAACATGTTATATTACCTAACAAAAATGAAGTAGTGACGATTATGCGTCTTATTTTTAACATTAGAATGATCTTTTCATGCCTCATCATGTTGCAATAAAAAAGGGTGAAACACTATACATGGCACCTTTTCTACAGTATTTATCGTATCCAGCATGCTAACGTTATCTAAAAGCCTTTAAACTAAGAAGATATACTCGTAAAACTTCGTCGTCCATTCGATATTCCAATAAACTCATGTAAACATAATTAACTTTAAATTTCAAATACTTTTTTATGTTAACTATATTGACATGAATAGATCGATCTTTTATAGTTAAGCCATAACAACTCCATATTTGAATCGATCACAGTTACAACGGCGTAGCTGGTTGAAACGGCAATGAAGCCTGTTTTGCAATCTCGGAGCAAGGGATGCGTATGTATATGCGCAGTCCTCCGAGGCATAACAGGCTTTTTCGATTTTAGAGACAAGGTTTTGAGGCAGTTTGCAGAATGGACCTAAGGGGGCTAATCATAATGAGTACAACGAAAAAACTGGTGCTGGTCGGCAATGGCATGGCGGGAATCCGCACAATCGAACATATCCTTAAGCTTGCTCCACACGCTTATGAAATTACAGTCTTCGGCGCAGAGCCGCATCCCAACTACAACCGGATCATGTTATCTTCCGTACTGGCTGGCGGAACATCCATCGAAGATATCGTAATCAATGAGTGGAGCTGGTACGAAGATAACGGCATTCGGGTGTACCCGGGTGACCCCGTCGTTCAGATCGATACCAAGCGCAAGGAAGTTGTATCTCAGAATGGTGTACGCGCAGCCTATGATGAGCTGATTATGGCAACCGGTTCACAGGCGTTCATCCTCCCTCTTCCCGGAGCTAACAAGGAAGGCGTGATCGGTTTCCGCGATATTAAAGACTGTGAAACGATGATGGCAGCATCACAAAAGTATCGCAAAGCTGCCGTCATTGGAGGCGGATTGCTAGGACTGGAAGCAGCGCGGGGGCTGCTCAATCTGGGCATGGATGTCACGGTCATCCATATTAACGGCCATCTGATGGACCGGAACCTGGATCTCCCGGCAGGCCTTATGCTCCAGCGTGAGCTGGAAGAACAGGGCATGAAGTTCCTTTTGAATAAACATACCGAAGAAATCACAGGCAAACAACGGGTAAAAGCCATTCGTTTCACTGATCAAACGGTACTTGAAGCGGATCTGGTTGTCATGGCTGTCGGGATTCGTCCGCAGATTGAACTGGCTCGCAATACCGGCCTAGATGTGAATCGTGGAGTCATTGTAGATGATTATATGCATACCAGCATCCCTGGTATATCTGCCGTTGGCGAATGTGCAGAACACCGCGGTATTGCCTACGGACTGGTTGCTCCATTATATGAACAAGGTATGGTGCTCGCAAAACGTCTGGCTGGTGCGGCAACCGAAGGATACGCAGGTTCAGTCACGTCCACGAAGCTCAAAGTATCTGGTGTGGACGTATTCTCTGCCGGACAATTCAAAGACGCTGCGGACACTCGCAGCATTCGTATTCAGGATGACGTTGATGGCGTGTACAAAAAGATGGTGATTAAGGATGGGCAGCTCATTGGAGCTGTATTGTTCGGGGATACCACGGATGGCGCATCGCTGTTTTCCCTCATTAAGAGTGGTGAGAACATCAGTGGCAGGGAGAAAGAAATTTTGCTCGGCGTACCTTCCGGCGGTTCAGGCTCGGGTCCATCTGTTGCAGAACGCATGGCAAGTATGCCGGATGATGAGATCGTCTGTGGTTGTAACGGTGTTACCAAAGCTTCCATCGGGGACGCTGTTCTGAATAAAGGCTGTAATACGCTCGGTGCAATCAAGTCCTGTACCAAAGCTTCCGCTTCTTGCGGTGGATGCAAACCCATTATCGAAAACCTGCTCACGTATTATGCGGGTGATAATGTAGGCGAACAGACCAAAGAAGGCATCTGTGGCTGCACATCCTATGATCGGGATGAGATTGTTGCTCAGATCAAGGAAATGGGACTCAAGAGTGTGAAGGAAGTCATGAATGTTCTCGGTTGGAATGAACCGGAAGGCTGCTCCAAGTGCCGTCCTTCCCTCAACTATTATCTCGGTATGATCTGGCCGGCTGAATACACAGATGAGCGTGTATCCAAATTCACCAATGAACGTTATCACGCCAATATCCAGAAGGACGGTACCTACTCCGTTATTCCACGGATCTATGGTGGTGTCACTTCCCCGGCCGAATTGATCAAGATTGCAACTGTCGCAGAGAAATACGATGTGCCTTTGGTGAAATTCACGGGTGGACAACGACTCGATCTGCTCGGTGTACAGAAGGAGAACCTGCCGAAGATCTGGGAGGAGCTCGATATGCCTTCCGGCTTTGGTTATGGCAAAGCGCTTCGTACGGTGAAGACTTGTGTAGGTAATACGTTCTGCCGATTCGGCACACAGGATTCCATCGAGATGGGTATTCGTCTGGAGAAAAAACTCGACAAGATGGTGGCTCCGGCCAAAGTGAAACTCGCTGTCTCCGGATGTCCGCGGAACTGTGCTGAAGCGACCATCAAGGATCTGGGTGTTGTCGCCATTGATGGCGCTTGGGAGATTCATGTTGGCGGTAACGCGGGAGTCAAGGTTCGTGCAGCCGAGTTGCTGTGTACGGTGAAGACCGATGCGGAAGTGGAAGAGTGGACTTACTCTTACCTGCAATATTATAGAGAGAACGCAAAATGGAATGAGAGAACAGCGGCTTGGATTGAACGGGTTGGTCTGGATCATGTGAAGGAAGCATTGGCGGATCGGGATGTACGTCTCGCTCTGGTTGAACGTCTGGAAGTTACACTGGGTCACACGGTTGATCCTTGGAAAGAAATCATACAAGACGAGAAATTACGTAAAAACTTCACCCCACTGTCCGGTGCCGAGCCGGTAACCCACTAGAAGAGGAGGAACAGCGATGAACAAATTCCGGATTGGACACCTTGCAGATATTGATGAAAAGGGAGCACGGACCTTCCTGATACAGGATACCGAAATTGCAGTCTTCAAACTGAGCGACGGAAGTCTGCATGCCGTCGAGAATCGCTGCCCTCACAAGGGCGGCAAGCTGTCGGAAGGCATGGTGTGCGGGACAGCGGTTCATTGTCCTTTGCATGATTGGAAGATTGATCTGCGTAACGGTAAGGTACAAGAGCCAGATGAAGGCTGCTTGAATACCTACAAAACAGAAGTGGACGGCAACAGCGGAGAAATCTACATCACAATTGCGGGTTAAAGGCTAGAGATACCCTGACATCAAGGAGGCGTGCGCTATGGATTTTGTTAAACCTGCAGAAGTGCTGCAATCGATGGTCGAAGCTGGTGAGAGCAAAGCCAGAATGAATCGGGTACAGATGCTGATCCGCGGTTTTCTGGCGGGGGCTATCCTTGCCTTTGCAACCACACTGGCATATACCGCTGTATCTCAAACTTCCGTTGGTTTGGCAGGTGCACTGATATTCCCGGCGGGATTTGTCATCATTATTCTGCTGGGTCTCGAATTGGTGACAGGAAACTTTGCGATGCTTCCACTCGCAGTGTTGAAACGCAGAGTTACATGGATGGAGATGCTCCGAAATTATTTTTGGGTGATCACAGGGCATCTAATCGGATGTGCATTCTATGCTCTCTTATACGGCCTGACCATTACCAAGATGGGTACGGATATGAGCAACCCTCTAATTCAAACGCTGATCCAGACCAGTGAAACCAAAACATTGGGATATCAGCACTTGGGTGGGGCTGGCATTGTACTGGTCACCATCAAAGCCATTCTATGTAACTGGATGGTCACACTCGGGGCAGTGATGGCACTGACGTCCACTTCTACACTGGGTAAAATCGTAGCGATGTGGCTGCCCATTACCATATTTTTCGCTCAGGGATTTGAGCATGCTGTGGTAAATATGTTTGTCATCCCGGCAGGCATGATGCTCGGTGCACAGGTCAGTCTCGCTGACTGGTGGCTATGGAATCAGATCCCGGTGTTGTTGGGTAACCTCATTGGCGGAGCTGTATTTACAGGCCTCGGTCTATATGCTGCACACCACTGGGGAAATCCAGTAAAGCTATCGACCAAACTGGCAACCATTCAGGGTGGGCGTTCAGGATTGGCAAGTTCTGATGCTGCATCCAAATTGGGGACACGATCATGAGCCGGGGCCTGGTTAGTATTGTTGGCGCTGGTCCTGGAGATCCGGATCTGATTACGGTAAAAGCCCTGAAACGTATTCAGTCCGCAGATGTCATTATGTATGATCGGCTTGTGAATGATCAATTGCTCGCCGAAGCTCGTGAAGGAGCACTCCGCATCTACTGCGGCAAGGCTCCAGGCCTTCATTCCATGAGTCAGGAGATGATTGGACGGATGCTTGCTGCACATGCGGCGGAAGGCAAACAAGTCGTACGACTCAAGGGTGGCGATCCGTTTATCTTTGGTCGTGGTGGTGAAGAAGCGCTTGTGCTGGCGGAAGCAGGGATTGCATTTGAAATCATTCCTGGCATCACTTCAGCTGTAGGTACATCCGCTTCATCCCTTATTCCGTTAACCCATCGCGGGGTTGCTTCATCCTTCGCATGTGTCACGGGAACCGGCAGTGATGGAAGTGTATCTTCGGTCCGCTGGGACCTGCTCGCCCATAGTGTAGATACATTGGTCGTCTACATGGGTATTAGCCAACTGCCCCAGATCCAACATGAATTGCTTCACCATGGCAAAAGTGGAACCACCCCCGCAGCTTTAGTCGAACGGGGAACCACTTCGGAGGAACGCATTATTACCGGCACACTTGCCGAACTCCACTCCCTCGCCAAGTCGCATAAAGTGAATAATCCCGCATTAATTATGGTCGGAGAGTCTGTCCTGATCCGCGAACAGCTGCTTCAGATGCAACAGGCGGCGAACGCCTCCATGACCGGATAATCGAATTGGATTCCTTCATCTATATCAATTGAACTAAACATTTACACAAAACGGAGAGGACAGAAACGACCTGAAGAAGCGGAGCGTTCGCCTTTATCCCCGGATTTACCCTTTATAAAAGGAATCAAAAAAATCTGGGGATAACAGCGATCGGAAGGGTGTTCTGTCATCGGAGTGTGCAGTGTAAATATTCTTTAGTTCAATTGATATAGAACAAAACTCTCATTCGACCTTTAATCCAACAGCATACGCTCGTGAATAGTCCGGCCCTTCTGCCCTGGTTCAATCAGCAGACGGGTCGGTTTGATGTTAATCAGTGCCGTCAGCTGCTCTCCCATATAATGCGCAGAATACTTGAATCCAATCTCCGCCCAATGCATAATCACGCCCACGGTAGCAGATATCAGATAACTTAACATAATGTCGTAATTAATGGTCTGCTCGCTATCTTCGGTCACCAGTACAAAATCCTCGGTTAAGTACGTTCTAAACATATTGCACAGCCGGGAACCCATATCGGAATGCATCGTCATTAATGCTCGGAAAATATCCTGATGGGCTTCTATATATTCAAATACCGGCATCGTGGATGGCAGCAATGCAGTCATATCCACTTCTTTGAGCTGTGCGTATGGTGCCGCATAAGCCTGTCCTACTCCCTGCATGAAATCATCCAGAATGAACTGCAACAACTCCGGTTTGCCGGGAAAATGTAAATAGAAAGTTCCGCGGTTGTAATCCGCCCGCTCCGTAATATCCCGGATCGTGAGGGCATCCGCTCCCTTCTCCAATATCAAAGAAACCGCCGCAGCGATGATTGCATCCTGCGTTCTTCGTGCTCTCCGGTCCTGAGGATGTTCAATGATCAACATTCTCGCCTCCTTTGTTCATTATTGTAATATAAATGAACACCGCTTACACCTCTGTCCGATAGCTGACATATGCGATGTCAATGATTATTGTCACATTGCTATGTATATCTTAACATTGAGACAGGAAAGATAGACGACAGGTTGAAACTTTTTTTGAGAAATACCTGCCAATAATGAATAAGGAGCGGATAGTTCATGAGTACATCTTATACACATACAGCCGTTATTACAGGAGCAGCTGGAGGCATTGGTAAAGAATTGGCACGCCGCCTTACTGAGCGCAAAATCAACTTGGTTCTGGTCGACCTGAATGAAGAAGCCATTCAACAGACAATTACTGATCTGAACCTCGACAAAGAGCACGTCATCGCCGTAAAAGCGAACGTATCCCAGGAAGCAGACGTGAAAAACTATGTGCAAAAAGCATTGGATGCTTTTGGCCGAATCGATTATTTTGCCAACAATGCCGGAATTGAAGGTCCTACAGGGCTGATTGAAGACCTGAGTGTTGAAGCACTGGATACGGTATATAACGTCAACATTCGCGGGGTATTCCTTGGTCTGCAAAATGTCATTCCAGTGATGAAAAAACAAAAATCCGGTGCGATTCTCAATACCTCTTCCCTCGCGGGTCTGATGGGTGCACCTGCTGTGTCTCCATATATTATGTCCAAACATGCCGTAGTTGGTCTCACGCGTACTGCTGCAAATGAACTGGCACCTTATAATATCCGGGTTAACGCTGTATTGCCAGGTACAATCAACACACGTATGATGCGCCAGATCGAAGCAAATTCCGGTAACGTGGAAGATTATCAATCAGCAACCGTGTCCAGCATTCCAATGGGCCGTTACGGTGAACCGGAAGAAGTTGCTGCTGTGATGAACTTCCTGTTGTCCGAAGAAGCATCCTATGTAACAGCTTCCCTCTACACTGTAGATGGCGGCATGATGGGTCAATAAGAAGCTGCAAACGGTAGGATTGATAAAGATTGGGTCGATAGAACTTCAAGTCCATCCTTAGAAAAGTTATACCGACGGGTATTCCCGAAGGAACGCCTGGTCGCTACAATCTAAAAAAGGCCTCAACACCACAGTATTGTGGAGTTGAGGTCTTTTTGACAGTACAATACTTGCCATGCAGAAGGCTGCATATGAAAATTTCACTTTTGAAACAGCTAGTTAACGTCTCGTTGCACCATGTGATACTCGAACGAACCTAGGGCACCTTATATCGGCTAAAATCGCTTATTTCCCAAACTAAAGAATCTCAGAGACGCTAATTCTGCATAAATGCTGCAATTGCACCGAAAATTCCTAAAATCCAGAGAATAACGCGTCTGAGATTCGTTACATTCCCAATCGAGCGAGAAATACCCTTATAAGGCGTGTGAGATTCGTTAGATTTTGCCTACACTTAACTTAATCTACGTACCCTGCGTGACCCTTGTCCATCAAGTAGTCCATCTCAGCATCCAGGATGCTTTCCACGGTCAACTCATCCAGCTTCACATCTTTGCGACTAAGGATGTAGTCAGCCAGATCATCGCCGTCAATATCCACATCGTTACCTTTAGCATTTTCATGCGCCTTGTTGATGTACGCTTGCTCATGCTTCAGCACAAGAGCGATGTTCGCCTGGCTTGCCTTCGTTTTATCTGCAATATACTGCATCATTTCTTGTTCATTAATTGCGTTTGCTTCTGCCACGTTCAGTTCATCTCCTTGATTCATACATACTGTTGCCATTGTAGCATAGGTTAACCCATTACAGGCAGAACTTATGCCTAATTGCCGATTATAGAGCCAGACTTAAGGGGTAGTGTGGAGCAGGAGCATAGAGGGGATGTTTTTCATTTAGGTGGAAATCAGATTTCGGTGCATAGTAGCGAGTAGCAATCCCCTCACTACCTATCTACGCTCTAAACTTTCATCCTACTCTACGCCAGCCCATCTCCGCCCCTACGATAACCGCACGTAAAATGTAGCGCCCTCTCCGACTACACTTCGAGCATACACCTCTCCTTTGTGCTGATCCACAATAGAACGAGCAATCGCGAGACCCAGACCATGCCCACCATGTTTTCGTGCTCTTGACGAATCCGTACGATAGAATCGATCAAAGATCCGATCCAGATGTTCGGGTGCAATGCCTTCACCTGTATTGGACACGGCCAGCATGACATCATTATTCTGTTTCTGGAGCGTAACGTTTACGGACCCTTTGGGACCGGAATACTTCACCGCATTATCGAGCAGGATCAGAATGACCTGTTTGATCTGCTCACTGTTTCCATGAACCGTAAGATTCGGCTCAATGTTGTAATCGAGGGAGATGTTTTTCTCAAAAATAACGGCCTCCATCGGCAAAATAATACTTTCTACCGCATCACTCATATTAAACTTCGCATGAATCATCGTGGAGCGTGAGTCATCCATCTGGGTCAGATAGAGCAGATCATTCGTAAGTCCAGTCATGCGCTCGGTTTCCGACTTGATATAGTGAAGCCACTTCGCCTGGTTGGCTATGGTATCCTCCTGATTCGCAAGCAGTACATCGGCATTGGTATTGATGATCGCCAGAGGTGTCTTCAGCTCATGAGAAGCATCTCCGATGAATTGTTTTTGCTTCTCAAACGCTTCCCTCACTGGTGCAATGGAACGATTGGCAAAATAACGGCTCAGGAAGTAGATCACAATCAACATGACCAGTCCAACAATAGCAAATGTATAGATCAGATTCGTCAGAATGCCTTGTTGTGCCGTCACATCAATAAATACGATCATATGCCCGTCACCGCTCGGATCAACCACATAGGCCCAGTCCGTTCCATCCAGCGCAAATTGTCCAGTCTGCCGTCCCGAATCACCAACTTTATTCTGGTCAACCTTTTGCAACGCCTCGGTGTAGAACGTATCTTCCATATCAAATCGGGAATGTGTATCCGTAATCTTCCACTGATCATCCGTCTTGATCATGAACGAAACGGAACGTGCCGGAGGTGAGTTGGGATCCCCTCCCGGGCCTCCATTATCACCACCCATGGCATTAGAGGGAAACGAATCTGAACCGGAACTTGAACCTGAGCCTGTATTACCACCTGTACCGGAACCCTGCCCTTCCCCGCGCGGCATCTTGGATGAATTATAAGGACTATGATAGAAATCAGACACCTTGTACAACTCCATATTGGTCTCACGCTGCACATTCTGATAAGTAATTGTATAGATCGTCGCAAATGCCACCAGCATCATAATAGATATGGACACCAGATTCACGATCAGGAATCGATTTCGGAGTTTCTTGAACATCAGGACGTCACCTCAAGCACATACCCCACACCCCGAATCGTGTTAATGCGGACAGCCGAGTTCAGGAAGGTTAATTTTTTGCGTAAAAAAGAGATATATACCTCCACATTGTTATACTCCACTTCCGAATCAAATCCCCACAGCTTCTCAATAATCTGCTCTTTTGAAGTAATCGCCTGTTTGCGGGCAATCAACAGCTCCAGCAGTTCATTCTCCTTCAGATTCAGCTTGATCTCCTTACCCTGTACGCTCAGCTTCAATTGAGTTGTATTCAGCTCAATGTCGCCAAACTTCAGCCCATCCTCGGGAACCACTTCGCCCTTCCGCCGTAAGGCTGCTCGAATCCGGGCCAGCAATTCCTCTGTGGCAAACGGCTTGGCGATATAATCATCGGCACCATAATCGAGCCCTGTGACTTTATCTGATAATTCACCCTTGGCAGTGAGCAGAATGACAGGCGTATGAATGCCTTCACTGCGAAGTTTCTTCAGGACGGTGATCCCGTCCATCTCCGGCATCATGATGTCGAGTAGTAACAGGTCGTATATACCGCTCTGCGCATAATCCAATCCTGATCTGCCGTCGTGGACCATGTCCACGGAGTAGTTGTTTTTTTTCAAAATCTGCGATACAGCCTCTGCCAAATGAACCTCATCTTCCGCAATTAATATTCTCATCATCTATTCATTCCTCTGCTTGAATTATTCGTCTTCATGAACCCTTTATGGTATCACCTATTCTATCAATTAAACCTTGAATCAATCTTAATATTTTTTTGTGCAGCAACTATATAAATTGAACAAAAGAATATTTACACTTGCCACTACGATGACAGAATAACCTTCCAATCGCTGTTATCCCCAGATTTTTTGATTCCCTTTTGAGAGGTGAAAATCCAGGGATAAAGGCGAACGCTCCGCTTTTTCAGGTTATTTCTGTCCTCTCCGTTCTCGTGTAAATGTTTAGTTCAATTTTTATATTATAGGAAGGTAAAAAAATGTTAACGCAATGTAAAACCATTTAAGATTCATTCAAGGTTGGGGCTCTAAGATACAGACATGGAAGCAATACACGATGCAACAAAACATACAACGCACAGACGAAAGGAATGAGTCCCAATGGCTATTGAAGTATTCAACCGATATGAGAGCAAGTATCTTCTGACGGATGAGCAGTACGCACATTTCTACAATGACCTGCTGAAATACATGGAGCTGGATGCCTACAACAAGAAACATGAGTATTACTCCATCAGCAACTTGTACTTCGACACTCCACAAGATTCGCTGATCCGCGCCAGTCTCTCCAAACCAAAATACAAGGAGAAGCTGAGACTGCGGGCTTATGGAATACCTGAAGAGAATGCCAAAGTGTATCTGGAGATCAAAAAGAAAGTCTTTGGCCTGGTGAACAAACGCAGAACAGCCTTGAAGCTGGATGAAGCTTACGAATTCGTCCGTTCGGGACAGGCGCCGGAGCTGGCCGATTACATGAATAAACAGGTTGTCGAAGAGATCAAATATTTCCTTCGGGTATACGATCTGGAACCGAAAGTATATCTGGCGTATGAGCGCAAAGCGCTCTTCGACAAGAACAGCCGGGATCTCCGCATTACCTTTGACACCAACATCCGCAGCCGCAGATACGATCTGAAGCTGGAACAGGGAGATTACGGTGAGCCGCTGGTGAAGGACGGTCGATGGCTGATGGAAGTAAAAGCCGAGAAAACCGTTCCGCTGTGGCTGTCGCAACTACTCTGTGAGCATGGTCTATACCGCACCGGATTCTCCAAATACGGTAACGAGTACAGGCATCTGGTGAGAACAACGAACCTGAATTACCAGACAGAGCGCATTCTTGTGCCAGGTACCGATTTCAACCCATCCATAGAACAAGATAAAACGATTATAGAAAGAGAGCGTGTCCTATATGCTTGATTCACTATTCAGTTCAGCCCTAACCGATACCAACCTGACGTTTAACAACGCAGTCATCACCATTGGTCTTGCCATCATTCTGGGGTTGATCATCAGCCTCACCTACATGAAGACTAACCAAAGCACATACTCCCAGAGCTTCACTTTAACGATGGTTGTCCTGCCCGTCATTGTCGCCATCATCATCCTGCTTATCGGCAGCAACATCGCTCGAGCATTCAGCTTGGCAGGTGCCTTCTCGATCATTCGTTTCCGCAGTGCACCTGGTGATCCAAAAGACATTGCTTACGTATTGTTCACGATGGCTTCCGGTCTTGCCTGCGGTGTAGGCGCTTTTGGATACGCGGTTCTGTTCACCATTATCCTGTGTGTACTGATGTTTGTCCTGAGTCGCTTTAACTTTGGCGGCAAGAAAAGTCAGCTGAAAACGCTGAAAGTCACCATTCCCGAGAACTTGAGCTATGAAGAAGCCCTTAATGAAGTGTTCCATACATTCAATGTACCATTTGATCTGAAAAAAATCAGAACGACCGAACTCGGCAGTCTGTATGAGCTGGTCTACAGTGTAACCATTCACGAAAGTGTTAGCCAAAAGGAATTCCTTGATGCGATCCGCACACGGAACGGCAACCTGGATATCTCATTAACCATGAGTCCAACAACGGAATATTAATTTGTAATTCGAAGGGAACGATCTAATATGAAGAAAAACATGATAACAGGTAGCAAACTTTGGTCCATCGCCATGATTACCAGCCTACTCGCAGCATGCAGTTCACCAGCAACCACAAGCTCAACTGCCAATGCCGCAACGTCAACGACAGGAACAACCAAAACGGTATCTGTCAGCGAACAAACTTCTGTGAAATATGCAGATCTGGTCTCTCTGGATGCTGACGATACCAACATTAGCTGGAGTGAGGCAGATTCCACAGCGATTAAGTTGAACGGTACAACTGCAACGGTAACCGGTTCGGGCGCCAAAGCAGCGAATGGCTCAGTAACCATCTCGGAAGCAGGCACTTATGTACTTAGCGGTGAGCTAACGGATGGCCAGATTGTGGTCAATGTTGCCGATAAGGGTACTGTGCATCTCGTATTAAACGGAGCAACCATCCATGATAACGACAGCGCCGCGATCTACATTCAGAAGGCTGGTAAAGCGGTGATTACACTCGAAAAAGGAACCAAGAATACCGTTTCCGATGGTAAAACATATGTGTACGCCGACGCTACGACAGATGAGCCGGATGCTGCGATCTTCAGTAAAGCGGATCTTACGTTCAACGGTGCAGGCCAATTGACCGTCACAGGTAACTATAATGAAGGTATTACAAGCAAGGATGATCTGAAAATCATTAGCGGGACCATCAGTGTCAAAGCAGCCGATGACGGCATCAAAGGTAAGGATATGGTTGCCATCCAAGCAGGTACGATTACTATTCAGGCCGAAGGCGACGGTATTAAATCAACCAATGACACAGATACCACCAAAGGTTACGTTGCTATCGCTGGAGGTACTTTCGATATCCAAAGTGGCAACGACGGTATTCAAGCCGAAACCGCACTTGTTGCGGATGGCGGCACATACAACATTGTAACGGGCGGCGGTAGCGCCAATGCACCAGCCAAAGTAGAAGAAGGTCCATTTGGCGGCGGCGGATGGGGTGGCGGCACACCTCCAACCGATATGGGCACACCACCGGATGGCGAACCTCCTGCAGATATGCCGGAGATGCCTACTAACAGCGGTACGAATGCAGGTGCTAATACAAACGGCGCAGCAGCATCCAACTCTGCCAACACAACAACAACGGATAACAATGCCGATGCAGACACAGCAACAACAGCAACCGAGTCCACAAGTGCCAAAGCACTCAAAGCAGGTACAGACCTTACGGTTAATGGTGGTACGTATACCATTGATTCCATGGATGATTCCCTGCACAGCAATAATAACGTGACAGTCAATGACGGAATATTCAACATTGAATCTGGTGATGACGGCATTCATGCAGATCAGGCCCTTACGATTAACGGCGGAACCATCACGATTGCGAAGAGTTATGAAGGACTTGAAGGTGCAATCATCACCCTGAACGATGGGGATGTAGATGTAACGGCATCCGATGATGGCGTAAATGCTGCAGGTGGCGAGACGGAAACAGCTGCGAATACAGCGGCAAGTACAGATAGCGCGACTACAGCAACCGATGCCGCTGCTACATCCAACATCTCTGTAACTGAAACGACAGGTACAACATCAACTACCGATCAGGCATCCCAGGGTACAGCTACTACTCAGCAAGGACGTGGACCGGGCGGTATGGGCGGTGCAGCAGCGAGTAATAACGAGTTCCACATTAACGGCGGCTCCCTCACTGTGAACGCAGGTGGTGACGGACTGGATTCCAATGGTTCCATTAACATGACTGGCGGAACGGTTATTGTGAACGGACCGACGGATAGCGGCAACGGAGCATTGGATTATGATGGCACATTTGAAATCAGCGGTGGATACCTCGTGGCTGCTGGCAGCTCTGGTATGGCACAAGGAACATCCGATGCATCTACGCAAAACACCATTGTGATGACATTCCCTGCCGCGCAAAAAGCTGGAACACTTGTACATGTACAAGATAGTGAAGGCAACAACATTCTGACGTTTGCACCAGCAAAAGATTATCAAACCGTGGTTGTCAGCTCACCGGATCTTGCAAAAGATGGTTCCTATGTGATCTACTCCAGTGGTACATCAACAGGTAAAGCGGTAGATGGACTCTACACAGACGGTACGTATAGCGGTGGAACTCAAGTGGTTGCCTTCCAATCGACAAGCAATGTAACTTGGGTCAATGAATCTGGTGTAACTACAGCCAATTCAGGTATGGGTGGTCCAGGAGGAGGCCGTGGTCAAGGCAGCTTCGGAGGCGGTAGAAATCGGACGCAATCCGGTACAACCTCCGACAGCACAGGCACTACCGATTCTGCAAAATAATACGTGCGGTAAGCAATAATCAAGCAATCTCTTGCCCTAGCTCAAAGGCGAGACAAAAAGGCCCCGAATCACTTCATAGTGAGTTCGGGGCCTTTTTCGCATCCGCGTTCTTACGTGGTATCTGAATCACTATGATATGGAGCACACTCTTTCATCCATTAACGTTATGGCAGAAGGTTTACAGCACTCCAGCTGAGCAAACCTGATGATCACTTTCCTGTTCTTTTCTTTAAAAGGAATACACATACACCTTGGTGCGCAAGGCATCCCGGCAAGTAATGGTACGCAGCGGTTCTTTTCCTGGCAGGGCAAAACAGATGCTAATCACCTTGGCACCCGGTGGAAGCTCTCGATTGAACTTGTCCAGAAGCCGGGTCATGGCTCCCGGGAACAGATAACAAATCACACAATCTGCATGTTCATAGGAACTGGTGTAGATGTCTCCGCGCATGAAGCGCAACCTGCCCTTGAGAGAGTGCTTGTTTCCCTTGGCTCGACGTAAGCGAACACTGAGATAGGCAATTATTTGGGAAGACCATAAGGGGATGATCGAATTCTCAATCCCGGTCAGTCTTTTACCAGGGCAGTGTCTTACAACATCCAATCCCAATGCGCCCCATCCAGAGCCCGCTTCGAGCACATCCCCGTACCCTGGAATCCGGTTTACCTCCTGAATGACCACCTGTCTGACACGACTGGATGTGGGCATCGGGGAAATCCCGTTTTTCCAACTCACGAGTACGATGGATATGACACCGATCAATGTCACCACGGCAATCAGCCATGGAATCAGGTAAATGATGAACATGAACTCATCCCTTTGTTATCACTCATTCATTCCGGCACATGAGACTTCATATATACACCTTTTTTATAAACGGACTTGATGGTAAAGTGTACACCCAGCTTACGATTCGTCCGATAGATTAGCGAGTTAATCTCGTCGATCCCTACCGCTTCGCTCTCCAGCATACTACGCTCCGGCCACACCTGTGCCACAATCTGTTCCCTTGTCACAAAGTGGTCCAGTTGACTATACAGCAGCTTGAACAGCTGATACTCCTTCTTGGACAGCGGAATCTCCACTTCGCCGATCTGTACGGTTTGCAGGTGATCCAGTAAACGTACGCCCTCACCCAGCAGATCCGACACACGATATTCCCTCGTCTCTCCAAGATCGCCTTCCGTGCGAAGCTGGATCAAGCCGTTCACCAACGTCAGGCTGTCTCCTTCGCCAAACGGATATTTCTCATAGGGAACGAGGCGCTGCCCGTTCAGTTCGGTTCCATTTTTGCTATCCAGATCCTCGATCCATAGCTGTTGCTGTACATCATAATGAATGCGGCAATGCCGCTTCGATATCATCTGATTATAAACAGACAAGTCCAATTCACTTCCGCCTGTATAACGTCCCACCGTAATGGAGCGCCCCTGGCTTACATAAGCGAATGAGCCGTCACTTTCCTGTCCTGGCGTACGAATGACGATTTTTGCCGTCTCCCGCATGTTATTCTCCCACCTTCAATGATCACTCACTCGATCTCTATAAACATTTCATAACAATAATGATAAATTCATCAGATTTGTTCCATTGTTTGCACCGCTATAGTTCAATATAGTGGTATACAGGAACGATTTATGTTCGGTTCTACTCACTCTACTATACCAGACGTTGTGCTTTTTTTCTCATGACGGCCGGATGTCTACTTTTAGCTCATTCAACAAGAGAGGTACCTTCCAATGAATAAAAAAAACATTTTCATATACGTGTTGCTCGCCTTTGCCCTGTCCATGACATTAACCGTGCTCTCCCGTATGAATGATGATCGCGGAGAATCACTGAAAGGCACATCGGCTGCCGAAACCTCATGGTTACAAATGAAGATCCAACCCTAAGTCTACTCTATTATAACGTGATCTCTGCGCAAAACGTTTCACGAATGTCATATTAGGCTGAGCCATAGACTCACATCAATAAGGCCCCAGATTGCTGTTTACAGCAGCCCGGAGCCTCATTTTGGATTGAAAAATAAAGCCGAAAGTATAGATGATTGCATGATTTCAATCATAAACTGCCCGTACGTAAAACGGGTAATATGATAAACTGATTTTACAGAAATCTGTAAAGTCAGTTTTTTTGAGGAGGAGCTATATAGATGTTAATTAAAGCATTTAAGGAATGGTCGGACCAAAATGAAGGTCAGATTGAAATACTTGCTCCTACTGGGAAAACGACTGTTATGAATAAATTCAAACCAAGTGCATCCGAAGATAAAATTAAAGAGCTTTCCGAGTATTTTTCTACTCCATTACCTCCAGATTACATAAGCTTTTTACGATTATGTAATGGAGCCTCCTTGTTCGAAGACCCCGAATATGGCGGGGAGAGCTTCTTATACTCAGCCCAAGATGTTATACATTACAATGAAGCATCAGATAATAAGATTGTGGTCGCCAATATTCTTGATGATCGAATCCTAATAGATTTAGAGCTTTGGAGTTCAGGTAATGAGCAATATCTGTTGCTTTGTGAGAGTTTATATTCTGTTGAACATACGGGATCTTTTTACAGTAACTTTGAGACATGGTTAGAACGTTTTATAATCTCTCAAGGATCGAAGTTCTGGTATTGGAAAACAAAGCGTAGTTTTGAAGAATAAAAGATATGATCAGCAGTCTGACCCGTAATTATAGCTTAATTTGCGGAGGTGTGAGTATGCTCGATGAAAGAGAGCTTCAAATTAAAGAGAGAATACAAGAAAGATACGATATTACGGAGCAAATATATTCAGCTTGGTTTACTGAAAATTCTGCAGTGCTTTTACCGAGTAATAGATTCTATCAAAAGGAAAACATAGAAAAGTACAGGGCAATTTCATATCTGCTAGACAGAGGATATATTGTTGCACAACCCGCAGAGAATGATCCGGAGACAGTTGCAGTAACTATAACCCCTGACGGGATAGACTTCTATGAGCAAGGATATCTTAATGGAAAAGCAAACGGCTTTCAAGTCGTCGAAGAGATTAAGAACAAGGAATAAAGAATTGTGAAGGAACTCTGGATATGAAACACATCCGGAGTCCTTCCATGTTAGTTCAAACAAGAACATACACCAGCAAGAACGTCCGTTCAAACCGCCCACACACATCATGGACTGGAATTAGAATCATTACATCAATCTACTTCTTCCTCCGGCACAGTCGGCTCGTCGTCAGGCTTCGCTGTCACTCTGGACTGTACTTCCTCCATCCGGCTGGACACCTTCTGATACAGGTAAGAGATCCCAAGCAATAGAACGCCGAAGCTGAAATAGGCAAAGATTTTGCTGCCTGAGGTAAGCATCCCCACATCATAGAACACCATCTTCCCCGTAGCGAACAACGTTAGGCCAAGGCCGAGACGCCGAATCATGACATATTTTCTACGGAATCCATAGGCAATATAGAGAATCGCGAGCAGCAGATAGATCAGGCTGAACATCAGCCCCACATCACCCCACTGGAACTGAATCGTCAGGAATACGGTGATGACACCGAGCAGATACACCCCTGCGATAACCGGGTACCATTCAATGCTCTTGAACTGCCCGCGGATGCCTGCAATTAGCAGATCCCTTCCTGCAAAGAATACCCCTACGTTAAAGATAATTAGCACCAGCAATCCAACAATCTCCGCCGCCGTATGCTGCTGAACCTCCGGCTGAAGCGCTGGCATGGTTAAGGTTACGGCCAGTGCAATACAGCAGCCAATGGCATGCAAGAAGGTGGTATACACTTGCACGTATCGATCACGCAGCAGCTTCACCTTGTTCAGTCCATAGGCCAATGCAATGGTGAGCGCTGCGAACATGAGCAACTTGTAGAACATGTATAACAGGAACGTCCCATCGACAGCTCTGGTATACAATTCATTCGACTCATACAGCACGTATAACCACAGATTCGCAAGGGCTACATACTTGAATCCGTTCAGGAAACCCAGCTCCAGCGCGCTGTAATTGAATCTCTCTCTGGAAGATGAGCTGCTGTGAACTGCCCAGGCATAATACAGTGTAATAAGCAAGGTTCCCAGCGTGATGCTGGTGTATTTTAACATAAAGTAAGAACGTTCCCCGATGAAGAGTAGCGTCAGCAGATCATAGTACACAAAAGTGGTTAAACATAGAAGAACAATGCCCCATCCGGCACGTTCCACCGACTTGAGTCGTTTCAGATGTCCAAGCGTAACCAACAGAACCCCTTCGATTAACCAGCCCATCGATAACCACTTGGCCCCGAACTGGAACGGAATAATCAGAATGGCGAACGTCAGGGAAGTGACATAGAAGAGTAATATCGTCTGTTTCTCCTGAGCCATATGGCGCTGGACGAATCGTGCGAGGCCCAGATACACCACGCAGAAGATTAACGCCAGCAAGCCCTGAGCATCATTCCAACCCGCCACATCAAATAACACGTATAACATCAGACAGCTGATACTCGTATTCATGGCGAGCAGAGCGAAATCCCACCAGGTTAACTTCATCCGGTGTTTGAACGGATACGCCAGTGTAATGCCCAGATATAATGCAAACGTCACAATGGAATACAACATGCCAATCTTCTCACTTGGCGACAGCCATAATAAGATGAGCATGGATGGTGTGTTAAACAGAAAACTGATATAGTGCACCACCGGCCACCGTTTGCCAAACGAAATGAACACAATAATGCCGTTTAAGAGCAGCAGGTAGATCATGGCTACATAAACAGCAGGGCCCTCAAGCCCGAACGAGAACATATAGGAGAATAACGGAAGATATCCGCCCACCAAACCTAGTGAACAGATGGTCTTCGACTGGTATCTCAAGGACAACAATACGGAGATTGCCGATACCAATACAGACAGGGCAAGTCCCGTATATAACCCGATAATATGCAGTAAAAAGTAACTATAGAAGACGGAGCCGAATAACACGGAGATCCCACCGCCGAGCAGCCCCATTGCAAACGTCTGCTTTTTGCGACGGAACAGCAACTCTCCTCCAGCGAGCATCAGAGCACCGAGCAGGAAAAAGGCTCCGCTCTTCATCTCGTCATTAAACCAGGTCGAGTACGAATATTGGAACGCTGCTCCAACGCCCAGAATGAGGAGCAGGATGGCTACTTTGTTGATCCAGCTGAGTCCAATCTTCATCTCCATGCGATTCTGCTTGATCCGGCGTTGAATAGTCTCTTCGCTCAACCCTTCCTCCGCCATATGCTCATATCCACGTTCCATGTGCCCACGCAGAGCCTCTTCTCTCTCCCGTACGGCCCGCTTGTGCGATTCAATGCGCTCATTCACCTCTGCGGCAAGGTAAGCAATCCTCTCCTTCACCTCATCGGAATCCTCTTGCAGCTCCTGTGCTGCCTGGTTGTACAGCGCGTTCAGATTGGATTTGGTTCGATGTTCATGGAATGCAATTCGATCATTATGTACTGCTGTTTTCCCTTGAAAATAGGTCTCCATCTTCTCTCGCGATACCCGGATCAGATTCAGTTTCTCATCCAGCATCTGTTCGGATAACGCCATACGAAGACGTGCATTCTCTTCTTCCATCTTGCGTGAGCGAAGTTCGAGCTGTTGCAGCTTGAGTTTGTGAGCTTCATACTGTTCCTGTAACTGTTCATTCTTAACAATCAGGTCATCGGACTGGTACTCCTGGAGCAAGGCGTGATACTCCTTCGCCAGTTGTTTCTGCTGCTCCTGAACCTGCCCAAGCCGTTCCTTAAACTCCTTCATGAGCTTCCTCCGTTGGTTGATGTTTAATCTTTTCCCTATATTTTACTATATGTATGCCATAAAAAGAGGTTTAAACATTAGATATATCTGTGCAATATTTCATCCGTAGGATCTCAACGCAAAAAAGCCGGGAAGCAACTGCTTCGCCGGACTTATATTCATATGAGCATTTGCACAAGATTGGATGCTTATGCCGCATCACTCGTCTCCGATTGTTCCGCTGACTCCGGTTCAATTATCTCGGTCGCATCCGGGTCTAGCCAACTGGCGATCATGCCACGCACATACTGCAGATCGTCCTCCGACAGATCGTAGTACCATGTGCCACTGCGCGTTGCACCCTCCCCCTTCAGCATGTAATTGCTGATCGTGGGTACACTGTCTTTCATATATAAGGACTCGGCAAATTTCACGATAAAGTCCGATGTCATGTTGGTTGTAAAATTCGATCCGGCAATCTGGATTACGTCCGGGATCTTGGTCAGATTTTTGACTTCCAGCGCACGATTCATGAAGGCACTTAGGAAAATCCGGTGACGCATCGTCCGATTGAAATCGGAATCTTCCCGGTAACGCACATATCCAAGCGCTTCTTCGCCGTTATAGATCGGTTTATTCGCTTCAACAAACAGCTTCTCATGAATTTTGAGCTTGTTCTCAATATTCTTTTTGATTGGCAGTTCCACACCGCCCACCGCATCAACAATATCCTTGAGCCCGTTAAAATTAATCGCGGCATAAAAATCCACTTTGTTCCCCAGCAAATTCTCCACCGTATCCATCGCCATCTCGGCTTCACCGTGGGCATACGCTGAGTTGATCTTCGACTTCACATCCCGGCCGACAATCTCGGTATAGGAATCACGTGGAATGGACAGCAGCAGCACTTTATTGTCTTCTGGACGCACGACGGAATAGATGATGGTATCCGAACGGCTTGGTTCGTTATCCCGTTGGTCAATCCCTAGCAGCAACAGCGAGAATGGGTCCGTATGTTCCACGACAGGGGCATCCTTATCGCCCGCTGGTACAAAGGAGTCATCCAAGGCTTCCTTCACCGTAGTTGAAGCGAACATATTAAAGGCAAACACGACGAGTTGCTTTTGATAAATAAATCCGAGTCCTCCCAGCACAAGCAGCACACTTAGGGTGATGATTAATGGCTTCTTCCATTTCTTCTTTGGTTTCTTCGGCTTCCGTCTTGTTAAATGTGCGGCACTGTTTTCCATCATATCTCCTTTAATAACGGGTTCTTAGAATCATTTAACTATATTAATAACACGTTTTCAATAGATTACGTTATAATCTGCTATACAAACGCATGTTCAAAAAGTCTGATTTTCAGTACCGAGAAGATGGAATGAAGCTAGAAATGGAGTAGCGGAGCGTAGGGAAAACTACGTGAGCAACGGACATTTCGGCTGAATTTCATATTCGATGCTGATGATGCCACCAGGCATCATTCGTAATCAAAAGTGGACTTTTTGAACTACCTCTATAAGATGTACATAAAGGGAGCGATGAATGATGGAATACCGACGTTTGGGCAATAGTGGTTTGCGTGTGTCGGCACTGGGGCTTGGCACCAATGCATTTGGCAAACGCGCGGATGAAGCGGCTTCCACCCGCATTATTCATGCAGCGATGGATCAGGGCATTAACTTTATTGATACCGCCAATATCTACGCAGGCACGGAATCGGAACGTATCATCGGACAGGCTCTCACAGGTCGACGGGAAAACGCGGTGCTTGCCACCAAGGCCGGCTTACCCCGGCATGATGGTCCTCATGGGCGGGGTTCCTCCCGCTACCATCTGCAACAAGAGCTGGAACATAGCCTGCGGCGTCTGCAAACGGATTATGTGGATCTGTACCAGATCCATACCTTTGATCCGCATACACCGCTGGATGAAACACTGCGCACACTGGACGATATGGTCACTTCCGGCAAAGTCCGTTACATCGGAGCCTCCAACTACGCAGCCTGGGAGCTGATGAAAGCTCTGGGGATCAGTGAACAGAAAGATTATGTGCGCTACATCTCCACCCAAACCAGCTACTCTCTGGCTGACCGTACACCCGAGCTTGAACTGGTACCGTTGTGTCTGGATCAGGGTGTAGGCATTATTCCGTACTTCCCGTTGGCAGGTGGTATTCTCACGGGTAAATATAACGGACAGACCCGTGTGCCTTCTGGTTCCAGAGCAGACACCGATCCGTCCTTCAACCGTTTCCTGCTGGAGCATAATATCCAACTGAGTGATCAAGTGAGTGCTAAAGCTGCCTCATATGGTTGCTCCCCGAGTGTGCTGTCACTCGCATGGCTGCTGACACGTCCAGCTGTATCCACAGTGATTGTTGGCGCTACACACACCGATCAATTGGAACATAATCTGGCTAGTCTGGACATGTCACTGCCCGATGAGCTGTTGGCCGATCTGGACCAGATCAGTGACTCTTTCCGTCGCCGCGAGCCGTTTGCGTCCTACCGAATCGATTGAGCAACCGAAACAGACCTCCCGACAAGATGAAGTCAGGAGGTCTATTTGTATTTTGCAGAGGTGCTATGATTATTAATAATCAGAAATTTTCCCAGTTCCACTACATTCTGTAGTTTAATAAATTAAAAAAAGATATATTACGGATCAACTCTCTGTTTTTTGGCGAAGAAACTCCTGCATGATCTCCATATACTCTTCCTTACGATGATCCAAAGTTTCGAAGAATGCCTTGTCCGACTCCTCGACCAGATGAATTCCCTCCACAGCCAATCGGGTTCCTTCTTCCGTTGTTGTGATAATGTTGGCACGCGTATCTGTCTGATGACGGGCGCGGGTAATTAATCCCCTTTTTTCAAGCGCACGTAGAACCTGAGAAGTTACGTTAACATCCACCTTGGCAAAATGAGCAATTTGAACCTGAGTAACTCCTTTGCCTTCCTCATCGTGTTCATTGAGCCACAAACAGGCGTGCAATAATACAAATTGAGGTTGTGTCAGTTCGAGGGGCTCCAGCACCCTGCGTACTTCCTTTTGCCACATGGATGTAACCTGCCATAACAGATATCCCGGGCTTTCTTGTGCGTTTTTATACCTTGAGCTTGTCATCTCATACCTCCATGATGTGCGACCTTATGCAACAGAATATGTACCCGTCAGTCAATGAAGTAAATCCATTATTCATATAACGATGATGGAAACATATCCGTTGCAATTCTGTGTGTTCTTTCTCAAAAAAATAATTAGCGGGCAGGAATAAACTGCTTCACCCATTGTCCGAATCCTTGCGGATTGCGGCTCTGTATAAGAATAGTTCCTTCTCCCCGGAACCGACATACCAGTCCTTCTCCACTTGTAACACTGGATAACCAGCCCTGTGAAGCTTTCTCAATACGGTAATCTACATAATGAGGCCATGCCACCAAATGGGCGTTATCGACGATCATTTCTTCACCTGCTGCCAGATTAATCGCATGGATGGCACCATAGGAAGACAGAAATACAGTTCCACGTCCGCTGATCTCAATAATGAAGAAACCTTCTCCCGAAAAGAGACCTTTCTTCAGGTTTTGCATTTTGGTATTCACCTGAATGCCCTCGGTTCCCGCCAGAAATCCGTCTTTCTGCACATAGAGTGAATAGGAACCGTCCAATTCAACAGCTTCTACATCGCCCATGCTTGAAGGTGAGAGCAGAATCTCTGCCGACCCGCCCGCAGCCGTCAGTTCCTGAAAGAAAAACTTCTCCCCGCTCAACATCCGACCGAACCCGGCAAACATCCCGCCTTCTGCTGAACCCTTCAGTTCAACCGTAGGCGTCATGGATACCATCGCACCACTCTCGGCCTTGAACCGCTCTCCCCGCTGCAAATGTACCTTGAGCATCGCAAAAGCACCATCATATAAAATCTCATAGTTCATGGTTGCACCAGCTCCCTATTGTCAGAGTTAAAATCATTGAGTCCATTATCTTCCAGAACTGCTGATTTGTCTCCGTATTCCTTCACAATATGTTGATCTCCCCAATTACAGAGCGCATTGAGAATCGGTTCAAGACTTCTCCCGTAATCACTCAATTCGTATTCTACTTTGGGAGGGACCTGATTATATACGATACGGTTTACGATTCCGTCGTTTTCAAGCTCTCTGAGTTGCTGTGTTAACATTTTCTGTGTAATTGCGGGCATAATACGCTTGAGATCACTGGTTCGTCTTTTCCCATGTGTCAGATGACAGAGAATGACGCATTTCCACTTGCCACCGATCACTTCTAAGGTCGCTTCAACCGAGATGTTATATTTTTTTCTTACCATAACTTGCTTCCTCCCTGATGAATTGGATTACCTCCGTCGCATGCTGTATAGGCACCAAAAAGTACGTAGGGTACTAAAAAGTACGTACTATTCAATCTATACCGAATAACTCATAATAGCATTTGCCGGTACGTAAATCTACATTCGGGGGAGTTGAGCATGAAATGTTACAAGATTCAAAACGCAGCACGTGGGCACTGTTAGCACTGGCCATTAGTGCATTCGCAATCGGTACCACAGAGTTTATCAGCGTTGGGCTACTGCCCCTCATTGCAGATGACCTGGGCATTTCCGTAACTACAGCGGGACTGACCGTTACTTTATATGCATTAGGCGTTACCTTTGGGGCTCCTGTTCTGACCTCACTGACGTCTACCATATCACGCAAAACGCTATTGCTTGCCATCATGATTGTCTTCATTGCGGGTAACACGATGGCTGCATTATCGACGGGCATCACCATGTTACTCATTGCACGAGTAGTGTCCGCTCTGGCACACGGGGTGTTCATGTCCATCGGCTCCACAATTGCAGCCGATTTGGTGCCTGCCACCCGTAGGGCGAGTGCTATTGCCATCATGTTCTCCGGTCTTACCATTGCCACAGTAACCGGTGTACCTCTCGGTACACTCATCGGCCAACATTGGGGCTGGCGCGCTGCCTTTATCCTGATTGTTGTGGTTGGCATCGTTGCAATGATCAGTAACCTGATACTCGTGCCATCCACGTTGAAGCGAGGAACACGGACGGCATTTCGGGATCAGCTGAAGCTCGTTACAGGTGGACGCTTGCTGCTTGCTTTTGCCATAACTGCTGTTGGGTACGGAGGAACATTTGTTATCTTTACGTATCTGTCCCCGTTGTTGCATGATATTAGCGGATATTCCGAGAAAACAGTAGCGTCCATCCTATTGTTGTACGGAATCGCCATCGCTGTTGGCAACATCATCGGCGGTAAAGCAGCCAATCGCAACCCGCTCAAGGCGCTCTTCTATATGTTCATCATTCAGACCATCATTCTCGGCGTAATGTACTTCACCGTCCCGTTTAAGTTGGCAGCACTACTCACCATTATGGGTATGGGCCTGCTCGCCTTCATGAATGTGCCTGGTCTTCAGATGTACGTTGTAACCTTGGCTGAACGATATGCACCACAGGCCAAGGATGTAGCCTCAGCCTTTAACATCGCCGCATTTAATGCAGGGATCGCTATAGGTGCCTATTTGGGTGGAGTGATCAATGATTCCATCGGTTTGATTCACACGACATGGGTCGGAGCCTTGATGGTACTCGTAGCTGTAATCCTGACCGCATGGGCTAAAACGCTGGAAAGCAAGGATCAACATGCATCAGTCGAAATGGAGAAAGTTTCGTTCTAATTTCCATTCCGACCATAGGTCTCACTCTTATATATATCAGTTCCAGCCTTGGAGGGGAACCGGTTTCACAATGTAGTTTATTATACTATAATACGTTGAACCCAATTTGATCTACTATGATTTAATTTTGTATGATAAAACAACAAAAATTCAGCTTAATATGACTGATTTTTACACACTTTAAGGAGGAAATCTCATGACAACAGCTCAAACCGCACAACATTTACAATCCACAGTAACTCTGCATAACGGTGTTTCTATGCCTTGGTTCGGACTTGGTGTATTTAAGGTAGAAGAAGGATCTGAACTGATTGAAGCCGTGAAAAATGCGATTAAACATGGCTACCGAAGCATTGATACTGCTGCAATATACGGCAATGAAGCCGGTGTTGGTCAAGCGATTGCAGAAGCTTTGCAAGAAAATAACCTGAAACGCGAAGATCTGTTTGTTACATCTAAAGTATGGAATGCAGACCTTGGATATGAAGAGACACTTGCCGCTTTTGATACCACATTGAACAAACTGGGACTGGAATACCTGGACCTGTATCTGATTCACTGGCCTAAGGCAGGCAAATACAAAGCAGCCTGGAAAGCAATCGAGGAACTGTACGCGGCTGGTCGCATTAAAGCTATTGGTGTAAGCAACTTCCAGATTCATCATCTCGAAGACCTGATGCAGGATGCCAAAGTGAAACCGATGGTCAATCAGGTGGAATACCACCCTCGCCTGACTCAGGTTGAGCTTAAAGCTTTCTGTGAGAAGCATGGTATCCAGCTTGAAGCTTGGTCGCCTCTAATGCAAGGTCAGCTGTTGGACAACCCAGTGCTCACGGCGATTGCTTCAGACAAAGGCAAATCGGTTGCACAAGTCATCCTGCGTTGGGATCTGCAAAATGGAGTCATTACGATTCCGAAGTCCACCAAGGAAAACCGGATTATCGAGAATTCCTCCATCTTCGACTTTGAACTTTCAAATGAAGAGATGGATCAAATCAGTGCTCTGAACGAAAATGTACGCGTTGGACCTGACCCGGACAACTTCGATTTCTAATTGAAGTTGTCCACATGATTCAGGGTTGATTTACAGCAAAATAAGTAGGGCAAAACCTCCAATTCTCATTATGTACGAGAGTTGGAGGTTTTTTGGCGTGGATTCACATCAAAGCCTATATTTCTATAAAGTCTGTTCTAAGCACACGCACTTTCGAATCATGTACTCCACTCCCTGTGCCTTGGATCAGAACAATGACAACTTCATCTTCCTCATCTGCATCTAAATCAACGACCGATATTTGAGGATAAAAGGAGGGATTTGCTATATTGCCCCATTTGAAGGTTTTCATTTCACCATTTATTACGATCTGCTGAATTTTAGCTGCCTCGCCTTCCAAATCCTTAAGGCTAACGTCAGTAAATTATATCCATTATAGCGAATGATGTTCGTTCTCCTATCCTTAGATTCGATGGGTTTGTAACGATTATCAGCAATTATGTTTATGTTAATATAGAGACAGTCGCTCCATTCACTACCTCGGTTGCGAGCGGGTATGCCGCGCCAGGGGCAAGTAGAGCAAACAAGCTGTGCTTCTTATGGACACGATGACGCAGAGGAGGAGAGTTGCAATGTATCGCATATGGATTGTGGAGGACGATCCGAATTTGGCTTCGCTTTTACAGGCTTATCTGGAAAAGTACAACTTAACAGCGCAGTACGCGGACGATTTTGAAGATATAATGGCGCAATTTAAGCATTACGAGCCCCATCTTGTACTGCTGGATGTCAATCTGCCGAGTTACGACGGGTATTACTGGTGCCGGCAGATCCGCAAAGTGTCTACCTGTCCGATCATCTTCATCAGCGCCCGCTCAGGCGATATGGATCAGGTAATGGCGCTGGAGTACGGAGCCGATGACTATATGACCAAGCCGTTTCACCATGAGTTGGTCATTGCCAAGGTGCGCAGCCAGTTGCGGCGGGTGTACGGTGAATATGCGGGGGATGCGCGGGAAAAAATGGTCGAGCAAGGCGGGCTCGCCCTCTATCCGGAGCGGCTGGAGCTGAAGTGGCGGGGCGCGACTGTCGCATTGGCGCGCAAGGAGGCGGATCTGCTGGACCTGCTGCTTCTACGCTACCCGCTGGTCGTTACCCGCGAAGCACTGCTGGATAGGCTGTGGGACGACCAGCAGTTCGTGGACGAGAACACACTGAACGTGAACATCGCGCGTGCCCGCAAGAAACTTCAGGAGATCGCGGTTGCGGGCAGTATCGAGACGGTGCGCGGGTCCGGATACAAGCTAGTGCTGGAAACGGACGAATTGGGTGAACCCAAATGAAGCTACTAATCCGTGAGCATTGGCCCATGTTTGTTATGCATCTTGTTCAGTTGACGCTGGTTGTGGCGATCTACTGGCTTGATGGCTATCGCAACGTGTACACCGCCCTCTATTCGATATTTCTTGGCATGGTCACCTTGCTAGTTTATACTGGTTGGCGCTATATCAGCCATCGCAAGATGTACGATCGGCTTGCGGAGCCGCTAAATGAGCTGGATAAGTCTGCGGCTGGTTCCGGCAGCAGTGCCCCCATCGCGCAGGCAGTCGACCAACTGCTGCAGGCGCAGTATGCACTGTACATGACTCGTATCACAGAGATGGAGCGGCGCCGCCGTGAGCATTCGACATTCATTACCCAATGGGTCCACCAGATGAAAACGCCGCTTTCGGTTATCCACCTGCTGACCGAAAACGAGAGCGACCGGCGGCAGGTCGACATCCGCGACGAAGCAGACCGAATCCAGTGGGGGCTAGAGACAGTACTGCACGCGACCCGGTTGGAGACGTTTGAGGAGGATTTCCAAGCGGCGCATGTGCCACTTAAGCGTGTTGTGCGAAAAACGGTCAATGAACACAAGCGGCTGTTCATTGTCAATAATCTATACCCTCAAGTTCAGATGGACGATGAACTGACGGTGCCGACCGACGAGAAGTGGATCGGGTTCGTATTGACCCAATTGCTGTCGAACGCGATCAAATACTCTGCTGGCTGCGGCCGGACCGTCGCCATTCGCGCCTGGCGGCAAGGCGCGAAGACGGTGCTGGAGGTGGCAGACGAAGGCATCGGTATTCCGCTAGCCGACTTAAAGCGGGTGACTCGGCCGTTCTACACTGGTGAGAGCGGCCGCAAGTTCAGAGAGTCGACGGGAATGGGGCTGCATCTGGCACAAGAAGTTTGCAACCGACTGGGCCACGAGCTGGAGATCGATTCTACCGTTGACGTTGGCACCCGGGTGCGGGTTTATTTCTTGACTGCGGTCAAGCTTACATCGATGTAAGCTAAATGTAATCTTCGTCGATTGGTCTGCTCGGCGAGCCCGCCGTATACTTGAGGTGGAGAACAAGAAATCACCAGCTACATGAAGGAGCGAGGATATGGAACTTCTGCGAACAACTCATCTGGGCAAGATTTACAGCGGCCAGGTCATGCACCGGGCACTCGGCGATATATCGTTCAGCGTCGAGAAGGGCGAGTTTGTCGGCATTATGGGGCCATCGGGCAGCGGCAAGACGACGCTACTACAGTTGATCGCGACGATCGACAATCCGACTTCCGGTGAAGTGCTCATCGACGGCCAGAACCCACACCAATTGGGCCACAACGCGCTCGCCCGGTTCCGCCGACAACAGCTTGGATTTATTTTTCAAGACTACAATCTGCTTAACACACTGACAATTTTAGAAAATATCGTGCTGCCACTGACGCTGGAAGGTGAGAAGGTGCGCACGATGGAGGAGAAGGCGCAGAGAATCGCTGACAGGCTTGGGATCGCCTCCATTCTGGACAAGTGGCCCTATGAAGTATCTGGCGGACAGGCGCAGAGAACGGCCATCGCCCGGGCGATCATTCACGAGCCGAAGCTGCTGCTGGCTGATGAACCGACAGGTAACCTCGACTCCAAATCATCTCGGGACGTTATGGAGACGCTGACGGCGATCAACCGGGCGGACGGGGCGACAATGCTGCTTGTCACGCATGACGCACTAGCTGCCAGCTACTGTCACCGTGTGCTGTTCATCAAGGACGGTGAACTCTACAACGAGATTCACCGCGGGGACAGCCAGCAGGCGTTCTTCCAAAAAATCATCGATGTACTGTCACTGCTTGGAGGGAATGCGCATGACCTTTCAACAATTCGCGTTTAATAACGTCATGCGCAACAAACGCCTGTACATAGCGTATTTTCTCAGCAGCGCATTTGCAGTGATGGTGTTTTTCGTCTATGGCGTTTTCGCCTTTCATCCGGGGCTAGCAACGAGAGAAATCGGCAGTCCGGTAACGATCGGATTACTAGTGGCGCAGATGCTCATCTACCTATTCTCATTCTTCTTTGTCCTTTATTCAATGAGCGCTTTTATCAAGTCGCGCAGCCGAGAGTTCGGATTGCTGGTCATGTTCGGCATCACCAATATGCAGCTCCGGAGGCTCGTATTTATCGAAAATATTGTGATTGGTTTCGGCGCCACGCTGACTGGCGTCGCGTCCGGGCTGGTACTATCCAAGATATTGTTGCTTGCGGCGGAGTCGCTGATTGGGATGGAGGAAGAGCTCCCCTTCTACATGCCGTACCGAGCGCTCGTTCTGACCTTTGCCGCGTTCATGCTGCTTTTTCTGGGGATCTCGCTATTCACGGTGCTGTTCTTTCGCGGCAACAAGCTGATTGACCTACTCAAAGGATCCACCAAGCCCCGGCCTGAGCCCCGCGCTTCGATCTGGCTGTCACTCGCGTCGCTCGCACTGATCGGTTGTGGATATGGTGTTTCGCTGGTCGTCGAAGGCTTGATGGTCGTGTATGCATTGCTGCCAGTGACAGTGGCGGTCGTCGTCGGGACGTACTTTTTGTTCACTCAATTGAGCGTATATACGATCCGCGGCTTGAAGCACAACCGGAGGCTATACTGGCGACGAACGAACTTGTTGTTTTTCAACGATCTTGCTTATCGGATGAAGGACAATGCCCGCACTTTTTTCCTTGTGACGATCCTGTCGACTGTCGCTTTCTCAGCAATCGGTGCCCTAGTCGGGTTCAAGACGATCCTTACTGAGTCGATTGAAAAACCGTTCGCCTTTGAATATATCTCGTATGCGGGGAACTCTCCGGAACAGGCCGCCTCGGCGGTGGATGTGATCGAACATAAACTTTTCGTGGAGGGAATTCCCTTCACGAAGCTACAGGCCGAGCTGCGCTCTTACAAACGAGCCGAGAGCAACGAAACGGTGATGATCGTCAGCGAGTCAATGTACAACACATTTGCCGTTGTCGCCGGGGATCAGAAGTTGAAACTAGGAGCAAACGAAGCGGCTATCGTCCAGTACAACTCAATAGACGGAAGAGGCGAATCCTTCGACGAGCAGGAGCTGGCCGTGGAAGGCGGCGGGAAACCACTGTTGATCACACAGAGCGCCTCCTTCTTAATGTCGGAGTACATGTTGAAGTACAACAAGTACTATGTCTTGAATGATGACCGCTACGAGCAGCTGCCGGAGCCGCAATCGTCCGAGGGCTACTATGTGTTCGCGGTCAGTGACTGGGAGGCAACAGAAGCAGTCGGCCAGCAGCTGGACGGTGAGATTGGCCTTTCCAAGAATGATAGCTTCTTCTCACTGGCGTTCCACATCAAGCAGTTGCTTCAGAGCTATAGCGCAGTGATGTTCGTTGGGTTGTTCATTGGCGTGGTGTTCTTTGTGGCGTCCGGCAGCTTCCTCTATTTCCGACTGTACACGGATCTGGATGATGACAAGGCGAAGTACGCTTCAATCATGAAGCTCGGGCTGACCAGCCATGAGCTGTCGAAGATTGTCACTCGCCAGATGGCTATTCTGTTCTTCCTGCCGATTGCCATCGCGATCATTCACGGTGCAGTGGCACTGACGGCACTGCAGGGCATGTTCAATTTTTCGCTCATCAAAGAGTCGATAATCGTGTTGAGTGCATTCGCGATCATTCAAATCGTGTACTTCCTGGTTATCCGCAGCGGCTATTTGCGGCAGCTTCGGTCCGGTGGAACCGGATAATCTCGTATTAAAGAACGGTTACAAGGGGACGATTTGTACGACCTTTTCATGCAAAGAGACAGAAGAGTATAGCAGATTGCTGATAGAGGACGTCCTGTAAACGTATTATTGTAACGTTGATATTCCTGTTTTTCGGGATTACGCCATGAGGCGTCATCTAACAGCTAAGAATCGCTATTATGTTGGATGAAGTTAGCTGTTTAGCTGTTTCTATTGTCGGCCCCGACGATGTTTATTACAATATGTGCAAAAAAACTAACTGCGTAAACCATTATTTTTACAGTTGTGTTTGAGATGGGGAATATAGTATCGCAAACTATGACTATAAAGCGATTTTTCCATAGTCAGTCGTACATTTGATTGCGGAGTTCCTGCATACCCTTCGTTCTATTCCTATGTGTCTCTTTATGCTGCTGCCGTTAGGACTAGTGGCAACAATAGCCTACTTTAAAAAATTGGATAATCACTGAGGTAGGCTGGTTGGAGTTCTCCATTGGAAGTTGGAAATTCAGGTGGAGGTGGGATTTTGTTTCAATGGGATATTGATATGTTCCGGACGATTAATGATCTGGGCAAACAGTTTACTTTTCTGAATCCCGCTGCTGTCTTTGTGGCGGAATATATGCTGTATGTACTAGCGTTAACAATGCTTGTTTATTGGTTCACCCGCAGCAGCCGGAATCGGATGATGGTTATCCAGGCAGGGCTTGCTTTTGTTTTGGCAGAGATCATCGGTAAATTGGCAGGCAAGTTTTATGAGCATTATCAGCCGTTCGCGGTATTGCCAAATGTCAACAAACTCCTAAATCATGATATAGATAATTCTTTTCCGAGCGATCATACGATTTTGTTTTTTTCCATCTCTGTCTCCTTCTGGCTTGTCCGGAGAAAGGGTGGGTGGCTCTGGCTGGCGCTTGCTTGTTGTGGTGCTGTCTCCCGCGTTTGGGTTGGAGTTCATTATCCAATAGATATTGCAGTGGGAGCGTTGATTGGCATCATTTCAGCTTTGTTCATCTATTGGTTGGCACCAAAGCTTGGGATTATCAGGCGGTTTCTGGCTTTATATGAAAAAATGGAACAGCGCGTATTACCTGTCCAACGTAAGTCTGGTAGTATGTAAATTCCCGCCAGTGCCAGGTTTGTTACGATATGTCGAAACAATTGCTATGTATCTGGTCTTAAACAAAAATGCGAAAAACGTAAACTGTGTAATTAAATCCAGTAAACTCATCGATTTCCGTACACTAAGGAGAAATAAGCAGATATTATCTTTAGTGGTTTGTAGCGCACAATAAAAAGCGGTAGCAGGTCTAGAACTTCTTGGTTCCTAGATTGGCTACTGCTTTTTTAACGAGTCTGTAATAAGTGGATTTATGATTTTGATCCCTATATTTTGCGAATGATTGTTCCTTTCAGCGTAGAATGATATTTATTCTGCCCCTCTCTCTTTAACGAAGAACCATAATCCAATTGCAAAGAAAAAAATAGTATAGATGTTGTCTATCATTACCGATATAGGTAAGCCAACTAATTCTGATTTATGTTGTGAAGTGCTCCACTAGACACTTAAATCATCATGATGAATGAATAGAATGTGCGTCCATGATATGGATAAGAGGATATTTCCAAATATTAACTAAAAAAAGTATAACACTAAGCTTCCGCCTCCCCCGAAAGCAGCTGATCTCGTCCATACGCCTATAAAGGATGCTAAGCTTGCATATAGGCAGCTTGACAGGAGTAAGACCACATCGAGAAAATTTGAAACAGGAACTCTATGTCAAACGATTGAGGTTATCCAAACTTTTTATATTAACTTCAAAGATCAATAGGTTTAACTTCAATTTGATCCGCAAAAAATTCATTCTCGGCACTGTCAAATTTGTAAGTGATATTGAATTCACACACATATGTGGTAGACACGCCTACCGACCCCACAAGGTTTAATTTTATTTTTTGATTCTCCAAAAAATATATGTATACACCACCAAAACCAAGGCTATCTTGCTTGTGATCCGGCACTGGATCAAATCCATAATTGAAATTGTGTTCTTTTCCTTGCGCTTTAACCGAAATCGCTAGTGTACCGTCCCCCTTTTTAGCAACATGCGTTTCAATCTGTTCAGCAACAATCTCCTCATAGCTTTGGACTTTAATTTCGGTTAAGTCCTCGGAATTCACCACATGAATATCGAAGTTATCTAAGCCTGTCCCTTTTCCAGTTTGGATGATAATTACGGCTTCTTCCTTACCATCACCCGTAAGATCAGTGTAGAATACCTGCGGTTCAGTCCCAGTATCAGGAATTTTCCAATCAAAGTCCTTCTGACTTCCACTAATATTTAAGGTTACCCCTTCGATTCCATTCTTCGTTTCTTTAATACTATAGAGTTTAACTTCTTCATTTTGCGATGCCTTAATGATTTTCAAATCATTTTCTTTCTCAGACTGTGCTGTTACTTGTTTACTGGAAGACTCCCCCGTATTTTGCATAACCATTGCAGGCTTATCTGATTCACATCCTGAAAGCAATGCGGCAATCAACACCATCACTACACCAAACTCTTTTTTCAACACTATATTCCCCTTTCCACCTACCTGCTTATCTAATTGCTGAATTAACTGATCCGCTCGACCCCGTGACACTCCAATCAGCCCGAATAATCCTTTGTCATTTCTATTTCAGAAGGTTCAAATCTCCCATTAATCAATGCATATCTAACGATAGCTTCTCCTAAGTAATGCCCTGTTGAAATCTGAATTGGTAACTCCGCAATAAGATGACTATCCTTTATCTCAAATCTCAATATATTTTGAACTGTTGGTTGTTCAAACCAATCGTTAGAATCGTTCTCACTGAATTCAAAGGAGTGCTTCCGGCCATCAACTGAAACTGTATACTGTCGAATTTCCTTATCTGCTTTTAGGTCAACTTTAATATGACTTAGAACATATTTTTTCGGATCGGAAACCGTTATTTCTGTAAAATCCGATTTAAGCACATACACTTCTGAATCATGTACTCCAGTCCCTGTGGCTTTGGTCAAAACAATAACCATTTCATCTTCTCCATCTGCATCTAAATCAATGACCGATAGTTGAGGATAAAAGGAGGGATTCGTCACATTGTTCCAAGTAAATCTTTTCGTTGCTCCGTTTATTACTACATCTAAAGATGAAAATATATCTTTTTGTGCTTTTTCCTGAACACCATAAATAGCAATTCTCTTATCTGAAGTCTCGAATAGTAGTGTATGGGAAGTCGATGTATCAAGGGTTGTTATACTTTCTTTGGGGGTGCTTTCCTCAATCTGTGGTGGACTTAAAGACTGATCATTTGCCCCACATCCAGATAACAAAATAGCTCCTACTGTTGCGACAATAATGATTTTTTTCAAAAAGTGTATCCTCCATTTCATGTTTTTTTCAGTATATATATTGTTCTAATTGTAGATTATAATGTAAATATATTCTAAATATCAGCTAACGAAAGGGTAAACTTTATGAAAAAACTAATCATTCGAAAAAGACTATTATTTGTTGGGATTCTTTTATTTGCTGCAGGATTTACTTGCTTCAATATTGAAGAACTTTATGCTTACAAATCATTAGGAATTACCTCAATCACTTTTGGGTTGATTTTACTGATCTTATCAGGTTTTATTAGAGAAAAAAGAAGCCCGGATTGAATCTCAGCTCCTTCTTTGTCAGCTTTTTTGATTAACATTGATACCCAGTCCAACCAAACCATAGATCTTTTTAGAAATACCCTTTATATAACCTTATTTTGAATCAATTTCATAACTCACTAAAATGGAGTTTTGTAACTAGATATAGGCAAATTGAACCGTTTTGATCTATATCCAGCCTTGATTGAAGCAGCTAAAGGTATTATGAAATTGATTCATTTAGCAATTAATTGCTTTGTGCTCAGATTGAGCTTGTAAAAAACAACTTTTGTATCTTCTTCAGGGGTGCCCGCACCAACGGGAGGATGAACAACCAAAGTATTATTTTCGACAATTGGCATAGGCTCAGATTCAGAATACAAAAGTTTCTCAGAAACTTGACCCTTTTTAACAATCTCTAATAGGAATGCATCTCCACTTTGTTTGGTGACCGCGAATAAATACCCTTCCAATCCATGCCCTGTTTGGTATTGTGGGGTGAGAACATAAACATCAGCTTCTTTGAAACTTACCTTTTCAAAGGTTAATGTTTTGTCAGAAGGCTGGATAAATACATAAGCTGGCAGCTCTAATAAAACGGTATCCTGGCCATCGTATCTATAGATGATAGAATAATTACTCTGGAAGGACTGATCCCCTTCTTGTCCCTGTGTACTCGATACATTTAAATGGCCTCTCTCTTCCTTACCATTGGAAACCATAAGCAAGGTTCCCTGATCCGTTAGTTCAGACTTTGGAAATACACTAGATATATCACCTGAGGAATTTTGTTCTGGAGCAGAGGAATTATAGATGGTTTCTTGATTTATATTATTGCCAGATGTAGTCGCTCCAGTGTCTTTTTGATTATTACAGGCGAGGAGCAAACTAAATAGCAATACAGATGACGTTAATAGCAAAACATATTTCTTAATTGTAAACTCCCGCTTTCATATACATATTTTCCTAACATTATACCAATTCATTTATCCAATAAGTTTAAAAAATGTATTTCTTTGTTGAAAAATACGTAACATTTTATTCGACTCTATCACCATCCGAAGTCTACCAAAGAGCGTCGCATTATCGAGAATTCGTCTATCTTCGACTTCGAATTGTCCAATGAGGAGATGGAACGCATTAGCGCTCTGAACGAAGATGTACGCGTTGGACCTGATCCAGACAACTTCGATTTCTAAAATGAATCGGAGTGCTGATGCTTCATCATATTCTAAGTTGAAATTTATTTAGAAGATTTCATCCCGTTTTTCCTCATGATCTGTTAAAATTAAAGGGCGAGTGAACCCGGCAAAAGTCTCTCGCCCAGAGTCGATTGTTTACTCAATCGGCTTTTTTTGTGTTCCTTCTTTATTGTACTGATTAATTAAATCATCCAGTATCATAGACTGTTTGATTACTGCGGGATGTTGAACCCCCCTGTGCTTTTCTGCGAGGGCGTAAAGGCGATTCCTGGCACGTTCAATACGCAATTGCATGAGCACGCTTCTTTTCATAGAACCCAATCCTCCTTTGTGATATTTTAGGATTTGCTGTCAGATAATAGAATAATATTTTAAAGGCACAAAAAAAGTATTTAGACCTTCATTCTTCCAGATCTTTTTCTGAATCAGTTTCAAATTAATCAATTAAAAGCGTCCAAGTGAAGATTCACTTGGACGCTTTTGATTGATTGCTAATTTAAGAAGTTTTTGATAATTCCCCGCTCCAATTTAAGGCATGATCTAATCCATACCGAAACCATCCTCAAAACAAGAAAAGGATGTTCCCGAAAATCAGGAACATCCTATGTCCGCATAATAATTAAGTCCCCCAACCATGTCCCATTGCAGCCAATATTATTGGTGTAGATACGACAATCGTAACACTACAGAGAGCCAGGAAGTGTAACGCTTTTTTTCGCATTGAGCCGATGCACCTCACTTGATAGTTTTTTGAACTTCTCCTTTGCTTCAATATCCGCACACTTTCTGTATTGCTCAAAAAGAGTCATGCAAGTAATAATATTTTTACTACTATTAATTATAATCGATAAATTCAAACCTTCTAACACAAGTTTTATTGCAGTGTCAGCATCCTTGCTTGCATCGAAACGATATACGGCTAGATCACTGAGGAATTGGGCGTAGCTCTCTTTTAGAATAGTTGGCTTATACTCGCCAAACTCGGTTTTGTCCGACTGATATGGTATATATGCTGCAAAACGATCCAGGATGCCATCAATATTCAACCCATATAAATTCGCTGCTTGGACCATGTGCCGTACAGCAATGAATATTTCATCTTCATGGGACGCTATGTAATCAGCATACTCGTACATTACACCCACTTCTCCGGACATTAAGCGATAGAGAAAGGTGTTTGCAATGGCCCATTCCGAAAATTGTCCAAGAATTCGTTTGGCTTCCTCATCCTTTTCATGAACCCAACTTTCTCCGCCTGCATACAGGGATACAAATTCCAATGCTCTTTTGTAGTCTCCACACTCTTCACTGGCCGTAGACCGAGCCAGATAAGCATACAGAATATAGTAATACAAAGGTCTTTCCGTCCGTTTCTGGACTTCTTCTGATCGCTCAGATCGGCGTTGTAAATCATACTGAATCGTTGCAATCCTATGCATTTCCTTGGCTAAAGCATCGACTTTTGCCCATTTGTGGACCATTCCAAATACGTGCATCAATTGCTTTAATGCTTCAAGCTGATCCGCTTCATCAAGACGATTAACGTATAACTCAAATTGAGTTGCCGCACGTACATTCTCTTCCAGGTCCTCTCCCAAATCAATTAGGAACAAACGGTAATGGCACAGCGCGAGCCTTTCAGAATGCTGATACTTCTCCGCTTCACGAACACTCCTGTATAAAATCCCCGCAGCCAAACGTTTGTTATTGGAAAATAACTCTTCAGCTATATCAAAAAGCACGGAGACATAGGAGAGATCATCCAATAGACGATTAACAATTTGTTCGACACAATCTAAACGATTTAATTCAGCGCAGCGAATAATAAACGGCCGTATGCGCCTGATAGAGATCAAAGAGGAAAAGCATTCCTCTACGTAATCATCAAAAAAGAAATCTTCGGGTAACCCCATCCCTGCGGTAATGGCGACGAGTTGGCTCATAGATATGGGTTTATTCCCCTGCAAAATACGGCTAAGTGTACCGGAATTGATACCCGATATTTCTGAAAATTGAGAATGTATAATATGATTACTTTGCATATGCTGCAAAAGTTTTTTCCGAATTGAATTTGTAGACTCCAATACAAACACCTCCCGCACAAAACCAAAAATAGGATTTCATACCTATATATAACTTATCTTAGTTAGAAATCAACCATCGGTCAACAATAAATGTATTTTGAACATATTTAAGTTTAGAAGACGTTCCTACAGAGAAATTGTAAGAGCTTTCCTCTATATTCACCCGGCATAGGTTTCTCGCAAACCGATAATGTCGGCATATATAATTATACTTAACGAACTATAAGACGACAACTATAGATCATGTCTAATAGATCGTTATAACTTCAACGTAACTCATATACAATTTTGCTATACCATGTATAAGGGGTTATAACGTGAAACTAATAGAGGCACGCGAAGCAGCAGGATATACACAAGAATCTCTAGTACTGAAAATCAACGAATTTATGAAGTGTACCCTACGACATTATCAGAATATTGAATATGGATTAAAAATCCCCAGTGTTGTCCTCGGCCTGCTTATTGCCAGATTGTGCGGGATCGATGCAAATACTGTGGATGAGTGGAAAATCAGGAAGACGAAAATATAACACAAAAAGGATCGTCAGCATCTCTGCTACGATCCTTTTTGTCAACCCTGTCGTTGGATCACAATGACTTCACCAAGGAGTCCGATATCTTCCTTACGTATAAATTTCATCGAATTCTTTATTAGTCAGGCCATATACATATTCGTCATAGTGTCGTCCCTTAGTAAAGATCATATTTCTGATTCTTCCCTCTTGAACGAAGCCTAAATGCTCATGTAATGCTGTAGAACCGTCATTAAATGCATATATATGAGCATTGACCTTTACATATCCTAATTCCTCAAAGTAATATCGCAGTAAAATTTTTATCGCATCAGATGCATAACCATTGCGCCAATGCTCACGGAATATCGATACTCCATATTTGAAATTTCCACATCGAAGATTGCAGCTATTTGTGGAAATGCTCCCAACGAGTGTCCCGTCAAGCGTTTCTATTGCCATAAAGACGTTATCACCATTAGAACTATAAGCAGATTGATTTTCAGCCCAAGCCTTCGTACCCTCTTCTGATCTTGGAAAATGGATCTCGTCACATAATCTAGCATTCTCCGAATCAAGGAGGTGGAAACCTTGCCCGAGGATCACAATTATTTGTGACTACATGGTTCTCATTCCTTTCATATATGGAAAATTATAACATTATCTTTTATTAATGCAAAATAATTTCTAAAAACTTTTCGGTAACTCACTCACCAAGTCGTTGTTTGTGTTGTAACGAAAATCCCCAACTATTGAACCTGCCACAATGCAGGGACATTGGATGGTTCCCATCCAGGCAAGGAAGTGTGGGATTGCAAACATTTATACGTCTTGCCGCTATACGTGACCAGCTGTCCTACAGTATAGGCTGTATTCGCCTGCCAGGCGGAAACGCCCGGATTTGTCGTTCCTGCTGTTGTTTTCACGGTCACCGCATTGCTCGCAGTAGAACCATTACCCGCCGCATCCTTTGCTTTTACCGTAAATGTATATGAGGTATCCGCAGCAAGCCCGCTGATGGTTGCTGTCGTTCCGGTCACGGATGTCGCCAGAGCCGCTCCATTGTACACATCATAACCCGTTACACCCACGTTATCCGTGGATGCCGCCCAGCTCAGCGTTATGCTGGATGTTGTTTGCGCCGTTGATACCAGGTTGGTTGGTGCAGTTGGCGCTTGCGTATCACCTCCCGGCTGAGTCGTAGTGCTCACGGTTACAACATTACTGGCTGCAGACAGATTGCCTGCCGCATCTTTTGCTTTGATCGTGAAAGTATAGGAAGTGCCTGCAGTAAGTCCACTGATCGTTGCTGTTGTTCCGGTGACGGATGTTGCAAGATTATTGCCATGATAGACGTTATAACCGGTAACCCCTACATTATCCGTTGAAGCATTCCACGCGAGCGTCACTGAGTTGGCCGTCACACCTGTCGAACGGGCATTACCGGGTACGCTTGGTGCCGTCGTATCTGCTGGAGGTACTGTGCCTCCGGTAGGCAGGTCGGCTTTCAGTTTATTTTGGAGTGTTTTGTTCCGGTCACCGCTAAGCTCCCAGAACATCGCTCCGCCGAGTCCTTTGCTTTTGATATAAGTGGTTTTATATCCAATTGACTCCGCATCGTCATAGCTAATAAATCGCTTGTTGGTCGCATTATAGAGATATGGCACCTTGGCAATGTCATTCCAGTAACGCGTGTACCCGTTTTTGTTAATGTAGTTGGTCTCCAGATCATAAAAATCAAAGGAGCCTGCTTCCCATGTTCCAACGGAAGAACCTCCCGCGCAGGTCTGATACTGGCCATTACTCGCCTGTGCGCATCCATCCCAGCCACGGCCATAGAACGGAACACCAAGCACAAGTTTAGCGGCTGGTACGCCTGCATTCAAATGTCCTTGTGCTCCGGCAGCCACATTAAATGTATTGGCATCTGGCACCCCAGCAGCCGAAGCCGCAGGGTCATAGTTCAACGGCGCGTTATGCGCGCTGACTTTTTGCCAGGCCCCGTTAAAATCGTATGTCATAATATTAATCCAGTCGACGATGGCAGCTATATTGGCAAGCTCAGTATTCGCAGCATAGGTCGTCGATGCACCGCTTGCAATCGTAAGCAGATACTTCTTGCCGTCCACAGCTCCGGCAGCATCCAGTTTCTCACGGATTTTGCTCAGAAGCAGTGTGTAATTCTGCTTATCCTCAGGACGTTTGCTGTTACCATCAAGCCCCCCTGATACCGGGTACTCCCAGTCCAGATCTACCCCGTCAAAATTGTATTTCCGCAGGAAATCGACGGCAGAGTTTGCAAATACCTCTCGCGTTGCAGCAGTCGCAGCTACATCGGAGAAGCGGTTGGACCATGTCCATCCTCCCACGGAGATGATTGTCTTCAGACTAGGATTGATCTGTTTCAGCTTGTTAAGCTGATTGATATTGCCTGCAATGGGCTGATCCCACGTATCCCCTGCAAATGTCTTGCCTGTATCAATCCATGGATCGCCAAGCACGATCGTGCCATTCGGTACATTGATTGTCTGGCTCTTCTCATTCTGACACGTCCAGGTCACCGGATTAGGGCCCGAAGGGTCCGGGTTTCCATGAACGCCGTTCCAGCAAATATCGGCAAAAGCATAGTTGATATGCGTGACTTTGGTTGGGTCGATATCCGTTACATTATAGTTTCTCCCATACGCAGCCCAGGACGGGTAGTAACCAACAATTTTATAAGAATCTGCTGCTGCTGCCGTAGCGGGTTGGAGTGCAAAAGAAGGAATAATGACGGATAAGAGCAGGGATAGACCCAGGAGAAACTTTGCGGTTTTCTTGAAAGCAGTGTGTTTATTTAAATATATCATCTAATACACAACCTCCTTTGTCGTTTGCGTGCTAAAACCATTCAGGAATGAACGATGTGCATTTGAGAACTGGTTGTTTGTGTATGCATCCCAGTTGATGGACCAGGTCATCATCCCTTTTATCCCCGCATAGCCCGCAGGCTGGAGCAAAGTATAGGAACCACCGTATGACACACCTTTGATCAAATAATTCAATGCCTTTTGCAAATCGGCTGGCGTTGTATAACCACCTCCCGCAGCCTGTTGGGAAGCCGGTACACCGATTGCAATCTGGTCCGGTCGCAAGGGACTAAAGAAAGGGCCTGTGCTGCCACCTACATGAAAGCCTTGAAGCAACATCTCCGCCATGGCCACATGGAAATCAGCCGTTCCTTGGGCGTAAGAGCGCCCATCCAGCCCCACCATGGAGCCCGTGTTATAGTGCTGTACATGAAGCAGGGTCAGATCATTACGCAAGGCATGGATGACTGGCAAGTATGCTCCCCAAGGGCCCCCGTAGCTCAGATATCCACCCTGTACATAGGCCGTCTCCGGCGCAGCCGTCAGGATGAAATTGGCGCCGAAGTGTGACTTAACCGCTTTCACGCCTTGGATGAGGTTAACAATTTTCGGTGTAGTTGGACTACGGAAATCGGTATCCCCTGCATTCAGAGACAGGGAACTTCCTTCCAGATCGATATCTAGACCATTGAAACCATACGTGGAAATGATTGATTTTAACGAATCTTCGAATTGCTGTCTCTTGGTCGCATCGGTGAGCTCAATGGTACCGTTGGCTCCCCCCATGGAAAGAAGTACTTTTTTCCCCTGGCTTTGCAGATAGGCAATATCGGATTTGAATTCGGCTACCGTCGCATTGTATGGAGTAAAAGCAAGCGTTCCGCTGCCATGTGAAATCGGTTCGGCAAAGGAGACATTAATGACGTCATAGGCTGTTGATACGTTACGAAGTCTGATATTCGTTGAACCATTATCGAAGTTATGCCAGTAGCCAATCAGCCATTTGCCGCCGGTTGGCCCCGGATTGGATGATCCATTGGAAGTTGTCACACTGAGGGAGGTGCTCGCAGCGGATATATTGCCTGCGGCATCTTTGGCTTTTACAGTAAAAGCATAAGTCGTGCTGGCTGTCAGTCCAGTGACTACAGCTGTTGTAGTTGAAGTACTTGTCACAAGAACACCGTTCCGGTACACCTCATATCCCGCTACGCCCACATTATCCGTGGATGCATTCCAGGAAAGACTCACGGAGTTGTCCGTGATGAAGGATGAAGTCAGACCCACAGGAACAGAAGGTGGTGCCGTATCTGGCGTTGGCGTTTCCCCTCCCGAACCTTCCCCGACGTATTTCCACAACGCGGGCACAACAGAGGGCTCCCATCCGGTCAACGCCGTGTGGGCCTGAATACACTCATAATCTTTATTTTGATATGTTACGAGGTCTCCTTTCTTGTATGCGGTGCCTGCCTGCCACTGGGCGGCGGCATCGGCTCTCGGTGCAAACCACGAAATAAGAAGAAGAAATGCCAAAGCAAATGTAATGACCGGGCGGAATCGAACAGCTTGATTCAAGCAAAATCCCTCCTAAGGATACCTTCACCTTGCAAACAAAAGCTTTAATAGTCCACCTGCATCTGATCTGTGATCGATTAGAGCCAACCTCATTCAGCCATCTGATGTTGCGTGTCACTTCACTCCCTTCCCTTACCAAAATGGACCTTCCCTCTCGTGTTCTTTTTTTGCAGGCACCATCCAAATTTTACAGGGAATTTACAGATCCTCACCCTGTATTTAATCAGTAAAATGCAAAAGAGATAAGGGATAAAATAGTTCTATTGGGGGCGAAAAATGTAATATAGCGCACAAAAAAGGTTTTCTTTCAACTCCTTAGGAGACTTGAAAGAAAACCTTTGTTAGATATTGCGCAGAAAAGAGGGCGTATCTTACTGCCGCTGCTCCCCTCTCCTTTCCAAAGGCTGCCATCCATCCACGCTGGACAGAATCAGAGGTACAGTGTACTCGGCCGCTTCCTGTTCGGTCAGTATTTTGGCCCAAGGCACACGATCAGCAGCACTTCCGGCACCAGGCCCGGCGCTGTTATATTCCGCATACTGAACGGTCTGCTCTGCATCTGTCTTGTTCCAGTTGTGCCATCCCTCCCGCTTCACATGAGCGCCGATCCAGCAGTTCAGAAAACAGACTTTGGCATGATGACGCCACGGTCTGCCCAGATACACCGACTGCGGCGGAGCATTGCTGGTCAGATCACAGTCCAGAAACACATAGCCGTAACGCACATCCTCCGGCGTAGAGGCTGCGGTAATCCAACCGTTCACTTGTCCATCTGCAGCCTCCGCTTCAGTCAGGCGATTCTTCGTAAAGATCTCGCAGCCCTTAAACACCACCGTAGCCGAACCAAAAATAAAATCGATATCACCTTCGATGTAACAGTCCTCGAAATACTGCCGCAGTTTGCGCCGCTCGGCACCATCGCGTGGCCCGCCAAAATAACTGCGATCCATGGGCTGCTCCGGCAGCGGGCCGGTGAAGATCGTATCCTGGTGACCGATCAAACGACAGCGGCGAAAGACCGCCCGGTCTCCATCCACATAAACGGCCAGCGCCTGACCAACCTGCTTGCCCGGCCCGGCAGCATTTACGAAGGAAATTCCCTCTGCCGTGAAATCATCAGCACCAATGAAAGCCGTATAGGAATGAAACGTATGATATGGCGACCCGTCCGGGAACTTCTTGAGTGCATGATCATCATACGTAATGATCGTCTGCTCCGCCCCCTCACCAATCAGGTGGATGCCCGGCTTCTCCATATGCAACTTCTCATGATACACACCAGCCTTCACTCGAATTGGAACGGTTCCGATGCCATTCTCCGGCAGTGCATCAACTGCAGCCTGAATCGTCACATAATCGCCTGTCCCGTCTGAAGCAACCGTCAGACAGGGAGCCGATGATTCCAATGCTGTATTTGGCAATCTCTGCTGCGTCATGGCAATCGCTCCATTTCCAGCGCTGCCAGCAGAAGCGGAGCCACCCCCATAAAGGAATCGCTTACAACCGCTTCGCTTACATAGTAGCTGTACGAGCCATCCCGATCTAGGCTTAGTCCTGCGCCATGACAGATCCCGTTTAACCGAACGCCGTCAGCCGTTTCCTCCACCAATCTGGACGAGAGTCCCTGCCATCCTTTCTCCGCTGCAGCTCTGAAATGCGGCTCCAGATAACGCAACCGTACACCCTTCGCAAGTGCATATACAAACATGCTTGACCCGGATGCTTCCAAATAGTTGCCTTTGCGGAAGCCCTGATCCAGCACTTGGAACCATAACCCGCTCTCCTGCTCCTGCACGCGTACCAAAGCATGACACATCCGTTCGAAGATGCCGATGATGGTGCCGCGCTTTGGATGATTCACGGGGAAATGCTCCACGCTGTCTACAATCGCCATGGCATACCAGCCCATCGCCCGGCTCCAGAAGTGTGGCGAGCACCCTGTCGATGAATCTGCCCAGACCTGTTCCTTCGATTCATCCCAGCCATGATAGAGCAGCCCGGTCCGCGGATCACGGGTCTGGCGTTCGATCAGCAGAATCTGATGTGCAACTTCATCCCATAACTCGGGACGATGAAATGTCTTCGCATACTCGGATAGAAAGGGAGAGGACATATACAGGCCGTCCAGCCACATCTGGAATGGATAGATTTTTTTGTGCCAGAAGCCGCCCTCCGACGTGCGGGGTTGCCCTGCGAGCTGTGCTGCCAGGAGATGCGCCGCTTCTGCGTAACGCTGATCTTCAGCACCATCCAGTAAGGCAAGCAGGTTTTTCCCTTGATTAATCTGATCCAGATTATATTCTTCCAAAGTATAGGTGCCAATAGAGCCGTCCGGCTGGATATACAGGTCCATATGTTTTTTCATAAAATCAACATACTCTTGTTTGCCATAATACTGCCCGGTTCGTGCCATCGCCATCAAGGTCATGCCTTCCACGTATGCCCATCGTCCCGAAGGGAACGCATGATAACCGTCCCCGTCACATTGCTGGATGATCGTTGCTGCAATTCGCTTAGACCAGGATAACTGTGTCTGTACCTGCATAAGCAATTCCTCCTTAAATGTTGTACTCACCTAATACATGTATGACTAACTGCTGTTGAATTGCGAAGGTTCAGCTTAGGCTGAATAACTACCGGAACGTCGACCTGTTCATCACGGATTAACGATACAATCAGCTCTGCTGCCTGCACGGCTAGTTCATCCAGAGGCGGGCCAATTGTCGTCAAGGCCACTTCGGCATATTGCATATCCGGCAGATCATCATACCCGATTAACGAGATATCGTATGGAACACTGTAACCTGCCTCAAGCAAAGCCCGGAGTGCCCCTCGGGTGACCAGGTTGTTCAGTCCAATAAAAGCTGTCGGCGAATCCGCCCCAAACGCATGATTACGTATGGCAAAATACCCGTCTTCCCAGGAGGAATACGCTGGCAGCACATGGTCTTCGTTAAAAGCCAGACCCGTACGCTGCAACGCTTCCCGGTATCCCTCCAGCTTGACGTGCTGGGAGTTGCCGATGAATCCGATTCGGCTGTGGCCCAGCGATTTCAGATGCTCCACTGCTTTGAACAGCCCTTCTTTGCGATCAATCTTGATGTAAGGAGAGTTCGGCGCTTCATCTGTACCCAACACAAAACATGGCATGTTGAGTGTGGCGAACTTTTTCCAGAACATCTCCCGATTGTCCAGTGCATAATCCCACAGAATACATCCGTCCACGCGCAGCTGGCTGAAGACATCCACGCCATCATCCGCCACAACCAGGATCATCTGATATCCCCGCTTCTTCAGCTCGGTGTGCAGGCGGCCGGAGATGTTCGAGAATAACGGATTGCTCAGCTCATCCAGTACAAAACCGATGATGTTGCTTCTGCCGGTGGAGAGCTGCCGGGCCAGCATGTTTTTCCGATATTGATGTTTCTCCGCGACCGCAAGCACCTTCTGCTTTGTTGCCGGTTTGATCGCGGGATCATCATTCAGCGCCTTCGATACCGTGCTATAGCTCACCCCCGCCAGTTTGGCAATGTCTTTAATGGTTATCAAAATCAATCAACACCTCTCATACGCCTGAAGCCCTATTTCTTATTTCTGTGCAGATTTATAACGATCATATTGTGCCTGTCTGCCCGCAATAACCTGCTCTATATTCATCTTCTTCAACGTCTCAATATAACTGTCAAACTGGTCCAGACTGGCGTCCCCGCTAATAAACTTAAAGTTCATCTCTTCCACATATGTGGTGATGTCAGGCATCGCCATGCTTTCCACGCTCGCTTCATCCGGCAGGGCATAGACAAACGGGAACGGTTCGCGCACATACGGCTCCAGTTCCTTATCCATTTTTGCATGCCAAGGGGCTACGACGGAATCGGCAGAATCGGTGGATTGGATGTTCGGCAGATTCACCGGACCAATGCCAAGCTTCTGAATGTATTCATTGTCCTTGCCTTTGTCCGTGAATGTCTTCACGCCATTCTCTTCCGTATACGTGTCATCCTTGATGCCCCACGTATAATACGTCTGTGCTTCCTCACTTACGGCATAGTCCAGGAAGCGGAAAGCAAGTTCCGGATTTTTACTATCACGTGTAATGCCAAAGATGCCACTCACTGGTGTACGTCCTACATAGAACTGATCCCCATGCGGTCCTTTCAGTGGTAAAATGCCTTTGATGATTGGCTCTTCCGGATTGTAATCCTTGAACAACGGACTGTAGACCATCGACATATACCAGCTAAAATTAAACGTTGCTCCCGTCACATCCTGAGAGATGCGCGATGTGACCTGATCACTCGTGGTACTCGCATAATCCACCCCAAGCAGCCCTTCCTTGTACAGTCTGTTCAGATAGGTCAAGTACTCCTTGTAGGCAGGCTCATAATAACTGAAATGTACCTTGCCCTGATCGTCTGCATAGAACTGGTTGGACAGATCAAGTCCAAATGCCGGGCCAAAGGCCATTGACACAAATTTTGCTTCCATGGACAGCGGAATCTCATCGGCTTTTCCGTTGCCGTTCGGGTCATCTGTCTTGAACTTGCGCAGCATCGCCGTAAATTCATCCAGCGTGGTCGGCTCGCTTAATCCCAGCTTATCAAGCCAGCGCACATTGACCATAAATACCGGCATGTAGTTGCGGGTTAACGTCTGCTGCGGAATATAATACATTTTACCATCTGGCGTCGTTAAACTGGCTTTAACCGAAGGGGACTTTTCATATATTTTTTTGAGATTCACGCCGTATTTCTCTACCAGCTCGTCAATCGGGATAAACAGGCCACTATTAATGTACTTCATCAGTTGATCCTGATCCGGCAGGTACACGATATCGGGCAAACCGGTACCAGCAGCCAGCCTCGGATTTACGGCATCCGCATAATTCTGTGGCGGAATCAGATCCCAATCCACCGTCACACCGGCGTTGCTCTCAATTTTCTTCACGATGGCTGCGGTGGACAAGTCCACATTGGTCGTCCAAGCGTTGGTGCCGAGAATAGACAACTTGGCATCCTTTTGATCCGTTACCGGCCCTGCTCCGGAATAATTGAAGGCTGGCTCCGAACTGGACGGGGTGCTCCCCGCATCGGTTCCCGCCCCTGTTCCACCGCTACATCCCGCCAGGCTGATTGCCAGTATCGCTGCGATTACACTTTTTCTTCCTGCCCCTTTAAATCTCATCCATCATTCCTCCTTGGTATGAACCATTCTGAACTCCCTTGAATGACATGACACTTAAGTAAGTAAAGCTATCCTTTCACGGCTCCGAGGGTAATTCCCTTAACGAAGTACCGTTGGATAAACGGGTAGATCGTAACAATAGGCAGAATGCTGACCACAATGGATACATAACGAACCTGAAGGGAGGAGACCGCCAGCGCACCAGATGTCATCGTACCGCCCATCTTCTGCATCACTTCCGGCGAAGCCATGATCAGCACTCTTCGCAGGAACATCTGTAAGGGCTGCATATCCTGTTTGCCCAGATATAATAGGGCCGTGAAAAAGTTGTTCCAGTGGAATACCGCATAGTACAGCGTGAGCACAGCCAGTGTTGGCTTAATGATCGGAACCGCCAGACGATACAGCATCGTCATCTCGTTGGCCCCGTCTATACTGGCACTTTCGAAAATTTCATTCGGAATGCCTTCGAAAGCTGAGCGGCAGATCATGACGTTAAACGTAATCACCAGCACAGGTAGCACCATAACCCAGCGAGTGTTGTACAGCCCAAGCGAGGTAATCAGCATGTAGACCGGAATGAGTCCACCCGAGAAATACATGGTGAAGGCGATGAAGAAATTCAGCTTGCGACGTAAGAAAAACTGTTGTCTGGATAATGGAAACGCCGCAAGACATGTTGCCACGATGTTCAACAGTGTGCCTACCACGGTGTACCAGAGGGTGTTGTAGAACGAAACCCATAACTCCTTGTATTGCAGTACCATTTGGTAACCTGACAGGGTAAATCCAACGGGCCACAATACAACTTTTTGTTTGTCGATGGCATCCACCGAGCTGAATGAAATACTAATGACGTACAGAAAGGGATACAACGTGACAACAACCGCCAGTATGGTAAGCAGGTAGACACATCCGTAGAACAAACGGTCACTTTTCGATTTTTGCATACAGGTCTCCTTTGGTCCGGGTTATAGTCTTACCAGAGTGACATCTTGGTCAGGCGGCGGGTCATGGAATTAGCAGCAAAAACAAGGATAAAGGTGATGATGGAGTTGAACAGGCCGACCGCTGTGGCGAAGCCGTAATTCTGGCCCTCAATCCCCATCCGGTATACATAGGTGGACAGGACATCAGCTGTTTCGTAGGTGGCTCCGTTGTAGAGCAGATATACTTTCTCGAAACCTACACTCATAATGCCGCCAAGCGACAGAAGCAGAAGAATGACGATGGTTGGTTTGATACTGGGTAGGGTCAGGTGCCATAGCTCCTGGAATTTGTTGACGCCATCAATTTTGCCGGAATCATACATCTCGGGGTCGATCCCCATAATGGCTGCAATGTAGATGATGGAGCTGAAGCCAAAACTTTGCCAGATGTCGGAACTCGTGAAGATGGTACGGAACCAGCTCGCATCCATCATGAAGTTCACTTTTTCCATGCCAAGACTCGCGATGAGGGTGTTCACAATACCGTCTGTTGGTGACAGGAAGTTAATAATCATGCCAGCTACAACAACAGTGGAGATGAAGTGAGGAAGGTACGTAACGGTCTGGGCAAATCGCTTGAATGTCCGGTTCTTGATCTCCACGATGCAGACAGCGAATAAAATCGGAATGGAGAACCCAAACAGGAGCGGCAGGAAGGCGAGCAAAAATGTGTTACGTAGCAGTCGCCAGAAGTAAATGGAATTCACAAACTGTTCGAACCAGCGCAGTCCCACCCACTCCCCGCTGAGCATGCCCTGCCCCGGCAAGAAATTACGAAATGCCAACAGCACGCCAGGCATCGGAAGGTACATGAAGATGAGGTAATACAGAAAGATAGGCGAAAACATCAGTAGCAAATACTTATCCCGTCTGATCAGGCTGAACAGCGTGGACATGCGTTTTTTCAACGTGAAACACTCCCCTTCGCTACATAATTACAACGTTTGAATTTTTGAATAAAAAAGAATTGTCATTTCACTGACGTATTTGTTATTCATCTCATTCACATTTGTAACAACCTATATTATTCTGCATAATAACAAGATATTAGCTTGGATTAGTCCTCCTCACACCGTATTTCTTTCTTTTCAATACTTGCCCTAACCATAATTACAACGTTGTAATTTTAACTTAAATGTATACGCTTACATAAACTTTTTCCCATCTTAGCAAAGTCTCCATCGTTTGGCAACTACAAAAATCAGTGTCATGTTATAACATTCAAAATACAGTCTCGCATATGCGAGACTGCCCGTTAAAACCTAAATGTGATTCCGATATTCCATCGGTGTCATAACATACACTCGCTGAAAGGCTCTGTAAAACTGACTGACGCTGGAAAATCCCAGTTCATAACTGATTGTGGTTACTGAATCCGTTGTATGGCGAAGCCTCCTGGACGCTTCTTCTACACGCAAATTCAGCAAATATTGATACGGTGTTGTTCCCGTAAGAGCCTTGAAAGAACGCATAAAATGATACCGGCTCTGATGCGCGACCATCGCCATCGAATCAATATCCATTGGGCCTGTGTAGGCACTGTGAATGTAATCCAGCACTCGTTGGAGATGAGGATCAATGAATGTACCGGGATTTACAGTCCTTTTTCCATTTTCCTGCCCCGTCAACATACGTCTTAGATACGTCTCAACCGCCAGTTCTGTTTCCTGCACTTGCAGCATTTCGGGCACATCATCTAACAAAATGGAATTCCAGCCTCGAAACAGACTGCTGATCTCAGCAGGATCAAATGTCTGGGTAGGTCGAAACTCAGCTCGTCCCCCAATTAACTCCGCACCTTCGAAACTGCCTAATGGCGGTTTACGGAACTTGATCACAATGACAGCCGAATCCGACCCTATCTCAAAATAATGCTCAGTCTGGGGATGAGCAATAATCCCTATGCCTGCTTTTAGCGGGTATGCATGCCGTTCCTGTACCAGATGACATTGGCCTCTGACCGGCAGCGTTAGCTGATACCAGTCATCATGCACATGAGGTTCATTCGCAAACCCTCCGGTAGCTTTCCATAATTCCAACCCATTTAGTGTCATGTTTAATTCCATCGTTTGCTCACCTGCTGACATTATAGCAAATCGTGCTCACTTTCCAAGCACTTTTCACAAAGACATGATCTGCCCCCATCTTTTATCATAGAAAAAAATAATTCGAGGTGATCTCCCATGGCTCAGGCCACTTTAAGCAAAATGCAAATCAACTCCTCCGCCAATTGGGCACTTGCCGGAGTCAGCTTCGCCCATCTGCTGAATGATGCGATGCAGACAGTTGTTCCATCTGCTTTCCCTTTATTCCAGCAGACCATGCAGCTCAGTTTCGCCCAGATGGGCTGGATTGCCTTCACCCTGAATATTACCGCATCCGTCCTTCAGCCACTGGTCGGTTATATGTCAGACCGCAAGCCCATGCCGATCCTGCTTCCCGGTGGTATGTTATTCTCTCTGATCGGTGTTCTCGGCTTAGCCTTGTCTTCCGAGTTATGGATGCTGCTTGTTTCGGCAGCATTGATTGGCATAGGCTCATCCATCCTCCATCCCGAATCCTCACGTGTGGCCCATATGGCAGCCGGACGAGGACGCGGAATGGCGCAGTCAATATTCCAGGTGGGAGGCAACACAGGACAGGCTATTGCTCCATTACTGGTCGCCTTCATCCTGCTTCCACATGGGCAGCGTAGTTTTCTATGGCTGATGGGCTTTGCCCTGATCGGTATCTTCATTCAGTCTTTTGTCAGTCGTTGGTACAGAGACAAGCTTGCCGAGACTCGCATTCGTCAGCAACGCCCTCTAAAATCAAGCGGCGCAGAGCCAGTAGCTCGGCCTGTGAGCAGGGGATTCATCGCTTTTACAATGGGAATTCTCATCCTGCTGTTGTTCTCCAAATTCGTATATATTGCTGGTATGACCGGGTATTACGCCTTCTATTACGCCGATGTATATGACTTGCCTCTCTCCCAGGCACAGATCTGCCTGTTTATTTTGCAATTTGCAGGTATGGTCGGAACCTTGCTCGGCGGCCCACTCGCTGACCGCTACGGACGCAAACCGATGATCTGGTTCTCCATTGCAGGCACTGCACCGTTTTCCCTGTTGCTACCTTATGCAGGACCCGTCTTGTCCATGGTATTATGCGGAATGATTGGACTCATCCTGATGTCCGGCTTCAGCGTTATCATTGTTTATGCACAGGAATTGCTTCCTCGTCATATTGGAACGGTATCCGGTTTATTTTTTGGCCTGTCGTTTGGCATGGCTGGGCTTGGCTCGGTTGTGTTAGGTTCCTTAATTGACGTGACCAGCATTGCGTTTGTTATCAAGTTATGTTCGTTTTTGCCACTGCTTGGTGTGTGTGCTGTATTTCTGCGCAAGGACCAACCAAGAACAGCGTGATAAGCGTTGAAACCTCACTGATTTTGTGACTACAATACACCTAGGACACTCGAGGATAACAGAAGGAAGGAATAACGCATGATTATTGATGTACAGCATGTCACTTGGAAAAGGGGACCCCTTATCCTGCTGAACGATGTGAGCTGGCAGGTTAATGACGGTGAACATTGGGCGCTGCTTGGCCTGAATGGCTCCGGCAAAACAACACTCCTGAACATGATCACCGGATATCTCTGGCCGACCGAAGGTAAGATATCCGTGTTAGGCCATGAATATGGTGATGTGGATCTGCGACAGCTTCGCAAATCCATCGGCTGGGTCAGTTCATCTCTGCAAGAGAAATTGCACGGTACAGACCGCACGCAGTATGTCGTGATTAGCGGCAAACATGCCACCATTGGCTTGTATGACAAGTTATCGGATGATGATCTGGAACAGGCACAGGAATTGATGCAAACGCTGGGCTGTCAGCACCTGTGGGATCGCGAATATCGTACCTGTTCTCAAGGCGAGAAACAGAAACTTCTTATTGCCCGAGCACTCATGGCCAATCCACGCGTACTCATTCTGGACGAGCCTTGCAATGGACTGGATCTGTTCTCAAGAGAGCAACTGCTGGAGAGCATACGTGAATTATCACAGCGCCCAGATACCCCTTCACTCATCTATGTCACCCATCATACCGAGGAAATATTGCCTGTCTTTAGTCACAGCCTCCTGCTTCGCCGGGGTGAAATAGTCAACAGTGGATTAACTAGCGAGCTAATGAACACAGAAGTGCTTAGCGACTTCTTCGAGGCACCTGTGGAAGTTGATCGGCATGGAGAACGTATCTATGTCAGAGCTGCGGCGGATTCATAATTGCGGGGTTATACACAGCAAAAGTATCAAAGGTATCGAAACATAACAGTAAAAGCGCAATATCTTATCCACATGTGGATAGATTTTGCGCTTTTTACTGCTATATCTAGTGTTATCCACCGTTTTCTGTGTAGAACTTTCTAATTTATGAGTATAACTTAGTTATGTCCTTCTATTTATCTATACGTTTTACCACTATCCTATTTCCGGGCACTTAAAAACAGAAACAATGGAATGCGTTGCCTGCGCAGATAGGTTTCCTCGTTTACAAAATATGCACGTTGTGGTGCTGACTCGCGCAAATGTTCTACACGGAACCCTGCCCGCGGCAATGCCATAAAATACGATTCAATGGAACGATGCATCTTTTTCACAGAACCGCCCAGCCACTGCTGCTCCCGATATCCTTCTACAAAATACTGATCAACCACCCAATCCGTTCGAGTGCCAGAGGGTTGCAGTGTGGACGTGATCACAGGATGTTCTACCGAGAATACAAATGTCCCGTTCTCTTTCAAAGTGTTGTATATGTTGCGGAACAGGCTCTCCACATCCTCAATATAGTGAACAGCCAGTCTCGATATAACCAGATCGTACACTCCGGCCGGGTAGGTCCAGTCTTCCATGAAGGCTTGCTCAATCCGGGCATTCAATCCTTTTACCGACTCGTTAGCTGCCTGAATCATATTCACAGAACCTTCAATTCCCGTATACGTTGCACCTTCGCGCTCCCGACTCAGCAATTCTGCGGCGAACCTTGCATCTCCACAACCAAGATCCAGTATATTCTTGCCAGCAACGTCTCCGATCAACTCCAGCATCACCGGCTTCTCCAATGTATCATTGGCGTTCTCCTGCCACTTGCGACGTTCCATGTACTTTTCGAAATTCGCCTCATTATCGTAAAAGTCTGATCCTCTGCCCTTCATTCCGTGACCCTCCATTTTAGATAAGCATGCTTCATACTTACAGCCTGTAAGAGTATACAGAATGTGGATGTACCTGGCTATACCAAAAAAGGCTGTTGTCTGGAGTTGTCCAGTAACAGCCCTTCTACCTTACACTTCTACAATTTTTGTCGCTTAGCCAAAACGTTCTGTTTTGTACCATTTGCTTTCGCGTTTCCGAATCTTGTCCATGATCAAGGAGTAGAAAGCCTTGATCGAGATCAGGATGAACAGCTGTGCATACGTGAAATAGGATACGCAGGCGTAGATGAAATTACGGGTATTGCTCTGTCCAATATCTGCGGCAAGTGCCAGATTGATCTGTAACACGTAAATAAAGTACATAAGCGCCCAACCAATGACCAGGAACACATACGCATCACCGGCAAACTGGAACGGTGAGCTTACCTCTGGTTTAAATATGGCAATCACCCGATAAACCAGATTTACGAGAAATATAATATCCGATACAATGATCGCAAGCATGAACCAGAAATAACTGACGGCATAATAGATGACCAGCAACTTATTACGCCAACTGGAACGGTTAAACAGGTTATGGATATTATCCAGTACCACCTGGTAGTTCCCCTTAGCCCAGCGTTCGCGCTGCTTCATGTATACACGAAGCTGTTCCGGCTCCTGCTGATAGGCTTCCGCTTGCGGCGCAAGTGCCACAAACTGTCCGCGATTCAAAATCTCGAATGATAAAGCCGTATCTTCTGTAATGGCTGTCACATCCCAGCCACCAATGTCCCGGATCAACTGGGTTTTGATAATGTAATTCGTGCCCGGGATGGAACCCAGCTGGAACAATTCCCACAGACCCGTGTGATACACACGTTGCGAAGTAATGATCTCCAGATTGATGCATTTGGAGAGGAAATTCTGTCCTCTGTTGCGTGCTTTGTTTCTGCCAAAAACCACGCCATATTGTTCAGGGTTCTCAAGCGATTTTTGCGTCAAAAACATTAATGCATTCCGTTCAGGTGCGGCATCTGCATCGAAGATACAGATCCAATCACCCGTGGCAATTTCCAGTCCGTCATTTAATGCCCCGGACTTGCCACCTGTTCCTTTTCGCTCCATTACCGTTACATTGCGATGCACATAACTTGTCTGACTGAGGAATGATCTCAGCTTCTCTGCAGTATCGTCTGTACAGTTATCCGCGATCACGATGACCTGAACTTTATCCTCCGGATAATTCAGGCGCAGGATATGCTCTACTGTCGCAACAATGACCAGACCCTCGTTATGTGCAGGTACCATGACCGTGACTGTTGGATAATGATCCATATCTTCAGGGATCTGAATGCCTTTTTTGTCCTGTTTATTAATAAAACGAATGGCCCCAGCCATGATAACAATGGACTCGAATACGGCAATCCAGATGCTGAATATCGATAACAGCAGAATAAAATCAGTCAATTAATTTCCTCCGATCGTACTTGCGATTGACTTTTGACCGAAAACGAAGGGTAGCAATCGTTAGTAAAACGGTACATACGGCAAACATACAACTGACAGCGATACAGACAGGGATGAACCAGGACATATAATCCACAGCAAATCTCTCCTTCCTGTTCGTTAGATATATTCACCAATGAGATCCGTCTCTGTGTTCCGTTCCAGCGCCGCAATAACTGCATCGATATCCTTATACTTACTGAATTGTTCCTTGTGGAATACCAGCGCACCAGTACGAATAACCGTCTGCAATTCATTTCCCCTTTTATCGATAATCTGCAGATCCATCATGGCTTTTTTGATCCGTTGTTTCAGAATGGGCATGTACTCCGCATTGGTCATCGGGCAGATAATGACAAACCTTCCCCGATCCACAAAAAATTTATAATCCTCAAACCGGATCTGCTTCTGTATGGTAGTGGATAGTTCAAGAAGGAACTGTGCATAGCGCACGGAACCGAGTGATTCCAATACCAACGGCAAAAACTCGATCTTGAACATCGCCATGCTGAAACCATATTGCTCCGAATAACGTCTGGCCAGATTACTTTGTTTAACAAGTGTGTCCGCAAGGGCACCCTTATTCCCCAGGGAGGTGTCCAGATCAATCTCCGGATTACGTCCCTTAAGCTCCTGCAGACGCTCTATGACACGCGCTCTACGCACAAGACTTGCCTTGATAAAGGCAGCCACAACCGCATTAGCCGGAATGAGCAACCACCATGAGAACGTAAGCACATTGACATCCGCGTAAGTAACAAGCCATACAAAATAAGCGACCAGATATATAAATCCGAGGACGACAGACACTCCGACAGGTATCACAAAACCCAGAATCAGCGCTCCAAGCGACACGATGCTAAACACAAAATCCTGTGTAGTATAGCTCTGATTCATATAAATTTTAAGATAGACAGCGAGCTGCTGAATCACGGCTAATCCGATCAAACTGGCATATCCCCATGCAATACGACGGATGGGTGCTTTATTCCTCATCATAGGTTTATTCTCTCCAGTAGATTACTTCTTAAGTGAATTTTGTAATGCAGTCTCTCCAAGCAGAGGAAAAAGATTATCAAACAGATGTGTGTTTCCACTAAATACATATCCACCTCGATAACGAGATTCCTGAGTACGCAACGTAATCATATGGTTATACAACTGTTTGGCCCATTTTGGATCACCTGAACGTACAGCGAGTAAAATGGCGAGGCCATATACCGAGGAAGATTCATAAGAGACGGCAGGTGTGCGTGATTCTCGCTTATACTGTCCGGGCAGCTGATGCCGGGTGTTGAACTCCTTTTTCAAAAACGAAATGAGCTTGTCCGGTTTGCGGTCGGTCACCGTTAGATGATTCGCCACGATCAACTGGTCGATCAGATTCACCGTATCATCATACGTATATTCTTTACGGACCACATCGAAGGTCTTCGGATAAAACAATCCATCGTCAGGCATCCTCTTTAGCAAAGCTTCGTACTTGGCATAGGTTCCCGGTTCCACCATCTGATGTTTTTCCATCAATTGCAGAGACGGGAGATCAACATAAACCAGGCTTAACGTATCTGTGGAGTGACCACTCGCAAAATCGTGAAAATCAACATAATATCCTTTATTCTGAACCGATTGCGAAAGTGTACGGGATATTTCCGAAGCCGTTTTCAGTTTGGCTTCTCTTCCTTGTTCCCATTGATCTGCTGCCTTTAATAAGGCACCGACAATCCGAAAATCATCGCCAAGCGCATTGGTAGTCACTTGAGATTCACCTTTGGCATCCAGCTTCCAGGCAATATATTTTTGCGGCATGAGGAAATAGGTCGTCAGCAGTTTATAGCTTTCCTCGAATAACGCCTGATCATTCTTGGCTACAGCATATTGCATCCAAAGACCAAGTGACTCAGATAAAGCCTCTCTGCCTGCTACGATGTCCGCTCTCTCTGAGGTAGCATCTTGCAAATAGGACGCAAGTGTACCATTGGGATTGGTCATATGATCTTGGACAAAGGATACCGTAGGGGATGATTCATTCATCACGAACCGCTCCTTCACAAAAATAATTAATGCCGCCGTGATACTGACTGTCAATATGATCCACCACGTTAGCTTTTTCCGGTTTACCCGTTTCATGACTCCCTCCTGTACTGTTGCTGCTCTGGCATAATGGCTCTTCTCCTTTAGATCGGTTCGGCTAGAGTCTGGGATGTAGGGGTCAAGGATCGTTCCTCTGTTCATTCCGAACTATCCATGTAGGGTCTTCGTCCACCCTTTTTGACAAATTTCCAGTCCACCTCGATATTATGGCGCATTCGGCGGAGAAGCATAACCGCGTTTTCGATCTCTTCATCCGTCAAACCGTCCAGTGTCACCTGATCGGAATGAACGCCCTCTTTACGAATGAATTCCCATGCTTCAAGCCCAGCTTTGGTGGGATACAACACCTTATTCTTTTTATTACCCATTGCTGGCTGTTTAATAATAAATCCATCGGATTCGAGTTTGCTAATCGCTCTGGCCGCCGTTGTGCGATCTACTTTAATTAATTCGGCAAGCTGATTCGGAATAATGCCCGGATTCTCACAGATTCGATATAGATATAGATATTGTCCACGGGACAGGTTCAGATGCTGAAACTCGACATTACTGATTGAATCCAGACAGCGGGCAATCATACCAATTTCACGCAGCACTTCTTTTTTCTCAGTCAACACACTCACGCCCCTATATAATTGTTGCATTCGCAACATAATTGATGGTATAACTACTGTTGAATTGGTTTCAATTTTAAACATATAGCTCAAACCGTATACATGGAACGAAAATCGTTCCATATTCCTGTTATGTACCAGTTTATCACGTCAGGATAACATTACGATCACCCAAAGGAGAAACATTCATGAATACAACGATTGTTGAAGTTAATAATCAGGAATTGCTCGATGCCTGCTTCGCCATTCGCACCGCTATTTTTGTTGAAGAACAAGGTGTACCCGCAGCGGATGAATTCGATGCTTATGATACATTAGACGCGGAGGCGCGCCACATTCTGCTCTACGTAGACGGAGTACCTGCTGCTTCCTCCAGACTGCGCATTGTGGAACAGGTCGCCAAATTGGAACGGATCTGTGTCATGCTGAATTACCGTAAACACGGCCTGGGCCGTGTGCTGATCGACAAGCTGGAGCAGATGGCTATTGCTGATGGTCTGGAGAAAGCCAAGCTGCACGCACAGGTACAAGCTTCCGGGTTCTACGAACGTCTCGGATATGCACCTGCGTCGGAAGTATTTATGGAAGACGGCATTCCCCATCTGCTGATGACCAAAAAACTGAAATCATGACATTCCAAAAAACGCCTCCGTTATCACTTCTCAGTGATATACAGAGGCGTTTTGTATTCAGGCAACGCATTTGTGATCCAACAACGGTAAATGGCACGTATAGGCACCCATTAGAGCAACCAAGTATCCTAACTTTACTTGCCAGCTCCGCGTTGTATCTTATCCCAATGCCAGACGGTCTGGCTCAGATTCGGCAACGTTGTTCTTCATTTGTTTACTCCGCAACTGTCCGCAGGCGGCATCGATATCCGTACCATGTTCCATACGTACAGTGGAGTTGATGTTGTTTTTTTTGAGCGTATCATAGAAGCCCAGAATCGACTCTTCTGTACTCCGTTGATACTGACTGTGCTCATCCACCGGATTGTATGGGATCAGATTCACACTGACCATACTTCTGCGACTGGACAACAGTTCAGCGAGCTCCGCGGCATGCTCACGTTGATCGTTAACATCACGTAGCAGGATGTACTCAAACATGATGCGTTTGTTCGTTGTAGCCAGATAATAATCCACCGCATCCATCAATTGCTCAATCGGGAAAGCCCGGTTGATCTTCATGATGTGTGTACGCAATTCATTATTCGGTGCATGGAGAGAGATCGCCAGATTAACCTGCAGACTGCTGTCTGCAAATTCCTTGATCTTGTCCGGAAGGCCACTCGTGGATACCGTAATCCGTTTGGCGGCAAGTGCCAGTCCTTTGCGATCCTTGATGACTTCGATGAAATCACTCATGTGCTGGAAGTTGTCGAATGGTTCGCCAATACCCATCACAACCACGTTGGTTACCCGCTCGTCTTGACCTGCTGCATCCAGATGTCGCTGCACATGCATAATCTGTTCCACAATCTCTCCAGCGGTCAGGTCTCGGCTCTTCTTGATCAGACCGCTCGCACAGAAGCTACAGCCGATATTACAGCCCACTTGTGTGGTCACACAGACGGTAAGTCCGTATTTTTGCCGCATCAATACCGTCTCAATCAGGTTGCCGTCCTGCATCCGAAGCAGAAATTTCACGGTACCATCTGCCGATTCCTGCTTCACATGTTCGCTCAGCGAGTTCATTGTGAAATGCTCGGAGAGTACATCCAGACATTCCTGACGGACATCGGACATCGCGGGGAAATCGTGTACACGCTCTTGATATAACCATTCCCAGATCCGGGATGCACGGGATTTTTTCTGCCCATGCTCCGGCAGCCAGGAACGTAATTGCTCTAATGTTAATCCATATATGGATGATTTGTTCATTGTATAATCCTCTTTTCGCAAAAAAGCATATGGCTTATCGGTCCTACCCAAAAAACCTCTACTCCTTATTGTCCCAAAATTGACGAGGGAAAACAAGGGCTTTTGCAATTCTTCCAAGAGGTTTTATCCATGGTAAATCTGCACAACAGACAACATTTATACCTATCTGGTCTTCAATTTAGAAGTGAATGATACCGGATGTGTGCAGGAGAACCAGCAGAACCAGAATCGGAGCCACGTAACGCAGCATGAACAACCACACCCGGAACCATCCGGAACGCAGGCCGGAAGCTTCCGCAGCCGTTTTCCAGAAGTATCCGGCAAAAATCGTTACAAGCAGTCCACCGACAGGAAGCAGAATGTTAGACGCTATAAAGTCCATCCAGTCGAACACACTCTTCGATCCAATGGTCCATTCAGGCAATAAGCCGATCGACAGTACCGAAGGAAGTCCCACGAGGAAGACTGCCAGTGATATCACCCATACTGCCCGATTCCGACTCCAGGACAAGCGTTCCATGAAATACTTCACCGGTACTTCCAGCAAGGATACTCCCGAAGTTAATGCGGCAATAGCCAGCAGGATGAAGAACAGTCCTCCAAACAGGAAACCAAGTGGCATGGCCGAGAAGGCTGCCGGGAGAGCTATAAAGATCAGTGAAGGACCCTGATCCGGTGCAATACCAAACGAGAATGTCGTTGGGAAGATGATCAGACCAGCAATGAATGCATAGATCAGGTCACCTGCACCGACGGCGACGGTTGCCGCACCGAGGGATTGATTTTTATCCACATACGAACCGTAGGTTACAAGAATACCCATCCCGAGGGACAGGGAGAAGAAGGCATGTCCAAGCGCTACCAGTGCGGATTCGGTTGTAAGCTGCGAGAAGTCGGGATTCAGGAAAAAGGAAACCCCCGCACCTGCACCTGGCAACGTGATTGCCCGAATCATCAGGATGATCAGCAGTACCATCATCGCCGGAATCAGCACCTTGTTAAACTTCTCAATCCCGTTGGATACCCCTTTGGCTACAATCCAGCCCGCAATGAGTACGGATATCAGTTGCCATACAATGGGCATATAGCCACCTACGAAGGAATCGAACTGTCCGGCATAATCCGGATTGGCAAACAACGTTCCACTAAAGGATTTAAGTGCATATTGCAATGTCCAGCCCGCAATAATGACATAAAAGGACAGGATGATAAACGGTGTCAATACTTGCAGCAATCCGGCTGCGAGCCAGCCCTTATGTCCACCTGCTTTGATAAAAGCCGTAGCTGCACTACCTCTGCCACTGCGACCAATCGCAAGTTCCGCCAGTAGCACCGGCAGACCAATAAGTAGCAGACAGACAATGAAGAGCAGGAAGAATGCAGCTCCCCCGTTTTCGCCCGTAATGTACGGGAACTTCCACATGTTGCCCAGACCAACCGAACTGCCGATGGCTGCCAGAATAAATCCGGCACGTGAGAATCGCTCACCTGTGCCAGCGTTGTCTTGATCCAGATTAGGCTTATTAAAATTCATCGTATCTACTCCATCACTTTAAAGTTTTCCCGTAATTATATACTACTCCCCTTGTCAGGTCATTCGAAATTCGAAATTTGTCGAAATGTTATTTTTTTACATATAAAACACACGGAAATCTTCATCTCATAAGTTCCTTAAACACAGTATGTGATAAAGTCCGTTAGTCCAACCGTATGAAGTTTCAACAAAGCCTATCTCCAACCGTTCAAAGCCCAATAGAATCAAAAGAGGTGTCCCCTCAGCCACTTGGATGACTGCGGAGCACCTCTCTTTTTGAATTACACTTTAATTTGAAGTAACTCGTACTTGATAACGCCCATCGGAGCATTGACATGAATGACGCTGCCCACTTCTTTGCCCATTATCTCTTTGCCCAGCGGGCTCTCGTACGAAATTTTATTATTCGCAACATCGGCCTCGGCAGGGCCAACCACTTTATATTCAATCTTCTCGGCGAACTCAATGTCATTAAGCAACACCGTCGATCCAATGCTCACTTTGTTGGAGTCTATATTATCTGAAGAAATGACTCTTGCTTTTGTCAGCATCTTCTCCAAGATCAAAATTCGGGTCTCCATAAAGGCCTGATCATCTTTGGCTGAATGATACTCACTATTTTCCTTCAGGTCACCGTAACTGATCGCGAGTTTCAGACGAGCTGCCAATTCCTTACGCTTCACCGTCTTCAAATCCTTCAGTTCGTCCTCCAGCTTTTCCAAGCCTTCCTGTGTCAAAATCACTTCATCATTAGCCATTTTTCCATCTCCTAATCCTGCTATCTATCTATATTCTAACCTATATCCACTCCAAAGGGTTAGCATACCCCGGAAAAAGAAATAGCTCATCCATATATTGTATTTCAATGACATCAGAACCATGTCCATCTCTTGAGATGATTTTCAAGGCTTTGTTCAATAATTGTACCGTTACAATCTGCTCAACTGATGATGTTGTTTTTATCCGTTCACTTTTACAATGAACTCAGGGCAGCAGAAGTTTATAAAAATTTGGGCTGCAGCCCACTATATGACGTGAGGTGATCTGAATAATGATTGAACTATTGAAAACAGCTGAAATACAGGCCTATCTGAAACGGATCGGCATAGATGATATAAAGGAACCTACACTGGAATTCTTATTTGAACTCCAGCGAGCACATGTGCAATATTTATCCTGGCAAACGGTCGATATTTTTGCAGGTCGTCCTGCGGGAATCGGTCTTCAAGATTCAATTCAGCTTATATTACAGGGACGCAGCGGATACTGCTTTCATCTAAATGGTGCATTTAGTGTTCTTCTCCGCTCGCTGGGTTATACGGTTGATTGGCATCGCGGGGGAGTACAGCCTCATGGGGAACAACCCCGTGTGAACTCATTCCATCTCGGTCTGTCTGTCCTTCTGCCGGATGCTGACCCGACAGTTGAGCGCTGGATTGTAGATGTAGGTCTGGGCGGAATGCCCTTTGAACCTCTGCCACTTCGTTATGAAACTTATGGTTCAGCTCCGTTCACGTATCAATTGATGCCATCATCTGTTGCTGCTGGAGGATGGCGGCTTGAGTACGAGCCGAATGGGCCAAGTGAAGGCGTCGACTATGCTCCCGAGGTAGTCCACGATCTGGGGGAGTTCATTCCCAAACATGAATTCTACAGTCGGGCGTCCGAATCACCTTGGCATAACGCATTTTTGCTTCGTCAGCGTAATGAGAACCGCAGTAATGAACTACGTGGATGTATGCTTCGAACACATGATATCGAAGGGATTCAGAAAACGGAAATCCAGACGTATGCCGAGTGGCGTGAAGTGTTAACTGGACTCTTCCATGAGCCCTTGGTGAATTACAGTGAACTGGAATGCCAAGATATGTGGGATCGAGTGCAGGCTGCACATACGGAATGGAAACAAGCGCAAGAAGCATGAAGAGGAAGATGCAGAACCTGAGGCCTTAACATGAAAGCGAGACAATCGGCTTGCTTTCATGTTAAGGGGCACCCATATAGTGATGATTTGGGAGGAAGAGTTGAGGGGACGATCCATATAAAGGAAAGTTATTGATCCACGCCGAATACGTATTCAGGTGATTAATGATGAAAACTATTCGTGTGCTTCAAGTTCCAGAAGTATTGCCCGAGGCGTACTGGAACCATTTTCTGTCGCAAGTTTCTGCGGAGCGACGTGCTCAGGCTTCGCGTTTTGTGCGTCAGGCTGACGCTTATCGCTCCGTGCTGGGCGAGATATTGACTCGTGTGACTTTGAGCCAGTTAACTGGACTGAGACCTGCTGAGCTTTCTTTTACCCGTAATTCCTACGGCAAACCTTCGCTCAGTCACCATTCGGACGTACAATTCAACGTCTCCCATTCTGGTGATTGGATTGCTCTGATCTCCGACGGTATAGATGAACTGGGCGTGGATGTGGAAAAAATAGCTCCCATTGACATGCATATTGCAGAGCGTTTCTTCTCTCCTGAGGAGAGCCAGTTCTTGGCCGCCGCGCCTGACGATCGTCGGCTGGAGACCTTCTACCGTCTATGGACGCTGAAGGAAAGTTATATCAAGGCAGTGGGTATGGGCTTGTCCATACCACTGGACTCCTTCGCCATCCTACCTGATGAGCGAAAAGATTGGCATTGCGAACAGGCTGGGACATATCTCTTTCTCAGTCAGCGACTGGATGATGGACATATGCTTGCGGCATGTTCGGCTGGGGGAGAGCTACCGAGCCAGCCCGAGATCATCACCTTGGAGGATCTATATACAGAGTTGATTTAGTATGTGGCTGGCTGGGGCTAAATTGGGCGATTATCTTGGTGTTTAGTTTAGGTTTAAGTTGTTTTCGAGCTCAGCTCTAACAAACCTGATACACCTTATTAACTAGAATTACACGACTTTCATACTCTAAGGAATCCTCCACACGCTATTTCCTCTTATATGCTCTATATCACGTTGATATTGCTGAATTCTGTACCAATAAGATGTCTGAGGTTCGTTAGAATTGCTAATCTGTACCTGCAGATCAGCAAACGATTAACTACCTAACTGATCAAGAAAAAGAGCGAGTCAATCCGGCGACAAATTTGCCCTTGTCCGGTACTGACTCGCTCTTATTTTATCGAAACTCTTTCAGGTAGTACCTACTAAGCTTTCGTTGCTTCTTTCACAAACATAATCCTATCCCTCCTGCTTTGCCACCGATTCTGAACCCACCGTAGACGAACGTTTCAACTTGCCAAATAATCCTCCAGCCGGCGTCTTTCGTATCGTGGCTGCCGCATCAGCATCGCGGATTTTCAGAGCAAACCACAGCCCGATGAGCAGAAATGCAGCTGCCCCTAGCAAAGCCAAACGGTACGCCAGCATATTCGGCTCCATCGTGCCTGTCGGAGTAACCGTTGTTGTGCCCACTCCTGCCAGAACAGCAGAGAGTAAAGCCATACCGATGGCTGATCCCAGACGGTTTTGCACCGTGAACCAAGTCGAAGCTCGTCCCATGGATGCAGGTGGAATCTGGGCGAAAGCAGCAATTTGCACTGCCCCTACCGTCTGTCCCAGAAAAATTCCCACACCGAACAATAATGAACGGATTAACCATGGGTTCGTATCCACTGTGATCTGACTAAGGGTAATGAAAATGACTGCCGTACAGATCAAACCCATCGATATCAGCTTTCTTGGGCCCAGTCGCGGATAAGTCCATGGGACAAGCTGAGAAGCAATCATCAGTCCCAGCGCTTCCGGGAATGTGGTTAGCCCGGTTTCCAGCGCAGAAGCCTGTAGCACATTTTGATACATTAACGGAAACACATACAACATGCCCAGCAATCCGGCCGCCCCACATACGGATACCAAGCCTGTATAGCGGAACAGTCGGTGCTTCAGCAAACGCAGATCAAGCAACGGCTGCTTCGCGCGCAGCTCCACCACGACGAGCAACGCGAGAAGTAGAATGCCTGCAAAGCACGCTCCCATAATAACTGGTGACGTCCAGCCCCGCAGCGGTCCCTGACTGAGCGCATACATCGTCAGTGCAAGTCCCGGCGCAGATAATAACCACCCCGGCAGATCCAGTCGACCTGCTCCCTGTTCTCTGTGCTCCTTCAGATACAGCATGCCAAAGATCACCGCCGGAATACCGACAGGCAGATTCACATAGAAAATCCATCGCCACGACAGCTGATCCACAATCAATCCGCTCACAATCGGCCCGAGTGCTGGCGCGAGTGCAATGGGCAGTACCAACATCCGAGATACCTTGGCCCGTTCCTGCGGAGGAAAGGTCCGAAACAGCATCGCCATCCCTACAGGTGTAAGCAGACCACCCCCTGCTCCCTGCAAAATGCGGAAAAATGTCAATGTGCCTAGATCCTCAGCCGTTGCACAAAGCGCAGAGGACACTGTAAAAAGTGTCAGCGCCGACAGGAAAACCCGTTTCGTGCCCCATCGGTCACCAAGCCATCCGGCGACAGGCAGAAATACAGCCAAACTCACCAAATAACCCACATTCAAGGTACCCGCAGCAGCCGGGGGAACGCCCAGTTCCTCACTGATGGTTCGTAGCGCCACGTTCAGTACCGTTGCATCCATGGCAACCATAAACATCGCCAGAACATAGACAGTGCTCACAATCGCCTTTGGATTCAGATGAAACCTCATCTGCCAACCTCATGAATCATGCCCGGCATCCCCGTTTCATCACAGAGACTCAGCGGTTTCAAATCGGTCCACTGCTCCGCAATGTAATCCAGACATACACGTCGTTTGGCCTTCCCCAACATCTGGGTCCAACCTGCCGGTACCGGAATGGATGCAGGCCACAGCGAATACTGTCCTTCATCATTCATTAACACCAGATAATTGCTGTCTTCATATTCAAAAGGGTTGCTCATCAGCTTATCCTCCTATTTGTGTTGAATGTTACGCTTCTTGTTCAGCATCTCAAGCCGGACAGAAAGGGTACGGCAGATTTTCTCCAATGGACCCGGCTGACAAAGGTCTTTGTGACGACAGGCAATATCATGACGTTCCAGTTGTCCTCCGATGTATGCATTCCACATCTCCGGTTCGATCGGATCGAACCAGTCCGGAATAATGGTAGACCGGAAGAAGATCAGGTCACCTTCGAATCGGGATGGCGTGTATGCCCCCAAGATTCGGACAGAATTTTCATAGGTTTTCCGCAGCTTCATGATTGTCTCTTCATCCAGGCTCGCCAACGCACTTCCTTCGCTACGAAGGATGCGCATCGCTGTCGCCATATCCAGCGGCCCATCCCCAATACTGTCCGGATCATATCCACCGAGTGCAAGCAATGCCGTTAACGCTTCTTCCTCATCCGGTTCCCCGCGAATAGGCAGATAATGACTCGGATACGCATCCAGCATGGCAAGAAACTCTACTTCCTCTCCTTCGGACTGAAGCTGCACGGCCATCGCCTGAGCCACGTTGCCGCCCAGTGACCAGCCGAGCAAACGATACGGACCTTCAGGCTGCACAGACCGGATGTGACGGATGTAATCCGCCGTCATATCCTCCAGTGTCGGTGGAAGCACTTCATACTCGGCAATTCCCCTTGCCTGCAACCCGTATAGCGGATACTCCATACCCAGATGTTTCATCAACCCGGCATAACACCAACTAAGCCCTCCCGCCGGATGGACACAGAATACAGGCAGATGCTGCCCATGCGTCCGGAGCGGCAGCAACACTTGCAGCGAGCTTTTCCCGGAATCTGCACCCATCTCCAATCGCTCAGCCAGTCCAGCCACTGTGGCCGTTTCGAACAAAATGCCGATGCCCGGCTCCTTGCCCATTGCTTCACGAATTCGACTCATCAGGCGCACCGCAAGCAACGAATGACCGCCCAGTTCGAAGAAGCTATCATCAATACTCACACTTCGCAATCCCAATACTTCGGCAAATAGATCGCAGAGAATCTGCTCCTGCGGATTGCGCGGTGCTCGGCCATCAGCCGAACATTGCATCTCTGGCGCAGGCAATGCCTTGCGATCCAGCTTGCCATTTGGCGTAAGCGGCAGGACCTCCATCACAACCACCGCAGATGGGACCATATAATCTGGAAGGCTCGCTCCCGCATGTCGGCGTAACGAAGCCGTTTCCAGTTCTGCTTCACTGTCCGGTACAGGAACAATATAAGCGACAAGACGCTTATCCCCTGGCTGGTCTTCACGAACGATAACAGCCGCCTGAGCCACACCCGAATGTTTTGCCAATATAGCCTCAATCTCGCCAAGCTCAATGCGGAACCCGCGGATTTTCACCTGTTGATCGGCTCGTCCCAGATAATCAAGCGAACCATCGTGCAGGCGCTTTGCCAAGTCTCCCGTACGGTACATTCGTGTACCCGGTGCACCATATGGATCGGCGACGAATCGCTCTCCCGTGAGATCTGGCCTTCCCCAATAGCCACGAGCCAGACCCGCTCCCGCCACATACATCTCTCCAGTTACACCTGTTGGCACAGGCTTCAGATGATCATCCAGCACATAGACGCGCAAATCTGGAATAGCGCATCCAATCCAGCTGCTTGCACCTTCTGCCGAGCTTCCTGCGTGAAGTTCTTTGTAGCTGACATGGACCGTTGTTTCCGTAATACCATACATATTGATGAGCCTTGGTGCGTCATCCGCATGGCGTTCATACCAGTCATCCAAACGTCCCAGCTCCAGCGCTTCGCCTCCAAAGATCACATAGCGGAGCGCAAGCTGCTGTCCCCAGACCGGATTTTCCCTGTCAGCCTGCATCAGTTGGTAGAACGCAGATGGCGTCTGATTCAGTACGGTTACTTTTTGCTCGACGAGCAGTTGCAGGAACGCTCCAGGTGATCGGCTAATCTCATGAGGAACAACAACCAAGCTGCCTCCATACAGCAGAGGGCCCCAGATTTCCCACACGGAGAAGTCAAACGCATAGGAATGGAACAACGTCCATACATCGCCCTCGTCAAAATGGAACCAATGCTGCGTTGCATCCAATAACCGGATGACATTTGCATGCGGAATCACGACACCTTTGGGTTTCCCTGTTGAACCCGAGGTATAGATCATATAAGCCGGACTCAGCGGAGTTACCCGTCCGTTCCGTTCATGGTCTGCCGGGTTTCGCTCATCCATGGATTCCAATTGCCGCAAGGTATGCAGATCGTCCATGTTAATACATTCTATGTTCGCAATCTGCGGCAGCAGGGCATACACCTCTGTACTTGTAACCATCACTTTCGGCGCAGCGTCCGTGAGCATATGGGTTAAACGATCTGCCGGATAGTTGGGGTCCAGTGGCAGATAAGCAGCGCCCGTTTTGAGTACAGCAAGAATGGCTACAACCATCTCTACCGAACGAGGTAAGGCTAGGGCCACCATCTGTTCCGGCCCAGCACCTTCTGCGATCAATAGTCTCGCCAGTCGATTAGCCCGTGCATTCAGCTCCCTGTAAGTCATACGGATATCCTCACAATGGAGGGCTACCGAACTGGCGTGAGCGGCTGCCTGTACTTCAAAACGCTCGGCTATGGTCAGCTGTGGACCTTCATCTTGTGTAGCAGTCCACTCCTTTTCAAACTGAGCATGTTCTAATGGTGTAACCAGGTCAAATCTGCTGATGCGTTCATCCATCTGCTGTACAGCACCCTCAAGCACCTGCATCAACCGAACCACCATTTCTCCGGCAGTCGATTCACGGTAGAGGTCTGCACTATACTCCAGTACACCTCCAATTCCGGCTGGAAGTCCGTTCTGCTCCCGTTTCTCCGTCAGTTCAAGCGTAAGGTCGAATTTGGATGAACCCACACCGTGAATGCAAGTCTCTGCTTCAACACCCGGCAGCTCAAGACGAACATCTGGCGTATTTTGCAGCACCAGCATCACCTGAAAGAGCGGATGTTTGGAACGAGATCGGGGCGGATTCAGCACTTCGACCAGCCGTTCAAACGGTAAATCCTGATGTTCATAAGCAGCAAGATCGGCTTCCCGCACGCGGGCCAACAGCTCTCGGAAGGTCGGATCGCCCGAAGTGTCCGTACGCAGGACCAGCGTATTGATGAACATGCCCACGACATCATCCAGCGCATCGTCACTCCGTCCGGCAATCGGTGTACCTATCGCAATATCCGTGCCTGCACCCATTCGAGTAAGCAGCACAGATAACGCCGAATGCAGAAGCATAAACAGACTGACTTTATGCTCACGGGCGACTGTCGCAAGCTGCTCATGCAGACGTGGACTGATCGCAAATGGCACCGTCCCTCCTCGGTAACTGGACACCACTGGTCGGGTATAGTCTGCCGGGAACGTGACTTGTTCTGGCAAGCCTGCTAGCCGATCAGTCCAGAACGCTAACTGCCTCGCGATCAGACTGTCGTGCCGCTTCTCATCCCCAAGCAGGCTCTCCTGCCACACCGCATAATCTGCATACTGAATGCGTAGCGGCTCCCAAGCCGGAGCAGATCCACGCAGACGAGCAGTATAAGCCTCCGACAAGTCCCGGATAAGCCGTGATAAGGACCATCCATCCCCTGCAATGTGGTGAATCAGCAACAGCAATGTATGTTCGTGCGCATCCGTATGGAACAATTCCGCACGTATGCCGGGTTCGGTACTAAGCTCGAAGCTGTAACGCGACGCTTCTGCCAGCAGCTCGGGCAGCTTCTCAGCCGAAGCCCGGGTGAGTTTCATATTCACTGTTACATCTGCTGCACGGAGGATATGCTGGCTCGCCGCACCCAGATCTGGCGGATACAATGTGCGAAGTGTCTCGTGACGGGCAACAATATCCTGCAGAGAGTTTCGGAGAGCGTCCACATCCAGCTTCCCGGTCAACCGGGCAACCAACGGAATATTATAGGTGGGATTAGCCCCCTCCAGGCAATAGAGGAACCATAACCGTCGCTGGGCAAAGGAAAGCGGAATCTCACCCGCACGCGGCACAGGCTGAATAACGGGTCTGACGGACTTCGCCTGATCCAGCTTTCTGGCAAGCCCTGCTGCTGTCGGTGATTCAAACACACTGCCGATGTTCAGTTCTGCCCCGAATACATCACGTACTCTGGCTATAATTCGCCCGGCCAGCAGGGAATGTCCACCCAGTTCGAAGAAATCATCATCAATGCCTACCCGAGCTACACCCAGGATCTCGGCAAACAGGCTGCAAAGGATCTCCTCCTGCGGTGTACGTGCCTCCCTCCCGTTTGCATTAGATGTCAATGCAGGCACAGGAAGACGTTTGCGATCGATTTTTTTATTCGGTGTCAGTGGCATCTCTGGAAGCAGCATGAAGGCAGAGGGCACCATGTAATCCGGTAACGCATCAGCTACGTGTGCTCTGATATCAGCCAAATCCATGTCAGCTTGATGATCTTCCGCATCAGCCACGATATATGCCGCTAACCGTTGGTTCCCAGGCTGGTCTTCACGTGCCATGACCGTAACCTGTGTTACACCCGGATATCTGGAGATTACCGACTCAATCTCCCCCAGTTCAATCCGGAAGCCCCTGATTTTGATCTGATGATCTGCCCGTCCCAAATAATCGATGGAGCCGTCCGGCAACCATTTGGCCAGGTCTCCTGTCCGGTACATTCGACTGCCCGGTTGTCCGAAGGGACTCGCAACAAAACGTTCTGCGGTCAGATCAGGTCTGCCCAAATATCCCCGTGCAAGTCCCTCTCCTGCGATATATAATTCACCTGCTACACCTGGAGGTACAGGCTGCATGCTCTGATCCAGCACATAGAGCTGTGTGTTACGAACCGGACCACCAATGGATGGTTTGCCTGACTGTTCATTCCCCAGCGATGCAGCTGTAGAATAGATGGTTGTCTCCGTTGGCCCGTACTGATTATTGACCTGACAGCCCAACGCCTCCAGCGAAAGCTTCAGTTCCTCGGATAAAGCCTCTCCCCCCGTAATCACCGTTAGCCCATCAAACCTTCCCGGGCGGCTCGTCACCAGAGACTGCCATAACGTTGGCGTAGCCTGCATGATCGTTGTCTCTTGCTCTCTCATCTTCCCGGCCAGTGCTACCGGATCAAGAATCGTTTTCTTTTGCGCGATATCAAGTCTTGCTCCAGTCGTCAGTGGCAGGAAGATTTCCAGTACGGAGATGTCAAAAGCAATCGTGGTCACCGACAGCCAGCGATCCTGCGGACCAACCTGTAGTCTTGTCTTCATATCTTCAAGCAAGTTGGCTAATCCCAGATGGGTTACAGCTACACCCTTGGGTTTACCCGTAGAACCGGAAGTATAGATCAGATACGCAGGGTTGAGCAGAGAAGCTATGCCTGCCAGATCATCACCTTCGGGATTGCTTCCCGACTGGCAGCTCACTGCCTGTATCATGTCCGGTTCATCCATGACCAGAATCGGTACACTGGATGTCTGGGGAATGTGAGAGAAGTTGTTCATTACCGTCACCACACAAGCAGGCTTGGCATCCTCCAGCATATAGATCAGGCGCTCTTCGGGATAATCCGGGTCAAGCGGCAGATAGGCTGCTCCTGTTTTGTGGGCAGCTACAATCGCGATGACCACGTCCAGTGAACGAGGCATCGCAATGCCAACCACACGCTCCGGTCCTGCTCCGTAAGTCAGTATCAGTTCATGTGCCAGTTGATTCGCACGTTCGTTCAGCTCTGCGTAGGTCAGCGATGTCCCTTCGAATGTCACTGCGGTTGCAAGAGGTGTACGCCGAACCTGCTGTTCAAATAGCGCTGCCGAATTCCACTCAGCGATGGCATGATGCGTCTGATTCCATCCTTCCAGCACTTGTTCGCGTTCAGCAGGGAGCAGGATGTCCATCTGTCCAACCGATATGTCTTCTGTCCCTTCTGACATCAGGGATTGCAGGATTTGCACATAGCGAAGCTGATGATCATGCAATTCCGAGTCCACATAGATCGAAGGGTTGGCATCAAAAGCAATACTCAGTCCATGACCATGTCCCTGGTCTACAATATGAATCGACAGATCATCCACTGGACCCGTGGACAGATTATGGATCATGCCGCGTGCGCCCGCAAAATTCAACTCATGATGGAAAGGCATCACATTGATCATCGGTCCAAACAGACGCCGATTCTCTCCCAAGAGCTTGAGATCACGCCTTAGATCCTGATGCCGATATCGCTGGTGTTTGCGTACAGCCCGAATCTCCTTCACGATCTGTGCCATCAATTCAGACAGATTCATCTGTGAATCCAGGTACAGGCGGAGCGGAAGCACATTCATGACCATGCCTGGAACACGCAGCGATGCTGAACCCAATCGGCACATCACGGGCAAGGCCAGAACAACATCGGCTGACCCTGTCATCCGGTGCACATAGATCGCCGTTGCCGCTACACACAGATCCGGCCAGGTCGCACCGAATCTACCCGCTGCTGCTTGCAATTGCTCCCGTTGTGACGGCGTGAGCACCGCACTCTGTCGCAGGAACTCGGTTGATGTACGCGGAGCACGTTCACCCAGACTGACCACATCCGGTGCATCCGCGAATCGGTCAATCCAGAACTGTTGGTCCAGCTCTCGGTTGGTGGAGGATGTGTAGGCTTCATCTTCTTCGAGAACGGAAGTCAGTGATCCAATCGCTGCCGTACCCTGTGCCTGAGCTGCGCCCTCTCCCTGAAGGCTTGCAGAGTACAAGCTGGCAACCCTGCGTGTAATCAGGGATACGCCGTACCCATCAATCGCAATATGATGAATGCGTTGGTACCAGTAGTACCGATCCTCACTCACCCGGAACAGCGCCTCTGTGAAAAGTGGTCCAATCGCTAGATCAACAGGCTTTGCCAGATCCTGCTTCATCCAGTCGAGCGCAGCCGTATGAGAATCAGCCTGATCACGCACATCCATGACATGGAATGTCCAATCATTCATATTGGTGCGCAGAGATTGCCACGGGCCTTGCTCATTTTCGCCATACACCATATTCAGCGATTCGGCCTCCATCACGGTCTGACGTACACTTTCTTCAAATCGTCCCGTATGGATCTGACCGTCAATAACCACATACTCGGCCGTGTTGTACATCGGGTTGTCCGGATTCAACTGTTGGGCATACCAGATGCCAGACTGTGCAGAAGATAAAGGCCAAGCTATGTTCCGACTATGCGACATCTGCACCGCCCCGCTCAAAAGTAATCTCCGTTCGGCAGTACTTTCGGTTGGGCATTACCGAGGAGTCCTGCCCAAGCTGCCAATGTAGGCTGCTCTGCCAGATCAACAAAAGTAACCTCTGCTCCTTCCGCGCGAAAACGTTCAGCCAGACTCATCATACGAATGGAATCCATTCCCCAGTTCTGAATCAGATCATCATGCTCCCCAATTGAATCGGGCTGCTCCTGTAACAGATCGGCAATCTGAGCTCGTAATGTTGCCAGCCTTGCCTGATCAACGTCTTCTCGTCCTTCCACGACATCCCCAGTCTCCGCAGTGGATGCCGATTGTAACTGCGCCTCGGATGTAACTGCAACTTCAGTTCTGGTTGCGGCTGACGCACTCAGCAACGCAATCGAACGTTCGGTCGTTAGTGTTACCGCACACCGTTCTGCTGCGTACGTCAGCGCCATGCGATGTTTTTCCTCCGAAAAATCAGCAACCGCATCGGCAACCAAAAACGCCTGAATGTCTCGCATAAATGCCTCACTTGACGTCATCAGACATCCGATATGTGCATATATGCCGCAGACAATCAATTGATCCCGGCCCTGCCGCTCCATCAACTCAAGCAGTTCCGTCTTCTGGAAGGCGCTGTAGCGCCATTTGGTCATGAAGGTGTCCTGTGGAGCGGGTGCCAGCGATTCAACAATTTCTTTTTGCACAGGCCCGCCATCGATCCCCGCACCCCAGAAGTCCAGCTGTAACCCGCGCTGCTCCGGTGTCTGTCCACCCGGTTGTGCCGAGTAGACCACGGGAATCCCAAGCTCATGACACGTTGAACGAAGTTGTGCAATATGATCAATCAGTTCGACCACCGGGGATGCTCCCGCCGTAAATGCATTCATAAAATAGTTCTGCATATCGTGGATCAAGAGTACTGCACGCTTCGCATCCGGTGTCCAGGCTACCTTGTTGACCGGAAGCTCCGACGCTACAGGCATTGCATATGGTTGAATCACTGGAAGTGCCATGAATATCCCTCTTTTCAGCTATATTTATCGAAAATTCTTATTTAGATACAGGTTGCTCGATGGTCAACATTTCCCGTAATGCTTTTTTGCTGACCTTGCCCACTTGTGTCTTCGGAAAAGCATCCACCAACTCAATCCGGTCCGGGATTTTATAACTGGCCAGGCCCCGATTGCGTAGAAAAGACTTGATCTCGGCCACCGCCAGAGCTTCGCCGCTTGGGACGATAAAGGCGCAAGAGCGCTCGCCCAGATACTCATCGGGCATGGAGACCAAGGCTGCATCATGCACACCTGGATGGGCCAGCAGATGATTTTCCACTTCCTCGGCAGCCACTTTATCCCCGCCACGGTTAATCTGATCCTTCGCCCGTCCTTCGACAACGAGATATCCATCAGCCGTCAGACTCGCGATATCGCCTGTGCGATAGAAACCGTCGGTAGTAAACGATCTGGCGTTATGCTCCTCGGCTTTGTAATAACCACGAATGGTATAAGGTCCGCGTGTCAGCAGGTGTCCGGCTTGTCCCTGCTCCACTTCAACATCTTCGTCATCCACAATCCGCACCTCGTCATAGGGAGACATCGGTTTCCCTTGTGTATGGGTAATGACATACTCCGAATCGTCGAGACGTGTGTAGTTCACCAGCCCTTCGGCCATGCCAAACACCTGTTGTAATGTACAGCCAAGGACCGGTTTGACGCGTGCCGCCACCTCTGCACTGAATTTGGCTCCCCCCACTTGAAGCACCTGGAGCGACGGAAGCTTGGTTCCTCGGGCAGCTGCTGCATTGAGCCAGACAAGAGCCAGTGGCGGCACCAAAGCGGTGATGGTTACCTGATGGCGCATAATCAGTGGAAAGGCTTCATCCGGGCTTGATCCCCGTGACAGCACAATCGTGCCACCCGCGTACAACGTGCCCAGAATTCCGGGTGAGCTCATTGGATAGTTATGTGCTACAGGTAGTGCAGCCAGATAGACACTTTCGGGACTGAGACCACACACCTCAACGCTTCTTCGCAAGCTGTAGATGTAGTCATCATGAGTGCGTGGGATCATCTTGGACAACCCGGTACTTCCGCCCGACAACTGTAGAAAAGCAACATCTGAAGACTTCGGTTCATCTGGCAGTGTGATAGGTTCTGCATAGACATCTTCCAATGCTGTAAACGGACCGGCTTCTCCCGCCACAAAAATATGCCGAAGTCCCGGCACCTCTGCCTGTACCTCCTCTGCCAACGTGCGATAATCAAATCCTCCATCCTGATCCGGAATAAGATATGCTACGGCCTCGGAGAAACGAGCGAAATATGTGATTTCGCTCTTTCGATGCAAGGGAAGAGCAAATACAGGCAGCGCACCGATGCGGAATAAAGCAAAACATGCTTCAACAAACGCCGTAATATTGGGCAGCTGAATAATAACCCGGTCATGCTGCCGTATTCCTTTGGCATATAAACCGGAAGCCAATCGATCCACCCGTTCATCCAGTTCTGCATAAGTGAATTGATCTTCACCACTAATAACGGCTACCTGATTGCCATATAGATCAGCACGCTGGCGAAGCATTTCTCCAAACGTAATCCCTTCCCAGCAACCCTCCTGCCGATAACGCTCTGCAACTTCCTCAGGCCAAGCCTGATATCCTGACAACATTGCTCATTCCTCCTTCCGACTGGACATGGTTGAATCCAAACCCATTGCGCACAGCATCGTTCTGAACTTGGCAGCCGTCTCTGCCAGCTCTGCTTCTGCTGTAGAACCTGCTACAATGCCCGCTCCCGCGAACAATTTCACAGCTGTGCCTTCCACTTCAGCACATCGGATCGTTACGGCCCACTCGCCGTCGCCCTCCCTGTCGCACCAGCCCACCATTCCCGTAAATAATCCCCGGTCAAACGGCTCCTGTTGCTTAATCGCTGCCCGTGCAGCCTGTACAGGTGTTCCACAGATGGCGGGTGTGGGATGAAGAGCCAAAGCCAGCTCCAGTGACGTTGTGGCCATGTCCGCCAGCTCTCCGTGGATTTCAGTGGATAAATGCCACATCGTGCGTGTCTGGATCAGCGAAGGTTCTGCTGGAACGGATAGTTGTCGGCATAATGGGCGCAGTGCTTCCGCAACTGCCTCAATGACTACGGCATGTTCATGCCGATCCTTGGCTGAAGCCAGCAGTGCCTCTGCACGGCGCCGATCTTCCGCTGGATCATCACTCCGGGCAGCAGAGCCTGCCAGTGGATTGGCGCGTACTTTTAACCCTTTGCGGGTAACTAACAGTTCTGGGCTTGCCCCGATGAAGGTGCGACTCGTTTTATTTTCAAATTGTTCATCTGTTTTAAGTTGTTGTTTATTCGTTGTTAGAGTACTTTTAGGCTGATTTATGTTCCTCATTGGTACAGCAAATGTATATCCATGCGTGTTGTCCCTGAACAGATTACGCAGCAATTGATGCATATCCACGATGGTCTGTGAAGTCACCTCAAGTGTACGGGATAACACGACTTTGTGGAGATCACCTTGGTTTAGGTCAACCAATACGTTGTCTACACTTTGCTCATACACTGTGCCCGCAGGTGCCTCAATGACCTTACAACCTACGGCTGTTGGCAGCTTCTGAATTAATGCTCGTGTTTCCGCGGGTAGCGGTTCAGCCCACTGCACCGTCTCTGGTACATATAACTCAGCAGAATCGTCCAGCGGATCAAACGGAAGGGCGCCAACCACCATCGGATTCGATTGACCAGCTTGTTGGGCCTTGTCCATAAGCTGCTGAATACCATGTATGAAAAGATGTATCTCTTCCTTACGTTTATGTTCATTAACATCAGCATAATCGCTGGGATCTGATTGAATTGCGTCCTCCGCATGTAGCCGAGACCAACGAATCCGTTCTCCTTGTGCGAGCAAGGTATGTTGCGGTGAAGACCAGAAAAAGGACGTCCCCTCCCGATATTGCTCCAGAAGGTGTATGGCGGAAGTTGCAGTAACTGTACCCGCTTTTGACATGATTCATCATCTCCTTATCTCTTGATTCAGGCACCGAGCGTGGCGCCTCCATCCACACACAGATCATGCATCGTAATATGTCTGGCTTGATCCGATACCAGATAGACCACCGCGTCCGCGATATCCTCTGGCAATGCCATCCTGTTTAGCGGTATGCCCAAACGGAAGGTTTGCGGTGAGCCTGCAATGACTGCCTCTGCGCCATGCTCATCCTGCCACATAGCTCGCTGCATTGGCGTATCCGTTGAGCCTGGAGAGACAATGTTGCATCGAATGTGCCGATCGGCGTATTCCAGAGCCAGACATTTGGTGAAGATGGTTGAGGCGGCTTTGGAAGCCGCGTAGGCAGACATGTGCATTCGCGGAACACCCGCAGCATTCGAACCCACGGTAACTACCGCACCCGTTTGGCGTTCAGCCATATATCTCACTACCGCACGCGACATGTAAAATACACCGTGCGTATTCACGTCAAACGTCCTCGCCCATTCTTCATCCGTCAGCTCACTCACTGCCCCTGTGTGCAGCACACCCGCAGCATTCACCAGAATGCCAATGGGGCCAACGTTCTCTTCGATCCGTCGAACAGTATCCTCAACAGCTTGACGATCCGATATATCAGCAACGCAGGCTGTTGCCTGATGACCCTGACTGCGCAGATCGGTGACCAGCTGATCCAGCCCAGCTTCCTGTCGATCCACCAGAGCAACGATAGCGCCTTGTTGTGCAAGCAATCTCGCTACCGCTTCACCGATCCCTTGAGCGGAACCGGTGACCAAGGCTACTTTTCCATCGATTCCTGTGTAACTCACCTCGTGTACCTCCCTTACTGCCCCATAGTAGCTCCTGCTGCTCACTGATCCCTGACTCATATGATTATCGTCTGCAAAAACGTCCCTCATTCCAACCTTCTATGACTCCGGACTACAGGCAAAACGCATCGTGCGACTAATCAGAAAAGGCAATACCGAGACATGGTTCTCTTCTTCGAACTCGGTGTATGCGATATCCAACCCAGGCTGCTTTAATGCGGACAAACGTTCCGTCAGACTTGATGCTTTATCATTGTTGCGGGCCGGGTGAGTTTTCTCCTGTTCTCCCATACCAATCCACGCCTTGACGTTCACCGGGTGCTGCTCCAGCCTTGCGACGAATTCCTGTTCCTCCGCCTGCATCACCTTCTGGTTCCAGTGCAATGAGGGACTTCCCGCAATGTAATATCGAAAAGCTTCCGGCTTCGTGAACAACGCATGGATCACGAACAACCCACCAAGCGAGTGACCAAATATAGCCTGTCTGTCCCGATCAATCCGAAATTGCTGCTCTATATCTGGCTTCAGTTCTTCTTCAATAAATCGCAAGAACTCATCGGCACCTCCTTGTTCTGGCAGAGGTGTACCGTCGGATTTTGCGGTATATTCAGTTGTGGCCTTTGGAGTAAAGTCATAATAACGATGAGGGGAAAAGGGACCCGCGATCGGGTACCCAATGCCTACGACAATGGCCGGGACTGCTCCTGTCTTCTCCGGTCTGCGTCCCTGCACACGAACAGCTTCCACCATCGTGCCGAATACCGAATTGGCATCCAGCAGGTAAATCACCGGGTAACCGGACGGGGGCGGAGGTTCAACAGGCTTGAATACCATGATCTGATAATCATGATGGCCTGAACGTGATTTCATGGTCCATTGTTCGGCATGTGGAATCTGAACGGTACTGCGTTCGATATGCTCAAGGTTGCCAGGAGCGGTCGAGTTGGGCTGAAACGTCATTACGGATGGGTCCTCCTCGTTGTTCTGCTTATATAAGTTGAATACTGAACTACATTCTGTATATGAGATTGATTCTCATTACCAATTATAAAAGAGTCAATCCGGCTGTCCCATGGACGATATCCAGAAATCATTTTGATTATCTCCATATTTCCATATTTATGTCATATAATGTTCACGTTTCTATCGTAAAAAAAGCTCCCTCACGGTGTGCAGGAAACGCTGGACTAACATCCGGTTCCCGGCACTCCAAAGGGAGCTACACTATTCCAATTATTGTTTTAACGCTTTGAGCGTATCATCAATGACATGACCGTATGCGATCAGTCCACCACCCAACCACGGAGCTGGCTCGACAGCGTACACATGCCCTGCTTTCACCGCAGGCATACTATTCCATACGTTGGTTGCCGTCATTTCCTTCATGCTGCCTGGACCTTGTTCCACGGTGAATATAAAGTCGGCATCAATCTCGGGTAATACCTCGGTGGATACAATGGCGCTGTTCTCCAACTCGACCAATTTAGGCTTACCTAGTCCCAGTTGTTCATATACGACGTAACCGCTGAAGTAGTTACCACCCATCATACTAATACCACGTGGGGCAAAACGAATAATGGCTGCTTTTTTGCCTTCGGCTACTTTCGCCAGTTCCGCTTTGGCTGACTCAACCTTGGCATGGTAGGTTTCAATGGCTTTTTCGGCTTCAGCCGTTTTGCCCAGCAAATCGCCAATGATCTGCAAGGACTTCTCTACATCACCCGAAGCGTTCGTAAATACGTAGGTCGGTGCGATCTTTGAATAACTCTCGTATACCCCATTCTCGGCATATTGGGCCGTATGCAAAATAATAAAATCAGGATTATACGACATCAACGCTTCTGGCGAAGGCAAACCACTGGAGAAATCAAGTGTAGGCACATCACTGAGTTGATCCTGGAGATAGACATGTCCTTTTGTACCACTTGCCCATTGGGCTACTGGCTTCACACCAAGGGTTAACAGGGAGTCTTCCAAATATGGTGCAAACACCCGCTCTGTCTTGGCTGGAATAATTACATCATGTCCCAAGTCATCTTTTACGGTGCGTTCACCCTTCGTTTCTTCCGCTTGCTCTTCCTGCACAGCCGTCTCGGTTGAAGCCGGGGTTGAAGTTTCCGTTGCGGGCTGCTCCTCCTGGGCCGCTCCTGTATTCTCGGATGCTGCACCACAGGCAGACAACAGCCCTGTAATTAACATCAGCAGGATCAGGGCTGAGAGCCGGGCACTACGGAATTTGCTACCAACGGAACGTTGTCCGATGTTTTTGATATATTGAAACATGTGTGAGATCCCCCTTGATAAACATTCTCATTTAGATACAAGGATTATATGTCACGTCGCCTGGGAATCACCATGGACGTTATCCAGATATATATTTGGACAATATCCCGTGAAGATCAATAGAGCTTCATCCAGCATGCGCATCACGCCTACAGCCGAATAATCAAACCAAGGGTCACCTGTGATCAGATGGACCTGGTACTGACGAATGGCCTTGAGCTGACGCCATGTAACTGAATGCTGCAAGCTTAGCCAATACGCCCGTGAAGCTGCTTCGGGACACACCATAACGAGAATGCGATCAGGGTTCATTGCAGCGAGCTGCTCCAGCGTTAACGGATTATTGGCACTAAGATCAGAGAATGTGTCCAGTTGCAGCGCTCCATATAACACTTCTTCAATACCCGGATTGCTATAAAGGTAGAGATTCTGCCCGTAGATCCGCACAACGATCACTTTCTCCCGGCCCACTTCCCGCTGTACCGATTCCCGTGCCTTCTCTGCTCGCTGGTTGTACAAGTGTATCCATTGCTCCGCCTGTTCCTCCCGCTCCAGGAATGATCCAATCATGCGTAGCTGTGTTCGCCAATCCGAATGATGTTTGGGGACAAAACAACAAGGTGCAATCTCGGCCAATTGGGCCTGATCCTGTTCACTAATCTGATCTGTACCTACGATGGCATCAGGACGAATATGGACCAGCCTTTCCACATTGGCCTCAAACCGCCAGCTCGTGTACGGGTCCGTCAATTTCAGATGGGACTGAATCTCTGTACGATGTGCATTATAATAATACGCGGTCCATTTGGGATCGATGGGTGCAGCCACAGGGATGACATTGAGTGCCAGAAGTTGTCCAATCACACTGGAGGAGCAGGTGGCTATCCGTTTTCTGGCGTTTTTCGCATAATCCGAAGGAGATACGCCAACTTCCTTTTTAAATTTGCGGCTAAAATAGTACTCGTCACTATACCCCACTCTCAGGGCAATATCGCGAAGTTTGTATCTGGATTCCTTCAGGTATCGCTTGGCACGGTTAATGCGCAGATCCGTAAGATACTCCATTGCACTCTGTCCGTACGTTTTCTTGAACAGATCCACGAAATATTTTGGACTGATCCCCGCTTCCGAGGCGAGGTCTGCAATCGATAGAGGCTGGTCGTAATGTTTGTCCATGTATGTTTTAACGTTGGCAAGATCCGTCTTGGGACTGCGGCCGGGAACAGGCTGGTGCGCAGCAATCTGCGAATCATTTTCCAGTAACATGAGGCCACTCCTTTCGATCTGCTTGATCGGTTTGATATGTAGCTAAAGAATGATAACAGCTGGCAACTGGGTAACTTCTAAACGAAAATGATAATCATTATCAATAAAATACCATAACCATTTCCAGACCGTCAATCCAAATATGGTAAAATGTACACACCTCACTCCACAGCGTTTGCTCTCCTACTGCTCGCAAAGTTGCTTTTAGACTACCTCCATATCCATATATACCAAAAAAGCCAACGACGTGAGTAACACGCGTCAGCTTTAATGAAATTCACACTCTTATTATGGATTTTACGATAGGACTAGTCCCGGCTCCGCAATTTGCCAAGCAGACGGATGATCTCAATGTACAGCCATACCAGTGTAACCATTAATCCAAATGCACCGTACCACTCCATGTACTTGGGCGCACCGCGTTCAGCGCCACCCTCGATGAAGTCGAAATCAAGGACCAGATTAAGGGCAGCCACAATGACGATAACGACCGAAATACCAATACCGATCAAGCTGTTATCATGCAGGTAAGGAATCGAAATTCCGAAGAAACTCAGTACAAAGCTCAGCAGATACATGATCATGATACCGCCAGTTGCAGCCACCACCCCAAGCTTGAAGTTCTCCGTAGCTTTGATCAATCTGGTTTTGTATGCCATCAGCAGGGCGATGAATACAGCCATGGTCAACAGGGCAGCCTGCAAGGTAATTCCGTTATACAGTGACTCATAGGTTGCGGAGAGTGCGCCCAGGAATAGCCCTTCTGCCACGGCATAGACCGGTACCAGATAAGGTGCCGCTACAGGTTTGAACGAAATGACAAGTGCCAGAATGAAACCAACGATTAATCCGCCATAAGCGAGCGGCATCACTTGTTGACCGTTAAAGAACATCATCCATGTTGCAAATGCACTGCCCAGCAGAATAACCAGCGTAATAAACGCTTTATTCACCGTGCCGTTAATCGTCATGTAATTCTGATAGCGATCTTCTCCATATCCTCTGTTTTCAAACGTGCTGTCTTTAAGTGTAGGGTTACCGCTACGACCGATCAACACAATCACCTCTTCATATGTATTTGGTATATCTATGATACTAGGCTTGGGCTTACTACGTTTCAAAATCTACAAACTACTCCCTCGAAAAGATCGGGATGGCACCAGAAGGAATCGGATGCAATCCTTTGATTACATCCTTACCCACTAGCGCAACACTTAGGACATATGTCCCACTCATTGCATATTCATGTGCTTTTAAAGCGTCTTATTTGTACAAGACTTTATCTACATTGTATTTCGCACGCATCGTGTTGATGATATACGTCTCGTAAATTTCACGATCTACCGGATCTTCAACCAGGCATACTTCAATCTTTGTTACTTCTTCGCGGTGATTCTTGATTGGTGATACGGTATCTTCAAAATGCTTTTTGATACGTGGTCTTAATTTTCGTGCTTTCCCGACAAATAACAACTCTCCAGCGGCATTGTAAAACATGAAAATCCCGCCTAGTTCCCGGGTAATCAGGTGAAAATCAGTAAATCCATAAATGTGGCTAAGCTGTGGATCAGCCTGCTTTGTGATGGTTACATCCGGTGTTGGTACGGTAATATTAATCAATAGGCTCACTTCCTCATTATCTATAGGTTTACATCCTATCACATATTATAAAGGGACACCATTTCAATCTATATGAAGGACAATTCACGCAATTTTCGCTATTACGACAAATATTTCAAAAAAAAGGTTAACTTCCCTGATTCAAAGTGGTACTATAGGGGTATGAGGAAGAAATTGGGCACTGAGACATACGTCTTTATATCTACCTTCGTCTATTGTACCCTATGATTGAATATCTTTTTCATGCTGAATTCTGTTACGTGATCACGACAAGAGTACAGTTAGCAAGAACCTTAGCTTATAGATTGTGGATTCATCCTCTATTCGACCCTTGCAGCAAGCAAACGTAGAAAGACCTAGATTCATGATTTCACTGTAGATTTTAAGTATCACCTAGAAAGCCTGCAATTATAGTCGTACTGAAGTTAATAGACACACGTAGAAGGTCAGATAGCTATCGATCCTAGAGAGACTAGTCATGCAATGCAACTGTAGAAATTATAGCAGCAGTACTATAGAAAATGGATCACGTTTCACCACCAGGCCCCGGCATACTGCCAGGGCTTTTTTGCGTTTGTGCGAACAACCAACCACACTTGCAGGGAAACAGAGGTATCGTGGTTCTTTCTGCGGGGTTTATAATATGGCAAGATACCAGTAGAGGGAGTGATGGGATGTATTCCGATCTGAAACTGACGGAGGACCGCCCTGTATATATACAAGTCAAAGATTATATGAAGCGATTGATGCTCAAAGGCGGCCTGCAAGCCAAACAAAAACTGCCCTCGACCCGTGAACTCAGTACACTCATGAAGGTTAGTCGCAGCACGGTCCTGCTCGCTTATGCCGAGCTTGAAGATGAAGGTCTGATCTATGCCGTCAAAGGCAAGGGCAATTACGTCAGTGCCTCCATCGAAACACCTGAGGCAGCAGCGAGCTGGCAACTGGACTGGACGACGGAGGTAAGTGAGTATGCGATCCAGGCAGAGCAGTACGATCTGATGAAGCATGGCTCCGGAGCAGAGCGCGGTGAGATATCGTTTACCAGCATAGCACCGGATGAAAAGCTGTTTGATCTGCACAACGTGAAGCGGGCTTTTCTGGATCGCATGTCACTTGAAGGTGAAGTACTGCTGAATTACGGATATGCGCAAGGATACAGACCGCTGATGAACTATTTACTACGATATATGGAGAACAAAGGTGTCGACCTCCGTGGCAAGGACATTCTGATCACCAACGGATTCACGGAAGGTTTCGATCTGGTGCTTGGAGCGTTGCGCAAAAAAAGCGGAAAAGCGCTCTGCGAGAATCCAACGCACCACACGGCGATCAAAAATCTGAAGCTGCACCAGTTCCACCTGACCGGTGTGAACATGGAGCCGGATGGCTTGGACTTGAAGCAACTTGAACATGAACTTGAGGCAAGTCCATATGATCTGGCGTATCTCGTGCCCTCCTACCACAACCCTACCGGGATTGTGACTTCCCCTGCAAAACGGGTAGAGATCATCCGGTTGATGAACCAATATCAGGTACCGATCATTGAGGATGGATTCAACGAAGAATTGCGCTATTCCGGTTCCCACGTATCTCCCCTGATCGCCAGCACGGGCAAAGGCAATGGACTGGTGTATCTGGGCAGCTTCTCCAAAGTCCTGTTCCCAGGTCTGCGGGTGGGTTGGATTATTGCGGATGCGGCGCTGATTGATTATCTGGAGAGTATGAAACGGGCACGCAGCATCCATACCTCCACGCTGGACCAATCGTTATTGTATCAATATCTGAGCAACGGTAATTTCGAGAAATATTTGAAGCGAGCTCGTACGGAATATAAGAGAAAATATGAATTGGTTGTGCGTTGCCTGAAGCAGCATCTGCCCATGTGCCGGATTTCCGGTGCGGGTGGTCTGCATCTGTTCGTGCAGTTCCCGTCCGAATACAGCACCCGTGAACTGCTGGCGGCCTGTAAAGTGAAAGGTGTGACGTTCACACCTGGGGATACCTTTTATCTGGAACCCGGTCAAGGTGTAAACACGATGCGTCTGGGTTTCTCCAGAGTCAGCGATGAAAATATACGTAAAGGCATTCGCATCATTGGCGAGACAGCAGCTCAAATGAGATAAGGAGGATTTCACATGAAAGTTGGCGTGATTATGGGCGGTACATCTTCAGAGCGGGATATTTCACTGCTCACCGGACAGGAGATGATTGCAAACCTGAATAAAGACAAATACGAGGTTGTGCCCATTGAGCTGAATACCAAGCGCGATCTAATCGACAAGTCAGCGGGGATCGATGTGGCACTGCTTGCCCTGCATGGCAAATACGGCGAAGACGGTACGGTCCAAGGCACACTGGAATCCCTGGGTATTCCCTACACAGGCTGTGGTGTGCTAGCAAGCAGTGTATGCATGGATAAAGACATGTCCAAACAGCTCATGCAGCATGCAGGTGTACTTACCGGAGAATGGCTGCGAGTGAGTCATATGGAGGAACTGTCCTCTATTGCTGTTCAACAATTAACGTACCCCGTGGTGGTCAAACCCAATTCAGGCGGTTCCAGCATTGGTACCCAAGTGGTGAAGGAAGCTTACGCCCTGCCTGCTGCTGTAGAGGCTGCCCTCGCCTGGGATGATACGGTCATGATTGAACAGTATATCGAAGGTGAGGAGATTACCTGTGCCATTCTGGATGGTAAGATGCTGCCGGTGATCTCCATTCGTTCGAACGCGGAGTTTTTCGATTATTCTTCCAAATACGATGACCACGGAGCCGATGAGCAGGTTGTGCAATTGCCTTTGGACCTTCACAATTGCGTTGAAGCCGCGGCCTTGACCTGTTATCAGGTGCTCAAATGCAGCGTCTACGCGCGCGTGGATATGATGATTCGGGAAGGCATGCCTTATGTGCTTGAAGTGAACACGCTGCCGGGTCTTACCCGTAACAGTCTGCTGCCCAAAAGTGCAGCCGCTGCAGGCATTTCTTTTGCAGAGCTGCTGGATACCATTATTGAACTTTCATTGAAAGAAAGACCCAAGGAGACGACACCACTATGAGCCTGGATGTAACCATTAGATACAGTTCCCCTACCGATCTGCAAGATATGGTCATTCTGATGGACCAACTCGGTTATCCCACCACTTACGCCGAGATGGAGGAGCGTTATACCCACATTGCTGCAGACGCAAACTTTACTACACTGGTTGCTGAAGCACGCGGACGCGTAGTTGGACTGATCGGATTACAGACGTCTTATCTGTATGAAAAGAACGGAAGACACTGCCGTATCTTGGCATTGGTTGTACATGACCAGTTCAGAGGCTCAGGCATCGGCCGTCAACTCATTCTGGAAGCCGAACAATGGGCAGCCACGCATGACGTGGACTCCCTGTCTCTGAACAGTGGCAATCGCCCTGAACGTGAAGCTGCACATGAATTCTATCGCCAGATGGGCTTTACAGCCGGAAGTACCGGGTTTAGCAAAAAGCCTCAGACCTTACAGCACACTTAACCTGCGGGATACGTTATCCCAAATATCATACCAAAAAGAACGCCCCACTCAGCACATTGGCCAGTTAAGGGCGTTCTTTGATATATCGATGTCGGGTCTTTGTACTTTACATGTACTTCAAGAAATTAAGGACGGTCAATGTAAATCCAACCTGTCTCTTGTTCCTTATCTACAGTAGCTCCAAGGGATTCAGCCACAAAGCGCAGTGGCACATACGTCTTGCCGTCCTTGCCCACATAGGCGGATTCCACCATGGTTACTTCTTTACCAGCAACGGTTGCCTTCTTGGAACCTACAGTCAGGACAATCTCATCACCAGTGATGTCATCAATGACAACGATTTGGTTCGAGCCTTTGGTCCATTTCACTTCCGCATCCAATTCCTCAGAAACGTAGCGAAGCGGAACAAATGTTGTGTTCTTAACGGTGATCGCCCCAGCGTATTCATCATCCGGGAAGAGCACTACACTTTTACTCGTGATCCCAGCTTCATCTTTCAGCAATTGATATGCCAGTGAATTGGAATCAAAATTGCGCAGCATCTGACCAGGCGTAATATCATCCTTCATCAGATCCATAACGCCGCCGGATACATCCACTTCATCAACTGCAACTGTGCCACCGATATTCCACTGTTCACTGTCTCCACTTACGGTTACGGAGTTCAGCGGCAGATCTTCGGAAGCAGGCAGCGCTACTTTCAGTTCAAAGTTTTGCTTGCGAATATCCAGCTTGCTGTCGAGATAAAAGTCCAATTTCAGTTTGGTATCTGTGCCAAAGACCGTTTTGAATTCAGGGGTCTCATTCAACAGGTTGTTCAGCTCCTGATCATAATTGACCAGCATACTGTCCAGTCCTACTTTGATGATGGCGTACAGTGACGCAACGGCTTCATCTTTCGATTCAGGAACGATCGAATTCAGCGTTTCATCTCCCCCGCCTTCAACCTCATTCACAGCTTCCAGCACAGGGTAGAACACATCATACAGATCGCCAATCAGGTCTTTCAGTCCTTGCTCATCTTTCGAAATACTCGTCAGGAATGGTTTGACCATAGCAAGCATCTCTTCACCACTAACTTCCAGATGCAGCTTGGAGAGGCTAAGCGCTTCGCCATTCACGGATTCCTGTACCGGTGTTACGGAGATGTTCTTCGGATTGGACAGATGTTTCAGGACAAAAGAGAACAGTTTCGGGGAAAGTTCCTCGAGTTGTTTCTCCAGAGCCTTCGTATCTACCATTGGAAGAGCCTGTGCATCCTGGAACGTATCCAGAGATATGTACAGCGGTTTCTGGGCTCCGTCCAGATCAATCACCATTTGGGACTCATTCATGGACAGGTGGAAAGGTAACTTTGTTCCCTCCATGCTCAGTGTACCTTTGATCGATGCTGTCTTCGCATCTTTCATTTTGGCTTGATCAATATCCAGGGATATGGAGTTAATAAGTTCGATCATTTCAAGGTCTTTCTCTGTAGCAAATTCCTTAGCCGGTTCTATGTTTATATTCATGGATTGTCTGGATTCACCGGACTTGATACTCGCGCCATTGGCCATTGCTTTGCCAACGTCTACTCCACCCACAGCCTGACATCCTGTAAGAACAACCATTAAAAGTACTAGTGGCACTGCCATCCATTGGACTAACTTCCGATTCTTAATATGAACTCCTCCTTAGAAAAATATGGTTCATTTCTATTATGAAGGTATAGGTAATTCTTGTAAACGGATACGCAAAAAAATAAACCAAAAGGCCGGAGCATGTCCGACCTCTGGTCTATCTATATTTCAGCATATCGTATGTTTCGATAAAACATCCTGCTTCATTGTGCAATGCTGGGAGTTATTCTTGCTCCTGATCTTCTGCGAGTTTCTCATCCGTTTCTTCATCTTCCGCAGTTGCGGGAGTCTCGAATTGATCCGGCTCGTCCTCTTGAATCGCTTTGTTCTCTTCGTTCTGATCCTGTGTCATATCGCATTCCCTCTCTTCTACCGGATTGTCATGTCATCAAGGCCTGAGCCTTGTGTCTATCAATAACCCGAATAGGAGCAGTTCAAACCTGTCTCAACGTCGGCCAACCATTTTCCATCATAATTTCAGTGCTCATTTAGAAAACATAAAAGATGATCCCATTTCCACTTGCAGCCGTTGCCTGAAATAAGGCCTGGATATCATCCACGGTCTGAACGATCTCCTGAAATGTCTCTTCCGCATCCCAATCTTCCATAACAGGGTAGACGCCTTCAGCGATCATCCGGTCCAGACTATACCGTTGCTTCAATTCCTCCGGTGTGAGCTGCTCCAATGCCATGTAGGCTTCCAGCACCTGCTCGTTACTAAGCAAAAACAGATCCATGTCCGAATAGTTTCCCAAGTATTGCTCACCTGCGAGAGGTACCACATATCCCAGGGGCGGCTCCCCTTCTAACAAGTTACCGTTCAGCGTGAATTGGATCATCTGCCACGTTTTATCAATATCCAGATCCACTGCACAATCATGCACACTGATCTCACCTGACTTGATGGATTCAACTAGCTCCTTTGTTACCACAAGATATCTGCCGGACATTCCCATACCGCTACCCCTCCTGTGTAATTGGTTCTGTTGTTCCCCATTAACCGTGCTTGTTGGTTCAGAATCGGGGTAATCCCTATCAAGGAGGGTGTATACATGAAAAAATTTGATTATAGTCTCAATTATGATGAGTTGGATCTGCGCAAACATCCTGAGCTGTACACCGTAAGCCGGGGTGAGCAGGGTGTTCTCATGGTTGAGCCATATAAAGGCGAGATTCTGCCACACTGGCGATTCAAAACACCCGAGATTGCGACAGAGTCATCGGAGAAGATCTATGAGTTATTTTTGGAGTATAAGAAAAAGGGTGATTTCGTCGGTATGGATATGGCTCGTAAATTTCTCCAGATGGGTTATACACGGGCCAGACGGTATACAAATCACAAAGGAGGACGCAAATACTCAAAGGAGGATGGCTCGATCCTGCCCTATCAGAATGATAAGGTGAAGGCAGAAGCCGCCGCTATATTCAAAGCGAAATGGGAGGTTGCGAAGACGGATCCAGACTATGTAAAGATGAAGAAGGAGCATCGGGAAAAGTACGAGTCTGATGAAGCGTAGGATCAATGGTGAAAAGATTGACTTATGGAAACATTTGTCTCAGAATCGATCTTGTTACTGTACATTTTCAACCATTATATTGGAGAAGAGAGGCGCATCCGATTATGACAGATTCGTTCATCCACTTAAACACAGGCCAGAATATCAGTATCAACGAATGTGCTCAACTTCAGGTAACCATTCAATGTACATCATCTCCTTCTCCCTTGGATGTTAGCTGCTTTATGGTGAACGAAGAGGGAAAGGTCCCATCTGACGACTATTTTGTATTTTATAATCAGAATGCCGATCCCCATCAAAGTGTGCTTCTGCAACAGGCAGAGGAACTGAAATCCTCTTTTGTACTGGATACGAATCAATTACGGCAGGCCCCTGTGGAAAAATGTGTGTTTACGGCTACCCTGGATGCGGGAGGGACTTTCGCCGATGTTCAGGCATGTCAGGCGATTGTACAAGCGGGTTCCCAGCAGATCACCTATGAGATCACGCAGGTCACTGCGGAAACAGCTCTTATTTTTATTGAAATCTATAAGTATCGTGACGGGTTCAAAGTTCGTGCGATTGGACGAGGTTTCTTTGGTGGATTGCAGCCGCTGGCAGAGTCATTCGGTGTTGAAATTGAGAGTAACGACACTTCGGAAGCCGAACAGATTCTTCTCACCGCACAAGCTGAAGTGGCAGCCGCCTCTCCAGAAGTCTTGGCACCTGTTGCTGCACCAAACACGAATCATGCACCGCTTAACCTGACCAAGATTGACCTCCTCAAGCGTAAAGTAACCCTGTCTCTGCAAAAGAAAAAGATCGAACCTATCCAGGCACGTGTTGCCGTTGTATTTGATGCATCAGGCTCCATGTACCATCTGTATCGCAAAGGCATCGTGCAAGAAGCCTTCGAGCGTATTCTGGCGATTGCATCCGCTTTTGATGATAACGGAGAGTTGGACGTCTGGTTCTTCGCCAAAGACTTCTTGCGTGCACCTAGCGTCACCGCCAGGGATTTCGAGAATTATATTGAACGCACATATACGTTGGGTAGCAAAGGCGGTACCAACAATGAACCTCCTGTGATGCAGGATGTCATTCGTAAATATACGATCGAGGAACCCGATGTGAAGATGCCAACGTATATTATCTTTTTTAGCGATGGCGGAGTCAGTCAAAAAGGGAAGATCATGCGGCTTATTACCGAAAGCTCAACCAAAAACCTGTTCTGGCAATTCGTTGGCCTGGGACAAGCCAATTACGGTATTCTGGAGAAACTCGATGACATGACTGGACGTTTCATCGATAATGCTGACTTTTTTGCTCTCGACGACATCTCCAAGATCAGCGATGAAGAATTGTACGATCGTCTCCTCACTGAATTTCCAGGCTGGATAAAGGAAGCTCGGGCCAAAGGCATTTTGGCCTAAAGCTTTTACCCTATACCATTAATCAGGCTTGTACTTTTTCTGGTTTACCACCCTTGGATCGTGGACGGAGCATACTTCCTACAATTCGCAACATCAATTTGCGTGGCACGAGTCGGGTGAACTGCGCTGTCCAGTAATTACCGGCCCCCGGCACAGCATAAGGTTTGCCTGACTCCAGCGCTCTCATGGCCACCGCCACGACATGCTCAGGGGTATCACGTTTACCCACCGAGGCTTCTTCAGCGCCCACTACATCAAAGAACAAAGTCTCGGTTGAACCTGGGCATAGTGCCAAAAACTGAACGCCACGCTTTCTGTTTTCTTCGTATAATGCCTCTGTAAAAGAAAGTACAAATGCCTTCGTTGCTCCATACACAGCCATATACGGATCAGGTTGAAAGGCAGCCGTCGACGACACATTAATGACAGCACCATTTCGCTTCTGTAACATGCCTGGCAAGAAAAGATGCGTCATGTTTGTCAAGGCAAGCACGTTCAACATAATCTCCTCCTGCTGGCGGGAACCATCCACCTGTTCAAATAATCCATGAGTAGCAAATCCCGCATTGTTGATCAGCATATCGATGTGTATTCCCCGATTCTGACATTCCTCATATACCCTCTGAGGTGCCTCAACTTCGGAAAGATCCGATACGATTACCTCAGCCCTTACTTGATATGTACGTTCTATGCGTTCTGCCAGTTGATTCAGTTTGGATTCTGTTCTGGCCACCAGCACAATATTTTTACCCTTGGAAGCCATTTCGAGTGCAAAAACTTCCCCAATACCTGAAGAAGCACCTGTAATAAGTACCCATTGACGCTGTTCCTTTATCATCTCTCATCCATCCTTTATGCATATTTTGAACCTTTGTTTTCACTAGGAAACATTGTTTCTTTATAGAATCATCGTAACCAAAATCCATGACGCTGTCAAATACATTTGTTAAATTTGAATCTTGAACGTGGTGCTTACTTATTAAATTCGGATTAAATTGACGTCATCCGGCGTAAAACAGTAGAATGACCATAAGAAAAGGAAACGTAGTTTCTGTTCAACAACAATACGGTTACGAGGATGAAATCAATGAAGGATCTTAATTCGGGTTCCACAGAATCTGCACATACGGTAACAACCTTTCAGGAAGCCAGACTCCAGCACTCGGATAATCTGCGGCAAAATATTGTGCATGCTGCTGCCGCTTTACTGCAAGAGCATGGACCAGAAGCCGTCACGGTACGCCGTGTAGCTGAACGCATGGAGTGCTCCACCAAAATCATATATAACCTTTTTGGCAAAAAAGAAGGGTTGGCCAAACATCTATATTTAGAGGGATGTTCCCTTATGGCCCAGCGATTTGAAACTATACCCCGGCAGGCATCGTTCGAACAATATTTCCGTGATCTGGCCTACGTCTACTGGGACTTCGGCATTTCTCAATCCAGCTTCTATCAGCTGATGTTTGGAGGATCTTTTTCCGAATTCAAACCAGATGGAGAGACCTTACAGGGAACAGCGACTGCACTGAAGCAAGTGTCTGCTTTGGTGGAGATAGCGATTGAACAGGGAATGCTTCAGGTGCAAGATCCCCTGCTTGCGGTACGAATGATCTGGGCTCCCTTACACGGTGTTATTCATCTCTATTTGGGAGGTCATATTGAGAGTGAAGAAGCTGCCAAAACCCTCTATGATCATACGTTGTCCATGGTTATACACTCCCTTGTGAGTACATCTGCGAATGGATAAGCATTAAATCTGTGCTGATATTAGATACTTTTGGAAGATAAACGAAAAAGGAGCAGACCCATTGGCGTAATACGCCTAGGGCATGCTCCTTTATTTGGTTGACTCTATCTAGTTCCGTATTGGTTTCAGTCGATTAACGTGCCTCTTCGTTCTCAGCTTCCCAACGTGCAATTTCTTTGCGCACAATTGGAGCGACTTCTTTACCAAGTAGCTCGATCGCTCTCATAACCTCGTTGTGCGGCATGGTGCCAAGGGGGGTGTGCAACATGAAGCGTGTAATCCCGACTTCTTTGCGCAGGTGAATAATTTTCTGAGCTACGCTCTCCACATCACCTACATACAATGCACCTTCCAGGCTGCGCGCCGCATCAAATGTTGCACGGCTGTAGTGTCCCCATCCACGTTCACGACCCAGTATGTTCATGACCGCTTGCGCTGGCGGGAAGAATTTCTCCACGGCTTCGTCTGTTGTATCGGCAATGAAGCCGTGAGAGTGAGAAGCAACGGTCAGCTTGGAAGCATCATGTCCCGCATGTGCAGCTGCTTTCTTGTACAGCTCCACCAGTGGTGCGAATTGCACCGGACGACCACCGATAATGGCAAGCACCAATGGCAGACCGAGCAGTCCTGCACGAACTACGGATTCCTGATTACCGCCACTGCCAATCCATACCGGAAGTTTCTCCTGTACCGGGCGCGGATAGATGCCCAGATTGTTAAAGGAAGGGCGGTGTTTGCCTTCCCAGGTTACTTTTTCCGAATCACGCAGTTTGAGCAGCAAATCCAGTTTCTCGTCGAATAACTCATCGTAGTCGTTCAGATCATAGCCGAAAAGTGGGAACGATTCGATAAATGATCCCCGCCCTGCCATAATCTCTGCACGCCCGTTCGAAATGCCGTCCAGTGTAGCAAAATCCTGATATACCCGTACCGGATCATGCGATGACAGCACCGTTACGGCACTCGTCAGGCGAATATTCTTCGTCTGTGAAGCTGCGGCTGCCAGAATGACAGCTGGTGATGAAGCCGCATAGTCAGCACGATGATGTTCTCCCACGCCATATACATCCAGACCCACCTGATCTGCCAAAACAATCTCTTCAACAACATCGCGAATGCGCTGCGCATGACTGATAAGTTCTCCTGTTTTTACATCCGGGTTCGTCTCCACAAATGTACTAATTCCGATTTCCATTGTCTGTTCCTCCCTGTTATGAAGCGATCCGTTGTTCATCTTACCTATTGTAAGTAGATCACCTTTTGTCATATATCTTAATATTGAACTATTTTGATAAAAAACACAAGTACCCCCTGTTTCCAGAGGGCACATTTATGTTTATTTCTTCCTCCCAATGTACAGCAGATGCGACGAGATTCCCAATATGGAAGGGTCTTTGGCGGCTTCAATCATATATTGCATGAGTTCATCGTACTCGCCACGCTCTTTCCAGTATTGCTGCTGCCCGTCCGTGAGCATCGCTCTAAGGCTGGATGAACCAATCAAATCCACGGTTTCAAATCCATGTTGCTCCATGAAGGGTGTAACGCCCTGAATATTAAAATAGTATGCTCCCGTAAATCGTCCTTGATCCTGATGATCGAATATACCCTTTTCCACAAAAGAACGGATGGCTGCCATATTATCATTCGGTTTCCAATGCTGCGGGGATTGCAACGAATTGATACTCATGCGCATTCGGCTCTGCATGGCTACAAACACCACGCCCCCTCGCTTGGTCACACGGTACAACTCCCGTACAGCAGCCGTGCGCTCTTCGTCTGTCTGCAGATGATATAACGGCCCCAGCATGAGGGACGCATCGTACGTCTCATCAGCCATACCGGAGAGCGAAGTCGCATCGAGAACATGGAACCCATCGAATTGCTGTGATAAACCAAACTTCTCAGCCTTTTGCCTCGCAGTATCCACGGAGGAAGGTGTCAGATCCGATAAAGTGACCTGGTACCCCTGCTTCGCAATCTCCATGGCATACTTTCCTGGTCCTGCGCCATTATCCAGAATACAACCAGTAGCGGGGAGATGTTCCCTGATGTAATGCATGTTAATGATGAATTCAATTGGTTCCCGCTCCAGTCTGCCCCACTCATCAAACCCGGAATAATATTCAATAATATGATCTCTCTTCATCGCTCTGACACCTGCCTTTTGTTATATGTAGACCACCTAACCATGTTCAAAATTAAATTCCAACCAGTATATATCTACTAAATATTTCCTGTCAAACAAAAAACGTTCAATTCCCATTGATTGCGGAACTGAACGTTTCTCGATCTTATATCTTTTTCACAAACTCAGATTTCAACTTCATCGCACCCAAACTGTCGATCTTGCAATCAATATCATGATCCCCATCAATCAGGCGGATATTCTTCACCTTCGTGCCCTGTTTGACCACAAGCGAGCTACCTTTAACCTTCAGATCTTTAATGACTGTAACAGTATCGCCATCACTTAGCACATTTCCGTTGGCATCACGGATTACTTTTGCATCCTCTGCATTATCATTGTCTGCTTCCAAAGACCATTCATGCGCACACTCCGGGCAAACCAGCAGGTTACCATCCTCGTACGTGTACTCTGAATTACATTTGGGACAGTTAGGCAAATTAGACATATGTATTAAACTCTCCATTCTACGATTGGCATTCCCGCTAGTATACGGGATTTCGGCGGTATATTCCATACGCTTGCTCACTGCAAGGATGGATTTAAACCAAATTTAAGGTTCTTGCATCCCTCACTTTAAGGGTAACTACTTATGATGTAACTAATAGATACGCACTACACATACATGAATTTTTCTGTTTCTATGAATGTTATTATATTTAATACCAAAGGAGTTCCTACTCATGTCCTCATATGTTTTCCCTGTGCAAACGGCTTTTTTGATCTTTGTTGTTGCGGCCATGTTTTTGCTGGTGCCTTGGTTGATCTATGGTTATCGCAAAGACGGCTTCTTCAGTTGGTCACGGTTTGGCATCAGCTTTTCGTTTATCTTTTATATTCTAGCTGCCTATTGCCTCGTTATTCTTCCGTTTCCGACTACGCGAGATACCTGTGCGCAGCAAGCCGCTGACACGATCTACTACAATCTGGTTCCATTCACTTTTGTCAAAGACATTATGAAAGAAACACCCATTGTATGGTCTCAGCCATCTAGTTATATCGGAATGATTCAGGGCAGAGCCTTCTTGCAAGTTCTATTTAACGTCCTGCTTCTTATGCCGCTGGGTGTATATATCCGTTATTTTTTTCAAAAAAGAGTCTTCTGGAAGTACGCCCTGCTAGGTGGATTCGGGCTCTCCTTATTCTTCGAGATCACCCAGATCACCGGATTCTACGGGTATTATAATTGTCCTTACCGTCTCTTTGATGTAGATGATCTGTTATTGAATACTTCAGGAGCGGTCATTGGATTCTTCACAGCGCCCATCCTGCTTGCTTTATTCCCATCACGTGCAAGCATTCAGGCGAAGAGCGAACAGATCGTGGAGCAAAACCGAGTGTATGTTATGCCTCAATTGCTCGCGTTAATTATTGATGGAATCATTGTTGTCTTCCTTTCGAATCTGATATCCATCTTCACAGCGTCTGATGTGATCAGTGATGCGCTAAGTACATCCATTGCTATGGTCATTGTGCTGTTCTTCATCCCTTGGGTGCGAAATGGGGTAACTCCAGGCTCGGCCATCTTGCGATTCCGCTATGTAGATCGTCAGACCGGCACACCCACCAGTGAATCGTTATTCAAAAGATTTGCCGCACTCTATGTTCCATGGCTGCTCGTTACGATCATTCGCCTGGTCAACGATTATGCTTTTTCAGGTCATCAGGATGTTATGCTTCAGCCTTATCAAATGTGGATCTCCTTGGGGACATTCGGCATCTATATGTTAGTCTACGCCGTGCTCTTTGTTCATGTCTTGATCGTGCTCTTCTCCCGTGGAAAACGTTCCTTCTACTTCGATGAGGTGTCCCGCACGCGTGCCTCTCGTAAATAATGTTTGGAGTATAACAAGGCTTAATGTACCTCTAATTGGCACTTACGTTTTACTTACTTCATCAGCTGGATTACAAAAAGAGGACGTTCATTCTGAGAATGAACGTCCTCTTTTGATTAGGCGCATAGCAGTTTTCAGAGTATCCATACACAATAACCCACCTGGATTATAAACCCAACAGCTCTCGCTTAGCTGCATCCGGATCATGTACGACCTCAATCTCATGGTTGAAGATTAGTGTCGCACGATCCTGCTCATATTCAGGCCAGTTTACACCTGCAACTTCAGGTTTGCCGTTCTTGGCAAAGGAAATCCAGGCATCCTGTACCTTGAGGGCAAGTGCCGCCGCAGCTTCGTCGGGCTCAGCATTCATGAATTTGAGGACATGCAGTGTATTAAACACAAAGAACATTTCAATGCTGTGAATTGCTCTTTTTAACAAGGGATGTTCCGGCATCACCCAATCAAATCGATACATCCACACCGGGGCATACTTATGCTGTGCCGCAGCATATTGTAGCGCTGACCGCCAGAAGAACATATCGGTCATGACTTGGGCTTGTCCATCTGCCGTTTTTGGATAACTATCCGCGATGGCTACCCGGTTCTCCAGATCTGGTGTCATAAAGTCTACGCCCTGAACCATATCGATCTCTTTTGAGTAAGGCACATGTGGCTGGATGAACAGTGCACCCTCGTGTAATGTCGTACCAATGAGCACCGGAATGTCCTGCGCTGAACCTTCGCTCACCGCCTGAAGTGGCACCTGAGGTAGTGTATGCCCGTCCAATACAGGTTGGAACAATAATGCCATACCTGCTCCGCTCTGCTGTTTGACCGCTTCACCAGCTGCAATAATCTGCTCTACAGGAATTGTATTTAACTTCTGCAGGTTGTCCCGATCCACCCCAAGGATCTTTAACATCCCTTCCCGCAACGCTGAGGCTTGCTCTGCCGGCATGAACTGGGATGCACCACTCTCCATAATGGCACGTTGGAACAGTCCTTTGGCCGCTGGCATCGCCATCAGTGCTGCAATACTCATGCTGCCAGCTGATTCGCCGAACACCGTAACTTGATCCGGGTCACCACCAAAAGCAGAGATATTATCCTTCACCCACTGTAATGCCGCAACCTGATCCAGCAGACCTGCATTGGATACATATGAATCACCTAATGGAGCCATATGCAGGAATCCCAAAGGTCCTAATCGGTAGTTGATCGTCACAACGATGACGTCTCCCCGAACCGCTAACTGTGTACCATCATACATCGGCTGGCTACCTGAACCTGTTACAAAGGAACCACCGTGAATCCATACCATGACCGGTAGTGGTGTTGCTCTTTTTCCCTTAGGTGCCCAGATGTTCAGATATAAACTATCTTCTGACTCATTCGGAATTTCTGTCTGGCCTTCTGGTTGATGATGTCGAGGTTGTATATTCTCAGGTCCATATTGAGTGGCCTGTCTGATTCCATCCCATGACTCGGGCTGGACCGGAGCCTTGAAACGCAGCTCACCTACCGGAGGTTTCGCATAGGGAATGCCTTTCCATACGCTTGCATCGTGCAAAAGTTCGCCTTGAACGGTACCATATGTCGTTTGAACTTGAAGTTCTCTCATGCCGCTTCTACTTCCTCTCCATAAATAGGTTAAATTAACGAGTACGTGCATATCATGTGTACTTATTTGAGTATAGTTTGTAGTCATACCCATTTACAACTTTACCCAACTCTAGCCTGCCCTGCTACGTTTCACGTGGAACTTTATGGGGTGGATGATCTGATACATATTGAATGATGGACAGCAAAAAGGCCACCCATTAAGCAATGTCATCAAGTTTAACTTGTCTTAATGGCATTGACCCTTAGAGTAACCCTTTCCTTTTTACCATCCAAATAACTACCCTTCTACAGGATAACTTACCGTAAACTCAGCACCCTCAATCCATTCGCTCGTAACAAAGTTCCGCCCCTTTACAACCACTCGATCCTTATAAACCTCCACATGAAGACCTTCGCTGCCCTCCAGATGTTCATCCTGATCCGTCCATAGATACCCTACAGACGACGCATTGAACATGGTTGGCATGTGGCCTGCACCATCGTACATCGTATGCTGTGCTTCCAGTTGCCAATGGGTATGACCGGAGAAGAGAATCACTTGCGGGTAATTGGCCAGAAGGGCCTTGAGTTCCGCATCCTGATTCACACCATACCAGCCTTGTTCCTTCATCGATCCTGCTACCGTATCCATAAGCGGCTGGTGTAAGAAAAGGAAGATAGGATGATCTAGTGTTGCATGCTCAGACAATTTCGCATCCAGCCACTCCAATTGTTCAGCCGACATATCACAATCCTTCGGGTGAGGTTGCTCGGTGCCCAGGAAAATATAATGATACCCATCAATCCAATGATCGTGATAAGAGCCCTTCATGCCGGTTGTCCCTTCAAAATCACTTAATCGACGCTGCCATAACCCTGCGACTGTAATGGGGTCTACTCCTGAAGAGATCGGTCCCCCGTCTTGGCCCTCCTGCTCCGAAGTTACAGCAGACAACGTATAGGTCCCGCCGGATAGTTTCTCAATTAGTGCAGCTGATTCAGCAGCGGTTTGTTTTGTGACCAGCTCCATATCTGCTTCCTGCTCCAACAACTCGGCTACTTCATCCTCTTTCATCTCAAGCAAAACGATCGGCGGATCTTGCCATACCACGGCTCCAATATCATGATTACCTACCGTGTACCGGATGTCCGGCAAGCTCTCCGCATGCTGCTTCCATATGCGTTGCAACTCACGATATTCACTTGGCAACCCCCGATCCGTCACATCGCCCACATGCATAATCCCGCTGCTCCCCTGACTGAATGTAGCTATGTCGGCTAATGCTTGGTCCAGATGCCGGTTATGAATATGGTCTGCCTCATCTCGCACATGTGTGTCCGTAATGACCTGGAAGCTGGCAATAGGTTGCTCAGGTGTATGTTCATTTCTCATCAAGAATCACTCCATTTCAGTCCAATAATGCCAATCAAAATAAAACCGATCCAGACCATCGACGTGAGCCGCAGACGTTCACCAAAATAGTAATGCCCCACGACGCCAATAAGCGTAATGCCCACGCCAGACCAGATCGCATAAGCCACAGCCAGCGGCATATACTTCACTGCAAAGTTGAGAAACGTAAAGCTTGCTCCATAACAGACAAACATCAACACCGAAGGCCATAACCGCGAGAATCCATCCGATACTTTTAGCAAAATGGTAGCACTCAACTCCAGTCCGATGGCCAGTGCCAACAGGACCCAGCCCAAGTAGGCATGACTGTTTGTCATCGATTCAGCCCACCATTCAGCAATTCATGGAAGGATTGAATTGTTCTGTCCGCCAAGCGGATTCTTCCCGGTTCTCCAATCCCAATCCTGTACCCCGCACCAGCGGTTCGTGCCATCTCCATGTCTCCGTCCGTATCTCCAATGACCACAGTATGCTGTACAGATACACCTAACCGTTCACAGGCAAGCAGAAGCATATCGGGAAAAGGTTTCCCCCGTTCCACCAGATCTGTACCAATCACCACGTCAAAAAAGGAATCCAGTCCCATCCACTGTAAATGTTTAATTGCACTTGGTGTATCATCTGCCGTCACTACACCCATAACCACGCCTTTGGTACGACACTGTTCAAGGAATTCTCGAACACCCGGTAACGGATGTGCCGGACGATGCTGTTCCATCTCTTCCTCCGCTCGCGCCAAACACTCCCGAACCATGATCTTGGCTTCCGCCCAGCTGAGACCCGCACGATATCCATGCCACGTCAGCACGGCATACACTTCATCCATCGTGCCCATCGCAAGTGGCCCCCGCACGTCATACCCATTCATTCGGCCTTGGTCATCGTGGAATGTACCCCAGATCTGTGGAAGTTCATCTGTATTGATACGAAGTCCCCTGGTTGCCAACTGGTCTCTGAAATCGTTCAACACACAATCGGTCCAGAACCCCCACATGCCCGTAAAATCAAGTAATGTCCCGTCCTTGTCGAACAAAACGGCTTCAATCGGATTGGGTAATCCGTCTACATACGTTTCATCTTGCATTGGTCAAACTCCTTGTCTGCAATCTTTATGAACGGAAAGGACGGTACAGCATGTACCGCCCTTTCCGCGTGAGTTACTTATAGTGATTAGTGATACGTTATGTTTACAATACGGTCAGATTCACGACCGAGTCTCTTGGAAAAAGTCATGTCGATATTGTTACTTCGTTACACGATCCAGTTCCTTCTGTGCTTTCTCTTTTGCTTCTTTCAGCGCTTGTTCAGCTGGCATATTATTGATCTGCACCTGATCAGCTGCATCCTTCAATGCATCATTGATCTTGCCACCTGTTGGATCCTGGAATGGAGCCGAAGCGTGAGCTGCCTGTTGCAGTGGCACGGTGATCTGTGGATTTTCCTCACTGAACTTCATGAACTCTGGATCTTGTTGAGCCGATTGACGTACTGCGATATATCCGGTGTTCATGGACCATGAAGCTGTGTTCGAAGTTTCAGAGAAATACGTAAGCCATTTGTATGCTGCCTGCTGTTGCTCTGGACTTGCCGCTGACGGAATACCTGCCGATATGGCACTTGCTACCGGTTTTCCTTCACCAATGCCTTCCCAGCCTGGTTGTTGCATTGCAGCGACTACGCTAAAGTCCAAGTCACCTTGGTCACCACTAGATCCGGTGTAACCTGCTGCTTTATTTTTCATCACATCATCAATCGTTTTGTACCAGTACTCCCAGCCCTGGCCTCCATAATGAATGCCCATAATCTTGTCTTCGTTAATCCATTTACGGAACAAGTCCCATGTCTCGATCCATTCCGGGGAGTCAATCATGACGGTTTTGCCATCGTCGCTAAGAATCTGTCCGCCCTTACCCAGCACGGCATCAATCATATTGTCTCTACCCCACATCGGTTCCCAACCGTAGAAGGTGGTCTTGCCATTCTCTTGCTTGCTCATCTTCGCCGCTGCCTCAGCCAGCTTCTCCCATGTCGTCAGACTGGCTGGGTCGATTCCGTTCTCCTTAAACGTATCCATGCGGTAATACATGATCTGGGTTGTACCGTACATTGGTAAAAAGTATTGCTTTCCATCCACCTGTCCCTGGTTCAGGAATGTCTGAATGAAGTCGTCTTTCTTAAAATTCGGATCAGCAGCAATCATCTCATCCATGGGTGCATAATATCCTTTGCGTGCCCAGTCTATATTGGAGCTGAGTACTGCGGCGGGAACCTTCTTGGAAGCAATCGCTGCTTGCAGCTTCTGTTCCGTCTCCGTGTAATCTGCTTGTACAATTCCTTTCACAACGACTTCGTTCTGTGAAGCGTTGAACGCGTCAATCGTCTTTTTCATGTTATCTCCCAGATTACCACCCAGACCATACCAGAACTCGATCTCCACCGGATCTTTCGCCTGAACTTCGGTTCCACTGGCAGCAGCTGTCGTGCCTGATTCTGCGGGTGCTTGTGTTCCACAAGCGGTCAGTAGAGCAAAGCTGGTCGCAAGTACCAGCGACATGCCACCCTTCCAGTTCAACCTCAATCTCTTTTTCCATGTCATGCTTGCTTGACTCCAGTTCATTGTCGTTCCTCCCGTTTTAGGTGAAATGTTAGTTTGCATAAATTGAACTAAGAAATATTTACACTAGCCACTCCAATGACAGAACAACCTTCCGATCGCTGTTATCCCCAGATTTTTTTGATTCCTTTTTGTAAAGGTAAAATCCGGGGATAAAGGCGAGCGCTTCGCTTCTTCAGATTATTTCTGTCCTCTCCGTTTTGTGTAAATGTTTATTTCAATTTATTTAGTAGGGTAGTTAACATCAGTTCTTGTTCACACCGGCCGTGATATTAACGCTCTGCATAATGGTCTTCTGGGTGAACAGGAAGAGAATAAGCAGGGGTGCAATGGTAAAAGCACTCGCAGCCATAATCTGTGGCCAGGCCAGACCATATGCCCCACCTTCTACAAAGAAGCTGCGCAGACCAGCAGATACCAGCTGCAGGTCAGGGTCTTTGGTGATGAGCATAGGCCAGAAATAGTTGTTGTACTGTTCAATAAACGTAATCAGAACCATCACAGCGAAGCTTGAGCGAACAAGCGGCGTGATAATTGTCCAGAGAATCCGGAAGTGAGATGCACCGTCGAGCTGTCCAGCTTCCACCAATTCATGAGATACCTGCATGAACGCCTGCCGGATCAGAAAGATCGAGAACACGCTGACACAGTTGGATACAATCAAGCCTGTGTAGGAATCAAGCAGATTAAGTTCGCTAAGCACCAGGTAACTAGGCAGATACACGGCTGTACTTGGTATCATATAACCCACCAGAATCAGGGATGTCAGTACACCCTTGAGACGGAATTTCATATGTGTCAGGGCGTATGCCATCATACTGGAGTTGACGATCTGAAATAAACAGATGGCTAAGGCCACCCCGGTACTGTTCAAGATGTAACGGGCAAATGGTGCCGCGTTCCAGGCATCCACATAGTTGCTCCACAGGAACGTCTCCGGCCAAAAGGTCGGCGGAAACTGCCAGATCTCATCATTGGTTTTGAACCCGCTAATGACCATCCAATAGAAAGGAAAGGCTGTACCCAGCGCGATAACGGCTAACAGAAGGTAGCGGATCAATTTACTTATTTTAAAATTCGGTTGTGACACGTTCTGCAACTCCTTGCGCTTCATCCGTTTAGACTTTTTAGTAGGCAATGTCATTGTCATTAGTAGTGCACCAGACGTCTGCCAAGCAGGAAGGATACACCCGACAGCAACACGCAGATCAGAATAATCACAACGGCGATAGATGAAGCCTCACCTACATTAAAGGATTCGAATGCAGACTGGTAATACATGTACAGCAACGTTCTCGTTGATCCCGCCGGTCCGCCCTGCGTCATGACATTGATCTGGTCATAGGCTTGCAAGGACTGGATGGTAAGAATAATCGAGAGAAAAAACGTCGTTGGTGAGATCAGCGGCAATGTGATACTTCTGAACTTGTCCCAACCGTTGGCTCCATCAATTGAAGCTGCTTCGAGCAGATCGGACGGTAGATTTCGTAGCGCAACGAGATAAAATACCATTGCCCACCCAATCGACTTCCAGAGCGTGACGATCAGAACAGCAACCAATGCCCAGTCCGCGTCACGCAACCAGCCGATCGGAGATACGCCTACCCAGCCCAGCATCAGATTAGCGAGTCCCACTTCGGGCTCAAAGATCCAGGACCACGCAATGGACACCGCAACTGTTGGGGTGACCCAAGGCGAGAAGAGTAATGTCCGGAAGATGCCGGATGATTTGATTCTGCTATTCATGAGCATCGCAAGTGCCAATCCGCCCACAATGGTTGGGATTACACTGCCCAGTCCGAATAACAAGGTTACTTTCAGCGATCGATAGAATTCAGAGTTTGTCAGCAGATAACTGTAATTGTCCAACCCAACGAACAACTTGTCCGGGCTCATGAAGTCCCAATCGGTGAAACTGAGATAAACGATATATCCCAGAGGTCCCAGCCAGAAGATCAGCAATGGGATTAGAGCTGGTAGCGTGAATAGGACCGCCTCAGACTCCCTCCATAGTTTTAAACGCAAATCCCCCACTCCTTACTGTCCAATTTTTCTTTAATGATTGGGAATTTTTGAGTATAATCAACTTTATATTTATTCTGTACAAAATTTATTGTACACTCGTATTGAAAATTCTAATTCCGGGTTATGTTAAAATTGGAGCAAGTCATGTAAAATATGAGGCAGCTAGTGGGAACGCTATCATAAACCAGAGGTGACATTGTGGGAAAAGAAACTGCCGGGAAACCGAATCATTCTTCGTTACCTGATCGGCATGCGCTGAGGGAGAGAGTCATTGAGGCCATCGCCAATACGATGGATCTATATGGGGTTAATCATACGTTTGGCAAATTATACGGCATCATGTATTTTGAAGATCGACCGATGACACTTGAAGAGATGAAAAACTCGATGAATATGAGCAAGAGCAACATGAGCTATGCGGTTCGTTCGCTTACAGAATCACAGATGATCTATAAACTGGAGGAAAAGAAGGAGCGCCAGGATCAGTATCTGGCAGAGACCGACTTCTATCGTACATTCCAGAATTTCTTTGGGGCCAAGCTCCAACGGGAAGTAGATGTCATGTTAGAAGGCATTCGTGAGGTCATTCCTGACCTGTCGGCAATGATCCTTTCGGAACATACCTCTTCCAAAGATCGAGATGATGCACTGCGTGATCTGCACAAACTCCAACATGCGGAGCAATACTACGTCTGGCTACAAGGATTCGTGGATCAATTGCGGGATGGTAAGTTTTACGAGAATGCTGCACACACGCCCGATAAAGAGTAGTACAACTGCGTAAACAGAATAACTAATGGGTAATCAAGCGCTAACAAACCTAGACGATTTGACGTACCCTTGTTGAGTCACACTAAACCGCAAAAAGGAGCTGTTCCTAGCCCATGTATGGCTTTTGGAACAGCTCTCTTTTTATTCTATCTATTGTATTGTCATATCCTATCCATTATTAGGGGTTCTCTTTTCCATATGCTACTGCGTTAATCACCCCTTTTTCTTCTTAAAAATATTACTTCTGCGCAGCAGCTTCGATATCTGCATATGCCCAATGTGTTGCTGGTACATCACTGAACGTTAACGTAACTGTACCAGTTAGGGGTGTGCGGTTGAATAATACATTCAGCACTTTCACCGCTTCCGCACGCGTCAGTTTACTGTCCGGTTTGAATGTACCATCGTTATAGCCAACCATCAGGCCAGCGGATTGCACGTATGCAATCGCATCTGCTGCCCACAGGTCTGCGGATACGTCTGTGAAGGAAACTGCTGGACCATTCACGGTTGTTGCACTCGCTTGTTGCTGCATCCAGCGATACGCAATCGTTGCCATCTGTGCACGGGTAATCGAGCCTTCCGGTGCAAATTGGGTGTTACTCATGCCGTTCATGATGCCAGCGGATTGTGCTTTTTGAATCTCACTTGTTGCCCAGTGTGTCGCAGATACATCCTTGTAGCTCTCGCTATTCGCGGAACCTGCTGCCGGTTCAGTTGGAAGATTGCGAGCCAGCATAGCTGCCATCTGTGCACGTGTTACGAATGCATCTGGGCGGAAATCTACACCAAATCCTTGGATGTACGGTTGATGTGTACTTTGTGAAGCTTTCAGTCCATCTACAACAACGAGGGTGAACGTACTGAATTTGGTTACGGTAAATTCGATACCTTCGCTGTTATCCGCGAGTTTCACCAATTTGCCTTGAATCAATTCTTTTGTGCCGTCACTATGTTCGATATAGATCGCCAGGTTGTCCAATGCTTGCTGACGAGCAGCCGGATCGGTTGGCAGACTGTCACGCAGTGGCAATGTGAGCGTCACTTCACGGCTCTGCATATTCGTGTCGATCTCTACCGGACGAGCCAGTACACGTACATTCGTATTCGGAGCAACTTGTTGAATCAATTGCTCTTTCTTCGCACGTTCTTCGACTTCTTTATGTTCCGATTCTTTTTTCAAAGGTACAACGCGGAAGTATAAGTCTTGATCGAATCCGGCGATGGAATTCGTCGGAACGGAAATCACTACATTCTCTGTAGAGATTTCAAGTTTCAGCGAACCATCATTTAGTTCTTTCACCGCTGCCTTAGGCAGTTCAATACGTGTCTCGGACACGGAATCTTTGGTGTCTGGGATGACAATGCGTGCGGTGTTCATGTTCAATTGCTTCGCTTTTTCAACAGATTCCTTGGCAATCACTTCGGTCATTTTCACCAGGTCTTTGATCGTGCCGTTGGTTTCGGTTGTACGGGTGATCGGTGTTTTGGTCAGGTTGGTACCGTTTGTTCCATTAACGTCAACCACGATCTGTTCTTGTTTCGTTGTTGGTGCAGGTGTAGACGTTACAGGTGAAGATCCTCCTCCACTTCCACCGCCAGTTGATGGTGTTGGTGTTGGATTAATAATAATGACCTGATCGAAGAAACGATCAAATGCTATCTGCACTTCGCTAATACTGCTGTATCCGTTAGCAGGCTTACGGTCCAGCATCCATTTAGCCAGTTTTCCCATTCGATTCTCATCTTCTACTAGATCCTTCATAGCATTCAACTTAAGCAGGAATGGTTCGAAAGGCTCCATCATCTCAGTAGATTGCTGGAAACTGTATAGCATCAGCATGGCTTTCTTCATCTCGCTAACGTCTATAGTTTCATTAATGTAGGAATAATTCATGACTAACATTAATGAAGCACCGTAAACCTGTTCAATTGAAAGATCCGAACCCTGAAACAGACGTTTTGCGGTATAAGCAAGCAACTCTTTATCCACATTGGATGCATTTAAATATTTTTGACCTAACTCTTTAAACATTTCCATCCCTGGATATTCAAAGTACTCTGTTGACTCAACAAAAAGGGAATAGAACTCATTCAAATGCTGTTGGAAAAGAATCCTGTCTGTTTGTTTGATCGTTTGGATGCCTTTATATCCAATTTCCACAGCATATTCAACTTGTTTCTTAAGATTATAGGCATAGTCACTCGGTAAAAAGGTCATTACCACATTAGCTATGGCTTTCTTCTCCTCAGGTTGGAGAGTGTCAAAGCCAGCCGGAAGATCCAACCATTCCGGTTGAGTAATTGCTCCCAGGATAGCATCAGTATTCTTCGTAGCTCTCGCTTCGTTGATTACCTTCAAAGGATCTGCTGGATTAAAGAACTGATCAAACGTTTTTTGGATGTTTTTATAGTTTTCATAACCACCAACTGGACGCTTATCAATCATCCATTGGGCAAGTTTTCTATATGTCGCATAATCTATGCTATCCACTTTGTCCATGTTAAGCGGAAACTCTACCATATATTTGATAGTACTAGGGAGATTGTTATACTGTGTTGATTCCTTCTGTACTAAACGAAGACGTACCAAAGCATTATACATCTTGGTTTGAGTAGTTACATCATTGATTGCATTATAAGTAGATAACGACGTAGAAAGTTGATCTCTGTTCTGATATGAAGGAATCTCATCACGCATTGAGTAAAATTTCATGCGGTATGCAAAAATTTGTTTATCTACAACAGACAAATTTTCATACATTCTCCCTACTTTATATAGTGATTGAATACTTGGGTCGAGGTTTATGCTAAAAACTTCAGGTAAATTTAATAATTTTGAAAAATAAGCATTGATATTCTCCTCAACATCAGTCAGTTCAGGTTTATTAAAGAGGTTTCGTGGTTCTACAGCCATATCAAGTACATATTGCACTTGTTCTTTACTCACATATCCTTTTGCCCCATTCATTAAAGTGACAAATACAGCTACAGATTCTTTCTCATCGTTGCTCCAATCACTGAAATCTATAGGCAGTTCGAGTCCCAATGCGGAACCTTGGATTGCGGCAAGCACACCTTCTACATCTTCATTACTCTTAGCTAGATTCAATAGCTCAAGTGAGTCTGTTTCTATATTCTGAGTAAATACCAAGATCTTATAGAGGCTTGCAGTATTACTTCCGTTTGCCTTAACACGAACCCATACCGTTGTATTCCCTTCAAATTGGGGTGGGTTCGTGGAGCTGTAATCTAACCAATTTTCGCCATTGTTCTGAGTGTATTCCATAGTCTCATCGGCATCAACAATGACATTTGCATTGTCATCTACACTTACTGCTGGTGCTACCGGTATTGGCTGAATTGGTGGGAATGGTGGGAATGTCGGTAGTGGTGGAATCATCGGGAAGAAGAAGTTATTGAAAGCTATTTGTATCTCACTGTAATTGGTGTAACCCCCATTTGGCTTTCTATCCAACATCCACTTTGACAACCGTTCCATTTCCGCAACATTAGAAGAAATAATCTGCATTTTATGGAAATCAAGAGGGAATATCCCTATGAGGCTCTCCTTAGGAGTTCCCTTATATTGCTCCGCTTTTTGTTGAATTTTATATAGCCCTGTTAAAGCTTCATTCATTTCGTTAGTCGTTGATGCTTTGGTAAAATAGAAACTTTGACTAAGCATCATATTGAGATTCATCACAGACTGTTCTAGTGATAAATCATTTCCAATTCTATCTAGATTAACTGAATATGATAATATGTTTTTATCCAGATCGGGCCCCAATAGATACTGATATAGTTGTGGCTGAATCGCACTTAAATATTCTGGGCTGAAAACATTGTTCGCACTAGCTAGTTTCTCAAAATAAGAGGTTAGCTTAGCTTGCATAACAGGCAATTGATGTTCACGCATAACTAATAGACCTTGGAATGCTAGATCAACCATAAATTGAATTTGATCCGTGTTCAGATACTTACCATCTGGTAGATGGGAATGTCCCACTAACGATATGATTGCATTCTGTTCATCAGAAGGGAGGGATTCAAATGCTGGAACCATGGTGATGAAGCTCGTATTTTGAAGTAACTCACTTATTCTTGAGGCATCAAAATTTCCCCCAATAACATTGTTGAATTCGCTTAGCAACGTATTAGATGTAAATGTTATGGATTGCATCTGGTATGCAATTTCCATATTATTTCTATCCTGAACGATTACATTAAAATAGTACGTTTCTCCTTCGACCAAATCCGTAATCACTTTGGTGAATGTACCTGTTTCGGAATCGCTACCACCAACCCAATTACCATACGCGTATTGTGGAAATCCGCTGATTTCCTCCATATCTTTGATATTAGGTGCCAGGGAGACGAATACTTGATAATTCAGATCAGGTGAAGACGTTGTAACTGACTCGGCATACTCCCAACTTAGTTCAACCGAGTCATCACCAATGTTCTTCACTGTAATTAGACCATCTTTCCCCGGTACCGGATACGAAACTTCTGCGCTAACCTTCCCTACTGGTGCCAACCATGGTGCTACCAATAGCAAAATGAGCAATATCTTCACTATTTTTCTGTACTGCATATTTCTTATCCCCCTAATCTCGCTTTCAAAAGATAGGCCTATTGTAGTACACAACTCTGAACGGATTCTGAACATTGAAGCAAATAAAAGGTATTATTTCCATTATATATATTAAAAACGGGGGTTTATTTCATTTTTTTCGTCATAATTCAACATTTTTTCGTTAAATATGTCATCTAAGACCTACTATCAGTCTATCGCGCATGTATGCTGATCTCTCCCGATCAGCGAGCGCTCCTCCATGGAGCCAAGGCCTATGTTGAACCGGATTAGATATCGCTTGGCGAACCTGCTCTTCGGGTTAGAAATGCGCTTGTCCACAGTCCAAATGGTGAAGTGATCAAATTCCTGGAAGAGGTTGATTTTGACCGATAATCCTCACCATCATCTATATGAAGTACACAAATAGCCTGTTGCCTCGTCATCCGTGGCAGCAGGCTGTTTCATGATTGGATTTGCTTGGCAAGCATCAGCACACGCGCCTACTTTTGCTCTGCATTCCCCAGCGTATACTCGCTTAACTTTCCTTCATAGACCAATTGCAATCGTTCACTCTGGCGAAAATCATCCGGTGTCACCAGCGCCGGCAGCTTATTCCACAATTTGATTCCCGAACGCTGTAGAATCTCGGCTACAAATTGGGAGCAGAAGTAGGAGTTGCTGAACTCCACAGGTTCCTTGAGTGTAATGCCAATCACGCCGAGCAGATTGTACATATATTTCTGGCGGCTGCGGATGAAGATATGCAGCACACGTTTCATCTTTTCCACTTCACGATCCGTCACCTGAAGCTTGTATATGACACATGTGGTATTGGGATACTTGCTGTATGTACCTGTCTGAATATCTTCCTTCACAAACCCGCCATTCAGCGGATTACTCGGATGCTTGCGGCCGAAGCTGTACAGCTCGGTTAACTCCCGGTCAAATGAGATCGATGCGTGATTATATGGCGCTCGGGTATAACTCTGAATAACCTTGGTAAACAGCGTTCCTGTATTCGTAAGCAGGATATAGATGGAGCGTTCATCTGTCATAGCAAAATTTCCCCTTATCAAGTTGGTACTATTCCTTCATAATAACATAGGTACCCTATAATGGAATCTTACTTTGAATAAGCAGGTGATCGGTACGTGAGCAGTTCACTCTTTACACTAACATTAATCTTCACAGCTTTACTTGTGATACATATCGTGTACAAAATTATTGCAAAGCTCCAGCCAAGCAAAGACTATTCAGGCATCGGCCAAAAAATCAAAACCTGGTGGGGTATGTTTGTGATTTTCTGCCTCGCCACCCTTTTTAACCCCATTGTATCGCTGATTTCCCTCATGGTGCTCGCATTCTTCTCACTCAAAGAATACTTCTCCATGATTCGCAGTACACGCAAAGCCGACCGCAGGCTGTTCCTATGGGCGTATCTGGCGATTCCGGTTCAGTTCTACTGGATCTACATTGGATGGTATGGCATGTTTATCGTGTTTATTCCACTATATGTGTTCCTGGTGCTGCCCCTGCCGCGTCTGATCAACAAAGGTACGGTCGGGTTCCTGCGCAGTGTCAGCTCCACACAATGGGGACTGATGCTGATGGTGTTCGGACTGAGCCACCTGGCCTATTTTCCTTTTGCCACACCGGAGTACGGGTCCAAGCTGGTATTGTTCTTGGTCGTGTTAACACAGCTTAATGATGTGGTGCACTATCTCGTCTCTCTCTATCTGGGCAAACGAAAAGTGGTGCCTACCGCCAATCCTTTTGTCACCTGGGAAGGGTTCGCGTGTGCGTTCATTGTAACGACAGCAACGTCGTATTTTATCCATCCCTACCTGACGCCATTTGATTGGAAATTCTCGCTGTTCATCGGGGTCTTGATCAGTCTGGCCGGATTCTTCGGCAGTCTGACGGTGTCTGTACTGAAGCGCGACCTATTAATTGGGGATGACAACAAGTTCGATTCGCTCAAAAAAAGCTACCTGAGCCGGGTCGACAGCTTGACCTATACCTCACCGGTTATGTTCCACGTGGTCCGTTACTTCTTTGACTTTATGTAGCAACAGATAGATTGGCGAGCTTGTAATTATGTATGTCAAAAAAAGCAGCCCAAGTGGCTGCTTTTCCTGTTCAACAGGCTCTAGATGGAGCCTTCATGATGTGCCTGCTACTTCAACGTAATTTCTTTTTCGGACATGATTTCGTTCCCCTCATCATTTGTGAAGACAAATGTGGCTTTGCCCCGCTCACCCTTCATCTCATCCGAATAGATAAAGCCGGAGAATTGTCCATTGCCGCTAAAGTAAAACCCCTCTTCACCATTTCCGCCATGTTCAATAGCTTCCTGTAGTGAATTCACAATCGTCACCGTGTTAGACGTCCATCGCATCTCCGTTAGTGTATAGCCCTTCGGAACCTGCTTGATTCCAAAATCAAAGCTGTTACCCTCGCTAGGTTTCTCCGACTGGTCAATGACGATATCAATCTGCTCAGACGGTTCAGTGGATTCCGATTGAGCCGTAGGCTTGCCCTCATCACCACCGGCACTACCTTGATCATTGTTATTCTTCGCATCCGCATTCGGAACAGAGTTTTCCCCAGCTTCCTCTACGGGTTGCTTCGATTGCGGATAGGCGTGCTCCTGAACCGATTCTCCACTAGTGCCACAGGCAGTGACTAATAACGAAATACATAGCACAGACATGCAAAGTGCAGATTTCTTTATATTTATTTTCATCATCTAATTCTCCCTTCATCTATCTACAGCACATATATCTATATCAGTTGAACTAATCATTTACACGATAACGGAGAGGACAGAAAAAAACTGAAAAAGCGAAGCGTTTGCCTAAAAAGCTTTCTGAAAGAAAGCTGCATCGGAAGCATACGCTATCCCCGGATTTTCCCTTTAAGAAAAGGGAATCAAAAAATCTGGGGATAACAGCGATTGGAAGGTTATTCTGTCATCGTAGTGTCAGTGTAAATATTCTTTAGTTCAACTTATATAGCACACCACTTACTAATCACTACACCATATCGTCCCACATGAAGCTCCATTATATGTAAATGATTAATAAATTCAGTATGTAACTGCACTTCGATGAGTAAAGAAAGAACTCTGTTCATGACGTCATGCACCGTTTATTTTATCGATCAAACCCAGGCAAGACCAACACTTGTCCAATCTGGATGGCGTTATGCTCGATTTTGTTCACTTTCTTGATTGCTTCTACATACACACGAGTGTCCATCTGCTGAGGTTTATGTGCCAATGAAATGCCCCACAGTGTATCTCCCTGAGATACAACGATCTGGTCCCCCGACAACAATTGCTCATCCCCTGCAAATGCAGTGAATACAGCGCTACACCCTATGATTATAATTAGAGTTATAGTGACGATCTTCATTAGCCAGGTTGGCGTCTTCACACGCTGCATGAATTGATCTTTAACATACACGGTGCGAGACTCGGACGTTTTGGTATAAACGGATTCATAAATACTTTTGTACGTAGAATATCTCATTCTAGTCGACCTCCAGACTTTCATTCCGCTAATCTTTAATTTCATGTTTACCTATGTATTTTTCCTATAACAATGAATGATCAATAACTATCTTTTTCACCATATAGGTATCTTTGCCTAAGTGTCCCTACCCTGATAGGTCTATACTACCAGTTCACTCTAAACAAATTCTGAACAACCGAATTTCAATGTTATATCCGATTTAATCTATCCAATATTCATGCCTGATTTTCGGCGATGCTTGCTGCAACGTTTTTCTATAATAGGTTATAGATAAAAGATTCTAATGAGTAAGGACGTGCCCCCATGATTTCTGCTGATCTGAAGGAACAATATTACGAGGCGCTTGTGGCCAAAGATTCGGAATACGAGGGTTTATTCTATGTTGGGGTCCGAACCACGGGTGTGTTCTGTCGTCCCACATGCCCGGCGCGAAAGCCAAAATTCGAAAACTGCGAATTCTATGAGACGGCTCAGCAGGCACTTCTGGCCTCTTATCGCCCTTGCCAGCGATGTCGCCCGCTCTCTCACCCTAACCAGGTATCCGATGTCGTCCGCATTTTGGTAGAAGCTGTGGAGAAAAATCCGGAGAAACGCTGGAAAGGACAAGATTTCAAGGCCCTCTCCATCGATGAATCCACGGCGCGCCGACAGTTCAAGAAGCGGTTCGGCATGACCTTTGTTGAATATGCTCGTGCCCGACGCATGGGTCTTGCCCTGAAGAATATTCGCTCCGGCCGCACCGTGATCGATAGCCAATTATCTACCGGATATGAGTCAAGCAGCGGCTTCCGCGATGCCTTTTCACGGATCATGGGTGCTGCCCCTACACAAGTCGATGAAGGACATATCCTAAAAGCGTCCTGGATTGACACCCGCCTCGGCCCGATGATGGCCATTGCAGATGAGGAGTCGCTATATTTACTGGAATTTGTGGACCGCAGAGGTCTGGAACGCGAAGTTGAGCGTCTGCGCAAACGAACCAAATCAGCGATTGTACCCGGCACTACAGCTCCCATCCAGTCCATTGAGCGTGAACTAAACGAGTACTTTCAAGGTATTCGGACAGCATTCGACACACCGTTGTTCTGTTTAGGAACACCATTTCAAAAGCGTGTGTGGGACGAGTTGCTGGCCATTCCGGCTGGTGAAACGAGGTCATATCAGGAGATTGCAAATGCACTGGGAAAACCGACTGCTTGCCGAGCTGTGGCACAGGCGAATGGGGCCAATCAGCTTGCGATTGTGATTCCATGTCACCGTGTAATTAATGCCAGTGGCGAACTGGGTGGATATGGCGGGGGATTAACTCGCAAAAACTGGCTTTTGACTCACGAGAAACAAAAACAGGGTAGCTGAAAAACAGAATGAAGTCATGAATTAATGAAGTACGCATCAAATGTCTAAAGAAATGCATGATATAACAAAGGAGAGTCAACATAATATGAGTACCTTAGAAGAAAAAGCAACGTTGTTCCAACAATACCATGTGAAAGGAAAACCACTTGTTCTGGTCAATGTGTGGGATGCCGGAAGTGCGCAAGCCATTCAATCCGCTGGAGCAACGGCCATCGCAACCGGAAGCTGGTCCGTTGCTGCGGCCCATGGTGAGCAAGATGGGGAAGCCATGCCATTCCATCTGGTACTTGCCAATCTGGCACGGATTACAGCCAGCGTGGATCTACCTGTAACGATCGATTTAGAGGGAGGGTATGGGAGGTTGGTGTCAGAAGTGAAGCAAAATATCCTGCAAGTCATCGATCATGGTGCTGTAGGAGTCAACATTGAAGACCAACTTCCCACTGGCTTGGGATTGTACTCTGTGGAGGAGCAATGCCCGAGACTGTCCGCTGCCCGGGAAGCTGCGGAGCAGGCAGGCATACCGTTGTTCATTAACGCCCGCACAGATATTTTTCTGCAACATGCACCTGAACACCATAACCACTCTCTCCTGGAGGAAGCACTTATACGTTCGAGCCATTATGCAGATGCAGGAGCCAGTGGTCTGTTTGTACCCGGTTTGCAGGATCACCAACTGATTCAGGAATTGTGTGAGCGTTCACCGCTGCCAATTAACGTCATGGTTACGTCTCCTGAACCTTCACCAAAACAACTTGCTGCACTCGGTGTAGCTCGCGTAAGCTATGGACCATATCCTTATCTGCAAGCTATGGAACATCTGAAAGAACTGGGGAGAAGTATTTTATCGGGAAATTAACTGGAGGGCATGTTATAATCACCTCTATTGAACATTTACAGGAGGCAATTATGCTTAACGTGGAACAAAAGCTTGAAGTGCTACAATCGTATCCCCAACTGCAACGCAAAGATGTTTCTCTCGGTCGTGTTAATTTCCACTACGAGGATAGTGCGTATGATAAAAAAATTGTTGCTCTCCATATTCACCCTAACGGTAACGGTTATATCTATGCAGGGTTACTGCCTAACTATGAGACCGATGCTAAAGGATTCGTCAATATTCGTGATTACTCCGAAGCAGATCTGCGCACATTGTTAGATGAAACGATCCAAGCGATGTCTCACAATCCCAACGCAGTTGAATTCGAAGAGCCAGAACAAGTAAAAGCTGTTGCTCCTGCCTTGTCTACAACCTCTACGGGTGGCGGAACATGGGTCGATGAAGATGGACATACGCTGACTTTAAAATACGAAGATGACATGTGGTATGTGTATTCCGGTGTTAATCTGGATATGGCTTTTGAAACGCGTAGCGAAGCCGGCGAGTACCTCAAAGACGAAGGATTCAAACCGCAGGCTCAGGCTTAAGGGATACACCTTCATTTGGAATTGCGTACAAAGATTGCCGAATAGGTATATTCAGTGATTTAGGATGATACAAAAAACACGAGGCGTGTTCGCACTCGTGTTTTTTGGTTTACAGGAAATTTCGCATAGATTTATTGCCCCAGTTCCTTTATAACTGTTTCCTGTCAGTCTTTTTTGGATTTCATGGTAAGCGGCGCATTCTTCATCATCGGGTACGTCGACAGAAGTAGCGCACCACCAATACACCCCAGAACGGTGAACAATGTCATGCGATTGATCCTAGCAATCCACAACGTAAACTCACCAAGATCGCCCAATGTAATGATCAGCGTAATGACCAAGCCTACCCCAAAGAACATAATGAAGAAGTTACGCATCCCCAAGCGCATCCAACAAACCGTTAGGAAGACAGAGATTCCCAGTACGAGAAAGCCGCACATCAGATCAATCCATAGGTAAGATAAGAAATGATATTCGCTTGAATACAACATGCCCGGTTGATAAAGGGTTACGTCAACAATTCCTTTTTCCTGAAGCAGGTGTAAGAGGAAGTACGCCACATGCAGAATGATCATGGTGCCCGCAACCATCCATACCGAATTCATATAGAAGGATTTCATGAATTGAATTCGTGTACTGCCCATTCCAATCGCAACCGGAAACAGTGTAATCATTCCCCCGATTGCAAACGTACATATCCCTCCGTACATGGGACCAAACAGTTGCGTAGCATACGAGACATCAAATATGAAGCCAATGGCCAAATATACAACGGCGAGCATTAGAGCGATGGATGAAAATATGCCCAGATACAAACGCATATCATCACGAATCAGTCGGTTCGTACCTTTTACTGCGTTCATGGTTTAACCCCCTCTTGATTACGGGTCCTGTTAACCAAATAATCTTGTAATGTCGCTTTCTCAATGGAAAGTCCCTGCGAATGAGCGATATCCTTCCACATTTTCGAGTAGGGCTCATCAATCATCACTTTCACAGTTGATCCCATCTGGGAAGACTCTATAACTTTAACACCTGCTGTAACTCGGTTAATATCATCAATTACCCCTGTTAGAAGAACTCCTTTTTCGCGCATCTCTTCCATGGGTTGATTAAACAACACCTCTCCGGCTTGCAAAACGATAAGGGACTCACATAAAGGCTGAATCTCCTCAATATGATGGCTGGATATCAGAATCAGACGCGGGTTATCTTCATAACTTTCCAGTAGCGCATTATAGAAGAACTTACGCTTCTCAGCATCGAGCCCATTGGTGGGTTCATCCAGAATGGTTATCTTAGCATTACTGGCAAGACCTAATATAATCTGGGTGGCAGTCTTCATGCCTTTCGAAAATTTAATGATCTTTTTCTTCTGCGGTAGTTCGAACACATCGATTAAACGTTCTGCCAAATCCTGATTCCAATGCGGATGAAAATATTGCCCCATTTGAACCAGGTCACTAACCGTCCAGTTTTTCCCCAGGGGATGATTCTCCTGGATGTAGCACAGATGCTCTTGAGCAGTCAGATTATTATAGGGGTCTTGACCCATGATCTGAACGGTTCCACTGTCCGGGCGGTTATGACCTGCCAGTAAACTCATCATTGTTGTTTTACCCGCTCCATTTCTTCCCCAGATTGCACTAATGATTGGCTCACTCTCATGTAGCGTAACCTGGTTCAGAACGGGCGTCTTCTGGTAGCTGTAGTTGACCTGCTCCATATGAATCATAACTCACTCTCCTTATCCTTCTTGCCGCGAATCAGATCAATGATCATGTCTTCATTCATGTGAATCCGTCTGGCTTCTTCAAGTAAAGGCTTGATGTATTCTTCATAAAAATCTTGCTTCCGTTCAACGAGCAATGCTTCTCTTGCTCCCTTTGCAACAAACATTCCAACACCTCGCTGTTTGTATATAATCCCCTTGTCCACGAGTTCCTGCAGTCCTTTGCGAGCTGTAGCCGGATTGATATTGTAGAAGCGTGACAGTTCATTGGTTGAGGGAACCTGTTCTTCCACCTTCAATCTACCCTCCACAATATCGTCCATAATCATTGTGGCAATCTGATGAAAAATAGGCTGAGATTCATCCAAAGTCGATTTCATGTGCTTCCAACTTTCATACGTATTCATTAGTCAGTTAGTCGGTTAGTTACTCATGTAACTAACTATAGTATACAAAGACGCAAATGTAAATAGGCGAACTTAATTCATTGCCTTTCCTACCTTGGCTCTGTTGTATTGATTAATAAGACCGTCCAGGACTACGGATTGCTGGATCACTTCCGGATGAAGCAGACTGCCGTATTCCATATGCATGCGATATAACAACTGTCTGGCATCTTCGATCCGTGATATCAAATCCAGCCGATCCATAGTATCCCTCCTTTTTGTCATATTTTAGTGTATTATGCCAATCATAAGCGCATGTGAGATACGACATACTTATTCTTCCACTTTGATACACAAAAAAGAACACCTCTGAAATAAATTCAGAAGTGTTCTTTTCATTTTTATTACGTTCCAAATCCGTGATCAGCAGGTCTCATAATTTCGGGGTTAGGGACGTCATTGCCTGAGACAGGTTCCGTAGCAGGAGCTACGATTTGTACAACGATACTACAGGTAGCTATCAGCAAAGCCAACTTTCTCTTCATTGAGTTTCTGCACCTCACTAATGATCATTTTGTACTGCTGTTTCGCCGTCTCAGATGCAAATTCCCTGTATTGCTCAAACAGTCCGACACCTCTAAGCATACCTCGTCCACTACTAATTTCAATAGAAAATTTTAAACTATTTAGCACAAATTCTATACCTAGATGATACTCGTCTTTCTTTAGATAATATGCGCCCAAGTCTGCTAAAAGTCGTAAATATCGATCATCCGTAACTTGTCTGCTTACTTTACCAATTCGGTTACTCTGTTCCTGATAAGTGAAGTAGGATTCATACTGTTTGAGTACATGATCAATATCCTTATCATAGCGATTAGCCGCCGTTACAATATCACAAAGCGCTGGGAATATCTCATTTTCCTTCGTTGAGATATACGCCAGGTAATCTGGTAATACCTCAAACTGTCCACCCATTAAATGATATATATATCGATTAGCTTCAGCCCATTCTTGAAACTGATTCATAACTACGATTTCATCTTTATCCGGGTTCCTCACCCAGCGATTATCCGAATATAAAGAAACATATTTAAGTGCCCCAGTGTAGTCCTTCAAATGATAACAGGCACTTCCTGCAGCTAGATCGGAGTACAGAATATAGAAAACAATTGGTCTTTTGGTCTCTTCTTGTTTCCGTCGGCCATTCATCTCATAATGGATAGCCGCTTTTACTTTCAATTTTTCAGATAACTCTTGAACCTTGTTCCATCTATGCAATGCTCCAAAAGCATTAATCAGTTCGTTAAGCGCATCCAACTGGTAGCGTTCATCCAGCCGATCCACATAATATTCAAACCGAGATGCAATAATCAGATTCCGGTGCTGATCATTGGTCAGTCCCAATCTGAACAGTCGATACTGACAGAGTGCAAGCCGCTCGGAATGTTGCATTTTCTCGCTTTCAGCGATATTTTCATATAGAAGAATGGCTGGTTTGAATTTACCCGCTTGGAAGAATTCTTCAGCCACATCAAATAACAAAGGAATATAGGATAGATTATCCATCATCAGACGAATAACCTCTTCAATACAGTCCAACTTGTCCAACTCGGCACAGCGATGAAGGAAGGGTCCCAGTCTTCGCCAGTCCGGGGTCGCGTGCACAAAACACTCATCTATGTACAACTCATAGAAGTAACCTTCTTCCATTCTCATGGCGGAAGTAATACGATCCAACTGCTGCATGGCAATAGGCCGATTTTTATTCAAAATATTGCTGAGCGTACCCGAATTAATCCCTGACGTTTCCGAAAAATGACTAATGGACATCTGTTCACGCTTCAGATAACTTTCCAAGTGATCGCGTATCGTGGTTGTCGACTCCAAACGAACACCACCCTCCAAAATAAAAAACATAAACAGGATTATCGGTATGCAAAAGTAATTATATGTAATTAGAAAGTATCGGTCAATATAATAATTTCAACTAATTTGTATTAAAACCATTTTAATCCTTTTATAAAACAGACAATCCTATCCTTATTTTATATCGGAAACGCGCCTGACATCAAACCTGAAAATAGACAAAAAACACGAGCCATCTGCGGGCTCGTGTTCTCAACTGACTCAGCAGTCATCATGCTCACTATAACTTGAATTTAAGGCAGTATATTGCCTGCCGCACGGTAAATTTCATACCACTCTGGACGTGTGAGATGAACATCTCCTGCTTTTACACAGTCTTGCAGACGTTCAATATTCATCGTGCCTGTCACCGGTTGCATCTGCGCAGGGTGACGAAGCAACCATGCGATTGCAATCGTTGTATTGCTCACGTCATACTTCGCAGCAATCTCGTCAATCTTTGCATTCAATTCCGGGAACTTGTCGCTACCCAGGAATACACCCTCGAAGAATCCGTACTGGAACGGGGACCACGGCTGAATGGTGATATCGTGCAGACGACAGTAATCAAGAATGCTACCGTCACGGTTAACCGCAGCATCGTTCTCCATGTTCACGTTGATGCCACTGTCAATCATCGTCGTATTGGTAATACTCATCTGCAACTGGTTGGCTACCAGTGGCTGTTTCACGTATTTTTTCAACAATTCGATCTGGTTCGGATTCTGGTTGGATACCCCAAAGTGACGCACTTTACCTTCGCGCTCCAGTTGATCAAAGGCTTCAGCCACTTCCTCCGGCTCAACCAATGTATCTGGACGGTGCAGCAGCAGAACGTCAAGATATTCCGTTTTCAGACGTTGCAGGATGCCATCGACTGAATTCAGGATGTGCTCTTTGGAGAAATCAAACATACCTTTGCGGATACCGCATTTGGATTGAAGAATCATATTTTCACGAACTTGGGGATTCATCTGTACCGCTTCGGCGAAGATCTCCTCACATGTTCCTGTACCGTAAATGTCGGCATGGTCAAAGAAATTCGCGCCAACCTCCATTGCAGAACGAACAAAATGTTCGGCCTCCTTACCGTCTAGTGAATTAATCCGCATGCAGCCCACCGCGACTACAGGTACTTCTAGTGCACTGCTGCCCAATTTAATCGTTCTCAAGATGTTTTCCCTCCATATTCGAATATTATCGTGTATCTTACCTTTGATTGTGACATATATCTGCAATCGGTTTCAATAGCTTTATCCTACATTCATATGGAGAAATGATAGGTTCTGAGTCTCCGCCTATAATTATACAGGAATGAGTTATACTTCTTCCGGTACAATGACCTCAATATGTCTTGGCAGGACACGGATATGAATCGGAAGGGCAGGACCTTCCTCCCCATCTACATTGGTGCGGATGGCTTCCACTGAACGGACATGGACATCTCTGGCTGTAAAATAGTCCACATCTTTATGGTCTTTCAGACTACCAAATAACAGGGAAGTGCCCAGGGTCAGGCTGTTGAACACACTGATATTACGAACAACAAAGCAATGTATCAGACCATCGTCCACCTCTGCATCCGGAGACAACTTCTCGAATCCTCCGACCGAGTTGGTCAGCGCCGCCAGAAAAAATGGTGATTCCCCCTCCCAGATCTGTCCATCATATTCGATGGTTAGATGATTGGCTGGTGTATTCACCAGGTCTTTCAAGCCTTCTTTCAGATATGCGAATGATCCCAACTTCGACTTTTCTTCCGAGGATACGGAGAACAAAGCTTCTGCCAAAGAACCCGCAGCCACAACGTTAGCAAACAGGCGATCATTGATTTTCCCCAGATCCACGATATGGGTCTGATTCGAACGTAACTGCCTAATGGCTTCTTCGGGGTCAAGCGAGATATTCAGCGCACGTGCAAAATCATTCACCGTACCTAGCGGTATAACGCCTAATCGGGGACGATGATCCTGATCCATCATGCCGTTAATCGTCTCATGTAGTGTACCGTCGCCTCCGATGGAGATGACCAGATCACAGCCGTCTTTGCAGGCGCTAAGGCAGTAGTTGGTGGCATCACCTTCCCCGGCCGTCTCATTAACAACCACCTCATACTGCTGTGACTCCAGAATTTCTCTGACTTGGGACACATACTGCTCGGCCTCTTCCTTACCTGACGATGGATTACTAATGATCATGGCTTGGCGCATACTCACATCTTCCCCTCCAAAATGGCATCTTTACTTCATCTTTACCCGTTTCAAGGGTGGATTGAATAGGGTCGGCGGGAGATGTTTTATTTTTTTTGATAAACATGTCTCTGAAGAGTGCAGAGCAGGGTTTGTTTCATATAGAATAGAAGTAGAGAAATACCCATTACGAAATTTCTTGTTCCTTTTCCCTGTTGACGGGTTAATAACTATAGATGTGCTTTGAGCCGAACCTGCATATGTTAAACTATTCAATTCACACTGAACACTCCCGTGGGCAGATCAACCTTCCGGTCGCTGTTATCGTGTAAATACTATACTTATCTAACTCAATCTGTTCGGATTATTTTATAATTCTAAAAATCGGAGGGAATGCATGCAATGAGAAGAATGACGCTATTATTTCTAGTATTCATCCTGAGTCTCGGGGCATCGGGGCAAGCCATGGCTTACACGACTTCAGACTTGGGTGAAGGAATCATCGAAGATCCCCTACTTGAGGACGGACTGAAACTAATCCTGAACAAACCTCTGGATGTTCCACTGACTTCATCTGATCTGGAACAGCTTGAGGTAGTGGATCTGAGCAATGCAGGTATTCACAGCCTGTCCGGTCTCGAATATGCAACCAACATGACGCACCTCCGATTATATGGGAATGAGATTGAGGATCTCACACCGCTGGCGCACCTAACCCAGCTTCGCGAGATCGATGTTCGCAATAATTACATTACATCCATAGACGCACTTGCTGAATTAAAAGACTTGGGACGGCTGTATATCAGCAACAATTCCATTTCTTCCATAGAGGTTGTACGTGGGTTCAACCGATTACATACGTTCCACGCCAGTGGTAACCAGATTGCCAGTATTGCGGCCCTCTCGGATGCGGATGCACTGAAGTGGCTTGAGATTTCGAACAATACCATTAGCGATCTGACACCACTCATGGGTAAAACACGGCTCCAACAACTCAATGTAGCGAATAACCAGATTCAGACGCTGGACGTACTGGCTGAATTGCCAAATACACTGCGGAATCTGAATGTGGCAGGTAATCAAATCACGGATCTGACACCACTGGAGCACATGACACGCCTTCGGACACTTGATATCTCTGGTAACCAAGTACAGCATCTCAAGGGGCTTGAGGAACTGACTGGGCTGACAGAGCTGAATGCAGAGTCCAATCAGATCTATGATCTGGAACCTTTACGGCAGCTTTCCAGCCTGGACGTGTTGAAATTATCCAACAACCGGGTGTGGGATCTGACACCGATCGCAGGTTTTACGTTTACCCGTGATCAGTCAGCGACAAATGTTATACAGGATATCTCGGCGTCTACCTCGTTATCCTCCGGTATTCAGACTTCTGTCTCAGAGGTTGAGCCTGCCGGACTCACGGTGCAGAACAATTATCTGGATGTTGTGAGTGGCAGTCATACGATGCAGCTTCTGAACCGGATGAATGTGCGGGAGCAGAAACGAACGCCGCAGGGCAGCTTCCAGCGTCTGATTGAAGGGTCCACCACCGCCTATGTTGGAGATCGCGCTTATGCACTGGATGCTGCACCTTTTATCGATGAAGGGCGGACCTATGTGCCTCTGCGTTTTGTCTCGGAGCAGTTAAACGCCCGTGTGAACTGGAACAGCGGTACACGCGAAGCCGTGATCACACAGAATGATAAGACTATCCGCTGGAGCGTGGGTAACAAACAAGTTGTCGTGAATGATACACTTGCGATCAATGATGCTCCTCTTCTGATGAAAAATGGTAAAGCTTTTGTACCGGTTCGCTTCATCTCGGAGCAATTCAATACCTCTGTTGGTTACATCGGAAGCAGCAAAACAATTCTGATTTTTGAAAATAAGCAGATTGGTGAGAGTGTACAGCCTTAAAAGGTGTCTCACGTTCATTTTCAGCCATAAGAGAATATGAGAAACATAGCGAAAGTCCCCGTCTGAACAATCAGCGGGGATTTTTGTTGTGCCATGATAGTTTTGCTACGACATTGGATAATGGTATATGGACATCGCTGATCACAAGCAAATACAGCATACGATCTGTCTGTGCGGATACGAACTCGTGATGCTTTATCTTGGATTAGGGCAAATTTTACACGGTTTAGCACATCTTCTTTTGCAGTGAGAGTTGTTATACTGAACCTACTATATGACAACTGAGGTTCAAGCGAGGAGGAAATTCACATGACATTTACGCTCACTGGTTATTCCACAACCCAAGACAACCCGTGGAGAGAGCTATCTTTTGTAACGACCAATGAAAGCGCTAACTTAAAACTGACGGGTGAACAGCACCAGCTTGTGGAAGGGTTTGGCGGATGTTTCAACGAGCTTGGTTATATGGCTTTGTCCCACTTAAATGAGGAGCAGCGCCATGAGGTATTTCACTCTCTCTTCCATCCAGAGGGTGAGCACAAGTTTAACATCTGTCGCCTGCCGATCGGCGCAAGTGATTATGCAGAGCAGTGGTATAGCCACAACGAGGTGGACGGCGACGTAGCCATGGAACATTTTTCGATCAATCGTGATTTCAAATATCTGATTCCTTACATCAAGGAAGCTCTGACTTATAACCCGAACCTGCAATTCTTCGCCTCGCCATGGAGTCCGCCAACGTGGATGAAGTCGCCCAAGGCCTATAACTATGGCACGCTTCGTTGGGAGAAAGATATTCTGGAGGCCTACGCCCTGTACTTCGTAAAATTTGTACAGGCCTACCGTGAAGCAGGCATTACCATCCATCAGGTGCATGTGCAGAACGAAGTGATTGCAGATCAGAAATTCCCTTCTTGCATGTGGACAGGCGAGCAGCTTCGTGAGTTTATCGCCGATTATCTGGGCCCGGCTTTTGACCAACACGGTCTGGATACGGAAATCTGGCTGGGAACAATCAACGCCCCTGACCCATGGGAGGAATTGATTAAGAAAAAAACAAACGACTTCGACGAGTACGCCGGGCTTGTCCTGAGTGATCCAAAGGCCTATTCCTATATCAAAGGTGTTGGGTATCAATGGGCAGGCAAAAATGCCATTCAACGTACCTCGGCGAGTTATCCGGAGCTGCGTTATATGCAAACCGAGAACGAATGCGGTGATGGCAACAACTCATGGAACTACGCTAAATATGTATATAACCTCTACCAGCACTACTTCAGCAACGGAGTGAACGCGTACATCTACTGGAACATGGTTCTGGAACCCAAAGGCCGTAGCACATGGGGCTGGGAGCAAAACTCCATGATCACCGTAGATCCGGACAATAAGGAGGTTACTCGAAACCCCGAGTATTATGTGATGAAACACTTCGCTCATCATATTGTTCCTGGTGCTCGAAGAGTCGGTCTGTCAGGTGCGTGGAGCGGGAAATCCGTTGCTTTCCGCAACCCGGATAACAGTCTAGTCGTTGTCATCAACAATCCATTCCAGGACCGTCGTGACCTGTATCTAACCTTTGAAGAAGGACATACCCTACACATGAAGCTGGAGGCAGATTCGTTCAACAGCATGGTTATCCAACCGAAATAACTACTCCAACACATCGTTAAAAGCGTCAGGCCCAAGAATTCCCGGGGCCGGCGCTATTTTTCATGGGCCAGACCATGCTTATTGTCACCATGACTACTCCTGTAGAACACAAGCTGAAGACAACTTAAAGATATGACTTTTCACCTTTTATATTTACAAATCTATAAATCTAGATATAATGTAATCCAGAGAACTTACTCTCATGTCCATCATATTATAGGAGGCAAGGCAGGCTCATTTTAGCATGATATATCTATTTTTCTGTATATTTGAATTCATTGGAGGTACGCTTTACATGAAATCACAACAGGTCAACCCACTCCTTATCCTGATGCTGGCACTCGGGGTATTCGGGATTATTACAACAGAAATGGGAATCGTGGGGGTACTGCCTCAGGTTGCGAATAAATTCAATATTACGGCTGCACAGGCAGGTTGGCTGGTCAGTATATTTGCGCTGGTCGTAGCCGTTGCGGGCCCTTTTCTCACCTTGCTGGCGTCTGGAATTAATCGCAAAATCATCCTGTTAGCCGCTGTGCTGATGTTTGCCATCTCGAATGTCGTCTATGCCTACGCCACAACCTTTGATACCATGCTGATCTTCCGTATCATTCCCGCGTTATTCCATCCCGTCTTCTTTTCCGTAGCCCTGGTCACCAGTGCCCAACTCGTGCCAGCAGAGAAAAGCAGTCAGGCCGTCGCCAAAGTATTTACCGGAGTTACCGCGGGCTTTGCCTTTGGCGTACCACTGACATCTTATCTTGCTGAACGCCTATCCCTCGAAATCGCCTTCATGTTTGGAGCGATGGTCAGTGTGGTCGCCTTTATCGGAATTTGGATCTGGTTACCCTCAATGCCCTTGAAGGAAAAGATGTCCTATGGTAAGCAGCTTGGTATTCTGCGCAAACCCGGGTTATGGCTGAATGTTGCCGCAGTCATTTTTATATTCGCCGCCATGTTCTCTGTATACAGCTATTTCGCCGAGTATCTTGGGCAAGTCACTCACATGAGCGGATCATGGATCAGTGTCATGCTGACCGTCTTTGGTGTCGTCATGATCATCGGAAATTTGGGGTTTGGACAGTTTCTGCGTAAGAGCGTGGTCCGTACTGTTCTCATGTTCCCCCTGCTCTACATAGCAGCTTACGCACTCGTCTATTGGGCCGGTCCCCACTTCATGTGGATGATTATTGTAGTCTTTATTTGGGCATCGGTGCATTCAGGAGGATTAATTGTAAGCCAAACCTGGTTAACCGCTGAAGCGCAGGATGCGCCTGAATTCGGCAACAGTTTGTATGTATCCTTTTCCAACCTTGGTATTACCTTGGGTACTGCCATCGGAGGCTGGTTCATCGCGAACCTGGGGATACATCAACTGATCTGGAGCGGAATGATCTTTGCACTGATCGCTTTTGTCTTGATTTGGATTAAAATTAAAAGTTTCCCTGCACCATAAATTGCCGAACACTGTTGAGAGAAAGCACTAACACAAATAGCGCCATATTCCCATGCTTAACATGTAGAACAGGCGCTATTTGGTGTTATATGATTACCGGATTTATAAAGGATGCTCCGACTCGTCAAAACGCACGCTTAAGGATTGTTCGCCAGGTAATTTCTCAGCCATTGCATAGCCGGACGTTCTGTACCGTTGCTATTGACCAAGTGGGAGCCAGCCTGCCAGGTTTGATTTTGGTTGTAACCCCACAGCGTCACACCTTTAACAGCAGAGTGTTTCCACAGCACAGGGAATTTCTGCTGATAACGTTGCAATTGTGTATTATCGTCACCTGTCATATCCAGCTCGGATACATAGATTGGCAACCCTGTCGCTGCAAGCTTGTTCAATACCGTGTTCATCGTGTTTACAGAAACGTTGTCCATATTGAAGTAATGCGCCTGGATTCCAATACCATCAACTAGACCTCTGTTTTTCAAAAGGTTGATAATCTGGATATATTGGTCCGCTTTAGCAGGATCACCGATAATACCATATTCATTAATTAACAATTTGGAGTTAGGGAAGGCTTGTCTCGCCTGTTGGAATGACCAGATAACCCAATCCCAGCCAGTGGCTCCATCTCCACCAATGGCATTACGATAGGATGGTTTCGCATGCAGAGGTTCATTCACCACATCAACAAAGGCAGACTTCGAATACCGTTGCCCTGCGGCTTTAATCCATTGTGTCACTTCAGCCTTCTGATCTGCGGCTGAGAGACTGTTAATCCAATTTGGCTGTTGATTTCCCCATACGAGCGTATGGAATTTGAACGGAAATCCATTGTTGTTAGCATAGTTGTAGGCCATGTCCGCCTGGCCCCAATTCATTACGTTGCGTGTGCCTTCAATAGCATCCCACTTGGTAGAGTTCTCTGGAGTTACCTGATTCCAATATGGGCTAAAATTCGAAGGAACCTGGTGGGCAATAATATTGCCCAGAAATTTGCTACCTTTCGCCAAACCAGCACTCACACTACCAACCGCAACAGAAGCAGCGAGAATCCCTACCAATGCCAGTGAGCCGACTGTTTTAAACCACTTAGACTTAATCAATGATTTTCCTCCTTAGAATTCATTTTTTGTAAAGCGCTTACAAACATCATTTTACTGGATAATTTTGGTTTTTAACACCTGTCAAATTATAGTATTTTATTGTGAAAAAAATAGAATTTAGTGATTTTTCTGAAGTTATTTATAGATTCACTCTCTTAAATCCAACATAACTCTTACATTGGAGTTTACATTCACCACATGTTTATCTAGTATGAAATGATACATATCTTTACACACACTAGATAACAAGGGAGATTACAACATGCGCAAAATTTCAACGAAACGTTTCGCCGGATGGCCTTTATCTTTCCTCTTATGTGCCTCCATTTTGTTCGCCCCTTTTGCTTCCACTCCGGTTCAGGCTGCTGAGGCAGACAAGGAGACCAAGATTACGTTGCTCGGCACATCGGATATTCATGGTCGATTCATGCCGTGGGACTATGCTCTGGACGGTCCAAATCCAACTGGAAGCATGACACAGCTCTACACCATTGTGAAAAAAGTCCGTGCTGAGAATCCCAACACGATCCTGCTGGATGCAGGAGACATGATTCAGGATAACTCGGCTGAGTTGTTCAATGATCAACCTCAATCTCCCATGATGGTTGCAATGAACGAGATGAAATATGACGCATGGGTTATGGGTAACCATGAGTTTAACTTTGGACTGGACGTACTGGAGAAGATCTCTTCCCAATTCAATGGACAGCCTCTCGTGGGTAATATTTTCAAAGAAAACGGCGACCGCTACATGCCTGCCTATACGATTATCGAGAAAGACGGAATCAAAGTAGGTGTTATCGGAATGAACACACCTATGATTACCGAGTTTGAAAAAGGGACGGATCACCTGGACGGTATCATCGTCAAAGATCCTGTGGAAGAGACCAAGAAGGCCATTGCTGAGCTGAAAGGCAAAGTCGATGTCATGGTTGGACTCATGCATATGGGATTGGATAACGAGAACGGAAATCCGGGAACCGGAGTGACGGATATCGCCAACGCCAACCCGGAGCTGGCTGCCATTTTTGCCGGACACATGCATACCTTGATTGAATCCCAAACGGTTAACGGCGTATTGATCTCCGAACCGAATAAATATGGCTCACACATCTCTAGAATTGACCTTACATTTGAAAAAGACGGCGACAAAGTTGTGCTGAAAAGCAAGGAAGCTCAAGCTCTCGCTGTAAAAGCAGCCGACGGAACATATGAAGTCTCCGATCCTGCGCTGGAAGAGACTTTGCACCCGTTCCACGAGTTCGCTCGTGCCGATGCCAACATCGAAGTGGCTGAACTGAAAGGAACGAACCTGGTGCCTGCTGATGAGATTAAAGGTATCCCTGCGGTGCAGATCCAGGAAACACCTTTGTCTGACTTTTTCACAGAAGTGATGTTGCATTACAGTGATGCCGATGTGGTCGCGCACCAGATTGATAACGACAAGGCCAAGCTGGATGTAGGCCCGATTAAGAAAAAGGATATTGCATTCAACTACCAATACACCTTTGGTGAAGTGACCGTATATGAAGTTACCGGACGCGATCTGATGGATTATATGGAGTGGTCTGCGGGGTACTTCAACTCCACACGCCCGGGTGATGTGACCGTCAGCTTTGATCCGAAACGACGTGCTTCCAAATACAGCACCGATGATTTCTTCGGCGGCGTAACATATGAGATTGACCTGACCAAGCCATACGGTAGTCGGATTACAAATCTCAAGTACAGCGATGGGTCAGTGGTCAAAGAAGACGATACGTTGAAACTTGGCATGAACGCCTATCGAATGGAAGCCCTGATTGCCAAAGGCGGCGCCATGGAAGGGCGCAAGTTCAAGCAACTCTGGTCCTCCAAGGATGCCTCGGCATTTGGTGAGATTCAAGGTACGATTCGCAACCTGTCCATCGCCTATCTGAAAGATGTTATGAAAGGTGTCTACGAACCGAAGATTCAACACAACTGGAAAATCACCGGCGTAGACCTGACTGCACCAGAGCGTGCAGATGTGGTAGAGTTAATTAACGATGGCATTATGTCTGTGCCGACAACAGAAGATGGCAAGTACACCAACATTGCCTCCATTAACATTTTGGATGCAGTGACTCAAGAAGAGATTGATACGCTATCTGCCAAAGCAGGTGTGAGTGCAGCACAATTCGCAGGTGTGAAAACCAAGGGAGCGTTCTATCAAAAGCTGAACAAGGCTCGCAAAGCGGCTGGCAATGGCGAGGGAGCAACTACTCCTACACCTGAGAAACCTACGACACCAACAGTACCAAAACCAAAACCAACTCCAGGCACGTCGAAACCTGGTAAACCATCCGCACCAAACACCGGTAAACCGGGTACCGTCAATAAAGGTAAACAAGCCAAGGTTACTGCTGCTTACCTGAACGTGCGCGCTGGCGCTTCATCCAAAGCGAAGGTCGTTGCTGCGGTACCAAAGGGCACTGTGCTTGAGGTAATCAGTACAGACAAGTACGGCTGGGTAAAAGTGAAGCTGGATGGACGTGTAGCATTTGTATACGGGAAATATGTGAGTATTTTGAAATAGGTACAATCGTTACGCATTACGCTTAACGAAAAAGAAAAAAGGGCGATTCTCCCATGAATATCATGGTGAGGATCGCCTTTTGCTAGGTTAACGAATGGTTATGCACATTGCCGTTCCTCTACTGCCCTGTGGGAATGAAGTATTTAGCCTTGTGGCAGGTTCTTGATTTTATCCCTAAAAACGTCCAATTGTATACCATTCGTTTCTTCTGTAAAGTCACGTAATTCATCCGATTCACCCTCATAGGCGGCAAGTACGTAGTCACCATCGACAATATAGTACATGCCGTAGCGGGTGAACGAAATTATATACCTTCGATGCTCAACCTCTCTTTACATGCCAGTTTGCCAGCATGCCTCTCGCCATTTCCATCGTCGACTCTTCCCCTGTGGTTAGAGCAAATTTGGCAACCAGTGCCGGGTAAGCAGCCCATTGTTCCCGAATATGTTCAAACATCTGAGGCCATGTCCTTCCCCCTGCCTTCTCGTATCGCTTCAGCAGATCGCGTAGTCCATCATCTTGGAAAAGTCCATAAAGGATTACAAAATCCTTACCCGGATCAGCGATCTCCGCTTCCGTCCAGTCGATGAGTCCGGTTACCCGCTGTGTATCATCGACAATGATATGCGGTGGGTGCAGATCCCCGTGATTAAACGTCGAGTGCTTCGGCCAATAGCTACCCACAGACAGCCACACCGTCCAGCGTTCCGCCAGTTGGTCCGGTACCGTAAAATTCTTTTTAATCTCCTCTATATTTGCCGCAAACTCTTTGCGAGCTTCCATAGGCGTCTTGATCCGAACTCCGCCCTTGGCCGCCTCCTCAGGATCAATGTTGTGCAATGCGGCAAGTGTAGCAGCCAGTGAATCCAGGAACTCGTCAGACAAGGTCTCCTGCGGGAAACGCCACGCATATCCTGCGCCAGCAGGATCTACCACTGCAATCGGGTCGCCATCCAATAGTGGATAAGCGATAAGTTCGGGCGTGCAGATTCGCCAGTCCGGTACCTGTGCCAGAACACTCCCCCGGACAACGTCCAGTACTCTACGTTCATTCTCGGCACGCCCCCATACGTCTTCACGCCGCGGCTGACGCAGAACCCACTTTTGTCCACTTATATCAGTGGCGAAGGCTACACGGAAGTCCATCCCGGACTCATTGATTTCCATTGATTCCTTGCGGATTTGAAGCCCATTTTGTTCAGCCAGCAACCATATATCCTGTGTGAAATCCACTTGTTCATTTGACTTTGTCATATCCAAACCTCCCCTTTTCCTTGGAAAAATAAAAAACACAGACATTCATGCCTGTGCTTTCGATCTCAGAATAGGGCTATACCTATTTTTGCGCACCCCCATAGTGGTACATCAAAGAACCACTCTTATGCAAGAGTGTCCACTACAAATAACGGCATACGTGTAAACAGGCAAACTTCTCCCGATGATCTGCACACAGGCAGTGAAACAGCAAGCGCAAGCAAACGTTCCGCTACTATCTCAATCGAAAAAAATTTACCACACGTATCCCTCCGTTCAGTAAGTTAACTATATGCTAACATATTCCAATTTCTAGCACCAGACTGAATCGACTGATTTTCGTTTTTTTATTGATATACAGGAACTTTGTCGCCTCAGGTAACGTCCATAGTTATAGATTGATTAAAAAGGATGCGAGGTGAGCACCCCAATGTCCATTGTACGAAGGTTATCCTTATTACCAGTGATCTTGCTTCTGCTAACGCTCGGATGCGCAGAGCAATCCGAGGAACAAGGGAAAGAGAAACCACATGTACGAGGAATGATTACGGATTTTGAGGAAGAAAGAGGTCAGGTACTCATCGAGAATAAAGAAGATGGCGGTGTTGATTCTGGACCGATTTGGGTCTCACTCAGCAAGGACGCCGAACTCATCATCGAAGAAGAGATTGTCACCGTCTCTTTGGATGAGACACTCGTTGGTCGAAGTGCAGAAGTGTGGATCAATGGAGTTATTGCTCAATCTTACCCTCCCCAAACCAAGGCTGTGAAGATGGTCATTCATTAACACCAAGCATATACGCCGATACATTTCGTTTCACGTGGAACGTTATGATACACATTACGAACATAACGGGTGGTTACTACTAAAATCGGAAATGATGAAAACAATTTACACACTTGAAGCATTTACTCCGTTAGCCTGCCTGCATATAGAGTATAATGAAGAGGTATACGATAAATGTACGGTGCAATGCTTGTATGTAGAGTATTCAAAACTAACGCAAAAGAGGTAAACGATGAGCGAGCAACAATTTAAAGATTATGGACTTGGTGAAGAGATCGTAAAAGCACTGGACAGTCTAGGCTATGAGACACCAACCGAGGTTCAAACCAAAGTTATTCCGGTAGCACTGGAGAATCAGGATCTTGTGGTCAAATCACAGACAGGTAGTGGTAAAACCGCTGCTTACGGCATTCCACTTTGCGAGCTGGTGGATTGGAATGAGAATAAGCCACAGGCTTTGATTCTTACACCAACCCGGGAACTGGCTTTGCAGGTTAACGAAGATATTACGAATATCGGCCGCTTTAAGCGTATTAAAGCAACCGCACTATACGGACAGTCCCCTTTTCATATCCAAAAAGCAGAGTTAAAACAAAGAACCCACGTGGCTGTTGGTACACCAGGTCGGGTACTGGATCATATCGAACGAGGCACGCTGCCACTTGAACGGATTGCCTATCTCGTTATTGACGAGGCCGATGAAATGCTGAATATGGGCTTTATTGAGACGGTACAGTCCATCATTCAGAAACTGCCGCAGGAGCGAGTAACGATGTTGTTCTCCGCTACATTCCCTGAGGATGTAGCTAAGCTGTCACGAAAATACATGAACAAACCGGTGGAGATCGAGATCAAGGCAAGTGGACTGACAACAGCCACCATCGAACATGCTGTGATTAACGTACCCGAGGTGAACAAAACTGCGTTGCTTCAGGACTTGTTCATTGTGGAAAATCCGGATAGCTGCATTGTGTTCTGCCGTACGCAGGAGAATGTGGATAAACTGTTCCGGGTCATGGCTGACCTTGACTATCCAGCAGATCGTATCCATGGTGGTATGGAGCAGGATGAGCGGATCGAAGTAATGAACGCATTCCGACGCGGACAATTCCGCTATCTGATCGCGACGGATGTAGCCGCACGTGGTATTGATATCACGAATATTACCCATGTCATCAACTACGATATTCCTTTGGAAAAAGAGGGATATGTTCACCGTACAGGCCGTACAGGTCGCGCAGGCAAAACAGGTAAAGCCATTACGTTGATTACACCGAAAGATGGCAGACGTCTCGCCGAGATTGAATCCTATATTGGATTCGAAATCCCTGTTGTGAAAGCACCTTCCGAAGAAGCTGTAGATCGCCGCAGAGAAGATTTTGAGAAGCGATTGAAGATTGTACCTGAACGCAAAAAGGACAAGCGTGAACAGCTGAACCAACAGATCATGAAGCTGAACTTCAACGGAGGCAAGAAGAAGAAACTTCGTGCCGTTGACTTTGTAGGTACCATCGCCAAGCTCGAAGGGGTAACCGCAGAAGACATCGGGATCATTACCATTCAGGACAATGTAACGGATGTAGAGATCCTGAACGGCAAAGGCCCTCTCGTACTGGAGCTTATGCAAAACACAACGATCAAAAAGATGCAGCTCAAGGTTCGCAAAGGTCACAAATAGTGTAATGAACACAGTCAAATAAATAGAAATTCAAACAGGGATAGTGGACTCTTTTCTAAGTCTACCATCCCTTTTTCATTACCTCTTCTTTTTCCGCACGGTACCGCCTTCCACAGTATACCGAAATAGCGCATCTTCCGTGCACCCGATATCATCCGTAACCTGAAACATCGATGCATCTCCTGACCTGTATACACTCCCCGTCACAAAGCTGAACACCACATGGTCATCCTTGCCCCAATATTGATTCAGCATGACAAATGTACTGCCGTTAACACCCTTCACTGTGCGTTTGCCATTGGCATTATACAGACCATTCTGATCCATTGCCCAACTTTGGGGATCAGCATCATATAAATGTGTAAAACTGGCTCGATCGATATGTTTATTCGGTTTACCCCATAGATATACACGATAGGCTTCCACCGCCCAACTGCCGGAAGGTGTTATTAACTCAAACGTCGCTGCATCTGCCCCCTTAATGATCTGAAGCACGTCGTCAGGATGACCGAAAGGCTGACTTGTCCGAACAACCTCGGCACGATACACATGTTGCTGATCCTTGGAAAGTCCAAGATGCTCCATCCCGGTGTAAGTTTCAAAATGCTGAGTATCCGCTCCATCTACACGGTAACCATTGTAATACACATGATTGCCATCACGACCGAAAGGTCCACCTAGCGGTTGGAACGTATCCGGGTCTGCTCCTTTTACAGTACGCCACTGAAAATAAACCCGTTCCTGGTCCCGTGCAAACTGCTCATCCAGTGGTTCAAAGTTAGATCTGTCGGCTCCACGGACAAGGTTGAATACCGCTTTTGCCTCCCGACGATACGTACCACCCCATTCGGTTCTATAAAAAATAGACGACGCGGTCTCAACCCAATTGCCTCTGAGCTGCGTAGCGCCCTGGTGAATGCTGATTTATGGAATAATCCAGGGAACTGGTACACCCCCACCCTGCACGAGGTCAAAATGTTGGGTCCTTCAACACCGGAAGCCACAGGTTACAGCCGGTTCAGTTCACACAACTATCCGGATCAATACATCCGTCATGCCAAATACACCGCTCGCGTGGATGCCAACGTCTCCCCTGTTCTGGATTCACAGTTCCGCGTCATACCGGGCCTTGCCAGCTCCACGGGAATTTCACTGGAGTCCATCAACTTCCCAGGCTACTTTCTGAAGCGCAACACCAGCAATAAAATTGTACTTGAAGCTTATGCCGACACCTCCGCCTATAAGGGAGATGCTACGTTCCTAAGCAGTCCAGGTTGGGCTGACAGCACCAAAGTATCCCTTCAATCGTACAAGTCAGCCCAGATATTACATCCGGCATTATGATTACGTGTTACAGCTCGATGCTATCAACGCATCCAGCAGCTCGACGGTGAAGAGTGACGTTACGTTTGGGTGAACCAATTTCTAAACAAAATAATTGGAGATGAGGATTAGCCACCTACATCTACAATTTAAAGCTCGGAAAGGCCGTTTTTCAGGGTTCAAAACTGAAGCGGTTCTTTCTGATGCACGGTTTCAGATATAGATTACGTAACCCCATCTCAGACTGAAAATGCAGGTTTAATTAGAGCGTAATCGCCAGCCAGACTGGATAGTGGCAGCCAGCTCTCTATCACTATTTTATAATGACCAGCATATGCCT